>JAQCEA010000025.1 GCA_027620495.1 Pseudomonadota bacterium | reverse complement strand
TTCTGCAATTTGTGTATTGGAATATCCCTTGTTGTGGAGATCGAAAATTAGTTGTTTTCTCCACTCTCTCTTCTCTGGAATCATGTCATAACAAAGTGTTCTAGTTTCAACAGAAATTGAAACTAAACACCTAAAATTCTTCAGTATTTGGTTTATAGGAAACCTATTCGACAGTAACTGATTTTGCCAAATTACGCGGTTGGTCAACATCTGTGCCTTTTTCCACCGCCGTCAAATAGGCCAAAATCTGTGCTGGCACCGCCAATAAAATTGGCGCCAAAAGCGGGTCAACATCTGGCACGGTGATCACCGCATCGGCAAAATCAACCTCGCTGACGCCGCGCTCTTCGGTGATCAAAATAATCTGCCCGCCACGCGCGGCCGCCTCGCGCAGATTACTGCTGACTTTGGCCATAATTTCATCTGCCGCCAGCAATGCAACAATAGGCAATCCATCTTCAATCAGCGCAATTGGCCCATGTTTCATTTCACCAGAGGCGAAGCCTTCTGCATGAATATAGCTTAATTCTTTGAGTTTCAGCGCGCCTTCCAATGCCAGCGGATACAGCGTACCACGCCCCAAATACAATGCCGAACGCGCCTGACTCAACCCATGCGCGATTGGCCGGATGGGATCAAATAAGGCCAAAGCACGACCAACAAGACCAGGCAATGATTGAATTTGATGATGGATCTGCGCCGCACGTTCTGCATCAATTGTGCCTTTGGCTCTGCCAAGTGCAACGGCAAAGCTCAACAACACTGTTAATTGCGCGGTAAAGGCTTTGGTGCTGGCCACGCCAATTTCAGGCCCAGCCCGCGTTGGCAAAACAAAATCAGATTCGCGGGCAATCGTACTGCCCGGCACATTAACAAGGCCAATCGTATGCAGGCCGCAACTAGCGGCATGGCGCATCGCCATTAACGTATCGAGGCTTTCACCAGATTGCGATATGGCCAATGCGGTTGAATAGGCGCTGGTCACCGGATGACGATATCGATATTCCGATGCCACCTCGCAAACCACCGGCACTTTTGCCAAAGTTTCAATCCAATAGCGCGCCACCTGCGTGGCATAATGGCTGGTACCCGCCGCCAGCATAACAATGCCGGTAATGGCGCGCAAATCCTCGGCCTGCATTGTGGCGGTTAATTGTCCGTCACTGTCCGTCATCGCCGCCAATGAATGGGCGATCGCATCAGGCTGTTCATGAATTTCCTTTTCCATGAAATGCCGATAGCCGCCTTTATCAACAATGCCCGGGCTAGCCGCCACAATCACCGTTTCGCGATTAGCTGGGCGTCCATCTGATTGATAAACGGCAACATTATCCGCCGAAATCAGCGCAAAATCATGGTCTTTAAGGTAAATCACCTTGCGTGTGAGATGCGCCAAGGCAATGGCATCCGATCCGATATAACAGGCCGCATCACCAATGCCGATAGCCAGCGGTGACGCATTGCGTGCAACAATCAATTGATCTGGATAATCTGTTGCCATCGCGGCAAATGCGTACGCACCTTCAATTTCAGCTAAAATTTTCTGCGTTGCGGTAACCGCGTTAAGGCCGGCATCAAATGCTTCAACAAATAGATGGGCCAAGACCTCTGAATCTGTATCACTGGCAAATTTATGGCCGGCTGATTCCAACCGAGACTGAATGGCCCGGTGATTTTCAATGATCCCGTTATGCACGATCGATACACGATTAGCGGCAACATGCGGGTGCGCGTTTTCTTCAGACACTCCGCCATGCGTTGCCCATCTTGTGTGGCCAATGCCTATATGCCCGTCAAGCGGTCGTGCCGCCAACGCGGCCTCTAAATGCACCAATTTACCAACCGCCCGGCGAAGATCAATCTGCCCGTCATGCAAGGTCACGATGCCCGAACTGTCATAGCCGCGATATTCCAACCGCTTTAACGCGTCGAGCAACACTGACCCGCACCGGTCATGGCCAACAGCCCCAACAATTCCGCACATATGCCTCTCCTTGCCTGACCCTTTACGATCAAAATAAGATCTGTCCTGCCCTTATCCACCGTGATAAAGATTTTTTTGGATAAAAGAAAGTTACGAATGCATCTGCGTAACAAACAATGAAAGCCAGAGCCTATATCCCAGAGTCTATTTTTCGCAAATGTTTGGCATTATCTGATGAAAATGCGTATATAAAGACTATGGAAATAGCCGCAATCATTCTCGCCGCTGGACAGGGCACCCGCCTAAAGTCAGCATTGCCAAAACCGCTACACCGAATTGGCGGGCGGCCAATGCTGGCATGGTCACTCGATGCCGCGATAGCCGCCAACGCCAGCCGCATGATCACCGTGTTACCGCGCCAATCTGAACAAATCCAAGACTGGCTTGATGGCCGTGATTTTTGTATTCAGGACAAGCCACTTGGCACCGGGCATGCCGTAATGGCCGCCGCACCAAGCCTTGCAAATTTTGATGGTGTCGCGCTGATTATGTTTGCAGACACGCCATTGGTCACAGCCGATACGCTAACCCGTTTGGCGTCATCAATTGATGCCACAACAAGCGTTGCTGTGTTGGGTTTTGAAACCGCTGAACAGCATGGCTATGGCCGCCTTGTGATCGACAACAACGGACAGTTGACGCGAATTGTCGAAGACAAGGATGCCAGCGACGATGAACGGCGCATTACCCTTGTGAATGGCGGCATTATGGCGGTGCGTTGTCCGCTGTTATTTGAACTTCTGGTTGAGGTGCAACCGAATAATAAGAGCGATGAATTGTATCTGACTGATATCATCCAGCTTGCCAATCAAAATGGTCATAAGGTGGTCTGTCAAATTGCTGATGAGGCCGAAATTGCCGGGGTGAATGATCGTGCCGATCTGGCCCATCTTGAAGCAATATTACAGCGCCGCCTGCGCCATGCCGCTATGCAACAAGGGGCCACATTAATTGCGCCTGACACAGTGTTTTTAAGCGCCGATACGATTTTGGGGCGTGATGTGATCATCGAACCACATGTGGTGATTGGGCCAAACACAAACATTGGTGAAGGCAGCATTATCAAATCATTTAGCCATATAGAGGGCTCGACACTTGGGGCTTGTTGTGTAATTGGCCCCTATGCACGGTTACGCCCCGGTACCGAGGCTGGCGATGGGGTCAAAATTGGCAATTTTGTTGAGACCAAAAAATCTGTCATTGGGGCGGGAAGCAAGGCCAACCATTTGACCTATATCGGTGACAGTGTGATCGGCACCGATGTCAATGTTGGGGCTGGTACCATCACCTGCAATTATGATGGATTTGGCAAATTTAAAACAATCATTGGGGATGGTGCCTCTATCGGTTCGAATACCGCCCTTGTCGCCCCGGTAAAAATAGGCGCCGGGGCCATTATTGGCGCGGGAAGCACAATCACCGCTGACGTTCCGAATGATGCCATTGCCACGACGCGAAGCGCGCTTGATGTCCGGCATGACGCCGCTGTCCGATATCGCAAACTTCGAAATGAGCAATCCTGATGCATCTTGACGCCTCGACAGCGGCTGGCTTGATCAACAGCTTTCAAGACCGTCATATATTAGTTGTTGGTGATTTAATGCTGGATCGCTTTGTCGATGGCACGGTCACAAGAATCTCACCAGAAGCCCCGGTACCTGTTCTTAGCCAGTCCAAATGCCAGCAAATGCCGGGCGGTGCGGCCAATGTGGCATGTAACCTCGCCCAGCTTGGCACACAAGTAACCTTAATTGGGGCGTGCGGTGATGATGCCGCAGCATCTGATTTAGCGGCAGAATTACGCCAGTTTCCAACCATCACATTTTTGTCAGTACCCATTGCTGGCCGTCCAACCAGCCTGAAAACCCGCTATCGTGCGTCAGGCCAGCAGATCTTGCGCGTTGATGATGAAACGACCGGTGCCATTGACGCTGGCGCACAGCAGACATTATGTGAAACAGCACGCAGCGTGATCGCCAACGCAGATATGCTGGTATTGTCCGATTATGCCAAGGGATGCCTGCCTGAAACAGTGATCAGACAGCTGATTGATGCCGCCAGAACTGCCAAAAAATTAATTGTCGCTGACCCGAAAGTGACCGATCTTTCGGTTTATGCCGATGTTGATATCCTAACGCCAAATTTGCAGGAATTATCAAAATCTGCCGGAACCAGCCTGACAGAACTTGATACGATCGGGGCCACAGCAACCAGATTGGCAAAAACCCATAATATCGGCACGATCATGACAACCTTGAGCGCGCGCGGTATTTTGGCGTCATCAGCCGATGGAACACAGTTTCATGACCCAGCCAAAACGCGTGACGTGTTCGATGTATCTGGGGCTGGTGATACAGTTGTCGCGGTGATCAGCGCCGCCATTGCATCTGGCGCAGATATAGAAGCGGCGGTCGCGCTAGCCAATCACGCGGCCGGTGTTGCGGTCAGCAAATCAGGCACGGCGATTGTCACGCCCGGCGAAATTCTGGCCTATATGCCACTATCAAACCCGTTAACTGAACCAGCCGCTCTGGCTACCTTATGTCAAAATTGGCGCAGTGCGGGCGATACCATTGCCTTTGCCAACGGCTGTTTTGATTTGTTGCACCCGGGGCATATAAGCCTGTTGCGCCACGCGGCAAAAACAGCAGACAGGCTGATCATCGGGTTAAATAGTGACGCCTCGGTACGCCGTTTAAAAGGCGACAGCCGCCCGTTACAATCAGCCGATAAGCGGGCCGCCGCTCTGGCCGCTTTTGATATGGTGGATGCGGTTACGATTTTTGACGAGGACACCCCACAAAACCTAATCGCGCTATTGCAACCTGATATGATCATCAAAGGTGGCGATTATAAGCCAGATGATGTGGTTGGCAGTGACATTGTCAAAAAACGAGGCGGCAAGGTGGTGATTGTGCCCACCCTTGCCACCTATTCGACTTCAAAGCTTGTCAAGCACCTCTAGCGGTTTTCTGGGGCTTCCCATTCCGGCATAGACTGGTCACGAATTGCCAACTCGAATGACTGCAGGCGTTTATAGATCGAAATCAATTCAACGATGGTTGGCCAGCTTCTGACCAAAAACTGCAATGATGATTCAACCCGGCTAAAGGCCCGGACAATCTGTTGCATAACGCCCAAGGTAAAGCCAGCCGCGACAATTGTCGGTGCCAGCGCCACATAAGGCAGCAAAACCCCTGCTTGCAGATAGGAAAATTTCGCAACGTCAAAATACATATAATGGAAAAACAGTCGAAAATAATTTTTCCGGACGTGACCAAAAAATTCACCAACCGTTGGCGGGGTCAGCCTTTCTGGCCGGTCTTCTGAATAGACAAGCTCTTTGCGGTAAGCTGCCTCAACAACCTGATTGTTAAATTCCAGACCCGGCAGCTTTATGCCAACAGCCGCCAAAACAACCGTCCCAAATAATGCAAAAATAACAGCAACATATACAAGCGCATGATCAACTGGGCCAATCCATGGCAATTCTGTAACATTTTTTGACAGACCCCACAAAATCGGCAAGAAAGCAATCAATGTCAACAGCGAGTCAAGTAAGGCTGTCCCCAAACCTTCCATAATCGCGGCAAACCGCTTGGTATCTTCTTGCACGCGCTGTGATGCCCCTTCGACCTTGTGCAGCTTGTCCCAGTTCTTTGTATAGAAATCATTCATCGCTGTGCGCCAGCGAAACACCCAATGTTTGGTAAAAAACCCCAACAGCACAGCTACAATCACATAGATGCCAGCAATTTTAAAAAACGACAAAAGCTGGGCAAAAAATTCTGTTTGTGTGACCGCGCCCGGCGTGGCCAACGCATTTTGCACCATATCATAGAACGAACCGAACCATTCATTAATGGCAACATCAACCTGCACCTGATACCAGGTGCCCAAAATGATGATTATGGCGCCGGGCCATGCCCATAAAGCCCATTCTCGCGATCTAAAAAATGACGCAAACATAGAGTTTACCCTTATCGTTATGAATTATGGTGCGAATACAAAACACCCGAGTTGATGGTAAGTCTTATTTCAGTGCTGTCTTATATAGTGTGACTTTAGGCTGATTGCTAATCTTCCTGCCGGTCATGGATCAAAATACTGGTCACAATGCCCAAACCAATAAAAACCGTCAGCATCGATGTACCGCCATATGAAATCAGCGGCAATGGCGCGCCCACCACCGGCAACATGCCACTGACCATGGCCACATTCACAAACACATAGAAAAATAACATCATGCTTATACCCATACAGGTGAGTTGCGAAAACCGGCTCCGCACAAGATAGGAAATACGAAGAATAGACAGTGACAACGCCAGATACAGACCAAGAATGAACAAATTGCCAACCAGACCAAATTCTTCGCCAATCATGGTAAAGACAAAATCTGTCTGTTTTTCCGGCAGATAATCTAGCTGGCTCTGGCTGCCCATCAAAAAGCCTTTACCAAATAAACCGCCTGACCCAAGCGCAATCTTCGACTGGATGATTTGGTAGCCAGCCCCTAAAACATCGGCCTCTGGGTTCAAAAATGTCATGACACGCGATTTTTGATACTCATGCAGTGTCATCCATAATAATGGCATGGCCCCCAAGGCAAGGATCGTGACCCCGCCGACATAACGCCATGGCAAGCCTGCCGCAAAAATCACTGATAAGCCGCCAAGCAACAACATCAACGCTGTGCCTAAATCTGGCTGTTTCATCACCAGCAAAAATGGCACAGCGATGATGGCTAATGCCGGAAGATAAACAATCAATGATTGCATCCGGTCTTGTGGTTGACTGTCAAAATATCTAGCCAGTGCCAAAATGATGGCAATTTTGGCTGGTTCAGAGGGTTGAAATGATACACCGCCAATAGTGATCCAGCGCGATACATTCGGGCCAGATCCAATCACCAGCAACCCAGCAAGAACGATCAGCGCTGCAATCAGCAAAATATAGGAAAACCGATGCAGTAATTTAAAATCAATAAACGCCATCAGCAAGACCACACCAACCCCGACAGCCCCGCGCAGGGCGTGGCGGCCAGCCCATGGTTGCCACGACCCTTCAGACGCCGAATACAACGCCAACGCGCCAACAACAACAAGCACCGCCGCAATCAACAAGATATGCCATGGTATGCGGAACAGAATGCGCCATAAGGTCATGTCAGGCCTCGTTCGGCAATCGTTTTTGCCAAAATATCCCGGGCAACTGGCGCCGCTGTTGATGAACCACTGCCCCCATGTTCAACAACCACTGAAATGGCGTAGCGCGGATTTTTCAGCGGGGCATAAGCCACAAACAGCGCATGGTCACGTTCTGCCCATGGCCGGTCAATATTTTTCGTGATGCCCTTTTCACGTTGTGCCAGCGTGATCCGCTTGACCTGCACCGTACCTGTTTTACCAGCCATGCCGCCATATTCTTTACCCAATTGATAGCTATTGGCTGTACCCGCACCGCCATATAGCACCGCAGACATTCCGCGGCGAATTACGGCAAGCGCCGATTCAGAAATGTCAAGCGGCGCAAAATTCTGCACCGCACCGTTCGGCTTTGACAGCAAGGATGGCACCACGGCGTCTTTGCCATTGGCGATACGTGCCGTCATCACCGCCAGCTGCATTGGTGTTGTCAACACATAGCCTTGGCCAATACCCGCAACAACGGTTTCCCCCGGCGTCCAGACCACACCTTTGTTGGCTAATTTCCATTCATGGCTGGGGATAATGCCGCTTTTTTCACCCGGCAAATCGACCCCAGTTACCGTACCTAAACCCAGCCGCAGGGCCATATCACGGATTTTTTGAATACCCGTTTTCAGCGCAATTTCGTAAAAATACACATCACAGGATTGTTCGAGTGCAGACACAATATTCATTGCCCCATGACCGCCTTTGCGCCAACAGTGAAAGATGCTATCGCCAAGTTCACGCTCGCCTGTGCAAAAGAATTCGGTATTTTCAGAAATCACGCCAGCTTCCAACGCGGCCAATCCGACAACCATCTTAAAGGTCGACCCCGGCGCATAAAGGCCAGATGTCACCCGGTTCAAAAGTGGACGACGCGGATGTTCATTCAAACGCCGCCAGTCACGATTTAACAATTTTCCAGTAAATAAATTTGGATCAAACATCGGGGCAGAAACCAAGGAAATGATTTCCCCGGTATGAATATCCATCACCACCGCCGCGCCTGATTCTGCCGGGACCAGCCTGCCATTGCCATCACGCAAAATCATATCATCGCCAACAGCTAGATGTGCCTGAAGTTCTGCATCACTGGCCAGCGCAGCTTGCACCTCATGACTGCCAAATGTGACCTGTTCCCAGCGTCCCTGACGCAACCGTTCAGACGCATGAAGCTGAACACCAATATCAACCGAAAGTTGCAAATCATTGCCCGGGGCGGGCGGCACATCGCTTAACACTTTTATCGGTCTGCCGGTGGCATTTACTTCGATTTTTTCGCGCCCCGGTAGCCCGCGTAAATTGGGCTCAAACATATATTCAACACCGGTTTTTCCGGTGCCTAATGTTGGCAAAATTTCGAGCGTTTTGTCATTTTCAATTTCGCGCTGTGTCACCGGGGAAACATACCCGGTAATATGGCAGGTTAGCGCCCCTTGTGGATAAATCCGGCGCAAAGATTTGCCAAAACTCACCCCAGGCAATAGCGCGCTTCGTACTGCTAGCCGTGCGAGTTCACGCTGGGATAAATCATCACGCACGGTAATTTCGCGAAATGACGGCAAGGCTTTGGCGGTGGCGATCACGGACTCTATGCGCGCTTCTGGCAATTCTACGATTGAGGCAAGCAAATCAAGCGTATCTTGCAAATTACGTGCATAAAGCGGCGTAATGCGTAATTCAAAAGATTCGGCATTGCCAGCCACGAGCCGCATTTTATGGTCAAACAGTCTGCCGCGTGCTGGCGGCACAACCCGCACATCAAATTGATTGCGATCTGACAGGCGCTGATAGCGGCTGGTTTGTGCCACCTGCAGATAATAAAGGCGCGCGCCCAAAAACCCAGTCATTGTAACGGCGGCACCGGCCAACACAAAACCGCGGCGAGACATAATCCGGCGGAGGTCTTTTTCCTTGCTCCGTCTCACCGCGTCACCTGCAAGGTTTGCAATAAGCGCTGAACCGAAAACATCATGAAAAATCCAATCGGGAATAAAATCAGCGTAAACCCAACCTGAAATAGCAGCGGGCTGATTGCTGGTACCGCCAGATTAATCACACTAAAGACAATCAATTGGAACAAAGTGACCGCCGCACAAGACACCGCAAATCCTAGCCATAAATCCATGAATTCGCTTTGTTGCAATCGTAAAATCCCCATGCGCATGGCATAGGAAAGCAACATCATCGCCGTTGCCCGCCCGCCCAAAATGTCTGACATCAATAAATCTGCAACCAACCCCATAATAAATACGGTGATAATTGGCATCAACTCATCATGATAAATCAGGATGAAATACATAAATATCAGCGACAAAAATGGTGATGCCCCATAAAAAAACGGCCATTGGGCTAGCCCAACTTCAAAAAGCACCAGAACAATGCCAACAAACAAAATCAAAAATTGTTTTGGTAAGTCAGATTGAAAATCAGCTTTTTCGAAATAGGATTGTTGATCTTTCATTGCCGTGTTCCAGACGCATTTAACCCCTCTAGCAACCGTTTATCGTCTTCGACGGGAAGCGGTGTAAAGAAGCTGTCTTGTGACAAATCAGACCGGTCAACCCCCTCGGTGCCGCCAATCAAAATAGACACATAGCCAAGATTGCGAAAATCAACAGCCGGGCGCACCTGAACATAATCACCATCCACCCGTTCCACCCGGCCAACCGCCAAACCAGCTGGCAGAATACCGCCATGACCAGAGGTCAAAACCAATTCGCCAATGGCTGGCCGCGCTTCGGCAGGCAGAAATGCAAGTTCCAGATATTCACTGTTTCGGCCCATGGTCAAACCGGGCCAAGAGGATGATGCCAGCATCACCGGAATACGCGCATTGATATCGCTGATCATCAATACCCGCGCATAGGCGCGCCCAACGTCATACACAATTCCGACAAGACCATTTGATGTGATCACCGGATCACCAGCCTCAATGCCTTCTTCATCACCGATGGCGATCAGCACTGTATGGGCAAAACTGCCTCCAGGCGCGGTCACGGCACGGGCGGTGATCAATCTGCGGTTTTCGTATGACACGGCACCGGTCACACTGCGCAATTGCTGATTTTCACTTTCTAGAATTTCCGCCCGCCGCCGCCAGCGCTGCAAAAGATCATTTTCTGCCTGCAACCTGACATTTTCGGCACGAAGCGATGCGACCGTGCGAATACCATCTGCCATTGTTTCCACACCGCGGATTGGTGCCGAGACAAAATCGATAACCGGTGCCAGAAAATCATTGCTGCTCATACGCGCATCACGCATTGCCACAAGATCTGCCTTGCCGACAAACATTAATGAAAAGCTTATGATGATCAGGGCAACATGAGCAAAGCGACGCTGTCTGACTTTTATTTTATCAGACGCGCGCATGATATGTCTCCACCCTCGTTTTTTGGCCTCAGGCGCCGATCAGAACGTTACGAAGCGTTTTTAATTCTTCAAGGCATCGCCCGGTACCAAGTGCAACACAGCTCAATGGTTCCTCTGCAATAGAGATCGGCAGACCCGTTGCATCACGCAATACCCCATCGACATCGCGCAACAAAGCACCCCCACCTGTCATCACAATACCTTTTTCGACAATGTCAGCGGCAAGTTCAGGCGGGGCTTGCTCAAGCGCCATTTTGACACCCTCAACAATCTGGCGTACCGGATCAGCGATCGCTTCGGCGACCTGTGCTTCGGATACAGTGATTTCTTTTGGCACCCCATTTACAAGATCGCGGCCACGCACATCGATTTTGTTGCCAGTGCTTTTTTCGGGCTTGCGCGCCACGCCAATGGTCTTTTTAATCCGCTCGGCAGTGGCCTCACCAATCAACAGATTATGGGTGCGCCGCATATAAGCAATGATGGCCTCGTCAATTTTATCACCACCAACCCGCACCGAATGCGCAAACACAATATTGCCAAGCGACAAAATAGCAACCTCGGTGGTGCCACCGCCAATATCCACAACCATCGACCCTGACGGTTCGGTCACCGGCAAATTCGCCCCAATCGCCGCGGCCATTGGTTCTTCAATCAAAAATACCCGGCGCGCCCCAGCCGCCTCGGCTGATTCCTGAATGGCACGACGTTCAACTGCGGTTGACCCAGATGGCACACAGATAATCACCTGCGGGCTGGCAAAAGACATCCGGCCATTTACCTTACGAATGAAATGCTTAATCATTTCTTCGGCAACTTCAAAATCGGCAATGACACCATCGGCCATTGGACGGATTGCACGGATATTGCCGGGGGTTTTACCAAGCATGACCTTGGCTTCTTCACCAACAGCCAGAACCAGTGTTTTGCCGCGCACTTCGGCCATCGCCACAACAGATGGCTCGTCTAGAACGATGCCACGGCCTTTGACATAAACAAGCGTGTTGGCTGTACCTAAATCAATACCAATATCAGCCGAAAAAAGCCCAAACAGTGCGCCAAACATATATGTCTCCGGTATGTTACGCTGCCAGCGGCAACGTTATCGATGGAAATTCACCTGCTTTACAGGCCGTTTACCAAACGCTGGATCGCAAAGCACCCTCGGCGCTTTGCAACCTAAATATATGTTTAAAGGAAGATTTTGGCAAAATCTAGTTCTTTGCTTTGTCAACCAGCCGGTTTGCCCCAATCCATGGCATCATGCCGCGCAATTGTTCACCAACCTGTTCGATTGCGTGTTCAGCATTACGCCGGCGCGTGGCCTTAAAGCTGGTCTGATGCACGCGGTTTTCAAGCATCCAATCCCGCGTAAAGCGTCCAGACTGGATATCTTCTAGAACACGCTTCATCTCAGCCTTTGTCTCAGCTGTGATAATCCGCGGGCCAGTGACATATTCACCATATTCAGCGGTGTTTGAAATCGAATAATTCATGTTGGCAATGCCGCCTTCATAAATCAAATCGACGATCAGCTTTACCTCGTGCAGGCATTCAAAATAGGCCATCTCAGGGGCATAACCAGCCTCAACCAATGTTTCAAAGCCAGCTTTGATCAGCTCGCACAAGCCGCCGCATAGAACAGCCTGTTCACCAAACAGATCCGTTTCGCATTCTTCTTTAAATGTTGTTTCAATGATGCCCGAACGGCCACCACCAACAGCAGACGCATATGACAATCCAATTTCATGCGCATTACCAGAATGGTCTTGATGCACCGCGATCAAACATGGCACCCCGCCGCCTTTGACATATTCAGACCGCACTGTGTGGCCGGGGCCTTTTGGCGCAATCATGAAAACGTCGATATCACTGCGAGGCTCAATCAGGTTAAAATGCACGTTCAGGCCATGGGCAAAGGCAATCGCCGCGCCGGGCCGGATGTTTTCTGCAATGTCATCATTGTAAATATCAGCCTGCAATTCGTCAGGCGTCAACATCATCACCACATCGCCCCATTTGGCGGCTTCGGCAACATCCATCACCTGAAAGCCAGCATCTTTTGCTTTGGCGCGGCTGCTTGAATCCGCCCGCAATGCCACGGCCACATCGGCGACACCGCTATCTTTCAAATTGGCTGCATGGGCATGGCCTTGGCTGCCATATCCAACAATAACAACCTTCTTCTTTTTGATAAGCCCAACATCGGCATCCCGATCATAATAGACACGCATTGACAGTTTTCTCCTCTTGTTCAAACAGCAAGCCGATGGCGCTATATCCACTACCAGCCTGCAAATTTTTCAATTAAAAATCTTGTGAGCCGTTAATACGGCAAAACCTACCCAAGACGCAAACATCTATTGGTAAAAAGCGCGTTATTTCGCTGATAAATCGATGCGATTGCCCCGCGATATCGCCGAAACGCCTGTTCTGGAAATTTCGACTTCGCCAAGCGACTGCATCAAATCGATAAAGGCCGCCACCTTGGACGAGGTGCCAGTGATTTCGAAAACAAAGCTCTCCAGCGTGCTATCTAATGTACGCGCCCGAAACGTATCGGCGATACGCAATGCTTCGATCCGGTCGTCACCACTATTGATGATTTTAACAAGCGCCAGTTCACGTTCGATTGACGCGCCCATTTCGGTCAAATCGCATACCGAATGGATCGGCACCAGCCGTGCCAGTTGCGATTTGATTTGTTCGATCACCATCGGGGTTCCCAAAGTTACAATCGAAATGCGCGATAAATGTTTTTGGCTATCGACCTCAGCCACGGTCAGGCTCTCGATATTATAGCCGCGACCAGAAAACAAGCCTATCACCCGCGCCAGAACCCCCGGTTCATTATCGACAAGAACCGAGATGATATGGCGTTCAATTACGTCACTATTCGTCATATAGAGGCTCCATTCCGGGTTTGGCCTAAACCAAAACCATACCTTCTTCTGAAATTGGCTTTTCTGCCTGATCTTCCGGCCCCATCAGCATTTCGTTATGCGCCGCACCTGATGGGATCATCGGAAAGCAGTTTTCTTCTTTGGCCACACGGATATCGGCAATGACCGGCCCTGGCGCGGCCAGCATTTCATGGATCACATCATCCAGATCGCCCAGTTTTTTCGCCACCAGCCCCTTCATGCCAAATGTATCGGCAAGCTTGGTAAAATCGGGCAATGACGCACTGTATGATTCTGAATAGCGCCCGCCATGAATTAATTCTTGCCACTGGCGCACCATCCCCATCCATTCATTATTGATGATGAACATTTTCACCGGCAAATTATATTGCGCCAATGTCGACAATTCCTGCATATTCATCATGAATGACGCCTCGCCAGCGATATCAATCACCAGCGCATCAGGGTGCGCCACCTGCACACCCAACGCCGCTGGCAAGCCATAGCCCATGGTGCCAAGACCGCCCGACGTCATCCACCGGTTTGGCTGTTCAAAGCCAAAATATTGCGCGGCCCACATTTGATGCTGGCCAACCTCGGTGGTGACATAGACATCATGTTTGGTGGTCAGTTCGCATAAACGCTTGATGGCATGTTGCGGCTTGATAATGTCACCAGATTGGTCAAACGCCAAACAATCGCGTTTTTGCCAGCCTTTGATCATACCCCACCACTTTACCAAAGATGGTTTGTGCGGCGCAAAAGACTGGCGCTTCATCTCATCAATCAGCATTTCAAGAATGATCGTTGCATCGCCGATAATAGCCAGATCAACCGCGACATTTTTATTGACTGATGAAGGGTCGATATCGCAATGGATTTTCGTTGATTTTGGCGAAAAGCCACTGATCCGGCCAGTGACACGGTCATCAAATCGTGCGCCAATATTCAGCATCACATCACAGCCATGCATGGCCAAATTCGCTTCATAGGTGCCATGCATACCCAGCATGCCTAAAAATTTGTCGTGTGATGCTGGTAACGCCCCCAGCCCCATCAGCGTTAGCGTTGTTGGCCAGCCTGTCATCTCAACGAGCTGTTGCAACAATGCCGATGCGCGCGGCCCCGAATTAACAATGCCGCCGCCGCCATAGATCACCGGCCGTTCAGCCCGTTTCATGATCGCCACAGCGGCTTTGATCGCCTCTGCATCTGGCTTGGTTGATGGACGATATCGCGCTTGTGCCACTTCGGTCACGCCCGCACTCTGATAGGCATATTCACCCATCAAAATATCTTTTGGCAAATCGATCAGCACCGGGCCAGGCCGACCGCTTCTGGCGACATGAAACGCCTCGGCAACGGTTTGTTGCAAAACTCTGCCATCTTTTACCAGATAATTATGTTTGGTACAGGCACGGGTAATGCCAGTTGTGTCGGCCTCTTGAAAGGCGTCATTTCCAATCAGATGGGTTGGCACCTGACCGGTTAGACACACAACCGGGACTGAATCCATCAAGGCATCCGTCAGACCAGTAACCGCGTTGGTTGCCCCCGGGCCAGATGTCACCAACACAACACCGACTTTGCCGGTTGAACGGGCATAGCCTTCGGCCGCATGCACCGCCGCTTGTTCATGCCGTACCAAAATATGCCTGATCTGGTTGTTTTTGAACAACGCATCATAAATCGGCAGAACCGCGCCGCCAGGATAGCCAAAAATGACCTCTACACCCTCATCTTCGAGTGTTTTGAGCAGGATTTCAGCACCAGCCATGGTTATATCCGTTGAACCAGCCGGCGCCTTGTCACCAGAAGTCTTGCGTTTATCGGCCGCCGCGGCAGATTTTGCCATTCGTCTTTATCCCTATCTTTACATCAGCGACAGGCCTTATCCCCGCCAGCCTATCACCTAACACCCCAGCCCCATGAAAAAGCGCATGGCGTCTGTTTTCAAACCGCCATTCATGTGCACCACATATACCAAGGAGCCATCACACAAAAGAGTGTGATGATTGCCAGTTTTCAGCCCCAAGGTCAACCATTTTCAGCGAATAAGTGAAAAGATTTTTTCATATAAACTTTCAGAATATTTCTTTTCAACGGTAATTTGCGCATTAAAATTATTACGAATCCATGTCATTTGACGTTTGGCATAGCGGCGGCTGTCACGTTTGGCGATAAAAGCGGCGTCATCTTTGGTCATGTTGCCCGCTAAAAAGGCGGCGATTGGGGCAACGCCCAGCGCTTTCATCAATGGCAGACCGGGGTCGAGCTGGCGGGCCATCAAGCGTGCCACCTCATCAACCGCGCCATGCGCCAACATATGATCAAACCGTTGGTTGATCCGGTCATATAATGTTGGTCGGGGCGGCATCATCGTAATTTTGATCACGCTGCCCATGAATGCGCCCTTATGCGGCTGTTGCTGCCACCAGCTTAACGGGCGGTCAGTTGCCATTGCCACCCCCATCGCCCGAATAAGGCGTTGGCTGTCACCATCAACAAGCCGTGCGGCAATGTCGGCATCATAGCCAGCCAGCATATCACGAAATTTTGCCCCTCCGAGTTGCCGATATAGATCGATACAATGTTGATGCAGATCTGCCGGCACATCTGGGACTGGCGCAATGCCGCGCAACCCAGCTTGCAAATACATACCGGTACCCCCAACAATAATTGGCAATTGCCCGGCCGACCGCACATCGGCAATGGCGGTCGCGGCAAGGCCAAGCCATTCAGCCACCGAGGCCCGGTGCGCCGCATCACAAATACCAAAAAGATGATGCGGTATGTCTTCTAGATCTTGCGGTTGCGGGCGGGCCGTTACTATCGCTAGATCAGCATAGAGTTGCATCGAATCGGCGTTAATCACGGCGCCATTAAAACGCCGTGCCAAATCTATCGCGAGCTGTGATTTACCAGATGCTGTCGGGCCGGCAATCATGATATAAGGTGAAACGCTTGTCATGTGGTCGGCCAATTTATGATCATTATTGTCAGCGCTTGTGGATAGCGCAATCTATCTCAACATCGAATTTACACTGCCCAGTGCGGCAACAGGTGACGCCACTATGCATTATGCACTTGTTTTTTCAACTTCAAAGGTCAAAGCGGCAAACCAGTCGGCATCACAATGGCTTGACGAGTTCGCCGAATCTTTTGCCTTTTTGAACCCGCAAAATGACCCCGCATGGCTGGCACCGAACATCGCGGCAGAGATTACCTGTCTTGCCGGTGATGATGTTTTGTCTAGGGATATTCTGCAGAACCGGGCCTTTTTGAATTTGCGCCAACATGCGGATGCTGGCGGTATCGATGTGAATTTGGTGCCATCGGACAACCGGCGCAAAGCCATTTTAATTGCCGATATGGACAGCACAATCATCACCTCGGAATCACTCGATGAATTGGCCATATTGGCTGGCATTGGTGAACAGGTTAGCGACATTACCCGCCGTTCTATGGCTGGCGAGCTCGATTTTGAAACCGCGCTTGATGAAAGGGTGGCGATGCTGGCGGGCAAGCCAAAAGGGCTGATTGACCAGATCATTGCCGATAGCAAACTGACAGACGGGGCGCGCATATTGGTGCAAACCATGCGTGCGCATGGGGCGTTTTGTTACCTTGTTTCTGGCGGGTTTGACGTTCTAACCGGCCCGATCGCCGCTGAATGCGGGTTTCATGGCCATCATGCCAACCATCTAGACCATGACGGCACCAGCATTACCGGCAGTGTGCGCAAACCCGTTCTAGACCAGCAAGCCAAAGTCACCTATCTAAAACATTATTGCCAGTTGCATAATGTTGACCTTGCCGCCACAGCCAGCATCGGCGATGGGGCCAATGATATGGGCATGCTTGAACAGGCTGGATTTGGCGTTGCCTTTCATGGCAAACCAATTTTACGCGAAACAATGGCGTTGCAACTCAATCACACAAACCTCACTGGGCTATTATATCTGCAAGGCTATAAGCTGGACGAATTTGTCTGCGGTGACTGAGACAAAAAAAGGAGCAAGAGGTCACGCCTTGCTCCTTTTTCATGCTTTATATTTCAGTTTTATTTTTTCGCAAAACTGATTTGGATGAAACGTTCCCGGCCTTCGCGTTCAATCAGCAATAGAACACCTGACCGGCCTGCCTCTTCAGCTTGTTTGATATCTTTGGCAAGGCTTGCCGCGTCATCAATTGGCCGCTGGCCATAACGCCGCAAAATATCACCAACCGTCAGCCCTTTATCTGCTGCCGGGCTGCCCGGCACAACCTCGCGTACGACCACCCCTGTTGTGTCACTATCCAGACCCAATTCTTGGGCCAGCGCGGCATTCAGATTTGTCACGGTAAAGCCGAGGCTGCCAAAGCTAAAATCATCACTTTGGTTACGACCATTATCAATCACCCCCGCAAGTTCAGCCTTTTCCAGCTCACCAAGCGTAACGGTGACGGTTTCGCGCTTGCCCTGACGGAACAATTCAACTTTGACCTTTGCACCAATATCTGTTTCAGCAACGATACGCGGCAAATCGCGCATTTTTTCAATCGGCTTGCCACCAAATTTAACGATCACGTCACCCGGTTGAATGCCGCCTTTTGCCGCCGGGCCATCTTCATTCACCGATGAAATTAACGCCCCGATATCATCATCAAGCCCCAGCGATTCAGCAATATCAGGGGTGACTTCCTGAATATAGACACCAAGCCAGCCACGGCGGGTCTGACCAAATTCAATCAGCTGTCCGGCGACACGTTCGGCAAGATTTGACGAAATGGCAAAGCCAATACCGACCGAACCGCCAGATTGTGAATATATCGCCGTATTGATGCCGATCACATCACCGTCAGTGTTAAACAGCGGACCACCGGAATTACCGCGGTTGATTGACGCATCCGTTTGGATGAAATCATCATAAGGGCCATTGCCGATATCGCGGCCACGTGCCGAAACAATGCCAGCGGTCACTGTGCCGCCAAGTCCAAACGGGTTGCCAATCGCCAACACCCAATCACCAACCCGCAATTTATCCGAGTCGCCAAATGACACAGCGGTCAATTTGGTATCGCCGGGATCAATTTTCAGAACGGCAATATCGGTCTTTTGGTCCTGTCCTAAAACTTCAGCGGTAAAACTTGTCTCATCAGCCAGCACAACGCGGATTTCTTCAGCGTTCTCGATCACATGATAATTTGTCACAACAATGCCATCATCATCGATGATAAAGCCCGACCCAAGCGACTGGGCCTTTCGTTGCCGATTGTTATCGCCAAAATTTTTAAAAAATTCTTCGAATGGCGACCCCGGCGGAAATTGCGGCATATCCATGGCCTGACCATCATTTACGACCGTTGTTGTCGAAATATTCACCACCGCCGGCGATAGTTTTTCAACCTGATCGGCAAAAGAATCCGGCCGTTCAGAGGCAACCAGATTGGTCGACACAAATATGATGGCAAATGCCATGACCATCGGGCGCACAAAGCTTTTTCCCACATGCGCACCTGAATTATGGGTCGGACGCAGCATTCTCAACAGCATGGTAATCACTCCTCAAGAAAAACAGTTTTTCCAATAAAGGCCACCACCGCGGCTGGGCCATTTATCAGATGTGGTTTGAAACACCAACAGCATGACAAAATAATGGCAGCTTCATGACAAAATATGGCCCCCTGTTCAGCACCAATTTTTCGGCACGTCTATTTTTCAGGGTGCCTATTTTTTTGGCGGCACAAGGCCGCCCGACCGGTCGCCCCTGATATAGGTACGATCAATAGTTTACCAAACAGGATTTGCGCAGACCTTGACCGCCGCCATTTATCGCATGTCGACGATCATGTAGCAGGCCCGCGCAAAGCCATTTTATTTGACGCCTTCTTTGTCTTTAAAGAAGCGGAAGAAACTGCTGTCAGGTGACAATACCATCGAGGTACCATCTTTCCCCATAGAGTTTCTATAAGCTTCCATAGACCGATAAAAGGCAAAGAAATCTGCATCCTGACCAAAGCTGTCTGCATAGATGCTGATGGCTTCAGAATCGCCAGCACCACGCAATTCCTGCGCTGTACGCTTGGCTTCAGAAATAATCACCGTACGGGTTTTTTCGGCCACGGCGCGAATTTTTTGCGCCTCTTCCTCACCTGTCGCACGGAATTCTTTTGCCTCGCGTTCACGCTCTGACTTCATTCTGTTGAAGATATTCTGGCTGGTTGCTTCTGGGTAGTCCGCCCGGCGCAACCGCACATCAATGATCTGAATGCCAAGCGATGACACCGACTCATTCACCTCATCCCCGATGGAACGGGTAATGTCATTGCGCTGTCCGGTCAAAATCGAGCCAAGTGTTTCCCGGCCAAGCGCCCGTCTGACCGATGAATCAATGATCGCTTCTAACCGGCCCCTCGCGCCAAATTCATTGCGCACTGTTTGATAGAACAATAGCGGGTCTTCAATCTGGTAGCGGGCATAGGCATCAACTTTCAGACGCTTTTGGTCAGAAAGGATCACCTCTTCCGCATCCTGTGGGATTAAGCTTAGCACCCGCTTTTCATAATAGGTGACATCCTGAATAAACGGGATTTTGAATGACAATCCCGGTTCTTGAATGGTGCGTTTTGGTTCACCAAGCTGTAACACCAGCGCCTGCTGGGTCTGGTCAACCGTAAACATCGCGTTATAAAAGCCAATCGCACCAACAAAAACGACAGCAAGGCCCATGAAACGAAGTGATGCCATGTTAGTTTCCTCCTGTCGATTTGTTCAGTTCTCTAAGCGGCAGATATGGCACCACGCCATTGCCTGCATCACTGTCGATGATGATTTTATCGACGTTAGAGAAAATCTCTTCGACCGTTTCGATATAGATGCGTTCTTTCGTCACATCTTTGTCTTTCAGATAGGCCTGAAAAATCTGGTTAAAACGTGATGCGTCACCAGTCGCGCGATTAACCACTTCGGCCTGATAGGCTTCGGCCTCGGCCACCAATTTGGCAGCTTCACCACGGGCCCGCGGCACAATATCATTGCTAAAGGCTTCGGCTTCGTTTTTCAGGCGGTCACGGTCTTGCCGGGCACGTTGCACCTCGTTAAAGGCGTCAATCACATCGGCAGGCGGGTCAACCGCCAAAAGCTGTACATCACGCACCCGAACACCCGCGCCATATTCGTTGAGCAAATCTTGTAATTGCTGGCGGGCCTGTACCTGAATATCTTGCCGCCCTTCGGTCAATGCTGTTTGAATTGGTGTACGACCAATGATTTCGCGCATCACCGCTTCGGCTGTCACTTTGATGGTTTCGTCAGGTTCAGCTAGGTTAAATAGATATTGACCGGCATCAGCAATCCGCCAAAACACAACAAAATCAATATCGACAATATTTTCATCGCCGGTGATCATCTGGCTTTCATCGGCGATATCACGCCGTGATGATGAATTGCCGCTGACATCACGAAACCCAATCTCGATACGGTTATCGCGTGTTACCTCGGGGGTCAGCACAGTTTCGATCGGATAGGGAAGATGATAATGCAAGCCCGGCGAACTGGTCCGCACCCATTCGCCAAACCGCAAAACAACACCTTGCTGTTGCGGGTTCACCCGGTAAAAACCAGTGGCCGCCCAGATCAGGCCAAAAACCAAAATAAGCAATGTCAAGGCACGCCCTGATGACGCACCGCCGCCTGGCATCATCCGCCGCCACGCATCACGTCCCTGACGAATAAGCGCATCAATATCCTGTGGAGGCTGGCCACCGCCGCCACCACCTTGTCCCCATGGGCCGCCAGCGCCGCCGTCACCTTGTCCCCAAGGGCCGCCGCTGTTATTTCCGCCGCCTTGATTATTCCATGGCATGATGTTGTTACTCCCTTGCCAAAACCTGTTTTTTTGCCTTTTTTTGGTGCATTCACACCAAACCGGCTGATATGTATCATCGCTGGTTAGGCAAACGCCACCCTTAATCTTGCAAATACCCCGACAAACGCCTATTTCAGCTTTTCCCAGACAACACACATATTTGTATAGAAGCGGTTGATTTCAAGAATGACACAGCAATTGGATGAGAGAAAAATTATCGAAGCCCTGAACAAGGTCGCAACGATTGACGGCAGCAGCGATATTGTCACGGCTGGTGCCGTTTCTGGCGTAGTGATCAAAGAAGGGCATATCGGCTTTACCATTGAAATCGATCCAAAAGACAAAGACCAAGCCGATCAATTGCGCGCCGCCGCCGAAAAGGCCGTTTTGGCACTAGATGGGGTGCTTTCGGCAACCGCCATGCTGACAGCGCATCAATCTGGCCCCAGCATGTCCGCATCTGGCAGGCCAACCCCGCCCGGCAATGGGGCTGGCGGCACCGTGCCAAAACAATCAGAACCGCACCAACCAGCAACGCATGTGATTGCCGTGGCGTCTGGCAAGGGGGGTGTCGGCAAATCAACCACCTCGATCAATCTGGCACTCGCGCTGGCCGCAACGGGCAAGAAAGTTGGTATTCTTGACGCTGATATTTACGGCCCCTCATTGCCGCGGCTGATCGGGCTGAACCAAAAACCACAAAGTGACGGCCAGAAAATTTTGCCGATTGATGCATGGGGGTTGCAAACCATGTCGATTGGCTATCTTGTTGCCGAAGACGCCCCCACCATCTGGCGCGGCCCGATGGTGATGAGCGCGATTGAACAAATGTTGCGTGATGTGGCGTGGGATGGCCTTGATATTTTGGTTATTGATATGCCGCCCGGCACTGGCGATGCGCAACTGACATTGTCACAGCGCGCCAAGCTGGCTGGTGCGGTGATTGTATCAACGCCGCAAGATTTGGCGCTGATTGACGCCCGCAAGGGTCTAAATATGTTCCGCAAGGTGAATGTACCATTGCTGGGCATCGTCGAAAATATGAGCCATTTTTTATGCACCGATTGTGGGGCCCGGCATGATATTTTCGGTCATGGTGGTGCCGCGGCCGAAGCCGAAAAGCTCGGTGTGCCGTTTTTGGGTGAAGTGCCACTTGAAATGGCGATCCGGGCAACATCTGATGATGGCACACCGATTGTGGCCAGCCAGCCGGACAGCCCGCATGCCGCGCATTACCAAAAAATCGCCAAAAGGTTATTGGCACAGCTTGACTCTGCCCAGCCAAAGGCCGCCCCGAAAATCTTTATGGAATAAAAAGCCGCCTGCCTGTTCAGCTGCGCCCGCGCAAAACTGCCTTAAAAAGCGCGCGGAGGGGTGGCGCGGTACCAGCATTCATATCGATAGCCGGGGAGATCACCGGCGGGGTCAATTTTCGCCTCTAGATGCTTGGTCCAGCTAGCTTCATCCAATTCTGGAAATAATGCCGCATCCGGCCCACCATCCGGGCTGATATCAATCACTGTCAAATCTATTTGGTGGCAATAATCCAGCCCCATCTGGTAAATCTCGCCGCCGCCAAACAAGATCATTTTTTCGCAATTCGGGTTGTTTGCGGCAATCCATGCTTTGGCCGCCGCCAGCGCTGATTCAAAATCATGCACAACCACGGCGCCTTCGGCCTGCCAGTTCAAATCACGCGTCAACACAATACTGCCGCGCCCCGGCAATGGCCTGCCGATTGACTGCCATGTCTTGCGACCCATAATTAGCGGACATCCCATGGTCAGTGATTTGACCCGTTTCAGATCATCCGGCAAATGCCAGATCAGCCCGGTGCCATCGCCAATGACCCGGTTGGTCGCCATCGCCACAACCGCGCTCATCACCAAGGGTGGTTTCTGATCCGCTTTTGAAACTGTCATTTTAACTTCCTACACCGCAATTGGCGCGGCGATATGGGGCTGTGCGTCATAGCCGGTAATTTCAAAATCATCAAAACAGAACCCATCTATGCTGTCTGGGGTGCGATGGATCAGCAATTGCGGCAATCCACCTGGTTTGCGCGCTATTTGTTCACGCGCCTGATCAAAATGATTGCTGTAGAGATGCGCATCACCCAGAACATGGACAAATTCGCCAGCCTGCAACCCGCAAATCCGCGCGATCATATGGGTCAGCAATGCATAAGATGCGATATTAAACGGCACCCCTAAAAAAATATCCGCGCTCCGTTGATAGAGTTGACATGATAAACGGCCATTGGCGACATGAAACTGGAACAAGCAATGACAAGGCGGCAAGGCCATCTGTGGCACATCTGCCGGGTTCCACGCTGTCAGCATCAAGCGGCGCGAATCTGGGTTGGTTTTAATCATGCCAATCAATTCGGCAAGCTGGTCAATCTCGCGCCCATCAGGGGTTTGCCAATGACGCCATTGTTTGCCATAGACCGGGCCAAGATCACCATTTTCATCGGCCCATTCATCCCAGATGGACACGCCATTTTCCTGCAAATAGCGGATATTCGTATCGCCACTAACAAACCACAATAATTCGTGAATGATTGATCTGATATGAAGCTTTTTCGTGGTCAGCAGGGGAAAACCGGCGGCAAGGTCAAACCGCATTTGATGCCCGAATACCGCCCTTGTGCCGGTGCCGGTACGGTCATCGCGATCAACCCCTGTTTCCAAAACGCGTTCAAGAAGATCAAGATATTGCTGCATCAAAAACCTCATGGTGACTGGCCATTGATTGGCACGGCATCACCCAGCCAATCCAGCCTAGCTAACCTGCCACGTCTCTCGCAGGACAGGCAAGCGGATATTCGGCCCTGACCCGTTGCCAGCGGATAATCGCAAAACTTCTCTTTCAAAGACACCGCATTGCGCCTATATTGATAGGGCTGGCTTGCCAGCTATGGCGATAAACGTGCTGTGGAATAAGCAGAGCGGACCCGGGGGCGGTACCCGGCGCCTCCA
>JAQCEA010000024.1 GCA_027620495.1 Pseudomonadota bacterium | reverse complement strand
TTTTATTATATTGTTTTTATTTTATAATTTAAATATAAACCAATATTTGGTTAATACAGATAAACATGATTTGTTTTCTAAAATTTCAAATCAGACATATCAATTGAAACAATCACATCATTCGGCCCATACAGCCCCAATTCAGAACGGGCTGTTTCTGCCAATATGTCGGCATCGACTGACCCGCTATGCAATAAAGCGATGCGTTGCTGTAAAAACCGCTGATGTTTATTTAATAGCGCCAGTTGTTCTTCAGCTTGGACAATCTTTAATTCAAGACCGGGGCGGGCCAACAACCCACGTTCACCGCTGACAATATGAAATCCAAAAAAGCTGACAATCGCAGATAACAGCACAAAACTGCCAATAAATGTCATAGGTTTGCGTGTGTTTGCTGTCATCACTTGTCTCCGCTTTGGATTATGACGCGCATATGCGCCTAACATCCATAATAAACATAGTGAATCAGAGACGATTCGTACCGTCAAGAAAAAAGCGAATCGCCGGAAATGGTAGGTTTTTAGCGTCTAAGGATGGATCTGCCAGCATAAAGACCGGTGCGATCAAGTTCTTCTTCAATGCGCAATAGCTGGTTGTATTTTGCCAGCCGATCTGACCGCGATAATGACCCTGTCTTGATTTGTCCGGCATTTGTTGCCACCGCCAGATCAGCGATAAAATGATCTTCGGTTTCACCTGAACGGTGGGAAATAATCACACCAAACCCAGCCTTTTGCGCCATATCAATAGCCTGCAGCGTTTCTGATAAGGTACCGATCTGATTCACTTTGATCAAAATAGCGTTACCAGCGGCCCCTTCAATGCCGCGGCGAAGCCGCTCTGGGTTGGTCACAAATAAGTCATCGCCAACAATCTGCACCCGATCACCAATCATATCGGTCAATTTGGTAAATCCGTCCCAATCATCTTCATGCAGCGGGTCTTCAATAGAAATAATGGGATAACGCCCGACAAGTTCTTGCCACATGGCGTTCATTTCATCGCTGGATAGGGCACGTCCCTCACCGGCCAATTGATACACCCCATCATGGCAAAATTCACTGGCGGCGGCATCAAGTGCGATCACCACATCCTCGCCGGGTTTGTAGCCCGCCGCCTCAATCGATTTGGCAATATAGTCAAGCGCTTCATCGCTGGAATTAATGGCTGGCGCAAAACCGCCCTCATCACCAACGGCGGTCGATAACCCGGCTGCAGATAACTGCGATTTCAGCGCATGGAAAATTTCCGCGCCCATGCGCAACCCGTCTGCAAAATGCCCAGCCCCCACCGGCATGATCATAAATTCTTGCACATCAAGCGCATTGTCAGCATGCGCGCCGCCGTTGATGATATTCATCATTGGCGTTGGCAACAGATGCGCATGCACCCCGCCAAGATATCGCCACAGCGGCATGTCTGCCGAATCAGCCGCCGCGCGCGCCACCGCCATTGACACTCCTAAAATCGCGTTCGCACCAAGACGAGACTTATTTTCGGTGCCATCAAGCTCAATTAAGTCTTGATCGATGCCAGCCTGATCAAAGGCATCGGCACCAGCAAGCGCGTCAAAAATTTCAAAATTCACCGCATCAACAGCTTTTAACACGCCTTTACCAGCATAGCGGTCAGCATCACCATCCCGCATTTCAACAGCTTCATACGCCCCGGTTGACGCACCAGACGGCACCGCCGCCCGGCCCACAGCGCCATCTTCAAGAACCACATCAACTTCAACGGTTGGATTACCACGCGAGTCGAGTATTTCGCGGGCATTAATATCGATGATGGATGACATTACAGGCACCTTTCTGGGGAGAAGCCGTGAATATTTTGCGATATCGGCGTTGTTTAGACAAAAAGACGTGGCATTGCAACCACTGCAAAAATTTTATGAAAATCAACTAGTTGAATCACGCCGCGCCGAATCAATCTGCATCAATTTTTGTAATATTTGCGGCATTTCATCAAGCGGCACCATATTTGGCCCATCTGATGGCGCATTGTCCGGATCTTCGTGACTTTCCATAAACAATCCATCGACACCAACCGCAACAGCCGCCCGGGCTAGAACCGGAACAAATTCACGCTGCCCCCCCGAACTGCCACCGCGCCCACCCGGTTGCTGAACCGAATGCGTGGCATCAAAAATTACCGGAAAGCCAAACGATGCCATAGTTGGCAAGCCGCGCATATCAGATACCAGCGTATTGTACCCAAATGAGGTACCACGTTCTGTCAGCAAAATGCGGTTATTGCCAGCACCCGACACTTTTGCAGCGACATGTTCCATATCCCACGGTGCTAAAAACTGGCCCTTTTTGATATTGACCACGGTGCCGGTTTGCGCGGCCGCAACCAGCAAATCAGTCTGACGACATAAAAACGCTGGAATCTGAATAACATCAACAACTTCAGCAGCAACAGCGCATTGATCTGCACTATGCACATCGGTCAAAACTGGCACATCCAATGCGGTCTTGACCCGCGCCAAAATATCCAAACCAGCATCAATGCCCACACCGCGCGCCGTCCCAGCAGAGGTGCGATTTGCCTTGTCATAAGATGATTTATAGACAAACCCCATACCCGCTTGCGCCGCCATCGCTTTGAGCCGTTCCGCACAAAACAGCGCGTGATCCAAGCTTTCGATTTGACACGGCCCGGCGATCAGCATCAGTGGCGCCCCACCGCCACAAACAACTTGTTGGCCAGTGCCAGATTTTTGATTTCTAATGACGATTTGTTGCACGGCAATCACCTCTTTCTCAGTTTGCCGCTAGACAAGCCGTGACTGTTCCATTGCCGCTGCAACAAACCCAGTAAAAAGCGGATGCGGGTCAAATGGCTTTGACTTTAATTCAGGGTGAAATTGTACCGCGACAAACCATGGATGATCCGCCCGTTCAACAATTTCTGGCAACCTGCCATCTGGTGACAAGCCGGATATTTTCATACCGGCAGACTCCAGCGCCTCGCGATAGGCAATATTAACTTCATAACGATGACGGTGGCGTTCATGGATCACGTCTTGCCCATAGATATGGCTGGCCAGCGATCCAGTCTCTAGGCGGCATTCATAGGCGCCAAGACGCATGGTGCCACCTAAATCATCTGCCGCGCTACGCTGCTGGGTTTCGTTCCCAACGACCCATTCAGTCATCAGTCCAACAAGCGGAATTTCTGGCACACCAAATTCACTTGATCCGGCACCGGCCAGACCAGCCAGATTGCGGGCAGTTTCCAAAACCGCCATTTGCATACCAAAACAAATGCCAAAATAGGGAATATTTTGTTCACGGGCAAAGCGCACCGCGCGGATTTTTCCTTCAGACCCGCGCTCGCCAAATCCACCCGGCACCAAAATCCCGCTGACATGATGCAACGCTTCTACCGCGGCATCTTCTTGTTCAAACAGTTCAGAATCAATCCATTCGATATTGACCTTCACACCATTGGCAATGCCGCCATGCACCAGCGCCTCACCCAAAGATTTATATGAATCTTGCAAGCTGGTATATTTGCCAACGATCGCGATTGACACCTCGCCTTCTGGGTTTGCCACGGTATTGCAAATGCGTGTCCAAGCGTTAAGATCAGGCGCGAAATCTGGCAAGCCAAAATGGCGAACCACTTCGCGGTCCAACCCTTCATTATGGTAAGACAGCGGCACTTCATAGATGTTGCTGACATCACGGGCCAGCACCACAGCCGATTCTCGAATGTTACAAAATAATCCAATTTTGGCACGCTGATCAGCTGGCAACGGATGTTCGGTACGGCACAATAAAATATCAGGCTGAATACCAACTGACTGTAATTCTTTTACTGAATGTTGGGTTGGCTTGGTTTTAAGCTCTCTGGCCGCCGCAATATAGGGGATCAGCGTCACATGCAGAAAACAGGTTGAATCACGACCAAGCTGATTGCCAATTTGACGGATCGCTTCGAGAAATGGCAAGGATTCAATATCGCCAACCGTACCGCCGATTTCGCATAAAATAAAATCTTCCCCATCGTGATTCGATAGCACAAATTCTTTGATCGCATCTGTGACATGGGGAATCACCTGTATCGTCGCGCCCAGGTAGTCGCCGCGCCGTTCTTTGGCCAGAACATCGGAATAGATGCGGCCGGTCGTGACATTATCGGTACGTTTGGCATGCACCCCGGTGAACCGTTCATAATGCCCAAGGTCAAGATCCGTTTCCGCCCCATCATCAGTCACAAACACTTCGCCATGCTGGGTTGGCGACATGGTGCCGGGGTCGACATTCAAATACGGGTCAAGTTTGCGCAAACGCACCGAATATCCGCGCGCCTGCAACAGGGCCGCCAGCGCCGCGGCACCAAGACCTTTACCAAGTGAGGAAACCACACCACCAGTGATGAAAATATAACGAGGCATGGACATATTACTTAACTGATCAACGCTTCGTTGATAAGTGCAAAAATGCGTTCATGCGCGAATAAAATAAAATTGTCTCGCTTGACATTTCGAAACGGCCACATTGCCAGAATCCGGGCAGACCGGCCGGGTCAAAAAAGCGCCGCTATACGAACAAAAAAATCGTTGGTTATTGGCCTGTAGGTACCGTTGGGCCAGACGGCTGTGCCGGTGTTTGTTGCAACACTTCATCCACAATGGATGCCGGTTCGGTGGAATAGCCAGCCAAAATTGCCAAAATAATCGTGGTGGTGAAAAAACCAATTGCCAGAATCGTGGTTGTGCGCGTCATTAAATTTGCTGTGCCGCGTGCCGTCATGAACCCGCCGCCACCGCCGCCAATACCAAGCCCGCCGCCTTCGCTGCGTTGCAACAACACAACCACGACAAGGGCAACGGCAATCAGGATATGGATGGTCAAGACAAGCGTTTCCATGCGGATATCTTTCAACAAATAAGATTAAGAGCGTTGCTTTTATCGGTATATTGCGGCTTTTTCAACCAAAATGGTTGTGTCTGGCAGCAAAATCACAAATCAGCCCATGGCTAGGCGGCATCTTGGGCGGCGGTGCAAATCGCGGCAAAGGCATCTGCATCGAGGCTGGCACCGCCAACAAGTGCGCCGCCAACGAGCGGGATTGAAAAGAGTGATGCGGCATTATCTGCATTTACCGACCCCCCATATAAGATCGGCGGCACATGATTTGCCCCGTACCGTTCGGCCAGCACTGACGCGATAACGTGATGCATCGCGGCGATATCATCAGGCGATGCAACCGCCCCGGTCCCGATCGCCCATACCGGTTCATAGGCAATCATCAGACCTGTCGGCGGTGCATGTTCAGGAATAGAGGCTTGCAACTGGTCAATCACCACCTGTTCAGCCTTTTTGTCATCGCGCTCTGCCTTGGTTTCTCCAACACACAGCATGACATCCAAATTTTGTGCCATAGCGGCTTTTATCTTTTGGGCGACAATATCACTGGTTTCACCATGGGCGGCTCGCCGTTCGGAATGGCCCAAAAGCACCAATGACGCACCACAATCACGCAACATGGCGGCAGACACATCACCAGTAAAGGCACCGTGATCGGCAAAATGGCAATCTTGCCCTCCAATCTCTAGCGCGGCGCCTGTCAATCGCACCGACATCGGCACAAGATAGGGATGTGGCACAAATAAAATGCGTTTGATTTGCGGAAAAGACTGGCTGGCGAGGGCTGTTGCCAAAATAGAAGCCTGATCCAAAGCAGGATTCATTTTCCAATTTGCAGCCACAATCATGCCAGTGCCTCTTTTCTTTTGCTGATATCAGGTCTTTTGCTGATACAGATTTTTTGATGGCTCCGGTTTTTGCTCATACTGGGCCGATCACTCATCAGTCTGTCTAGCAATAAAATGAACGCCTGCCAATGTTGGCGTCAAAATCATATATGGGAATCACTGGCAGGGCATCACCGTCCCATCACGCCAATAAACCAGACCAAACATACTGAAATGGCCGCTATTTTTGTCGATGCGGCAAGCGTGAACGAAAAAAAATCCGATTTGTGGCGGTTTCGTCGCAAATTATCGATATTGAAGTTGCCCCAAATGGCACCACGCATTATTACCTAACTTGAGCAATTTACCGCCTTGCGGCATAGGTTTACCATGTGGGTAACCGGACATCTGCCACAAGACCAACAAACTGATGGATAAAGCATTATGTTACAGGCGATGCGCAGTGGCGCCAAATCCCCGTTAATGAAATTTTTTCTGCTGTTTCTGGCAGGCGGATTTGCATTATGGGGGATTGGAGACGGGTCCACCGGTTTGATTGGCGGCAGTGACAAAGCCATATCAGCAGGTGAACAAAGCCTGTCGCCGCGCGAGGTTGCGATAGAATTTGACCGGACAAGACGCGCCTTTCTTCCCAACACCACAACCGAGGAAGCTGTTCAAGGCGGCTTATTGAACGAAGTGGTTGGCACCATGTCGCGTGAATTATTGTTTCGTGCGGAAAATCACGATCTTGGTTTGACTGTAACCCGCGCGATGCAGCGTGACGCCGTTGCCAATGAAGCAAGCTTTCAGGACGAATTAGGGCAATTTTCTGAAGGACGGTTTATGCAAGCCCTCGCCAATGCAGGCTTTTCTGAACAGGATTATTTAAAGCGTGTTGATAGTATTCTGCAACGCCAACAGCTTATGGCACCACTTGCCAGCGCGCTTCGCTATAACAATGAATTGGCCAGCGTTGTCGCCGCCTTTGAATTGCAAAAACGGACGGTTAAATTAACCAGCTACCCGGTTCGGCCCGAATCTGTGATGACGCCAGACGATGCGACAATTGACAAATTTTTTCAGGAAAATAAATCAAGCTATGAAGCGCCGCGTCTGCGTAGCGCGGTGATTGGCAGCTTGTCCGCCGCGGCAATTGCCGAAGGCATCACCATTAGTGACGCCGAAATCCGCAGTGCCTTTGACGAACGTCTTGATGAATTTAGAACGCCAGAAACCAGAGGCATCCGCCAAATGGTGTTTGATGATGAAGCCAGCGTCAAAACCGCGCGTAAACGGCTGGATAATGGCGAAGATTTTGCCGCGGTTGCCGCATCTCTATTGAATTGGTCAGATGCCGATACCAATCTTGGCAGTGTCACCCAATCGGCACTTGATGGTGACCTTGCCGCCGCGGCTTTTGCCGCGGATGCTGGTGCCATTGTGGGGCCGTTGCAGACAGCATTTGGGTTTCATCTGTTGTCAATTGATACGATCAGCGCTGGCGGTGTGACACAGCTTGACGATGTCCGTGATGAAATTATCTCTACCCTGCGTGCTGAACAGGCCATTGATGTCCTCTATGACAAGGTCAATCTGTTGGAAGATGCGCTTGGCAGTGGAGACAGCATTGAAGAAGCCATTAACAAAGCTGGTGGCAGGTTGGATATCGCCACTGATATTGATCGTCAGGGGCAAACAATCGATGGTTTGCCAGTGGCTGGTACGGCCAGCGACTTGCTTCAAGACGGTGCTATTCTCGACCTGATCTGGGATAGTGAACTTAATCAGGTCAGCGTTATTCAAGAAGGCAGCGATGATGTGTTTTTTGTGGTCAACGTCACCACCGAAACCGAACCAAGAGAGCGGCGGCTTGATGAGGTTAGAAAACTTGTCATATCCGATTATAAACGCGTTGAGGCGATTAAAGAAGCAAGGGCAGCGGCAGACGCGGCAGTTGCTAACCCACAAACCGATCAAAACACCGCGGCAAGCCCGGCATTTCGGCGCAATGGTATTGGCCTCGACCATGAAGCCGCCGGATTGATTGCAAGCGTGGCATTTGCCCAAAATAGCGGTGACATTCAGGTTATTGAAACTGGCCGCGAAGCCATTGCCGTGCGCACTGTTGACATCATCCCGGCAAACGATGAAGAGCTAAAAGAAACAAACGAACTGGTATTAACGGTGATGAACAATGCGCTACGCGACGATATGACCAATTTGCTGTTGCTGTCCTTGTCGCAAAAGCATGATTTGCAGTTAAATCTGCCAGCTGTTCAACAGCTGTTGTTGGGGACCGCGCAATAATGGCGCCAGCGTCTGCAGCTTTCGACAATTTTAGCTCAAAATTTAACGCTGGTGCCATACAGCTTGTCCATCGGGTGCTTGTTGCCGATACGCAAACGCCCGTTTCTGCATTTCTAAAACTCGCTGATGGCCAAAAAAATTGTTTTCTTCTTGAATCCGTTGAAGGCGGTGAGGTGCGTGGACGATTTTCCGTGATTGGCCTGCACCCTGATTTGATTTGGCGTTGCCATAATAGCCAGGCTGAAATCAATAGAACACCGGGCGAGTCGGACAATTTTGTGGCCGATCGTCTATCGCCTCTTCAATCATTGCGCCGGGTCATGGCCGAAAGCGCGATGGAAGATACCGGCGATCTGCCACCGATGGCGGCGGGTTTGTTTGGCTATTTTGGCTATGACATGATCAGACAAATAGAAACCATACCGGATCAAAATTCTGCCGCTATCGACATGGATGACTCGCTTTTATTGCGCCCATCACTGATCGCGATCTTTGACAGGCTGAAAGATAGCATCACCTTGGTAACGCAAATCCGACCGCAAGACTGGGACAATGCCGAAACGGCGTGGGCGCATGCACACACCCGGCTATCACAGGCGATACAGAATCTGGACAATCCGTTGCCGCATACCGAGGTAGGGGACGCCACCGCCCCCCTGCCCGAACCAACCACAAATATGAGCAAATCCAGCTTTCTAGATATGGTTAAAAAAGCCAAAGATTATATCCGTGCTGGTGATATTTTTCAGATTGTGTTGTCCCAAAGATTTTCTATTCCTTTTCACCTGCCGGCAATCAACCTTTACCGGTCTTTGCGGCGGCTGAATCCATCACCTTTTTTGTTCTATTTTGATTTTGATAAAATGGCGGTTGTCGGGTCTAGCCCAGAAATTCTTGTCAGGCTTCGCGACCAAACAGTAACGATCCGGCCAGTTGCCGGTACGCGTAAACGCGGGGCCACACCAGATGAAGATGCGGCCAATGCCGCCGATTTGATGGCAGATGTCAAAGAGCGTGCCGAACATCTGATGTTGCTGGATTTAGGACGCAATGACGTTGGCCGGGTATCGCGCCCCGGCACAGTCCGGGTAAAATCAAATTACGAGGTCGAATATTACAGCCATGTGATGCATATCGCCTCGCAGGTTGAAGGCAGCATCCGTGACAATCTAGATGCCATTGATGCACTTATTGCCGGATTTCCAGCTGGCACGGTATCAGGCGCGCCAAAAATCCGCGCTATGGAATTGATCGACGATCTGGAACCTGATCGCCGCGGTGTCTATGCCGGGGCAGTTGGCTATATATCGGTGGCGGGCGATCTAGATACCTGTATTGCGCTTCGCACAGCGATCGTAAAAGACCAGACCATGCATGTTCAGGCAGGTGCTGGCATTGTTTATGACAGTGACCCAGAGGCTGAATATGAAGAAACCCAGAATAAAGCACGGGCATTGATCCGGGCAGCTGGCGAGGCATTGCGGTTTATCCGCTAGCAGATGCCATAAAATGGGCGTGACAGAAAATCTAAACGCCCCATAAAATTAGCAAAAATTAATTTAATGAGCCTGACGTTGTGCGTCTGGCGTTGTGCGTCTGGCGTTGTGCGTCTGGTGTTGCGCGTCTGGTGTTGCGCGTCTGGCGTTGCGCGTCTGGCGTTGCGCGTTTGGTATGAGGTGTTTGTATGTTAAAAACGGGATTGTGGATTTGCCGCCGGTCAATCTTTCTGGCTGGTGTATGGGTGGCATTGGCCATAAATACAGCGCAATCAACTGTCCGGCTGGACAGCTGGCAGTCTTATGGCGGTATGGCGGAACAAGGGGCTATTTGCGCCGCCTTTTCCCGATTGATGGAATTGCAAACATTGGTAAACCCTCGCCTTGGAAAATTATGGCAGGAACGCCATCGCTATGCCGGATCAGTGATTAACAAAGCAGCAAATTTAGAAGGTCTTGGCGATCTTACATCTGCCGAAATCAGCGCCCTTGTTGACCGCTATGCAACTTGGCTGATGTTCAACCTGACAGAAACAGGCTACACCAGCACAATCAATGGCAATTCGCATGACGCGGCGAGCAAAATGATTGGTGATGTATGCACACAGATTTACCAACGGGCCGATCAGTCGATCATTAAAACACATCCCGATCTTGCGGCTTGTGCGGTTGCTGGCAATTGCACTGAACCGGTCAAACCCGCCGCCACAACGACGGGAGACAGATCAGCTGACCAACCAGAACATTTGAAACGATTAATGCATCAAAATCTTGCATTGCAGCAAAAGATTGATCGTCTGGAAACGTCAGTTAAAACGGCTACCCCTGCGCCAGATGGGCCGCAACCAAATGATCATCAAAGGGCAGAAGATCATGCGAAAGCTGCTGATGCTGTAACGTTATCGCCGCAAGGCCAAAAAGCTGAAAAAAATATTGGCATGACCGGGCTAGATTTTGCATTTTCTATCCCGGCAAAGCCGGGCACAACTGGATATGTCGTTCATATCGGCACCTATCGCACCGAAACCGATGCCTATCGCGCGCAATATCAACTCGAACAATCTGACCCGCATCACTTTAAACATGTCACCTTTACCGTGGCCCCCTTACACCAGCGCAATATAACGCGTTACAGCCTTGTTTCAGCCCCGCTTGCCGCGCATCATGTTGCCGATCTATGCGCGGTTTTGTGGCAACATAAAATGGGGTGCAGTGCCAGCTATACACAATAGGCAGGAGAACGCCCAACCGCGTATTCAACTTGCCCAAAGCTGGCTTTTCTGATTAATAACAAAGCTGCTCATCGCCCTTTGTTTTTGTGGATTTTGGCCAGCTTTATGGATAGTTCGACACTTATTTCATTTGCCACTTTTGCCATGGTCTCCGCCTTTACCCCGGGGCCAAATAATGTCATGCTGGCCGCATCAGGCGCCAATTTTGGATTTCGCCGGACTCTGCCCCATATTTTTGGCATTCTGATCGGCTTTTGTAGTTTGGTGGCGGCCGCCGGGCTTGGGCTGGCAACATTATTTGCGATCATGCCATGGCTTTACGATGTGTTAAAGGTCGCCAGTGTTTTGTTTTTGCTCTATCTGGCGTGGAAAATTGGCAGTGCAGGTCGCACCGCAACAAAAGATAAAGACAGACCACTAAGCTTCATTCAGGCAGCCAGTTTTCAACTGATCAATCCCAAAGCCATCACGGTGATCATCAGTTCGGTTACCGCCTATACATCAACAGCTGAAAATGTCGGTGCAGAGGTCACAATTTTACTAGTTGTCTTTGCCACTGTGACAATTTGTGCGACCTGCACTTGGGCAGTTTTTGGTACCGCCATCGCGCGCCTTCTTACCAGCCAAACCCGGCTTCGCCAATTCAACATAACCATGGCATTGCTTCTTGTGGCCAGCTTACTGCCGTCCATCCTTGCGCCTGCTTTGATGAAATAAATCGCCATTGGCAATTGCAAATTTGCATTCGTCTTTTTTTCCGATAGGCTGGTTGGCCAGATTATAAACAATAAACGCGATATCATGCCTGATCCAGCCCATCACCCATCACACCTTTTAGATAACAAGGCCAATCTTGCGGGCCGGTTTTTTGCGATCTCTAAAACCGTTGGCGACAAGCCACTATTTTTTCGAAAGATTAACGGTGCTTGGTCTGGCTTGAGTTGGGCAGAGGTTGATCACAAAACACGTCAATTAGCCGCGGTGTTGGTATCTGCGGGCGTGGGCCCCGGGGACCGGGTGATTATCAGCGCGGAAAACCGCCCCGAATGGGCCATTTGTGATCTTGCGATTATGGCAATTGGCGCGATTGTGGTGCCCGCCTACACCACCAATACCGAAGATGATCATCATTTCATTATGGACCATTCTGGTGCCGTCGTTGCCATTACCTCTGGCGGTGCGCTTGCCACCCGCATGATGCTGGCAGCGGCGCGTGTGCCAAATATGCGGCTGATGATTTTCATGGACCCGACAGCCATTGCGCTTCCTGACCACAGCGTTCAAACAATGCAATGGGATGATGTTGTGGCTGCCGCCACGCCGCTTGCCACGATCGATCAACGCATTGACGCACAAAAAAGCGATGATACCTGCTGTTTGATCTATACATCTGGCACGGGGGGACGGCCAAAAGGCGTTATGCTCACGCATCGGTCAATACAGGCAAATATTGATGCCGCAATCACCCTATTAGAAGAAGCCAATGCATCTTGTGATCAGCGGTTCATATCTTTGTTGCCGCTGTCTCATTCCTATGAACACACAGCCGGTCTGCATTTGCCACTGCAAACCAAATCAGAAGTTTGGTACAGCGAGTCTGCCGAACAAATCGCCGCCAATTTGCTAGAAGTCTCGCCGACATTGATGACGGCTGTTCCCCGTCTTTATGATGTTTTGCATGAACGCATCATGCGCGGCGTGCGCAGCAAAGGCGGCATTTCGGCGCGTTTATTTCATGAAACCATCCGACTGGGGCGGAAACGATTGGCCGGGCGCCACTTGCTGCCTCATGAATTTATGTTGAATCTTGTGCTAGAGAAATTTGTCAGACAAAAGGTGCAAGCGCGGCTTGGCGGCCGGCTTGCCTATTTCATTTCAGGCGGCGCACCACTCAACCCTGATGTTGGCAGTTTTTTCATGGCACTTGGCGTCAATCTACTCCAAGGCTATGGCCAAACTGAAGCATCACCATTGATTTCAGCCAACCGCCCAAGCTTGATCAAGATAGATACTGTCGGGCCACCTGTTGATGGCGTTGAATTGCGTCTTTCAGATGATGGAGAAATTTTGGTACGCGGTGATATGCTGATGAAAGGCTATTGGCGAGACGCGGCAACAACGGCTAGCGTGATTAAAGATGGCTGGTTGTATACTGGCGACCTTGGCAGCGTCGATGAAGACGGCTATGTCACAATCACTGGACGGAAGAAAGATATTATTGTCAATTCTGGCGGTGAAAATATTGCCCCTGGCCGGGTCGAAGCCTTGCTGTCCATTGAACCAGAAATTGAACAAGTGATGGTTGATGGCGACCATCGGCCATGGTTGGCCGGTGTTATTGTGCCATCGGACGAGGCACGGGCCAAAGCCGCCTCAGAAAGTGAATTAAAAACCCTCATTACCGAGGCTGTTGACCGGGCCAACACCCGCCTGTCACAAATTGAACGGGTTCGACGATTTGTGATCGCATCAGAAGCCTTTTCAAAAGAAAACAGCCAGCTCACCCCAACATTAAAAGTCAGGCGCCATGTTGTACGGGCCGCTTATGCTGACCAGTTGGATGCCTTGTACAAACGGCGCTAGCTAAAAGATACAAAACAGACCAGCTATTTCACCCATGTGGAACTGCGTTTTGGCCCCAAATCATCGCGCATCATTTCGCTGAAAGCCTCGGCAAAATTTTGGTGCGCCGCCCGGTTTTTCTTTAACACGGCATCTAGCGGGATCACGATATCCCCATCTTTGCGCAAACGTGGTGGATCATAGTCAGAAAATTGTTTCACCAGTTCTGTCAGCAAAGCCATTAATTTTGGTTCTTGCTTATCGTCCGACATAGCCTCTCCATTTACACATCTTATTCCGCCACCGCTGGCAGACCTAACATCCTTAACATTTCAAATTTTATGCCATTAATTTAACGTCTTTAAAAACAAATGTTATACGATACCGCCCGTTGGCAGGCGAAATCAGTTAAATTGCTGAAACCGCGGTCACATCTGTTCGCCAATACAATTATATAGGCCGTATCCAGAACATTGGCCAAAGACAATCGATAGTCTAGTCTTGAGATCAACTAGCTGATGGAGAGGTAAATGCAGGATCAAGCGCGTGTCGTCATCATTGGTGGGGGCGTTGTCGGTGCCTCAATCCTCTATCATTTAAGCAAGCTTGGTTGCAGTGATGCCATTATGCTCGAACGGTCAGAATTGACATCTGGTTCGACATGGCATGCCGCTGGCGGCATGCACACCATCAATGGCGATCCGAATGTTGCCAAACTCCAGCAATATACGATCGAATTATACAAAGAGATCGAAAAGCTCTCGGGCCAAGATATCGGTTTGCATATGACCGGCGGCATTATGCTGGCAGCGACCGAAGAACGGTTTGACTGGCTGAAATCCGTCCGTGCAAAGGGCAAATATCTTGGCATGGATGAACTGGAAATCATCACCCCTCAGCGCGCGCATGAATTACTACCATTGATTGATCCCGATCAATTTGTGGGGGCGATGTATGACCCGATTGAAGGCCATGTTGACCCTTATGGTGTCACACATGCCTATGCCAAGGCAGCGCGCAAAAACGGGGCATCCTATCAAACCCATGTCATGGTCGAATCGCTGTCTCAAGCCGCCGATGGCAGTTGGCACGTCCATACCAATAAAGGCAAAATCATTGCTGAACATGTGGTGAATGCCGCCGGGTTATGGGCACGCGAGGTTGGACGCATGGTGGGGCTGGAATTGCCAGTGCTGGCCATGGAACATATGTATCTTTTGACCGAAGATATGCCGGAAGTTGCCGAAATTAACGCCAAAACGGGTGCAGAAGTTTTACATGCGGTTGATTTTGATGGTGAAATCTATCTGCGGCAGGAACGTCAGGGCATGCTAATGGGTACCTATGAAAAGGCCTGTAAACCGTGGTCAGAAACAAATACGCCATGGGAATTTGGGCATCAGCTTTTGGAACCTGATATTGATAGAATCGCCCCATCGCTAGAAGTTGGTTTTACCCATTTTCCGGCATTTGCAACAGCCGGAATCAAACAGATCATAAATGGGCCTTTTACCTTTGCGCCGGATGGCAACCCCCTTGTCGGGCCGGTTAAGGGCATGACGAATTACTGGACCGCCTGTGCGGTTATGGCCGGATTTAGCCAAGGCGGCGGCGTTGGTCTATCGCTTGCTAATTGGATTATAAATGGAGACCCCGGATTTGACGTTTGGGCCATGGATGTCAGCAGATTTGGCGATTATGCAACGATGCAATTTACCAATGCGCGGGTGCGTGAAAATTATGCCAGACGGTTTTCAATTCGCTATCCAAACGAAGAATTACAGGCCGCCAGACCTTTATTAACAACACCCATTTATCACAAACAAAAGCAAGCTGGGGCGCAATTTGGTGCCGCCTATGGGCTGGAAATCCCGTTATGGTATGCACCAGACGGGGTCAGTGATGTGTTTTCATGGCGCCGATCAACCGATTTTGACCATGTTGGGGACGAAACCCGGGCCGTTCGCGAATCAGTCGGCCTTGGTGATATATCCGGGTTTGCAAAATACCGGGTGACGGGCCGCGGTGCGGCTGACTGGCTAGATCGCATTCTGGCCTGCAACATGCCGCCTGTTGGACAAATGGTTCTGGCACCGATGCTAAAGCATGATGGCAAAATTATTGGCGATTTTTCATTGGCACGGCTTGCCGATGATGATTTTTTGATTATTGGGTCGGGCATCGCCGAATCCTATCACATGCGTTGGTTTCTCTCGCATGCGTCTGGCCTTGACGATCTGCGCATTGACCCGCTGGGGCAGAATCTTGTCGGGCTAACGCTTGCTGGGCCAAAATCTAGAGCGGTTTTGCAAGCTTGCACCAACACTGACATCTCGCATGAAAATATGCGGTTTATGGCCATCAAGAAGATGGATATTGGCATGGTACCCGCCATTGTCGGGCGGGTCAGCTATACCGGTGATCTTGGCTATGAAATCTGGGTGGCCCCAGCATATCTCAACAGATTGTTTAATCATTTAATGACAGCAGGAGCGGCCCATAACATCCGTCTATTTGGTTCGCGTGCGTTAAACGCCCTGCGGCTTGAGAAAAATTACGGATCATGGGGGCGCGAATACCGGCCGGTTTATGGCCCGGTTGAAACCGGACTTGATGCGTTTGTTGCCTATGACAAGCCAGCCGATTTTATTGGCAAGGCTGGCGCTTTGAAAGAACGTGAAACTGGCGGCACAATGCGGCTATGCAGCTTTGTTATCGAGGCGAAAACCGCTGATGTGATTGGTGATGAACCGATTTCACATAATGGGAATGTTGTGGGCTGGGTAACATCTGGTGGCTATGCCCACGCCGCTGGCAAATCAATGGCCCAAGGCTATGTGCCAAAGGATATCGCCAATGATGACAATGGTTGGTCTATCGAATTGCTGGGGGAAAATTTAACCGCCAAACGCCAGAAGTTTCCGCTATTTGATGCCAATGCCAGCCGCATGCGGAGCTGACTTTGCCGTCAAAAAAGACCAATTTATTATTGGCACCTTCGGGTGATCACCCTTTGACGGCCTTGTTGTTGTTGCTGGTGGGGGTGACCTTGCTCGCGCTACAGGATTCGTTGATCAAATTCATCTCGGACAGCACGTCATTCTGGCAAATTCAGACCTTGCGCTCTGCCGGAAATATGACGCTGATTATTTGTTTGGCGGTTATCAGCGGCGGGGTTCAGTTGATTTATCCGCAACGCCGGCTAGCGGTTGCGGCGCGCAGCCTTGTCATGGTTTTCTGTATGTTTTGTTTTTTTTCAGCCTCACCGTTTTTGAGTGTCGCGCAGATGGCCGCCGGGCTTTACACCTATCCGCTATTTGTGTCCTTGCTGGCCGCGCCCCTGCTTGGCGAGACGGTTGGCAAATGGCGTATTGGCGCTTTGATTATTGGCGCGGCAGGTGCTTTATTCATGCTAAACCCTTTGGCTGAAACCTTTTCTCTGGCACAGCTATTACCAATCGCGGCCGGGTTTTTTTATGCCTGTAATATCATCATTTTGCGGCGCTATTGCCGAGGGGAAACGCCGCTTGCCCTCACCTTTGCAAATGGGGTGATGTTTTTTATTTCAGGGCTTGCTGGCATTGCGATTCTCAGCATCGCGCCGCTATCACCGGGCTTGCAAACGGCCATGCCATTTGTGGCGATTGGCTGGCCAGCGATTGGTCTGTCTGTAATTGGGTTTGCCGCTTTATGTTCAGTTCTGAATTTATTTGGCAATCTGGGGCTTACACGTGCCTATCAAACAGCTGACAGCAGTTGGCTCGCCCCGCTTGATTTTTCTTACCTGTTATTTGCGGCTATTTGGGGCAAGGTGATTTTTGACAGCTGGCCAACCGCCAATGGTTGGCTGGGCATGATATTGATTACCAGTGCTGGTATGATCACCGCTTGGCGTGAACACCGGCAAAACGCCAAAACAAAGCCAACAAGAAACACCGCCATGCAGCCCTAGTTTGGGCCAGCACTACATTATCCAAATAAGGCCAGCCACGACAAATAGCACCACGCCAGTGACGATATTCAGGCGGCGGCGTGCGCTTTGCGATGCAATCAACTGGCTGGCCCGATCAAGCATCAATGCCAAAATGATGTTGCCGCAAAACGGCACAGCCGCTGAAACCAGACCCACAATTGCAATATCCAATGTGGTCACGCGGGTCACATCAAAAAATCCGGGCAACACACCGATGTAAAATAAAATCGCCTTTGGATTGCCGATAATGACCAGCAATCCGGCGATAAATCCCGGTAAAAACCCGGCCTTGGTCAATTGATCTGGGGCCTGCAATCGGTCAACCCGGGCGATGATCAGCCCGACCCCCATGACCGCAAACACAATCACCGCAACATATTTAAGACCCGTCAATAGGACCGCATGCGCCGCCACCAATTGGCCCAAAGTTAACAAGGCCAGCACTGGCCAAATAACATCACCAATAGCCACCCCTAACGCCAGCGGCCATGCCCCGCTAAAGCCGTTTTTTAAACTGCGGGCTATCAGTGCCACCCAGACCGGCCCCGGCGTGATAAACAACAACGCCAGCGCCAGCAAATATAGCCCGATTTCATAGAGCGTTATTGTCATCACAGCAAAATGCACCTTGAAAAATCTGCGCGTATAGCCCGGTTCAAACTAGAATAACAAAGACATTAAAAGGTAAACATTTACACAACCGGACTAAGCCCGCCATCTACATTAATGGCGGTGCCATTGATATAGGACCCAGCATCAGACGCCAAAAATGTGGCGATATTGGCAAATTCCTCTGCGGTGCCAAACCGGCCCATGCTGATTCCCAATTGGTTCGCTGCCTCTGCATACCAATCTTCAAGTGACAAATCACGTGGGTCTGCGGCATGACGCCGTTCCCATTGCTCGCTTTCAATTCGCCCAACCAAAAGACCATTGACCAAGACGTTATAGGCCGCATTTTCACTGGCCAACACCTTCATTAACGCCATGCCAGCGGCGCGGCTGATTGCCGTTGGTGCGCTGCCGCCTGTTGGTGCTTTGGCACCCAGATTTAACACATTGATAATCCGGCCCCATTTTTTGGCCCGCATTTCTGGAATAACCAACCGAGACAAACGTATAGCGGCAAATAATTTAAGATCTAAATCCTCTTGCCATACTTCGTCGCTCACTTCTAAAAACTCACCTCTTTGCGAGGTACCCGCATTATTAATCAAAATGTCCGCATCGCCAAATTCTGCCTGAGTGAAATCGACAATTTTGGCACATTCGTCAGCCAAACGGATATCGGCAGATATCGCTTTGATTTTAGACTGACAATCAGGGATGGTTTCACATGCCGCCACAAGTTCAGACACCGCCTGTTCAAGGTTGGGTTGGCGGCGCGCCGCGATCACCACATTGGCACCTGACAGGATAAAATTTTGCGCAATGGCTTTGCCAATACCTGCGCTTCCACCTGTAATAATCGCTGTTCTTCCATCCAGCCTGATATCCATAATCACCCTCCAAAACACGACACATACTCTGATATGTCATTTTGTACCGAGGCGCCGAACATTGGTAATAAAATAATCAGAAACAATAAAAAAATCCCCACAGCCATAAGGGCGAGAGGATGGCAAACTAAATTTTAGATTGTAAGCAAAATAAATTGGTCGGAGCGGCGGGATTCGAACCCACGACCCCTACACCCCCAGTATAGTGATTTCATAATCACCCCTAATCTGAAGTAACAATTAAAATATTGTTTTACATGAATTTAAAACACAGCTTGTGTATGAAGGATATTCTCTGATAGCCTGAAATAGGAAACAATTTGCACCAGAATGTGCACCAGAAACATTTATGGCTATTAGATGGCACAGCTGTGGACAGAAACAACAATTAGAAGAAAACGCTTTGACGGCAGCGAAAGTTGGCACTCCATTGCTGGCACTAAGGGTTTGTTCTTTAAAGTTCGCAGGGATGGCAGTTATTACTGCTGGCGAATGAGAAATCAAGGACAGAACTTCTTCCTACACATTGGAAATGTAAATGAACTCACCTTGGCAGAGGCAAAAGCCAGAGCTGAAGCCGCGCGAAAGAATGTAAAGAGTGGTTATCCTCCAGACTATTCCTCTATCTCTTCAATTGAACTCACAATGCAGGAAGCATACGACCAGTTCATCAAATCCGAGTACTTCCTCAAAAACAAACCCTCATACCGTTCCGTTTTTCGCTATAGAATGGAAAAATATGTTGTGGAAGGCATAAAAGCCGACAGCAGGAAAAGAGTTACAAAAGCTGGGCAAATCAACCTATTGAATCTAAATGAGATTGAGGCGAGGCGCCTTTGGTCTGATGTTGCGAATCATACAAATGCAAATGTTGCAAAAGCTATTAAAACACACTGCAAAGTTGTCATTGACTGGGCCATGCAAGTTTTGGGCGTAACATTACCGACTAATCCATTTGATTTTTCAACACCACGTCTGAAAAAACAAACCAACACGACATTTTTTAAAGATGAGATATTGGCAAATATAATCATCGAATTTCAGCAGCTTGAAGCACCTAAGCGACAATTTCTCAACTGCGTTCTCCTCACTGGCTGGCGAAATGGTGAGATTGCCAAAATGCGTTGGGATGAAATCGAATACGGTGTCAGAGTGCCCAACACAAATCAAATCGTGACTGTTTGGAACTCACCTGGTGAAAGCAATAAATCAAACCAAGCAACCCGTTTCGTCCTAACTGATAGAGTTGTTCGTCAAATAGAATCACTCCCCAAGCTTGGTGAATACGTTTTTTCATATGGAAATAGAGACGCAGGGGGGCATGATTTATCCATGACTCGCCCCGCCAAGACGGTGCGCAAGATATTCAACAAGATTGGACTTTCTGACAGCTACAGGCTTCACACTATTCGCCATACAATGGTCACGCGCCTTAAAGAGTTTGACGTCTCTGCGGCAGATATTGACAGGTTTCTTGGGAAGTCAGTCAGGGAAGGTTCGGCGAGTCACAGCACCTACTCCCACTCAGACAGCATCCTAGCAAAATTACGAGTTGCTGAGACCTGGGAAAGTCACTTGGTCAACCTCGGGTACCAGGACAAGCCATGATTACGGTTAAAGGAACGACTTCAGACAAGGAATTGCTGCAACAAATTTGGGACAAGTACCAGACAGCTAGCAATAGCTCTAAATTAGATTTGTTTAGGGAAGCACTGATGGCAGCAATCCCAGCACTCAGAGAAGCAGGACACGATACGCAAATTATCTATCAACTACTTCTGGAGTTAGAGAAATTAAAAGATGGCGTTGCCCAGGGACCATTAATAACGGAAAGCCCCATTAATAGACCGCCAGATTTTGCGCTGAAGCTACGACAACGTAACGCCGCGCTGGCGGTTGAACTCTACAAATTAATGGGACACAAAGTTGAAGATGCTTGCGATTTAGTTAGCGAAGAAATTGGGGTTGATGCCGGCACTATCAAGAACTGGCGTTACAAAAAACCTCTCGATTATGCAAAGACGCGTGACGAGTACAAATCTGAATTCAATGAAGAAATCCAAATGATTAAAATACACAGGCGGCTAACCAAAAACAAAGGTGGAAGTAGTGCGCGGGCACCGCGTATGGAAGAAATGCTGCGGCTCCATCTAAAACACGCAAAAAACTATTAGCAAAAAGTCACCATAGTTATCGTCAAAGTATTTTCCAGACACTCCAGCGATGTTTGTGCGTCAGCAGGAATCACCCTGCTGCAGAAACTATCAAAGGAGGCTATATGCTAATCCCCGATAAAAAATATAAAACTTTTCGCGCGGAACAACTTGCAGACATACTCTGCATGGCAAGAAACACTGTTTACCAGCAGCGCCGGAGGGGCACCCTTCCCGATGGCGTCAAACATGGTTCTGTCAGACTTTGGACACGTAGCGAACTCGCAAACCATTCGCCACAACTGGCCAAAATCTTTGGAGATGGAGGTGCAAATGAGTGAGTTTCAGTCAAACAATGTATCCGGCTGGGTAAAGTTTTTGACCATGCCAGCCAGACGCTGCGAAAACGGCAATCTGGTGCTGCGCGGCGCCAGCGTTGCAAAAGCATCGCATCAGATAACGCCCGGTCAGGACGTTGCAATTGCTGTATTCAAAAACGATGACAGCTTTTCAATCTCGCTATCATTCAAGCAGAAAATAGACGATTAAGTTCACACTGCGTCGACAAAAGGCCGGCCTTTGCGCCGGCCTTTTCTTGTGGCAAGCTGAGGTTTGTAATCTAATACCAAGAGTTGTGAATGATAAAAAAGCTGCTTCTGATTATTTTGCTTGGTTCCCTGTCAGGTTTTGCTATGGCTTCAAGTGTTGAGCACGATTATCGTGCAGCACTCAATAGCGCCTTAAAAAATAGGTTAGAAGACGCCGAAAAACAGTTTGCTGACATTTTGTCACAAAACCCCGGTCACTCGAGAGCAAGTGACGCGCTGTACTGGCTTGCTAGGGTGCAGTTCATGAAGGGTGACTTCCGTGGTGCGGCTGGCAGTTACCAGAGGTTTATTAAACAGTTTCAAAAAGACAGCAGAATATCTGACGTAGAACTATATTTTGCGGAAGCGGTGTCCAACTACGCAGAACCAGAGAGGGCTTGCGAAATTTACAGCAGCCTTATTACAGAGCTGTTTTTAAATAGTGATGTCAGAATGCACGAATTAGTGCAATTGGGTAAAAAATCTGGCTGTAAATCAGGGGAAATCGCAAAACTTGCTGACTATGTTGAAGAAAAAACTGCGGCCAAGCAGAAAGCTGAAGCTGAGAGAAAGAGAGAGTTAACGCAATCAACAATACCCGGAGCTTTTGGCATGCGTTTGGGTCAAACCTTTAGTGGCAAAGAAATCACACTGAAGTATGACAGTGGCGAAGCTGCTTATGCATTTGAACCAAAGAACCCCAATGAAAGTTTCACTCACTACGGTGTTTTGGTAACCCCAGTGACTCAAACGGTATATAAAATTGTTGCAGCCAATCTCGATGGCGAAAGGTGTGAAACTGAACGTAAAGTGGTTGAGATATTATTGGACAAAAAATACGAAGCCATTAAAGAAGATGAGTCACTCTCAGGCCATTCAAATTATAGTTTAGGCAGCAGAAGAATATCACTCTTTTGCGCTTGGGGTGGTCAATTAACGCTGAATTACATAGATAAAGAACTCGAACAGCTTAACGTTCAAGAAATTGCATCTAAACAGAATGGAAGCGGGTTTTAAACATGTCAAAAACCGTTCGACCGATGACCCGCGCGCTTCTCACAGCCATATTCCTAACCCTTTTCAGCCAGATGGCTTGGGGTTTAACCGAGAGCGAATTCTCTCAGGCGCTTTCGGTTGCCAAACTTGATGCCGCTGTCCTGAAAGTAAGGGACAACTGCCAAAGTGAAATTGGAGAAGTAGAAACATCCCGAGATTGCAAATGCGCTATCCATTATGTGGACCTTCAAAACGAAACAGCTTTTTTGATTCAATACGAACGTTGTCTTAAGGGGCTGGCAGCCGCTGACAAATCTGAAGAATTAATCAAGTCCCTTGATGATTTGAAAAACACAATCGAATCAGATGAAAAATCATCAGTAGATGCGAAAGAAGAAAAAAAGAATACAACGTTTACGCCAGCTGATATTGATAGGATAAGAAATCACGTTGCGGCTTGTTGGTCGCCACCAATCAACGCAGCAGGTGCAAGTCAACATACCGTTGATGTAAAAGTCACCCTCGGCCGCATCGGAGAAGTTTTGGCAGCTGAGGTTGATAATAAATGGCGGCTTGCCGCCGACCGGACATTTCGGGTCGCAGCGGATGAGGCCATTCGCACAGTATTCAAATGTTCACCCTTTCCTAAACCTGAAAACGGTTTTGAAGAACAAACAAATTTTATCTTCAGCTTCGACCCAAGGTTTTTGAATTAAATGACTCGTAAATTTACCCTATTCCTTGTCTGCAGTTTTGAAGTCGCATTGATTTTGTTTTTTGTGGCTTGGTCTGCTTCTGCAAAACCAGCTTTTTATTATGACGAATCAATGCGGACACCCTCCTCAGCCGAGTGCCTGGACGCAATGGAAAAGGGGCGAATTCTCGACCGCATAAAGAATGAGAAACGTAAAACTATTTACAGCCTAACAATACTCTATCGCAAAGAGTTGTTTTATATCGTGTTTCATGACCATCACGTTAACTGCTTTAGTCGTGGACTAAACGAGGCAGATTAAAAGCAACTTAGCCATTTTACGCCTTATGACAGACCGTGCCGAGGCTGGTGATTTCAACTCTTGACCCTAAAACGGCAAAAGCCCAAATGTGCTACGTGTTTTATTCGTGCTCGCCGGCGTTCGAACGACCTAAACCGCCGAAATAGGCCGGTTTGCTTCTAGCCGTTTCAAACACACCGACCGTCACAAATATTCCAGCAAGTAAGATTGCGTGAACTGCCGCACTTATTCCAAAGACCAAGATTGAGCCCATCCACATGCTGAATACTATACACCACATCCATGCCAAAACCTGCATCACAAGATGCCTCGTGATTGTGTCTGGTATGTTGGATAGCGGGTTGTGACGACTATCCATCACCAAATTGTAAAATTCAATCATTGCAAGTTTTCGTCCTTTTTGTATGTCGGATAACGTCCGTTCAAACTTGAGAAGTGGTAACAGCAACACAAATGCCAAATTGATTGACGTCCGAGACATTTTACTACTCCGGATTGCTGCGACTATTTGTCACTTTAAGTTCTAATTTTGACAAAAAAAGAAGTCTTTTTTCAAATCAATTTTCTTAATTTAGCAAATATTGAAGTTGAGGGTGTAATTGCGTCTAAAACGACCGATGGTCAAATTGTAATTCGCAAAGCTTTGCCTGTCGTTCGCGTAATCAGATATTAATCTAAATCCAATGCATTGCTTAGTAACATTGCATAGAAGGGTAAGTAGTAAAGGAATATTTGATAAAAAAGAAAAGAAGCATAGCATTGTGCAATGCTATGCAATCTATAGCTTAGCAATGTATTTATATTGCTAATAACAGCTAAATCCCCGTTAAGCTCCTCTTCCTCTCAAGATACAAAATTTGCCCAACAAAGCCGCTTTGTCACAACGGCTAGGCACAATCCCCCATCAAATGCCTCATCCGCCCTTCAGAGAGGCTTCTGAGTCGATTGAGTGGGTTTCTGGTCGATGCTTTTTGGCTTGGGAGGGGTGCAATGTTTGTTTCCGTTCCCTTGCGTTTTGATAGTTATTGTTTGCCCAAATGCCAGCTTGTTGTAGGCTGATATGATAAGCACCAATACAGTTGTGAGTTGGTTGAATGAACCAAAAAAGACTCAGTCATATTGAGTTGATGACCGCAACCGATGTGGCAATGGAAACCATGAAATTGGTTGAAGGCGTCACTTCAGTGAACCTCCTGCCGCCAAAATTTGTAATCGAACCCTCAATCATGGGCTTGGGTGTTGTCACCGCGTCGATTTCGAAAAAGTTTACAGACACAAATCTAAACAAAGATGGAAAACTATTCTCCGATGGGTCCTCAATTCACGCAGCCTACGATAAGCACATAAAAGGAAAATCAGCCTCCAAAGAACTCGAAAATTGCAACTGGCAAATTAAATTCCAAAAGGTAGGTGGTGCTTTTAGTCACCATTACATGGGTGAAAGTCTCCTTGTGATGGGTGAAATGGGTTGGCAAATTGGATTTGTTGAAAAGGCAAAATCAATACCTGAACTTTTTGCAAAATTGTGTTCTCAGGCAAATGGGGACGCAGTTCCATTTGAAATGACCCAAGATTTTGCAATAAAAACAAATAGCGGATTTCCCTGGCCAATCATCACTTTTGTGATTGGCGGCGTTTTGCTGTTCCTATTCTTGGGCACGGCATCTTGGATTGGTCTGATAGCGCTAGCAGCAGTTGCAATCGTGTTCAAATACGTCATCAACCGAGATGACCCAGTACAACCTACATACAAAGATGATGCAACAATTGCGGCAGAAAGAAGCGCAAGAGTCGTTGCGCCTGAGGACACCGTTCTATTTAAGACGGGTGTAAAATCGGCAAAAGCAATCACCGAAGCCAAAAAGCAGATTGAAAAAGTCACTACCAAAGTTAGTGGCAGTGACTCGTACCCCTGCCCAATTTGTGCAGAATCAATAAAAAAAGCCGCCAA
>JAQCEA010000023.1 GCA_027620495.1 Pseudomonadota bacterium | reverse complement strand
TCCAATCGGTCCAGGGCTGTTTGATGGTGATTTGTTTGGCAAAGGCAGCCTCGGCAAGATCCGCCGCCAATTGCCGGACGCGCGCTGCCGGAATGCCAATTCTATCCGCCACTGTTTCCGGCGCATAGGCATCATCAAGATAGGCCTCGGCCATCAGCATAAAGGCCGGCACCGCAACACCGCCATCGGGCAGCTTAATCTCGCCTTGCAAATGACATTTCGCGCCAGCCGCATCATGCGCCACAGCCTTGCCGGTGGCGCGGTCGATAATCTGCGGCTTGCCATCAGCATCGCGCAGGAACAGCCCGTCATTCGCCTTGCCGGGGTTGCGGATGACCAGCCAGGGTGCATTCGTGTAGCGGCTGAGATAATCAACATCAATATTGCCAGACAGCATCAATTCGCGGATCAATGACAGGATAAACAGCCCATCAGTGCCCGGCGTAATGCCATACCAATCATCTGAAATCGCCGCATAGCCGGTCTGCACCGGGTTCACCGATACCACCCGTTTGCCGCGTGTTTTTAATTTGCCAAGCCCCATTTTGATCGGATTCGAATCATGGTCCTCGGCCACACCAAACAATACAAATATTTCGGTCAGATCCCAATCAGGCGAGCCAAATTCCCAAAATGCCCCACCGATTGTATAGATGCCACCAGCCGCCATATTCACCGAACAGAAGCCGCCATGCGCGGCAAAATTTGGCGTGCCATATTGCTGCGCCCACCAGCCAGTCAGCGCCTGCGACTGGTCACGGCCAGTGAAAAATGCCAGCTTTTTTGGATCGGTCTTGCGGATTGGCGCCAACCAGTCGGTCGCCGTTTGCAAGGCCTCTTCCCAGCTGATCGCCTCAAACTGGCCACTGCCACGCGGCCCAACACGCCGCAATGGGCTGCGCAATCTGGCTGGTGAATAATGCTGCATGATGCCGGCAGAGCCCTTTGCGCACAACACCCCCTGATTGACCGGATGATCACGGTTGCCCTCGATATAGCGCACTTTGCCATCGCGTAAATGCACATTGATCCCGCAACGGCAGGCGCACATATAACAAGTGGTTTTTTTAACCTCATCGCTAACTTTAGGAGACCGTTCAACCTGCGGCTCTGCACTCATTATTTACTCTCCCAATAGATCTTTTTGATACATCTATGCTGCTTCGCATAGCCTATGCTAAAAATATGCGGCTAACTCAAACACAAACAAACCACACCAGGTTTCTGCGAACAACTTAGAAATGTCCATGGAATGAAAATCACTTATCAGCCGATTTCTTTAGGCTATTAACAGTGTTATTTTGACTTTCAATGACGGCATCAGATCGTCACAAGATAAGACACTCAGGGTATTCAACAAGCCTGGCGCAAACAAGGACTTGATACCCTATCAACAAACTCGCTCCAGCTATACCGTCAGAGAAAAATGCCCGATCCTGAATAGCAATATCAATATGTTCATCAAAATAAAAAATATACAAAAGGTGTGACAATGGCAAAAGCGCCTGACACCATTGCCGTTACCGCAAGGAACTCATTTTTTGACCGCCAAAGATAAGCAGCAGAGAAAAAAACTGCTGGAGCCACACTCAGCACGCCAAATGCTATTCCAGCTACCGTCAAAGCCTCGCCATTGTGAAGCAATGAGAGGTATGTCAGCGCGTCTGGAGGGCTTTTGAGCGCCGAAGTTGCCCAAATTTCTTCGACTGAGCGCCCTTCAAATACCGAGTTGATTAAATATCCAACAGGCATCACTGTGTCAGTCTCAAGAAAAGATCTGATTGTTCCACCGACTACCAATAGAGCAGACAAACAGGTGCACCAATAAATGATTTCACCATAAACAACGCCTGAAATTGGGACTGGAGGCCTTCTTTTTATCATGTCAAAACCTCATAATATTGGAATGTTGACGTTAAAAATGCCTTCAATACCGCGGGCACAAAGTTTGAGGCTGGTCAAAAAAAGTAGTACTATCAGCACTTTCCTGACTAAAGCAGCCTTTAAACCTGCCAAAGCATGGGCGCCGACGATGCCACCAATTATTTGCCCAAGCATCCAAGGGGCTGCTACAACGCCAATCAATGCTCCAGCATTTATATAAGGCCATATCGCCGCAGAATTTCCCATGGCTAGCAAAACACCACTCGTAGCAGCTGAAACTTTTAATGGAACAGACATGACAAGGTTTAGCACCGGAACAACTGCCCAACCACCTCCTAGACCAAAGAAGCCGCCGGTAAACCCAACACATAACAGCAAGAAAACAGCAGTCTTCACATTATGGACATCATATCTAACTGGCCTTTTTAGTGTTTCCTCCCAATACATATGCCGCAGCTTTAGCCTTGTAGCCAGCCGACTTTTCTCCGAATGCTCGGGGTATTCGGTTGACGCTCCACCGACGATAAATGTTATGGCAATTAAGCCCAGTATAAAACCCAGCGTCAAACGGACCAGCGCATCTCCGGTGGCTCCAAAATAATCAAACAAGGTGATTGCAGCTAAAGAGCCTAAAAAACCTCCCAAAAGAATGGGCAGGGCGCCTAAAAAAACCAACTTAATATCAGCCAGACCTTTGCGCATGAACGGCCCTGATGCGACTAGCCCACTAAACATTGCAACGACCAAGCCAGTAGAACGAATAATAAGGGTGTCTACTGAAGTGAAGGCTAGCATTATTGGCGTATAGATAACCCCACCACCTACACCGGCAACAACCGAAATGATTGCAACCACAAAACTCATAAAGAAACTGATAAATATTAAATCTACACCCGTCAGCCCAAAGAAATCATTTAATTGGTTTGACGCAACAAATGTCTCAAGAAACAGGTAACAACCGATAGTGCAAACCAATAAAATTTGAAGCTCCGGCATGCGCTTTAACAGTCGCATAATTACGCTCTCCAACCAATTTGCGTTTGGCGCATATGCGCTGTTTTGGCGTTACGCATCAGCACCGCCACCGTCACCGGGCCAACACCGCCGGGCACCGGGGTGATCCAGCCAGCCACCTCAGCCACCGCCGCGGTATCAACGTCACCAACAATGTGGCTTGTGCCCTCGTCAGTGACGATTCGGTTAATGCCTATATCAATCACCACGGCACCGGGTTTGATCATGTCAGCCCCAATTAAATGCGGCGATCCAACAGCCACTAGGACAACATCAGCCCGCCTGGAATGCATGGCAACCGATCGGGTCATGTGGTGGCATATTGTTACTGTGGCGCCCTCAGCCATCAGCATCATCGCAGCCGGGCGGCCAACGATTTCTGAATGGCCAATCATCACGACCTCTAGCCCCGGCAAAGCAAGGCCAGTGGCTTTGATCATTTCAACCGATGCAGCCGCCGTACAGGGAACAAGGGCAATATCTGAATAAATAATATTGCCAATAGAGGCTGGGTTCATGCCCTCCAAATCTTTCAGCGGATGGACAGCTGATTGCAACGATCTGATATTGATATGTGGTGGTAAAGGCCGTTGAATGATGATGCCTAAAACCGACGGGTCATCATTCATGTCCTGAATACGCGATTTGCACGCATCTTGTGTGATATCGCGCGACCACATTTGCTGATCAAAATCAAGCCCAACTCTGGCGGCCATGCGGGCTTGATTACGGATATAAACCTCTACTTCTGCGGTACCATCAACTGCAATCGAAACAATTTTCCCCATCTTTCCGGCGGCATCTACATATGTGCGCACCTCGTTAATTATATGATCTCTGACGGGGGCGCCCAGCAAATGGCGGTGATTGACAGTCTTTTTCGTCACGACAGGAAATCTTCACCATCGGTTAGATTGTTAATCCGGCAACAGGCTGTCACTGTATTTGCAAGCAAACAGGCAATGGTCATCGGCCCAACGCCGCCCGGCACCGGGGTGATGGCCCCGGCAACCGCCGCGCAGCTGTCATAATCCACATCACCAACAAGTTTGGTTTTGTCATCCTCGATATCAATGCGGTTAATGCCAACATCAATAACCGTGGCCCCCGGCTTAATCCAGTCGCCCGGCACCATTTCCGGCCGGCCAACAGCCGCCACAACAATATCGGCACGGCGGACAACATCCGGCAAATCGGCGGTGCGTGAATGCGCGATTGTGACAGTGCAGCTGTCGTTCAACAGCAATTGTGCCATCGGCTTGCCAACAATATTTGACCGGCCAATCACCACAGCGTTTTTGCCTGACAATGACCCGTGATAATCGCGCAGCATCAGTAAACAGCCAAGCGGTGTACAGGGCACCATGGATTTTTGACCGGTTCCCAAAAGCCCGACATTGGCAATGTGAAAGCCGTCAACATCCTTTTCCGGGGCAATCCGATTAATCACCAATGTTTCATCAAGATGGGCGGGAAGTGGTAATTGCACCAAAATGCCATGCACCGCCGGATCGGCATTTAAACTGTCAATTAACGCCAGCAAAACATCTTCTGATGTGTCAGCATCAAATTTATGTTCAAAAGAGTTCATGCCGACTTCGATTGTCTGTTTGCCTTTTGATCTGACATAGACCTGCGAGGCCGGGTCGGTGCCGACCAACACCACGGCCAGTCCCGGGGTGACGCCATGGGCGTCTTTGAGGTCGCTCACCTTTGCGGCGACCTTTTGTCTGACAGTGGCGGCAAAAGCTTTTCCATCGATAATTTGTGCTGACATATTATAGGCTCACTTTATTGGTGTCACGGTAACCACAGATTGCCACCATTGCAGAAAAATAGTGACCAGTTACGCCATGATCTGGCGGTTAGAACAAACCCTCAATTTCACCATCGGCATTGACGCAGATGGTTTCAGCGGCTGGCTTGCGTGGCAGTCCCGGCATCGTCATAATCTCGCCGCAGACGACAACAATAAAGCCGGCACCGGCACTGATCCGCACTTCACGCACCGGCACAACATGGCCGGTTGGCGCGCCGCGCTGGGTCGGGTCGGTCGAAAAACTATATTGGGTTTTCGCCATACAAACCGGCAAATGTCCATAGCCTTGGGATTCCCAGTCTTGCAGCTGATCAAGGATCTTTTTATCCATCACCGCTTCATCGGCCCGGTAAATCTTTTTGCAGATGGTCTGCACCTTGTCGGCCAATGACATCTCATCCGGATAGAGTGGTGAAAAGTCACCCCTATCAGAATCGGCAATCTCAGCGACGCGTCTGGCCAGAGTTTCCGACCCCGCCGACCCGTCTGCCCAATGTTTTGACAGAATCGCTTCGGTGCCCATCTCTGCACAATAATCCTGTACCGCCTGCACTTCGGCATCGGTATCTTTGACAAAATGGTTGATCGCCACAACCACCGGCACGCCAAATGATTTCAGATTTTCAATATGCCGGCCCAGATTCGGACAGCCTGCCTGAACCGCCGCGACATTTTCCGCGTTCAGATCATTTTTCGCCACGCCGCCATTCATCTTCATCGCCCGCACCGTCGCCACCAGCACCACCGCTGATGGTGCCAGACCGGCCTTGCGGCATTTGATGTTCATGAATTTCTCGGCACCAAGATCGGCGCCAAAACCAGCCTCGGTGACAACATAATCAGCCAGCTTCAAAGCGGTCGTCGTGGCAATCACCGAATTACAGCCATGCGCAATATTGGCAAAAGGCCCGCCATGCACAAATGCCGGGTTATTTTCCAATGTCTGCACCAGATTGGGCTGCATCGCATCTTTCAGCAACACCGTCATCGCCCCATCTGCCTTGATATCGCGGCAGAAAACCGGCGAACGGTCACGCCGATAGGCGATAATCATGTCACCAAGACGCTGTTGCAGATCAGCCAGATCCTTGGCCAGACATAAAATCGCCATCACTTCAGAGGCAACGGTGATGTCAAACCCGGCTTCGCGCGGAAAGCCGTTGGCCACACCGCCAAGCGAGGCGGTGATCTGGCGCAGCGCCCGGTCATTCATATCAACAACCCGCCGCCAGACAACCCGCCGCAAATCAATCTCTTGCTCATTGCCCCAGTAAATATGATTGTCAATCAACGCCGACAGCAAAGAGTGCGCCGATGTGATCGCATGAAAATCGCCGGTAAAATGCAGATTCATATCTTCCATCGGCACAATCTGCGCATAGCCGCCACCAGCGGCACCGCCCTTCATGCCAAAATTCGGCCCCAACGACGCCTCGCGAATGCAGATCATCGCTTTTTTGCCAATCCGGTTCAGACCATCGCCAAGACCAACCGTCGTCGTCGTCTTGCCCTCGCCAGCCGGCGTCGGATTGATCGCTGTCACCAAAATCAGCTTGCCATTCGACCGGTCCTGCAGCGAATTGATAAAGGCCTGACTGACCTTCGCCTTGTCATGACCAAAGGGCAATAAATCTGCCGCCGGTATTTGCAAAGACTCACCAATCTCAAAAATCGGCTTCTTCTGCGCCGCACGTGCAATTTCTATGTCACTCACTTCAGATCCCCCAATTAAATGTTTTTATAGGGTCTTTTGCACAAGTTTGCTGTCTGACCGCCCAAACATTGTTCAGCTTTATATAGAAAAAAATAGTTAACCACCGAACTTTACACAGCAAGACAGGTTCACTGTCCATCAACGCATATCATTATATGCGTTGATGGCGTCTTTTATTTATTGGTAAAGAATGATCAACCTAGTTCGTCTAGTTTTCTTTCCCATTTCATGTCTTTGGCAAACTTGCGCAGTTCGTCCTCAGGCATTTTAATGGTGTTTTCGGGCCCAGGGTAATTTCTTGTTTTCACATCGTCCATATAACGTGTAATGACATCTTCCATAATAGGAATCAAATCTGTGTAAATTCTCGAGTGTTTTGGAACATGCTCTTCCCAAAGATGAAATAGATCAGATGAAATGATGTGAACACCATCAGCACAATTTCCAGCTCCCAGACTAATAACAGGAACAGGCAATATCTCAGCTAGATATTCTGCAACCTCTGATGTGGTAACTTCGCACAAAATCGAAAAACAACCCGCGTCGTACATCGCCTTTGCGTCGTCGATTAACTCTTTTGCCCGGTCCGCTGTCTTGCCTTGCGCGACGAACCCGCCCAATTGGGGCATGCGCATCGGTGTAATTCCAATATGACCCTGAACGGGGATGCCGGCGTTAACGATTGCCTCGATGGCGGGAACATGATGACGGTTACCTTCACATTTCATCACTTCGGCATTAGCCTCATGCACAAATCTTCCTGCGTTCTCAACCGCCTGTTCTTTTGAAACATGAAAACTCCAATAGGGCATGTCAACCATTCTCAAGCCGTATTGCGAACCACGGTCGATTGCTTTGGACATCATCATAACTTCGTCAAAGCTAACTGATGTAGTGCTTTGATGGCCAAAAAGAATCATGCCTCCAGTATCGGATACGCACAAAATATCCATACCAAGGCGATCAGCTACAACTGCTGTGCGGTAATCATAAGCGGCGAGCTGGGTAATTGGCTCTCCAGCCTCCATTTTCTTTTGTAAAGTTTTGAAGGTGACTTTGCGTCTTGGCTTGCCATCACTCATAGTTGTTCTCCCCATTCGGTTGTTATATTCACCTAGCCAAACCTTGATGCACCCAAGGCATTATCTAAGAGACAGACAAGAGTAGAAGCAATTTCTTGTCAAAATAAAATCTTTAATCGCTATTAGCTTTATCATTAAAGCTATTATCAACCATAATTTGTAAATGAGGTCAGCCCAAAAGCAGAGCAATAATCATATAAGATCCTGATCCAAACAATAAAAAAGCAACTAACGTCTTAATATGCTCAACTGGCAATCGTTTGGATAGTTTGGCACCAACAAACGACCCAAATGCCAGCCCAATAGCGAGAAAAAGCACTAAGTCCCAATTTACAAGGTTGCTTAATTCATTACCAACCGTAGCAAACATCGCAATCGGAAGCTGAATTGCCTGCGACAAACCTATCGCCGTCACCAAAGGCACCGATAACCAAGTTAATAATGGCAACAAAACCAGTGGCCCACCCGTACCACTCAAAACTGAAAAAAATCCAGTTGCCAACCCTACCAATGCCATTTGGTATTTTGATACCCTGCGAGAGGGGCGATCCAAATCCTCAATTTTGTTACTTTTGATTTGTCTTACAGCGGAAGCTATAAGTGTCAAAGCGATGAAAAAAGTCAGCAGCTGTGAATTAATTTTGGGTAAAGTGTAGGCGCCGATCAGAGAACCAGGAACAGCGCCTAAGCTGATTGACACGAAATCGATCCATTGGATTATGCCCCGTTGAGAGTAGACTACTGTGCCAACGAAACCAGAAACGAAAAAAGCGGCTAAAGCGGCTGCTATACTTGTGTGAATATCCACCCCGGCAAAATATACCAAAAGAGGCACAAGAATAACGCCGCCAATCCCAGCTGCACCGATAAGCAAGCCGGCAAGCACGCCGAAAAAGCAAGAAGTGAGAAGCAGCATTAGAGTATTATCCCTGAAACGGAGTTAGGTATTCGTCATACGCTGTGTTACTTGTGTTATCATGTTGTAAAATCTTATTCGAGCTATAACATATCGCAAAAGCTTAAATCTGTCCTGGACTGGTGATCAGCAACCTGAGGTTGTCAAACAATGTTTCTTAAACAACTTGATTATTTGATTGCTGTTATTGAAGAAGATCATTTTGGTAGAGCGGCGTCGCGGTGCAATGTAAAACAACCCAGTCTCTCGAATGGTATCAAACAGCTTGAATTGGAACTTGGCGTAACCCTTTTTAAACGGGGACGAGGACAGCGCTTGTATGGGGTTACCGAAGAAGGCAAAAAAGTCGCAGAATGGGCACGCATAATATTGGCAAATTGCACATCCATGCGTGACACAATTGCTGAAATGCGAGACAACCTGAGCGGAACTATTCGCCTGGGGGCCATAACCACTATGTCCCCCGTTTTGCCGATTATATTGCAAAGGATACGAAAGGCCTATCCTTTAGTATCAGTTGATGTCCGCTTTGTAGGCAATGAAGAACTGCGAACCGGATTGGATAACTTTTCAATCGACTGCGGCATAACATATATGGATCAGTCATCTGACATGCCGTGGTGTGAGTCACTACCAATATTTGAGGAAAGCTGGAGTCTGCTCGTACCCGACTCATTTGAATTCGAGAATATGGAGGAAATCAGTTGGAACCAAGCAGGTGATTTACCACTGGCACTGCTAAGGCCGTCAATGTACGAGCGCTCGATCGCAGAAGAGACTTTCTTAGCTACAGGTAAAAAAGTTACACCTAAAATTGAGTCGGAGTCGATTCTTCATCTCATGTTTCAAACACAGTTTACGGAACTCTGCACCATTATACCGACCCACTACACCAGAATGCCGGGGCTTCACTCGGGCACAAAGGCGTTATTGCTAAAGGACCCAATCATCAAAAAAGGTATTGGCTTATTCTGGTTAAAAACCGACACAGTAATTCCTGTAACAAAAATCGCTGAAGAAGTCGGTCGCTCGCTGGCTGAGAACAACGAGTTGCAAAAATTCCTGTATCTTAACGCCTCGAACGACCGCAAATGAACATATTGCTCCAAAAAATACAGTCAAAAAAACGGGGGTTGGAGACCCCCGTTTTTCAGTTCAGATTAAGAGTTATTACTATTCGGCGGCTATTACACTTTCATCCGCTAAGCCCAGCGGGTTAGCCAATGAGGAAATTCCCATGAAATTGCCCCATGCCTCATAATAGTGACGCATCCCCACTTCGTCATGAATTGTTGAGTTCTCATGGCGCCCATGTAAAATGTTACGAGCTTCTGTGCCCTCTCGCATTGTCGTCCCTTGACCTGCAACACCGATCAAATCTTCGTGCAGGTTCCGACCAAATGGACCCCATATCGAATTATGATGCTTGATGCGGGTCGCGCGATCTTCATCCGAGTCGCTTTTCAGACCATACCCTCTAAACTCAATAAGAACTTTATTCGGGCCTAGCGGAGTTACACTATCGCTTCTGTAAGCACTACCTCTTAAATTAAAGTTAAACCCCGGAAAGAGATCAACCATATACCACTGATTAGGTGGAAGATTTGGGAATGATAGTTCTCCTCTATCTTCGAAACCATCATACTCTTCATAGTTCACGGTAAAGCTGCTGACATTCACGTGACCGTTGTCAAACGGAATATTTTTACGCGCAAAATATTCATCGTTAAAACCAGACACCCGGTTAAAGTAATGCATAAAGTCGTGGTAAAATTCACTATTAGTGTCGTGCCATAGCTTGTAATTGGTGTCAATTATCGCCTTGTGGTAGTGAAAAACCTCCAACTCTTCTGTGTCGATCGCATCTGCGATACAGTCGAAAGCGCCACAAGTCCATTCTTCAACACTTTGCGACGGATTAGGATCCAGAGTAACCCAAATCATGCCACCGTGCTTAACCTCGCTGTGGAGTTTCTGGAGCCCATCTGTGTCGAGACCGTTACCGGATGGTCTATCAATCGAGGGACATAAAAACGCTTCAACGCCATCTCCGCGGTTAATGACAACTACATTTTGATGAGCGATTTGACTAGCTCTGAAATCACCGTTGTTCGACATTTCACTGGTGTGGCAAACAGGCACCCATACTTTTGCAAAAATTTGCTCGATTTCTTGTTGGTAAATGCTGTGATTGTTGTAACACTCACTTGAGATGAACTCAATTTCAGGCGATTTCAGCCAGGCTTTATGGTTTCTCGGCGCCATTTGTTAACTCCCATTTACACTAAAACTGTATCAACGTGTTATTATTCTGCGTAAAAAGCATTTTTGTCAATCTTGACGCTACCCATTCAGAAAAATAGGCTCATAGATAAAGCCTAAAATTATGCCAAAAAACCATGTCTCTTCATGACTTAAAGTTGGTTGATGTTTCTATGTGCGATAGTCTGAAAATAGTTTTACCGGAGACGGTTTGACATTTATGAATTAGCGATGCGGTGAGCGGGCGGCAGAACTGACACAACCACGTGGGACATTCCTGATGCCAAAACGAGAGTTTGAAAATTTAGTCAGCGACTTTTTATTCAAGGGGTCTTTGAATAGTCAGGAGCTATTGTTTAAAAAAGCGCGCAGTAACAATCCAAAAGAATTTGTTTTTGTCCGTGCGACCGGCATAACTGTTATAGAAACTGCCCAAAAATCTCATCAGTTAAATCTGGTCAAACCCATTTTAGTTGGCGAACAAGAAGTAATTGAGCGCGAAGCCAAAATTATTGATTGGTCGCTTAGCAAGCTGGAAATCATTGATACAAAAGGAGAAGAGGACGCTATTGCTGCCTCTATAGCTCGACACAAAGCCGGCGATGTGGCGGGCTTTGTCAAGGGTAATCTGCACACAGATATATTTATGGGCGGCCTTGTAAAACGAGACGCAGGAATAAGAGTTGGCCAACGGCTTGTACATGTCTTTGTCATGCTACCGCCGAATGGAGGCAAACCACTTTTAATAAGTGATGCAGCAATAAATATACAACCAGACATTGACACGCGTGTTGAGGCAGCTCTTTTGATGGCAAAAATGTCACGAAAACTTGGTCTTGCGCGACCAAAAATAGCAATTTTATCAGCCACTGAGAGTATTTTACCAAACATTCCGTCGAGTGTCGAAGCGCTCAAAATTGCGCAATTAGCAGGTAAGCAAGACCCCAACGCAGATTTTTTTGGGCCTTTATCTTTTGATCTTGCAATTTCACCCAAAGCCACCACCGAAAAAGGTATGACAAACCCAGTTGCCGGCCAGGCCAACGCTCTGGTTGTTCCAGATATTGTCTCAGGAAACATACTATTTAAGTCTCTTGTTTGGTGTGCTGGCGGTGTAGCAGCAGGGTTGGTGGCAGGTGGCGCGGTGCCAATCGTTTTGACTAGTCGTTCAGACCCGCCTGCTGCGCGACTTGCGGCAATCGCAATTGCGTCGTTAGACTAATCTAAATGTCTAAAATCGTCTGTTTTGAATATACAAAACGACAATCTCAACATTTTTTTATACGTTAGTGTAGAACTTACGAGAGCAAACAAAGCCTGTGCAACCTTCAGTTGCGAAAAAGCCTTCATCAAAGACGTTAATTTCACGTCCATTTGTGGCTAAATCTGATTTAATGTGTGCTATCGCAACCGTCTTACCAAGCCATGCACTGGTAGCATGACTGCTTACACTACCAGCAAAGACACCGCTCATCCACACCGACGCTTTGCCAGACAAAGGGGCAAATCCATCAAGAGCCAAACCAACAGTCTTAAACCTCGGCTTTTGCGATTTTTTTTGAAGGCCCGTTTTGCCGCGAAAATTTCGCTTTGAGAAATCTACGATAAAGTCGAGTCCAAGTTCCGTTGGGGTTTCTACTCCGGTCATATCCTTACCAAAAAATAGTAGTCCAGCCTCAATTCTAGCAATATCAATCGCGTCAAATCCAACTGGCAGGGCCCCCAGAGTGGCAAAAATATTCCAAATCTTTTTTGCGTCCTCACGCCCGGCAAAAATTTCAAATCCATCCTCACCAGAATAGCTGGTACGCGCAATCATCACTTCAGAATTTTGAATAGAAAATAGACCATGTTCGAACCGTTTAAGCCGAGCAGGAGTGAGGGCAGGAGGAGACGCCAAAACTTCATTGGTTAATAGCTTTTCCGCATCAGGCCCCTGCAACATTAAACATGCTGTATTGTCGTCTGACCTAGCCTCAACCTGCTTGCCGGGCAACGACCTCGCAAAATAGTCTACGCCTAAGCCGGCACCAAAGCATATGAGCCAACTTGCATTGTATCTCTCACACTCTTGCGGTGTTAGGTGAAACACTATCACGTCGTCAACAAGGTATCCATTTTCATCCAATAAAGCTGCGTAAGCAGCAGACCCAGGATAAATTTTACTGCAGTCCCGGGTGATGGTGAAATCAATGACTTCCTGCGCAGCTTTACCCTTGACCCATATCTTTTTTATACCTGACATGTCGGTAAGGCCCGCTGACTGGCGAATAGCAAAATGTTCACTCGTGACACCATAACCATAGCTTTTTGAGGTCATCATCTGGTTCCAAATGAAAAATTCAGCACCAAGTTCTCTATGAACCGACAAAATAGGGCTGGTACGCGAGCTAGCGAAGCGGATATCAGTCAATGTATTTCTAACCCTGGGGATTTCTGCCTGTATCTCCGAAAAATGAACAAAACAACAACAGATAGAATAGGGCCAGTGATTAGGTTAAGCGCTATAATAGTCTGAAATAGTTCATTCACATTTTGCCTCATCTGAAGCCTAATGTTCCTAAGTTCATCTTTCAGAGGGTAGATCATATGTCGTATTTTTAGGATCTCGTCTTTGACATCTTTTGGCAAATCAGCCTCCGTTCTGACATTTGCCATTTGAAGAAACTGTCTAATTCTATCCTCCGCTGAATTTATGTTTGAAGCAAACTCAACCTCCTTGGCTTGATATTTTTCACGACTTTCAAACAGCATAGCTTCAATTTTTGAGAACGCTCTGACTGGACTTTTTCTAGACCTGATTTCAGTTAAGCCTCGTGAGCCAGTTGAAAGCTCGACCAAATTTAGGAAAAAATTGTGATTGTCGTTTATCAGCTTGGAGGCGGCAGCGACTGAAGGGCCAGTTCCAACTCTGCTAAAGCCATCATAAAGCCAATCGGTGTCGCCAATTAGCAGCAGAAACGCGTGTTGGTCAGAATTGTCTGAACCATGCTCAAAAAAAGGTGACGGCAATTTTTCATTGACACGACTAACGATGACTTTGGGTTTTTGCACGCGGGCAGAAAACTCCAAAGCAAGTTCTTCCGTGCTCAGATCGTCAAACAACAAGCGCTTTTGTGTTGAGATCCTCTCGCCAGTTACAACAATCGGCTGCATCAAATTTGGCCGGTCGTTCGCGCTGAAAAATCCTGCTTCAGCAAACAGTAACTCGCTAAGATTTGCTGCTAACGGCTCCTCTTTTATCATATTTTTTTTGCGCATTCGTATCCAATATGGATACGCAAAATTCCTGCCGCTTGCCGTCTCCACAGTCGCTGCGTTTTCAAAATCACCAACAACGCGGTTTTTGGAGAACTCTATTCCATAGAAATTTAAAAGATCCACGATCGAATTTACCTCGCCCTCCTTTGAGTCGGCAATCTCCAGCCGGGCATTGGCTTCATTCATGCGCTGAAAGGGATCAAGCATTATTATGGCACTTTTGCCGCGCTGAATGTGATTGTCGATGGCTTCGACCATCGCTTGCCTGATTATTGGCGCATCGAAAATTATGAGGACATCATATTGCTCATCGAAACCGTCGGCAAAATACGGAAGAATTGACACGTCATATTGACGTTTAAGATCGCTAATTATTGACAGCCCTGGATGGGCGGAATGAATGTTTGATGGCTTTAATACAGATGACAATATAGCGACCCGCGGTGGCTGGCTGCGCTGCAAGTTAGTCAGATTTAGGGCAAGATCATATTCCAACGATGCAGCACGATCCACATCAATATAGCCAATTGTTAATGAACGGTTTTGACTACTAAATCTTAAACCAAAATAAAACTCGTCTCCCGAGGACATAGGCACACGCGTGATGCCTTTGCTCTCAGCTTCATCAGCTTCCCGACTATCGACACGTAGCGATTTCAGAGAAACCGAAATTTTTCCCTTGCTTGATGCTTCAAGCACTTTGATCGCACGTTCCACTCGGTCCATGTGCTTGATAATTTTCTGTGGGATTTGACTTTTATCAGAGCTGACGTAGAGCTCAATAGTCGTGCCGGTCTGGCTTTGTTCGGCAAGCTCTTGGGTTTTAGGACTAAACGTATATTCTTTTGTATCTGTCAAATCGAGCTGAAGGCTGTAGATATTTAATGAATTAGCTATTACGCCAACCAAACCTGCACTAAAAAATAACCCGACAATTGAACCGATCGGATAAAAAGACGATAACTTTGGAGTTTGTCGATACCCGTTTAACTGAGAGCACGCGAGAAACATACAAACAGCAGTTAAAGCAAAAAAATAGAAAACTGCTGAGAGACTTAATTTTCCCACGGCAAATTCGTCTAGCCAATGCACCGGGCTTGCAAGGAACGTATAACGGGTTATCTGCGCAACAACATCAGGCAAGGCGGTGATTTGAAGCGCGCCAATATCCAAAAAAACAAGAACAAACAAAGAAAATAACCCCAGTAAAAAGGCGCTAACTTCTTCTTTAGAGATTGCACTAGCCAAAATTGCCACCGCATACATCAAGGCAAACGCAAAAACCGCACCAATATACCCAGCTACTAGAGTTCCCCAATCTGGGTCACCCAACAAACCAATCGTCAACGCCATCGGAAAAGTTAGGATCAACACTTGGCTTAAAATGATCAGTCCAGACAACCACTTTCCCAATATAATCTCGACCGGCAAAAATGGATAGGAGAGTAAAAGGTTCATGTCACTCGATGCTTTTCTACTGCCAAAGGCACGCATTCCAAGTGCCGGAAGAAAAAAAACTGATAGCCACGGCAAAAAAGTCCACTGAAGCGATAAACTTGCGAGGTTGGCATCCAGAAAGCGCCCAACAAAAAAGATGCAAATCGTTAAGAGTGTCAGAAAACCTGCTATGAACAGCGCGGTTGAAGTGGAGTAACCTCTCAAGTTAAGTTCATACAAAAGTATTATTTTAATATTTTTCGAACTCACGTTTCAAACCACTTCTGATATTACGGAACAAGCCATGCTAACTTGCGTATTCTATTATCGAACTCTCCAGCTGCCCGGCGGCGTCCAAGAAGTCGTTAGTGGAACCATCCTTCACAATGTGGCCGTTATTCATAATCAACAAACGCCCACACATGGCCTCTGCTTCCTCAAGAACATGGGTCGACATTATAACAATTTTATTTTTCGCGATTTCGAGAATATAACGCCGCAATGCAACCTTTTGAATTGGATCCAAACCATCAGTCGGCTCATCTAAGAAAAGTATATCCGGATCATGTACCAGTGCCTGCGCAAGCCAGACTCTTTGTCTCAGGCCTTTAGACAGGTCAGCCAATCGAGATCTTGATAATGATTTTAACTCAAGATCTTCCGCGACCATTATAACAGCTTGTTTATATTCCGCCCCGGATAAGCCATGCGAGGCCGCTGAAAATTTGACAAACTCAGCGACCGTCAAGTCTTCAAAACCAGATGGCGATTCCGGCAAATAACCAATCCGATACTGGCACCAGGTTCTGCTAGTTACGATTGAGCGTTTGTTGAAAAAAATATCGCCGCTACTGGGTGTTAAAACACCAGACAAGCACTTGATCAAAGTTGACTTACCAGCTCCATTTGCACCAAGCAAACCAATAAAATCACCAGAACACGCGTCAAATGATACGGTTGCTAACGCTGGCTTATCTCCATAAAATTTTGTTAAGCCGAGCACATTTAAAGTATTCATCAATCAAGCCAGTGACAGTTCAGTTTTAAAATAAGTCAATAATAAAACCAGAAACAATGAACAAGAAAATACTAATAGACATTGCAGCATAGCCCAACCACACAAGAATTTTTGCAATCCTGTTTTGAACCGCCTTAGGACTTTGGACTCGCGCACCACTCAGAACATAGGCTAAAGCACCAGCTATCACTTTGGCAAAAGAAGTTAAAACTGCACCTATGATGGCAAGTGTAACCACTACCGCCTTGGATGAAGCTAAAAGGGCAAATTCAATCACAATCAGACGCCCATTTTAAACGCGCTCAACAGATGCCGCAGTTATTGTTCACGCACTATTTTGACACCGCAAAGCTCTTCATCGCCTCTCCGTGAAGCAATTCCATCGCTTGTTTTCTATATTTAAACGCTTTTGCCGTGGTCAACATTTTGTAGTTTCTCGGCCGAGGCAGATCAATTTTTATAACCGTCTGAACAGTAGTTGGCTTGTTTGATAATACTACCAAATTATCGGCCAAAAATATGGCTTCATCAATCTCAGATGTAACAAATATATTGGTTTTCTGATTTTCTTCAAACAATGTCAGGAAAAACTCTTGCATCAGACTGCGCGACATCGCGTCAAGGCCACGGAACGGCTCATCCATAATCATCACAGTTGGCTCATTTATAAGCGCTCTTGCCAACTCAGCTCGCCTTTGCATACCACCGGAAAGCTGAATTGGGTATTTGTGCATAAATTCGCCGAGACCCACTTTAATCAACAGGTCTTCAGCCTCTCTGGTAAGAGAGGCTCCGCGTTTTTCACCACGCATTTTGGGCCCAAAAGTCACGTTTTCAATAGTAGTTTGCCAGGGAATCAGTGCAGTTTCTTGAAACACAACCATCCGGTCTTTTGCCGGACCTTTAACAGTCTGGCCATCAACGGTTACCTGCCCCGAGTCGGGAGTCTCAAAGCCAGCAAGAAGGTTCACAAGCGTCGACTTCCCGCAGCCTGAAGGGCCAACTATAACTGTCAATTCTCCAGCAGGAAAATCAACAGAGATGTCTTTTATAACGTCTTCAGCATCCCAGTCCTCTCCATAAGACTTTGAAACATCATGCATCTCAACGCGTGCACTAGAGAGCTTTCTGGCTTTTTTGCTTGAACTAAAGTTATTTGCCAATTTTTCTTGGCTCATCATATACCTCACAAGTTTAATTTTTTACCGATTCTGTCTGTAACGCAAAACCTTAGAACAGCCGACGCCACGGCATAAAATAAAACCCAATTTTGCGTATGGCACTCGAACACAGATAGCCAGCGATACCGATGGAAATCATTCCAACAACGATTTGTTCAAGAGACCCACCCATATATGAATTCCAGATGAAGAACCCCAGACCGCCACCACCTTGAGTTCCTCCACCAGAGATCATCTCTGCGGCAAGAACAACTTCCCAAGTGATACCCATACCAACCGCAGCACCAGTAAAAATAGACGGCAAAGTGCCCGGCAAAATTATTTTCCAAAACAAATCAAACTGGCTTGCACCCATCGACTGAGCCGCTCTCAAATAGCTAATATCAATACTGCGAGCTCCGCCTAATACGTTAATTACAATTGTAAAAAAAGCACCGAGGAAGGTCACAAAGGCAATTGACATCTCATTGGTTGGCCAAAATATTAGCGATGCTGGCACCCAAGCAAGCGGAGGGATCGGGCGAAGAATTTCAAACGGTGGAAAGAATACTCCGCGAAAATATCGGTTTACAGCCAACAACAATCCAAAGGGTATACCAATAAGCATTGCGACCAGAAAACCGGTCAAAACCCGACTGAAACTCGAGACCCAACTCATCCAATAGCCGGCCTTTGGAATAACGCCCAAAAACGCCGTAAACACATCTCCCGGTGGAGGAACTAAACCGATACCCAAAACATCGTAGCCGGTCCAGTCATCTACCATCGCACCAAAGTACCAGATTATGACAAAACCTACTATAGCTCCAACGCCACGACGCGTTGTCGTATTGCTAAAAAAACTGTTAACTATACTCATTGTGATATCCCACTCTTATGACGCGATGTATTTCGAACATGCTCAAGTTTATGCCATTTCTCTCTCGCCGGCTTGGAAGGCCTTCACGGCTTCTTCATGGACTGCTTCATTCACTTCTTCGAGCAACGTCCTGAATTCCTCTGAGGATTGAGTTTCAAACGACCTCGGTCTTGGGATTCTGACTTCTACAGTTTTTTTCAGCTGACATGGACGTGTTGTAACAACATGAACTTTGTCGCCAAGAAAAATAGCTTCTTCTAGGTCATGCGTTATGAAAAAGATCGTGACGCCAGTCCGATCATAAGTTTCCAGCAGGGACTCATGCATGATTTGCTTTGTCAGCGCATCCATTGCCCTGTAGGGCTCATCGAGGAGCAAAACTTTCGGATCATTGATTAAAGCCCTGACTATCTCGGCACGACGAGCCATTCCTGATGAGACCTCGCCCGGATATTTTTTTATGAATTGTCCAAGACCAGCCTCGGCCAGCATCTGGCCTGCTTTTTCCATAGCTTCGCCTGCCGACATTGCACTTTGTACAGTAGGTCCATATGCAACGTTTTCTTGAAGTGTTTTCCATGGAAAGAGAGCACCATGCTGGAAAACCACCATTCTCTCAGCACTCTGCTCAGCTTTGGGTTTGCCCGGGCCGCATAGCAAATCGCCGTCCAGATGTATGCTGCCTTCCGTAATGGAATGAAAACCGGCAATGGCGTTCAGCAATGTGGTTTTACCACAACCTGATGGCCCAACAATCATGCAAACCTCGCCAGCGGCTATCTCCATGGAACAGTCATCGACCGCCTTAACATTGACCCCAGATGGATCATAAATCTTCGTGACATTCTTTATGCTCAGAGCACCAGTTTGCTCTTTTTTGTGGGATTTTCCCGCCATGGTCTTAATTCCTAACTACTTTATTGCACGTTAGCTTGGGGTTTAACGGCCTTGTTGAGCCAGCTCTTTGACATGCCAAGCCATAAGCTTGTTACCAAGAGTACGAACGCAGGCAGAACTAAAATACCCGATAAAACCAAGAGTGATCATTGCGATAACCATCGGAACTGTCACATTATTCATGTAAGCATCTACGATAAGGTAGCCGAGCCCCAAATCGCCCGAAACCATCTCTGCAGCCACAAGTGAGAACCACGCTACACCAATCGATATCTGGAGGCCTGTGAAAATGAATGGCAGCGCTCCGGGAACAACAACATGCCTAAAGATGTCCCAGCGAGATGAGCCCAGACAACCCGCCGCACGGAAATATTCCTCATCAATCGAGTCCACCCCGAGCATCGCATTTAACGTTGTTACAAAAAAAGATGCGAGCGTAGCCAAAAATATAACCGGGCCTTCAAAACCTGGAAGCAACAAAATCGAAAGTGGCACCCAAGCCAAAATCGGAATTGGGCGCAGTGTCTCGATAATTGGGAAAACGTAATCTCGTATTTTTCTGGACCAACCCATGAAAAGACCAAGAGGAACACCCAAGCCAGTTGCTAGACCAAATGCAAAGAGTATTCTCTGACAGCTCACAAAGATATGGTCATAATATTCTAGGGTAAAAATAGAAATACCTTGAAAGGGTGTTGTAGAAAACCAATCTTTGGAAATAGCTACAGGACCTGGCAACTTAGTAAAGCGCCATATCTCAAGACCCTCACACAAAACCCAATAGGCAAACAGCCACAACCCAATTCCAGCCACTGTTAGGTACGGATCGATCGACACCATCTTTTTTCTGAGTCTGAGAAGAAACAGCTCAAAACCCTCAGGCTTACTGTTCATATGACCTTTGGTTGCCGGCACTTGGTTCATTGCGCGTCTCCAAATTTAACGTCAGATTGACACTTTATTCGTAGGTTTTTGTAGTTCAATTGAGCAGGGTCATTCAGCGACCCTGCTCAAAATATTTTGGACGTTATGGTGCAACCACACGGCCGACCGGTGTCTTGAGGCCGCGCCGTGCCAGAACGCGCTCCGCGAACTCTGGCATCACGCCCTCAGGCCTGATTTGCGGGGCGGCAGCAGGCTTTTTCTTTAGGCTGTACAAAAATGCAGTAGCATCACGAAGAAGTGACTTTGCGTCATCACTGATTACAAAATCCAATTGCAGCTTTGTGCTACCTGCGATGGGCGAGTCATACAGGCTGGCTTTGAGTGTTGCCCGGTCAATTTGCTCGGTCTGCGCCTCAGCCATTGCAGCCACTGCATCAGCGTTTGCTGGGTTAGCAACAAATTCTTGAGCATCTAATTCAGCCTCGAGCCAAGCCTCAACAACGTCCGGACGCTGAGAGATCAGGTCATTCAACATGACCATGAATGCACCGTCCTGGGCACCAAAATCTTCCCCCGACGCTGCTCTACGAGCAATACCTGACTTCACCATTTTGGTTGCGGTAGGTTCCCATATAGCAGCCGCATCGAGCTTTCCGGCACGGAAGTTTGTTGTGATAACCTCGATATTTTGGTTTAGGTATTTTGCTGGCTTTATGCCTGCAGATTTGAATGCAAGCTGTGCAAAACGGTCTGTGCAAGCACCATGCGGCGCAGATGTCACCTTGCCATCCATCCACTTGACAGCATCCACACCGTTGGCAAACTGAGGCGCGTCATTGCGGACAAGGAAGATGTTACATTGTTGTTTTGAAGTGCCAAGCGCCGCGACGATACGGATATCTGTGCCCCCGCGCTCAGGTAGATATTTGAACGTCGATGCAATGGCAGGCATATCGCCCATGTAACCAATGTGCTGCTTTTCACCAGCCATTGCATTAACAATGACCGAGCCCTGAAGTCCTACCTGAAACTCGGCAGTTGAACCAGCTGGTAAATGCTTCTTCCAAAAGGCTTTGCCATTATTGACTACCCCGGTCCAAGACTCTGTATAGTATGGCTGATAGCCAATAACGAGGTCGACCTTTTCACCCGGTTTCCCAAAGTCTACTGCCGCATTTGCAGCAGTCGCGCCCGCGATCACAGCCGTTGCTGCTGTCACCTTTAGAGCATAATTGATAAAGTTCTTCATACGATCCTCCCGATCAATTGTTTCAAATAGGTTCGGCAGAAAATGCATCATATGCAAGCTGAAATTGCAGAAGCGAGCCTGCGCTTGAATTTTTCTCCACCTTCACGGTCTATCCGTGCTATTCGCAATGGCTTCTTGACGGCCGATTGTAAAACTGTAGATATGGCTTGCTGTGACTATCAAGTGGTTTGCTTATTCATCGCGCCGATCAAGTGATAGCAAAATGTAATCGCTTCGAATATTGTCAACCAGCCTGAAGCCCATAACAATGTGACCAATATTTTTGAGAGGTTGAATTATGGATTTTGAAGCGATATCTGACGCAAAAGACGCTGAACAAAGCGATAGAGGCATGTCTGAAAAGATAGCTGAGGTTCCACTTAATCCCGAATTTATTGTTGAACAAGCCCACATTTTCCGCAATGCATGGGTGCCGGTCTGCCACGAGTCTGAATTGCCCGAACCATATGACTTCAGGACAGCCAGCATTGGCAGCGAAAATATTATCATTTGCCGGGCGCCTGATGGAAAAATTAACGCACTTCTCAATGTTTGCCCACACAGAGGTATGCTGATTGAGAGACGACCACAGGGCAGCTTTCTTGAGGGGCAGGCATCTGGAAATCCGAAAAGAATCACCTGCATGTTCCACGCTTGGCAATTTGATATGCGTGGCAACTGCGTTTACGTTGCTCGCGAGAAGGAAGGATACCAAGAGAGGTTTTCAAAAGATGACGCCGGTCTTCGGCGTCTCCGCTGTACCGTAAATTTCGGCGGCTTTGTGTGGGTCAACATGACCGATCAACCTGTTGCAATGCTTGAAGAGTGGGCTGGGCCAGCGATGCAAACGATTGAAAATCAGATCAGCGCGGCACCGCTAGAAGTGGTTCATTACCATAAAGAATATGTCGAAACCGGCTATCAGGCCGAAGCTTTGCAATATTTGAACGCGGCAAAAGCGGGGGCTCTATTCGATTATGGGCATTGTGTTATTACCGGAAGTGATCTTGGCAGCGGGAAGCAGGACTCTTCAGCGCGATTTCCTGACCCAAAATCACAGCGAGTAACATGTGTTCACCTCTTCCCAGGTTATCGTTTTGAATTAAGCGGGCCGGTGCTTAACGTGTCAGTGGTGACACCTGTCGACAGAAATCGCATAATGATCGAACATCGCGGCCTAGTGCCGCAAACTGAGAGCCAAGCGGACCGAGAAATGCGCTCCAAATATTATAATTTGAGCCATGGGCCCTTTAAAACTCCGACCACCGTTTCCGGAGAACAATCAGAAAAAAGTTTGCTTTCAGAACATTATTTGGAAGAGTGGTCGATGTGGATGGGCACTCATCCAGAAGGTCTAAGTCGCATTAACGAGAAGAGCGTTGCAGACCAAGATGGTGATCAAGAAACAAACCAGGCCCTAACAGGTCCCCATATAGTAGTGATCGGCGCTAGTCACGCGGGCATATCAATGGCTGACCGGCTCCGCAAAAATGGTTTTATTGGCAACATCTCAATATTTGACAGACAGGTCGGTGGGCCAATGGAGCGCCCGCCATTATCCAAAGGCTTTTTGCTTGGTGGAGGCGAAACCGTAGAGTCAAAGTCATTACTGAGGCAAAAAAAATGGTACAAAGCCAATAAAGTAAAACTAAAAACCCAAAGCGTAGTTCATAAAATCAACAGAGATAACAAAACCATCACTGTAAACAATGGTGATGTCGTAAAATATGATAAGCTGGTAATCGCAAGTGGCGCGGTTCCAAAGGAATTGCCTAGTTCAAAGGGCATTGGTAACGCCTTTGTTTTGCGCCAGCCAGCTGATGCAAACGCCATCCGCCAAGCCGCAAACAATTCAGACTCAGTTGTTATTATCGGCGGTGGATACATCGGTCTTGAGGTTGCTGCGTCGCTGCGCAAAAAGGGTATGGATATAACAGTGATTGAGGCTGGAGAACGTATCCTTGCCAGAGTTGCAAGCAAACCACTGGCCGAATATCTTAACAAATTACACGAAGATAATGGTGTCACAGTTATCACCAACGTCGGCGTTGAGGGTATCAACCAGGAAGCTGGTATTTTCAATAATGTGACGTTATCAGACGGCAGAGTTATTAAAGGCGATATGCTGATAACCGGTATTGGCGTTTACCCGGATAGCCAACTTGCGTCAGACGCAGGTTTAGAGACACAATTTGATAACGGTGGCGCCATATTGGTGGACAACGACATGAGAACGAGTGACGAAGACATCTTTGCCATTGGCGATGTTGCAATTCGGCGCGAACAAACTATTGCGGTTGAGTCAGTCCACAACGCGCAAGAAACAGCTGCAATAGCTGCTGCGTCAATCACTGGCGCAAACCGCCCAAACACACAAACACCGTGGTTCTGGTCAGACCAATATGATGCAAAGTTGCAATCTGTCGGGATCGTTCCTGTTCAAGACGAAAATGTCTATCAAGTCGAGAGGCTGGGGAAGCGTGACGGTGCTGTGTCATTTTGGAGCTACCGTGGAGACGAACTGGTGGCGGTAGAAGTTATCAATGACCCTGCCACTTATATGGAAGCACGGCAATGCCTGGACACCAGACGGTTTCCTGACCCCAAACAAATAGGCAAACCATCTTATTCACCGGTTGATAGTGGAGGCTCACGGTCGTGACATTGCTTTATAGCAGTAGCAGAGCCATTTTTGGTCAGCAGATAAACAAAGACTGAAGCAAACTGGAAGTTAACAATGAAAGAAGATTTGATGCTTGATTTAGAAAGAAAAATAGAAAAAACAATCTACAAGGCGACTCTTGCTCTAGACGAAAACAATTGGTCAGAGTTCTTTGAACTTTGTGATGAGAGCTTTACTTACGCGATCACATCGTTCAGCCCAGAAATAAACAAGAATATGACTTATTTCAGTGGTGACAGAAAAGAATTGGTTGGGTTGATGGACATGTTGCCAAAGCACAACACCGATCACTCACCGTTACACAGACACACTTCCGTTTACTCAGTTGATATCGCAGAAGGCGGCAAGTCGGCAACCGCGATCAGTTCGGTCACGATATATCAGAACATGCTTGATGGTATAAATTCTCACCTCGACTCTGGAGAAAGCCGCCTATTCGTGATTGGAAAATACATAGACCAGTTTTCTATTATTGATGGCGTACCTAAATTCACTAATCGCGAGACGAAGCTCGACAACAGACGTCTTGACAAGGGCTCGCATTGGCTCCTGTAAAACCAATCAGAAGAGGCGTGCGCCCTTGAGTAACTAAACACCAGAGACGGAAGAAAGAGTAACGAATGGCTTGGACAAAGGTCTGCGAAAAGAGTGAGATCCCGGTAGGTTCAATAAAAAAGGTTTGGGCCCGAATCGGGGGTGGTATCCCTATCGCAGTTGCACACCACAAAAATGGCTATGCTGCCATCCCACCAGTTTGTCCGCATTTGGAAGAGCCCCTTGAAGAGTCTGGGCTTGTGGTTGGGTGTAAATTGACTTGCACAAAACATCTTTGGTCTTGGGACCTCGAAACCCTTGAACTTCAGGATGAAGCAGAATTACCGCTAAAAACCTATGACGTGAAAGTCGAAGGTGACAACATCATGGTGTATGTCACTGAACAACTCGAGTATGATTTCGATGAAGACGGTGATATCGATGAGTCGACATTTTTTGATGATGAAGACGATGATGATGAGTGGTAAAACTCACAAGAAATACTGGAAATGAGACCTTTTTGAGCCAATCAACAGTCCAGCCTGACCCAAAAATATTTGCAACAAAGCAGTTTCGAGATGCATGTGTCGAGGCACACAACGCATTATTCTGGACTGCAAGAGGTGCCAATAGCTTTCTTGGCGCCTTACCACAAAATCAGCATTTGAGCCTATTGTGGAATGGTAATTCTCAGGATTTCCGCACGCGCTATTTTGAAAATCAGTTTCAAATTGGCGTGAACATTCGTGAACTTGAAATATATTTTTGCGAGAGTGGTGTAAAGGTTCCACACAGTTTCTATTTCGATGATAGAACGCCTGCTTTTGCCGAGGCTTGGTATTTAGTAGAGCTACTTCATCGGGATCTGGATCAGTCAAAATTCTCTACATCCTTGCCTTTTCACTCGCCGTTGATGCTGATGGGAGATACACAATATCATAATGCATCTTTTTATGAGCTAGAACTTGCTGCGCTAAATGATTGTTTGATGGGTGGCATGAAACTGCTCCAGCAGATGCCAACATTGTTGGCCCCCATCGCGTCCATATTGCATCAACCCGTCAAAATTGTTCTCGAACCAGAAACTTTTACATTAGAGTACACAGTTTTTTTCTCTGAAAAGACCGGGCAAAGAATAATAGTCGGTTTCAGCATTGGCGACCTCTTAAGACCAGAACCCTTTTATTTCATTAAAGACATTAATCAAAATTTCAAACCAAAGAGCCGTAGTCTTGATTATCGCCCAGATAGCATCCGCCCTCTAATAAAGTTGATTGAAAACAACACTTCAGACCGAGACCTATTAGATGATCTTTGCAAATTAACGTTTGTATCCGTCAAAACGGCACAGGGCTTATAGTTAGTCACTAACTACTAGTGGATGCTAAACTAGGGAATTAACTGCTTTAACAAGCCGCTTGAAACCCTCGCCAATGCGATCGGTGGAAATGGCCGAATAGGACAGCCGAAAATAATTCAGCGGCGCCGCCTCAGAGCGGAAAAACACATCACCCGCCTCAATTAGAACCCCGTCCTGCATGGCGCGTTCGGCCAAAATACGCGAATCA
>JAQCEA010000046.1 GCA_027620495.1 Pseudomonadota bacterium | reverse complement strand
GGAAAATATCAGGCATCAATTCTTGAAAACGAGCATCTTGAACCCCGGCAACACACTCTGTTCGTTCGAAATATTTGGCTGCTGAGTCCCCACCTTCTTGCCGTTTGCGCGCATTATAAACAAGGAACTTAGTTACTTCACCCAGCGCGCGGCCTTCTTTTCTATTGTAAACAACAAGCCCATTGCCCCCCTGCTGCGCCATCTCGACGCATATTTCTATGCCGTGTGTTAAGTAGGGCCGGCATGTACAAATATCTGATCCAAACACGTCAGAACCATTGCATTCATCATGAACCCTGCAGGCAAGGCGCACCTTTGTATCGCTCAATGTGTCTGGATTACCAAAAATATAGGCTGTCATGCCACCGATTGGTGGCAAAAAAACCTCCAAATCAGGACGCGTAACTAGCTCTGGATACATTCCACCCATTTGCTCAAAAATAGCTCTCCGAAAGGTATGCTCGTCAACTGCGAAACGAGCTGCTAAACCTGGTATATGCCAGACTGGGTCTATTGCAATTTTAGTGACGTTTACATCGCCGTTTTCAAGAAGAACCCTACCGTCTGGCTCAAGCCGCCCTCGCACCATTGCTTCCCGCAGCTCCATTAGCTGTAACCTCGCCTGGGTGATGGCTATAGTTGGGCGGATATCAAAACCTTCTTTGAGGTGGTCCTTAAATTCGTCGACTACAAGGTGACCCCATGGATCAAAGGAGACAATTTTTTTCGGATCAAACCATTGCTTGTGGGGGCCAACTTTGGTCACTGGTGATGTATTCGTTAAGTCTGGGACATGCGCAGGGTCAAGACGACCTGCCGCTACAGATATTGCTCTGTAAACTGAATAGCTACCTGAGTGCGTGCCAATAACGTTACGATGGGAAGGGTTCGATACACTCGCTATTATAGGGCCTCTAGTACGTGCATCCTCAGCCCCCCAGTGGATGGGCGACAGATAATTCGACCCTGGCCGAGAATGAGATGTTAATACGATATGGCCTGAAGATGGCATTTTTTACCCCAAGTGCACTCAACACGACTATTTTTTAACATAAAGCTGACCAAATGGTCAATTTTTTTAGCGTGGACTTAAACCATATAAAATTATCTGAGTAACACTTTTCACGGCCCTGCTATATTCACAAGACCCTAAATGTTGATCACCAAGAACAAGTTTAATTTGTGTCTCAAAATCAGCATATGTCTGAGTTACTGCCCATATAGCGAAAAACACATGATGCGGTGAAACTTCCGCGAGTTCACCACGTTTTTGCCACGCCTGGAAAATGAGCGCGTGATTATCGACCCACGATTTCAGTTCATTAGCCAAATAATCACCAATAACTGGTGCCCCGGAAATAATTTCCATAGCAAATACCCTAGAAGCGTCTGGACGTTGGATTGATAGCTCCATTTTAGCTTCAATGTATTTTCTTAGAGCCTCATTGGGCTCACTACTCTCTGATATGTCACCAATTGCACTGAGCCAATTTTCTAAAATATCTTGGCATAAATTGCGGTAAAGGTTCTCTTTACTATTGAAATAATACAGAATGTTAGACTTCGGCAGTCCTGCTTCTTGAGCAATCTGTGTTAGACGAGAGCCGGAAAACCCGTAACGGGCAAAAACACGCTCAGCAGCATTTAGTATTAACGCCTTTTTTTTGATCTGTATCCTACTCTGATTTATTTTTTTTGAAACCTGCATTTCTCCGTCAAACTACCACACTAAAGTGAAGTTCAGACGGTATTGCATCATGTCCATTAATCGGGTTTTTATCCTGCGGACAGGCAGACATGACCGCGATGCAATCTGCAAGTGCGCGCATATCTAAGCGGTCACCGGCAGATGATACGGTTGGTTCAAAAGATGTGGTGCCTTCTGGCGTGATTGGAATATTCATCCATAAATTGAACGGGTCCGGGACCAGTGGCGCGCTCAGGCCTATTGCCGCCAATGCCATACGCAGATTATCCGCACAATTATCATGGTAATCGGTGCAACCAAGAAGCTGGTATCGCGGCCAATCACAACAAGACATAACGGTATCATGCACGCCGGGGGATGTATCCTCTATGATTTCCAACAGCGGCTCGCGCCGGTTGGTGACAAGAACATCGCCAGTCTTTGGCGAGACAGATTGCAACCATGTCCGGCAATGCGACATGGACAGAAATTGATTCATATCAGCGGCCAGATAGGCCCAAAAATCACAAACCTGCGTCCCATGCGTGTTTTCCACAGATAAAAGCTGTCCTTCGTACAGCCGCACAGCGACACCACAGCGTGGCGGAATGCGATAGCGCTTTCCTATTTCAGGCCATCCATTCGCAGACACCGCGCTTGTTAGGCTGGCATTGGTGCCGTCATAAACGGCCGGGTCATAAACTAACGGAGTCATGGTTTAATCCTCAGCTATATCTTCGGCCCAGAGTTCTGGCTTTTCCCGAATAAACCGTTCCATCAACGCGATACAATCAGCGTCATCAGCAATGACCACTTCAACGCCATGGTCGCGCAAAAAGGCCTCATTGCCACCAAAGGTTTTATTCTCACCAATCACTACCCGGGGGATGCCAAACTGAACAATTGTACCACTGCACATCATACATGGGCTTAAGGTTGTATAGAGAACCGTATCTCGATAGGTTTTTTGCCGCCCGGCTTTGCGCAACGCATCCATCTCACCATGTGCGATCGGGTCACCCTGCTGGACACGTTGATTGTGACCGCGCGATACTTCCTGTCCACCTCGCGCAAGCACCGAACCAATGGGACAGCCACCAGAATCAAATCCAGATTTTGCCTCATCATACGCAATTTTCAAAAACTGTTTATCGCTATCGGTCAGCATCGCATGTCCCCTTTATTCAGATGGCCCCACAGGCGCGGTGTAATAGGGCAATTTCTCGCAACGTGGCTGGTAGGCCCCGGTTGATACAATCATGTCTAGATGATCAGCGATCTGATCCAGTCTGGCAAACCAAACATCCTTTGTATTCAAGGTGTTTTCTAACCAGGTTTCAACCTGTTTCCAGCGGGCAAGGCGGCCAGTCAAAAATGGATGCACAATCAGCATGAAAAACCCGCCAGATTCATATGCCGCGTCAAATTCTTCCCAGAATGCCGCCAGCCCGGCTGACGGGGCTTTTACCGGCATCATATAGCCAATTTCCGCATAATGCGCAAAAGGCGGCCAATCATCGGTACCCCAATGCACCGGCATTTCCCACAATCCGCCTTGTGGCGTTTCCAACCGATAGGGGATATCATCTGCCATCATGGATGAATCATATCGAAACCCATATTCAATCAAAAGATCGACAACCTCTTGATTGATGTTATAGACCGGCGCACGGTAGCCAGCCGGGGTCCCGCCACAATATTTATGATGCGCCGCCAGCGCCTTTTCAAACCAGCCGCGTTGATTTGGCGCATCGATTGGATCCTCGTGCAAATAGCCATGATGACCAATTTCATGCCCGCCAGATAAAATAGCATCAACCGCGTCAGGATAGGTTTCAATGCACCAGCCAGGAATGAAAAACGACTGTTTGATGCCAAGCCGGCGATAGGTTTCTAGAATACGCGGCACCGCAACCTGTGGTCCATATCGCCCCATGCTGATCGGGTATAAACGGTCATAAGAATCGGTGGGGCGGGCAATATGAATCAGGCTGTCTGCATCCATATCAAAAGAAATCACACAGGCACAGCGCGCACCGTTTGGCCAGGGAATTGGATTGCTGATCATCGCTTTGCTCTCATGCTTTATGCGGCCCCAATAAAATGCGCCCGGTCTGATGCCCAACTCACAAACACCTTGCCCATATGTTTTAAGTCCATGTCAGACAGTTCCCGTTCTTGAATTTGTACTTTGAATTCACTGCCATCTGGGGCCTCTAGGAACAGCGTCACCACCGAGCCAATAAATTCCTCGGAAATCAGCGAACATTCAATAATATTGGCAGCTTTTGGCTTGGTCGTCGATAGGTGAACAAGATCGGCGGCGATTACAAAACTAGCCGCATCACCAACAACCGGGTTATGGCCATCAGCAAGATTGACTTTGAACTGGCCAAGGCTTCCCGCAATCGTGACCATCTTGCCACTGGTTGATTTGACCGTGCCGCTAATGATGTTATTGCGGCCAACAAATTCCGCCACAAATCTGTTTTCCGGGGCGCGGTAAATATCTTTTGGCATGCCAATCTGGGCGATATGACCACGCGACATGATCACCACCCGATCCGCCATCGCAAATGCCTCGGACTGGGAATGTGTTACATAAACAAATGTGATTCCCAATTCTCGCTGAAGCCGGGTCAACATAGACTGCATACGAATAACAAGGTTGGCATCAAGTGCCGAAAGCGGTTCATCAAGAAGCAGTATTTTCGGTTCGGTCACCAACGAGCGCGCAAGGGCAACACGTTGTTTTTGTCCACCCGACAGGCTGTTGATATCGCGTTCAGCAAATTCACTAATTTCCAATCGATCAAGCCATTCAAGCGCTTTCTTTTTGCGGGTTGCGACATCAACGCCGCGCATTTCAAGCCCAAATTCAACATTTTCTCGAGCGTTTAAAAAGGGAAACAGCGCCAATGACTGCCATACCATCGGGGTGTCGCGCTCATGCGGTGGCACATGATTCATCACCCGGCCCTGCATCCGAATTTCACCCTCAGACGGCGCTTCAAGCCCGGCGAGCATGCGCAAGGTTGTCGTCTTGCCACAGCCTGACGGCCCCATAATGGCAATGAATTCGCCTTCATCAATGGTAAAGTTCATGGTTTCCAC
>JAQCEA010000045.1 GCA_027620495.1 Pseudomonadota bacterium | reverse complement strand
TGAATAAATAATCACCAGCTCATGTCATTGCGATGCGTGCGATCTATAAACTATCCAACCCTGAACATGTTCAACGCTTTATCAGACAACAGGAACAAGCTGGGGATGCAGAACAGCGTCTGGATGAGGCTTTAAAATGAAGAAGCCCGTTATGGGAATTAAGGAATGATATTTTAAGTTTTGCGCTAATAAAAATTTGGTTTATACTTTGTTAATTCCTTGAATTGGAGGTGAAAAATACTTTTCTCAGAAAATAACCGCGCAATGCTAATGACGGGAAACCTGAGAAATTTATACCGGTACTGAAACCTTTCGAGTTTGCAAACGATTAAGACCAACACTTCTTCGGGAGGAGAAAAACAATGGCAAACTCAGAAATCAATAAGCAAGCAATTGCAAAGAACCGTAAAACTATATTCCAAATAGAAGCTCAGGTAATGGCGAATAAAGCCCTTGCCTATCAATCAAGATCAATGATTGAAGAAAATCGGTTAATGATCTTGAGTAACTATGCGGCCGCCTTCATGGGCAATCGCCAGTTGGCAAACTCAAATACCGACGAGATTTTCAACAATCGCGCTGAGATTCTTAACGCGATGGATGCAGTCGGCGATGTACAGGAAAATTATGTGAATGCGCAGAAAAATAAAGCAAAACTCGATTTTTTGCGCCATCGTTCAGAACTAAACAGTTCCGTTTTAAAGGTAAGCGAAAGGCTCGCGGAAATTAATGCTGAACTTATAGAAATTAACGCTCAGATAATGAGTGCTAATGAGAAAATTGTCGCGTTTAACGCGGAACAAATTGCGGCAAATTCAGAAATGCTTGGAGGCTCTCTATCTGCTTCAAATGCAACGCCAGAAAGCAATGCTGAATTAATCGCTGCAAACTCCAAGGCCATGGAGGATCTATCGGCCAATGTGTCCAAAAACAAATCTAAAATTGAGGAGTTACTGACCACATCTGCCAAAAACAACGAGGGACTACTGGCAAATAAAGAAAAAATTAACGAGCGGCGCCAATCAATTCTCGAAAATAGAAAAGGAATTGAAGCCAATAAGGCGAAGTTAGCTTAAAAAAGTGTCTCTAAATCTTGCATTAGGATTTGCTAATTATTCTTCTGCAAGATTTCAAACTAAACAATTTAACACTTAACAGGGGCTTCGTTTTAGCCCCTGGCATTCCAGACAAACGGGTATTAATACGGCTGAATACTGTCCATTTGTATTGGCCTCTAATTTTTGTATTGGCCTTTAATTAAGGTGTTGGATGTCGCGTAGCATGTGCATCTTGAATATGTTGAGGCCAAGTTGATCGAATATATGACAAGACTTCCCAAATTTGTTCGTCAGTAAGAACATCACCAAAGGCCGGCATTCCACTAGTGAAATTCTTAACGCCAACCGCTTCAAGCGTTACCTGTCCTCCCAGCTTTGTGTACTCAAAAAGCATTTCCGTTTCATGATGCCAAGTGTGACCAGTTTCATCATGTGGTGGGGCAGGAAGAGTACCATCTTGATTTCGCGAACGCCAATTAGCCTGCCCTTCCAAATTCACACCATGACACGATGCACAGTACGCTTGGTAATTGTTAAAACCGTTCTCCAAATTTCGGTTTGCGAGTTCATGATGGCTATTTGCATGCGTAGCAAGCGTTATCACTAATGCAATGAATATGGCGCGCATGAGGACCTCCAGTGCTTTGTGCGACAATAACGCGGTTAAGTGTTTTTGGAAGTCTTATGAATACACAGCTTGGTTTTCATATCATATCAAGGGCAGAATTAATTGGCCTCTCACTGTGTGTAAAACACTCTTCCAACGCTCGCAGCGTGTAGGCGAGCCTGCTGTTTTGTTTGCCGTGCCTATTAATTTTCGGATGGCTTTGGGCGGTCGCGTTTCGCAGCCGCTTCGACACGCTCCGAGTATCGATCTGTCAGATGCTGCTGGTGGCCCCTAGTCAGGATGGTAAATTTCATCAACTCTTCCATCACATCAACAATTCGAAGCTGATACGACGATGGCCGCATCTGTCCTTTTCCATCAAATTCTCTCCATGCCATTGGGATCGAAGATTGATTTGGAATCGTTATCATCCTCATCCACCGTCCAAGAAGGCGCATCTGATTTACCGTATTAAAGCTTTGCGAGCCTCCACAAACCTGCATAACCGCCAAAGTTTTGCCCTGCGTTGGCCGGACACCGCCGCTTGATAACGGAAGCCAGTCTATCTGGGACTTCATAAGGCCAGTCATGGCACCGTGTCTCTCTGGGCTAGACCAGACCATACCTTCTGACCAAATCGCGAGTTCGCGCAGCTCAACTACCTTTGGGTGCGCATCCGTGGCAGTATCAGGAGGGGGCAGACCGGTCGGGTCAAAAACCCGAACCTCAGCACCGAGGTACCGTAAAACTCTTTCGGCCTCGTAAGCAGCGAAGCGCGAGTAAGACGGTATGCGTAGGCTACCGCAAAGGATTAGAATGCGTGGTGCGTGCTTATCATCACCCTCTGCATAAAGTGCAGGATTTGGCAATGGAAGTGCCACGTTATCAAGTTCGTCCAAAAGTGCCATTATACGATTTTCAAACTTATTAAATTCAGGTGGATTAGTACTTTTGCTCCGGATTGGATGGTATCGCGGCTGCGGTGCAAACAATGTCATCGATCAGCGCTTCGCACGCAGTTCTGCTTGCTCCACAACAATCATGCAGCAAATAGCCCAGTAACTGGCTCATACCGTCAAAGTCGGCGAAGTACCGGATTGACCGCCCCTCACGTTGATTACGGATCAACCCCACATTCACCAGCGACGAGAGATTGTTTGACAAGGTATTTTGCCGAACACCAAGCATCTCGCCAATATCCCCAGCAACGATACCTCTGCTTCCGGCAGCAATAAGGACACGAAAAATCTTGAGACGGGTGGGCTGGCCAAGTGCGGCAAAAGCGAAATGTGCATTTAATAAATCCATAATTCATGATATATCGATATATTATCTACGTCAAGAGCAGTCAGCATGCCGCACAACAAACCTCCGTCTTGAGCGCAGCTTGCACTCGCGACCGAGAATGAAAAGATTGAACCATTACCAATAGTGGAAACTTAACCAAGAGCAGCCATCAAAGGCTGAGTGCTACCTTCCTCAGCCTGATCGGCCTTCTTTACTTCTCAGAGTTTAGCAAAAATTATGGCCCAGTTTTAGGAGGCAGGTCAGATACCGCTCTCATCACCTTTGACACCCCTTGCCTCGGGCTTAAATTCACGCGGCCTGAACAAGGGTCCGCCTATCTGTCCGAAAATCTGTTCACCTACATGGTTGCCGGGGCAGCAGAGTTCAAATTGCCACGCTGTCTGATCATGACCGAAGAGATCCATGCGAAGATCCATGATCCTATTGCCACCGGCAAACCAGCGGGTGACCGATCATCGCGGATGATTTTCCCGGGCAAGTGCCGGGTTTTCCTTATGTTGACGCCGCGCAGTTTTCGGCGATCATCGAAATCATCTCAAACATGATGGCGGCACCCACCATGGCGGTGATCTGGTTGGGGCTGTCCTTGGTCGGCATCATGCAGACAACGTCACCGCCGATAATGTTCATACCTCGGGCGGCGCGCAGCAGTTCAACGGCCTCATCCATGGAAAAACCGGTCACGCCTGGCTCAATGTTGGAAACCGCCGGGGCGACGGTTGGATCAAGGCAGTCCAGATCGAACGTGATATAGACCGGCCTTCCATCCAGCACCGATTTGATTTGTTCGATAACGTCGGCAGCGCCTCTTTTTCGGTAATCCGCCATGGTGACGATATTGTAGCCGTAGTCATAGGACGGCTGGAGCCAGTCGAGGGTCCGAGGATGACCACGCAGGCCGATCTGCATGGATCGCGTCGGATCAACCTTGCCCTGATCGGCAAGATAGGCGCCCCAATGGGCCGCTGATTTCTCTGCGCCGAGAAAATGATCCACTTTGGTAAAGACATCGGTATGTGCATCCAGATGCAGAAAGGAGACAGGTTCGCCCCCGGCGATCTTGCCGCGTCCGAGCGCCTGAACAATGCCGCCGGTGATGGAATGATCACCGCCGATCGAAACCGGCCGGGCACCAGAGCTGTCTATATCCGCAAAGAAGTCGGTGATCCGCTGGATACAGTCTTCATTGTCATTGGCCCTTGGGAAAGGCACATCGCCGGCATCGACGATATGTGCCGAAGTCCAGGGATCTATTTCAAAGACACCATGCACCCGGCGCTGCAATGCCGAGACATTGCGCACAGCACGCGGCCCCAGATGCTGATCGCGTTCAGTGGTTCCGTTGCCCGTGGAATGCGGCACGCCGACAAGGGCGATATCTGCGCCATCCGCTGCGGCATGTGGGGCCCGGAACAGCGTTGGCACGCCCCACCAGTAGAGATTATCCATCATGCTCTTATCATGTTCTCTTGCCATCGTGATCTCCCTCAGGCGACTTGAACCGAACCGTCACTTATCATTGGCAGAAAATCCTCCATTGACCAGTGGTAAATTTTTCAGATCATCCGGTCTTGCCCTAGTTCGAACCTTCATATTCGGGATCGGGCAGGCAAGCAGGCCTAGCTGCGGGCAGACAGACGCCGCCGCCGTTCCCTGAAGGCCTCGTGCGATGCGGTCGTGCCATCATGAAACGAGCCGAACCATTTATCCCATGGTATTTCCAGATTACCGTAATTGCAGTCAAAATACCTGTGGTGCATCTGGTGATGAAACGTGCCCAGCGCGAGATGCTTTTTATCCTTGATCAGCACGGCTTCATATCCTGTATGTGAGGTTGCCGCAGTTAGGGCCTGATGCTGCATATGAAAAAGGATATGCAGCGGACTTGAAGGCAGGATGAAATGGATCAGGATGGATGAAAAGAAAATGATATGTTCGACCGGATGCATCGAAAGTCCGGACCATGGCCCGACATTCGTGTTGCGGTGATGTAGGGCGT
>JAQCEA010000022.1 GCA_027620495.1 Pseudomonadota bacterium | reverse complement strand
CGGTATCTTCAAAGACTCACCAATCTCAAAAATCGGCTTCTTCTTCGCCGCACGTGCAATTTCTATGTCTGTTTTTTAGCTCACTTTTATTGCCCCAATGTCATGCCAGCAGTAATGCCAGCTTTGTTTGCCCACTCACTTGCAGGTACTTTTCCTTCATCTGAACGTACTCGTTTAATCAAAATACGTCCGCCATTTGCCTGAACTGTAACGCCTTCGTCAGTCACCGACACCACCTCACCCGGTGTGCCAGCCCCATCAGCCCGGGCGCTATCATAAATTTTCAGTTCTTGTCCTTGAACCATTGTCCATGCCCCGGGTGCCGGGTTGGCCGCACGGATCGTGTTATATACGGTATCGACAGGCGCTGACCAATCAAGTTCAGCTTCTTTTTTGCCAAACCATCCTTCATATGTGCCGTCATCGAGGCGCTGGTCATGTTTGATGATCACACCTGATTTCACCAGATCAAGGCCTTCAAGCATGGCGTCAACACCCATCGGGAACAGCTTTTTGAAATAGACATCGCCAAGCGTTTCATCAGGCCCGATCGCACATGTCTTTTGCAGCATGATTGGCCCTTCATCTAGCCCATCATCAGGCCAGAAGATAGATAGCCCGGTACGATCTTTACCCATCGCAATCGGCCAGTTGATCGAAGACGGGCCACGATGCAACGGACACAAAGACGGATGATACTGGAAAGTGCCATATTTCGGCGCGTTACGTACGGCTTCCGGCACAAATAACAGCACATAAGCCATCATACAGACGTCAGCCTCAAACGACTCCATCAACGCCAAAGCCTCGGGCGTTTTCCATGATGCTGGCTGATGCACTGGCAAGCCTTTTTCCCGAGCGTAGGTTGCCAGCACATCTTCTGGCTTACCCTCTTTTGTTGGGGCGCAACATACAGCGACAACATCTTCGCCGCGCTCCAGCAATTTTTCTAGGACAGCTTGGCCGAAAGCCTGCTGGCCATGTAACACAATACGCATTAATTCCCCCTCAATCGAATACGGGTCAGATTATCCATGAAGACGCGATCTATTCGGCGGCGGCTTTTACCTCACCGACAGCACCTGACGCGATGATTTCATTCATCTCATCAGCCGAATAGCCAAGCACCTCTGACAGAATTTCTGCGGTATGTTCGCCAAGTAATGGAGACCGCGTAACTTCGGCCGGGCTGGCAGATAATTTGATCGGACAACCAACCGAAATATATTCACCACGTTCTGGGTGATCGACTTTGACCAGAGTGCCGGTGGCATAAAGCCCCTCATCCTCGGCAATTTCTTTCATCGACAAGATTGGCCCGACCGGAATATCAAGCGGGTTACAGACATCCATCACCTCAAATTTGGTTTTGGTCATTGTCCATTGTTCAATACGCTCAAAGATTCCGTTCAGTTTATCAAGCCGGTCGGCTGGCTTGGCATAGCCGTCTTTGGTTTTCCAATCCGGTTCACCAATCACATCACAGACCCGTTCCCAGATGGCAGCCTGAATGATGAAATAGGTATAGGCGTTCGGATCTTGCTCATAGCCTTTACAACGCAAAATACGGCCCGGCTGACCGCCACCAGAATCGTTGCCAGCACGCGGGGTTGCATCACCAAAAGGAATGCCTTCACCATATTGCGAATATTCAGCCAGCGGGCCAGCTGCAAGGCGTTGTTGGTCACGCAATTTAACCCGTGCCAGATTCAATACTGAATCCTGCATGGCCGCGCTTACCTTTTGACCTTTGCCAGTCTTCTCACGATGGAACAAGGCCGTTACGATACCAAGACAGAGGTGAAGTCCGGTTCCTGAATCACCAATTTGCGCACCGGTGACAAGCGGTGGGCCATCGCGAAAACCGGTTGTAGAGGCAGAACCACCCGCACATTGCGCCACATTTTCATAAACTTTACAGTCCTGATATTTGCCCGGGCCAAAGCCTTTGATCGACGCCATAATAATGCGTGGGTTGATTTCCTGAATCCGTTCCCAGGTGAATCCCATGCGGTCAAGCGCGCCTGGAGCAAAATTTTCCACCAACACGTCACAAGTCTCGATCAGACGGGTCAGCACAGCCTTGCCTGTTTCATTTTTTGAATCTAGTTCGATTGACCGTTTATTGTGGTTCAGCATGGTAAAATACAAGCTGTCTGCACCCGGCACATCGACAAGCTGTTTGCGTGTCGCATCACCAACGCCGGGGCGTTCCACTTTAATCACATCGGCCCCGAACCAAGCTAGTAACTGTGTACAGGTCGGGCCTGATTGCACATGGGTAAAATCCAGAACTTTGATACCTTCAAGAGCTTTCATTGTCATATCCTACATTTTGGCGCTTTATAGTGCCGAAGATTGATTACTTTTTGGTGACCACACTTTGTGGGTTGAGGTTACCGATACGACCGCTTTCGGTGCCGGCATTTTCATCAATGATCGCATTGACCAAAGTTGGCTTGCCAGAATCCATCGCCTCATTCACCGCCTGTGTCAGTTCATCAGCCGAAGTGACATAAGCGCCAACCCCACCAAAGGCCTGCATCATCAGGTCATAGCGTGAATCTTTGACAAATACTGTTGGTGCCACATCAGCCCCCCCAGTTGGGTTGACATCAGTGCCGCGATAAATGCCGTTGTTGTTAAACACAACGATACATACCGGCAAATTATAGCGGCAGATTGTTTCGATTTCCATGCCAGAGAACCCAAAGGCGCTATCACCTTCAACCGCAAGAACCCGCTCGCCGGTTTCAACAGCGGCTGCAATGGCCGCGCCCATGCCAATGCCCATAATGCCCCATGTACCCACATCAAGACGCTTGCGCGGCTTGTAAACATCAATAATGCTGCGGGCAAAATCAAGGGTGTTCGCGCCTTCATTCACCAAGATCGCATCTGGGCGTTGCTTCACAATTGTGCGCAATGCACCAAGCGCGCTGTGGAAATCCATTGGCACCTTATTATTCATAAGTTTAGACGCCATCTTTGACAGATTCACGTCCTTGCGTTCCTGAATGGCATTGATCCAGTCAACCGGTGGCTTGGCCCATTTGTCGCCCATAGCCTTGTTCATTTCTGACAGGCTTGACCCAATGTCACCAACAACAGGCGCGGCAATCCAGACATTGCTGTCCATTTCGCGTGGCTCGATGTCGACCTGAATGAATTTCTTGGCACCGGGTTCACCCCATGTCTTGCCTTTACCGTGCGATAACAGCCAGTTCAAACGCGCACCAATCAACATCACCACATCTGCATCTTTTAAAACCAGCGAACGCGCGGCCCCTGCAGATTGTGGATGATCATCAGGCAAAAGGCCTTTTGCCATGCTCATCGGCAGGTAAGGCACGCCAGATTTTTCAACAAAATCCTTAATGGTTTGGTCAACCTGTGCGTAAGCCGCCCCTTTGCCAAGGATGATCAATGGCTTCTTTGCCGATTTCAACACATCAAGCGCGCGGGTGATTGATTCAGGTGCTGGCAATTGCCGCGGTGCCGCATCAACAACTTTCACCAAAGAATTTTGGCCGGCTAATGCGTCCATGGTTTGGGCAAACAGCTTGGCTGGCAAATCAAGATAGACCCCGCCCGGGCGACCAGATACCGCGGCCCGAATTGCGCGGGCAACACCAATGCCGATATCTTCGGCGTGCAATACACGAAACGCCGCTTTACACAATGGCTTGGCGATAGCCAGCTGGTCCATCTCTTCATAATCGCCCTGCTGCAAATCAACAATTTCACGCTCTGAAGATCCACTTATCAGGATCATTGGAAAACAGTTTGTTGTGGCATTGGCCAAAGCTGTCAGACCATTGAGAAAGCCCGGAGCCGATACGGTCAAACATATCCCCGGCTTTTGTGTCAAATAGCCAGCAATCGACGCCGCATTACCAGCATGCTGCTCATGGCGGAATGAAATAACCCGCATCCCCTCAGCCTGGGCAAGCCGACCAAGATCGGTGATCGGAATACCGGGAACACCATAGATTGTATTGATGTCATTTAACTTCAACGCATCAATAACCAGATGGAACCCATCTGTCAGGGCTTGTGGTTCAGTCTCGCTATGGCTTTCTGCCGCATTTGTCGATGCCATTCTATTTCTCCTTGATCTTGATTTTTTCAGCGGCAGTTTTAATCGCGCGCTGCTTTGATTTGTCCAAATTATTCAACCGCGTCCAACGGTCTTCGATATGGTCATGAAGGCGCATGGTGTGTTCACGCACAAGACGCGATGCCAGTTCAGCATCACGGGCTTCAAGCGCCTCAATAATTTCCATGTGATCGGCAACTGACCTTGATGCCCGGTCACTTTCCCCCATCGCCCGGCGCCGAACAGCATGCATATGCATCAACAGCCCATCAGCGGTTGACCGCAATAATTCACTGCCTGACAATTCGAGGATCATTTGATGGAATTTAATATTTGCATCGGAATATTCGCTTAACTCTGCCTTTGTCGCAGAGATGCTGTTGCGCATGGCAAATTTGCGCAATGCTTGCAAATCAGCGTCACTGGCTTCCCGCGTTGCAATATGCGCCGCCATGCTTTCCAGCGCCGCCCATGTTACAACCATGTCTAGAATTTCGGCCAACGACTTGCGATGGATAAACACGCCCTTGCGCGGCACAATTTCGACAAGCCCATCTTGGGCGAGGCGCGCCAATGCTTCACGGATCGGGGTACGCGAAATGCCAAGCTGTTCGGCAAGCTGTCTTTCATCAAGACGCATATCTGCCTCGGCATCATAGATATCAATGTCTAGGATGGTTTCGCGCAAAACCTCATAAATATGGTCTTTTAGGGTAAAGTTGATCGCCACAGGCTTTAACTTAACGTCTAGCGTCATCCGCTCGCCTCCCTGTTTATACCATTTTTGCCTTGGCCTGCGCGCCATTGATTGCACACGAACCGTCTGTGGTATACAATACACCTAGCACAAAAAGCGTCAAGACAATTGCCTAAAAGTTTTTGCGATTACCGCTTGCTTAATATGGCATCTGGTATACCATATAATTTAGGGAATGCTATTATAAAATATCGTACAAATACAAGAAAATCATATTGTTGGGGAAAGTTGCCAAAATAGAATTGCGCGTGAATTTGGATGGATTTGACACAGGCTTTGCGGGCAAATCCCGCGGTCAATCGCCAAAAGACATGGATGAATGAAAAACCAGCCGCAATAGATTCGCGATAAAATTTATGTCATAAAGACGGGTGCGCCACCCTTTTTACCGCACAAGCCGGGACAAAGGGGCGCAGCCAAAAGGGGGCAGTCAAAAAGGCCAGATGGGACATATGGGACGCCGCCTTCATGGTGGCAGGGTAAATGAGCAGAGAGGAACAGAATAACCATGAATATTCATGAGCATCAGGCCAAACAAATTCTAAAGGAATTTGGCGCGCCGATCGCCAAAGGTGCCGCAATCACCGCCCTTGATCAGGCCGAGGCCGCTGTCGCGTCGCTACCCGGCCCGGTCTGGGTTGTTAAAAGCCAAATCCACGCCGGTGGGCGCGGTAAGGGCAAATTCAAAGAGCTTGCGGCTGATGCCAAAGGTGGTGTGCGGGTATCTTTTTCAGCCGAAGAGGCGTTGGAAAATATCCGTGAAATGTTTGGCAAAACATTAGTCACCCAACAAACTGGCCCCTCTGGCAAAGCTGTGAACCGAATTTATGTCGAAGATGGTGCCGATATTGACCGTGAATTATATCTGTCAATCTTGGTTGACCGTGAGACTGGCAAGACATCTTTTGTGGCCTCTACCGAAGGCGGCATGGATATCGAAACGGTTGCACATGACACGCCAGAACTGATCCATTCTGTTGGCATCACTGCCAGCGCTGGCTGCACCGATGGCGATGCTGAAAAGCTCGCTGATGCCCTAAAGCTTGATGGCACAGCGCGCACGCAAGGGATGGCACTGTTTAAAAACCTATATAATGCGTTTGTTGCCAAAGACATGAGCTTACTTGAAATCAACCCGCTGATCATTACCAAATCAAATGATATTCAGGTGCTTGATGCCAAAGTGTCATTTGATGGCAATGCCCTGTTCCGTCACCCCGATATCATGGAATTACGTGACGAAACTGAAGAAGACGAAAAGGAAGTTGAAGCGTCCAAACATGACCTTGCCTATATCGCACTTGATGGTGAAATCGGCTGTATGGTGAATGGTGCTGGTCTGGCGATGGCTACCATGGACATTATTAAACTTTATGGCGCTGAACCAGCCAACTTCCTCGATGTTGGCGGCAGTGCTACCACCGAACGCGTAACCGCGGCATTTAAAATTATCACCGCTGATCCGAATGTAAAAGGCATTTTGGTAAATATTTTTGGCGGTATCATGCGGTGTGATGTGATTGCGACCGGCGTTGTACAGGCGGCGGCTGATATCAGCTTGAATGTGCCGTTGGTGGTGCGCCTTGAAGGCACCAAGGTGGAAGAAGGAAAGGCCATCATCAATGAGAGTGGCTTGAATGTTATCGCTGCCGATGACCTTGATGACGCGGCACAAAAAATTGTTAAAGCCGTGAAAGGTTAAGCATATGTCTATTTTGATTAACAAGGATACCAAAATTATCACGCAAGGCCTGACCGGCAAAACCGGCACCTTTCATACCGAACAAGCCTTGGCCTATCATGGTACGCAGATGGTCGCTGGTACACACCCGCAAAAAGGTGGCCAGCATTGGACCAGTTCAACTGGGCAGACCTTGCCGCTCTATAGCTCGGTCGCAGAAGCAAAAGACGCCACCGGTGCCAATGCATCCGTGATCTATGTGCCACCTGCTGGTGCGGCGGCGGCCATTGAAGAGGCAATCGACGCAGGCATTGAATTGATCACCTGTATCACCGAAGGGGTGCCGGTGCTTGACATGGTGCGCGTCAAAGAAAAGCTGAATGCGTCTAATTCACGACTTATCGGGCCGAACTGCCCGGGGTTGATGACGCCGGATGAATGTAAAATTGGCATTATGCCTGCCAGCATCTTCAGAAAAGGGTCAGTTGGCGTTCTGTCACGTTCAGGCACTTTGACCTATGAAGCTGTTTACCAGACATCAATGGCGGGGCTTGGCCAAAGCTCGGCTGTTGGTATTGGCGGCGACCCGGTGAAAGGCACCGAATTTATCGATGTCTTGGAACTGTTTTTGGCGGATGATGCGACCGAAGCCATCATTATGATTGGCGAGATTGGCGGGTCAGCTGAAGAAGAAGCGGCGCAATTCCTGATTGATGAGGCCAAACGGGGCCGGTCAAAGCCAACCGTTGGATTTATTGCCGGGCGTACATCACCACCAGGGCGCACAATGGGCCATGCTGGTGCGGTCATTTCAGGTGGCAAGGGCGGGGCAGATGATAAGATCGCTGCCCTCGAAGCCGCAGGGGTCCGGGTATCACCATCGCCTGCCAAGCTTGGCGATACATTGGTGTCCCTGCTCAACAGCTAACAAAAGTTTCCTCCAACCAAAAACGGCGGTGATCACTCACCGCCGTTTTTTTATTCAGGCTCCGGCTTTACGCCAATATTGGCCGCAAATATGTTGGATAAGGCACCTGTTGTCTCTCCCTTATCAACAGCTAGCCGACATTCGCCACCTTCTTAAAATTTGCATTTGTGGCCAGACGCGCATCAACAATCGCCACAATCTCGTCAAGCTGTTGGTTTTGCAGCCCAAGGCCCCGGCCAATCATCTGCACAAGACGGTCAACACGCTCAATACGATCAACCCCGGAATCAATTGCCCGCGCTGCCGAAGATGGCTTTAACAAACCAGTTGCCGCATTGGCATATTTTTCAAAAGGCACCTGATCGGCTGGGTCTGCACCAAGCTGGCGGGCCAGCGCATCAACCCATCCATACATCTTTGTGGAAGCGTCAAGATCGCCATGGACTGCGTCACGAATGGCACGGACACCATCCGCCTCGACACAGCGGTAATTGCCAGTCAGCAACATGCTCCATTTCGCCATAGGCACAAACAGGCTGTTATAGACACGCAATTTTACCGGCACATCTTTGCCGTCAATCGTTACCGCGGCGATGTCGGCGTCTAGGCGGCGCAACATGTCTGTATGCGCTGGATCGGCAAAGACAGCCGCTTTAAAATTGGTTGGCAGACCAACATGTAAGATATTTGTGCCTTCTTCTGGTGGGCGGAATGCCTGTGGGTCCGGGCTGCACAAAGACATCAGGCCCGGTTCAAAATCACGCCAGACAGACGCATCATCATAGGCGCTGTCAAGATCCACATCTTTCAGCGATTCAATACGCCGTAAAAATGGCAGGGGCGGCATATTCATGATCGACAAACATGGCTTGCGGCTTGCCGCAATACGGGTCATCAACCCACGCACAGACGGGGCTGAATATTGTGGCTCCTGCATCGCCAGTGCGATCATGTCATAATCTTCGGGGCGCGCCTGTTCCGGCGTTACCGCGTTTAATGTGCCCGGCAGATCAGCCGAGCGAATGGCCCGATGTTGATCTTCGTCACGAAGCTTAATCCGCACTTCGGTGCCTTCGGTATTGATCAATGCTGCCGAGGCAGACCTGCAGATTAATGTGACATCATGCCCTGCCATCAGCAGTTTCGTTGACAATAATGACCCATAGGATGCACCTAAAATCAGCATCTTCATCTGGCTATCTCCTCAAAATCTGACAACGCGGCACCATCGCTCACGTTCCGTCCTAGTATCCAGCATTGAACCATAGGAGCGTTGGCCGATTTTCTGTCTAAACCAGACCACGCAGCTTGGAAGATCGGGCAATTCAACGGCAAAAGCGAGGAAAAAAGAGAAAATATGCAAATTGTAAATTTTTTACATTTTCAATTTACAAGACCTGTCATGCCGCTTACTATTTTGCGGTGACAATCAGGGTAACGCGACATTTAAGCGCAACACCCAGCATAGAGGAATGGCAAAGATGCAGGAAAAAATATTAGTTGGCCATAAATTGCGACGGTTACGCCAATCCATGGAACTGTCACAAACAGCAATGTCTGAAATTCTGGATATCAGCCCTTCTTATCTAAATCTTCTCGAGCATAATCAGCGCCCCCTCACCGTTGCGCTTTTGCTTCGCCTTGGCAATAGCTTTGATATCGACCTAAAAGAATTTGCCGAAGATGACAGCGCCGCATTAAACACCTCTATCACGGAAATTTTTGCCGATCCATTATTGGCTGAAGAACGTGTACCACGGCGCGAAATTCAAGATATGATCACCGCGGCCCCGGGGGCGGCACGTGCGATTTACACCCTGTTTCAGGCCTATCGCAAAGTGCGTGATGAGATAGAGGTCACATCGGCTGACGGGCGTGTAACAAGCAAGGTGAACAGCCCGGTTGAATATGTGCGTGAATTTTTGCAATCGCAGAATAATTATTTTGCGGTCCTTGAAGCGGCAGCCGAAGAATTATGCGAAAAGGCTGGCATAATATTTCAGGGCAATAGCGGTGAAAAAGCCGCGATGGAAAACCCACTGGCCAATATTGCCAATCACATCAGCAACACCGCTGGCCTGCGGGTGCGGGTATTGCCGGTAAAAGTGATGCAAAACCAATTAAGGCGCTATGACCAGCACCGCCGCGAAATTTTGCTCAGCGAAGCGCTGCGGCGGCCCCAACGCCAATTCCATCTTTTGGTGCAATATGCATTGCTCAGCCAGCAGGAAAAATTTGATGAGATTTGTGCAACACTTGGCAGCGACGACCAGCAAACCATCTCGTTGCTCAAAATAACCTTGGCCGCCTATTTTGCTGGGGCTGTGATGATGCCATATGATGCCTTTCTCGAATCAGCTAAAAATTTGCGGTATGATCTGGATTTGTTGGCGCGCCGTTTCGACACCTCACTCGAACAGGTTTGCCACCGACTGACAACGCTGAACGCCCCGCATATGCGCGGCATACCTTTCTTTTTTGTGCGTGTAGATGATGCGGGCAACATTTCAAAACGGCTGGCCGCGGCTGGTATGCAATTTGCCACGCATGGCGGCACCTGCCCAAAATGGGCGGTTCATAAAGCGTTCCGCACACCTGAAAAAATACTCACCCAAGCTGTTGAATTGCCGGGTGGACAGAAATTTTTCACCCTTGCCCGCACGGTGCCGCCGCTATGGTCGGCAACATCTGAATCAACAACCGAATTTGCTGTCGCGCTCGGGTGCGAATTACACCATGCCCGCGATATTATCTATGCTGACCATCTTGATATCGGCAAAACAAAACAGCTGGAATTAATTGGTATTGGTTGTGCGGCATGCGAACGTATGGAATGTACCCAGCGCGCCCACCCGCCAATTGGTCATGAATTACGTTTTGACGGCCATATGCGGCGGGTTGGTCTCTACGATCTCGACATTAACTGACCGGTTACAAACAAGCCTCATTCGCGCGGCCACGGCTTTTACAAAAATGGCGCCATTTCTGGCGCCATTTTTATGATGATTTGTTCAGATGGGTCGGCGGCAAATGCTGTGCTTATTCAGCCGCGACCGCCCCAAGCTTGCTGATCCGACATGCGGCAAATTTAAATTCAGGGATTTTGCCATAGGGGTCAACTTGTGGGTTGGTCAAAATGTTGGCCGCCGCCTCGACATAGGCGAATGGCACAAATACCATATCAACCGATACCGCCTTATCAGCACGCGCCATGATGGTGATTGACCCGCGGCGGGTTTCAATGCTGATCATTTCACCGGCAACAATGCCCATTTTGCGCATTGTATTAGGATGCATTGACGCATTCGCCTGTGGCTCAACCGTATCCAAAACATGTGCCCGCCTTGTCATTGACCCGGTATGCCAATGTTCAAGCTGGCGCCCGGTTGTCAACACCATCGGATAGTCGTCATCCGGGGTTTCTGCCGGTGCGATAATGCTGGCCGGGGTAAAGCGGGCGCGGCCTTCTGCACGCGGGAACCCATCACCAAACACAATAGGCTGGCCCGGGTCTGTTTCATCAAGTGATGGATAGGCCACCACATTTTCCGACTCCAAACGCTCCCAAGTGATATTTTCCAGCGACTTCATCGACTGTTTCATTTCAGCAAACACCTCACGCGGGTGCGTGTATGACCAGTCAAGACCAAGCCGCTTGGCCAGTTCAACCGTGATCCACCAATCTTCCTTGGCCTGACCGGGCGGTGAAATGGCTGGCCGCCCCATCTGGACTTGACGGTTGGTATTGGTAACCGTGCCAGTTTTTTCGGCCCATGCTGATGCAGGCAAAATTACGTCAGCATAATTGGCTGTTTCGGTGAGGAAAATATCCTGCACGACCAGATGATCTAGCTTTGCCAGCGCATCGCGGGCGTGGTTTACATCCGGGTCCGACATCGCCGGGTTTTCGCCCAAAATATACATGGCTGAAATATTGCCATCATGAACCGCGTCCATAATTTCGGTCACAGTCAGGCCCTTTTCGCCCAAAATATTGTCCGATTTCCAAATTTCGTTAAAGGCAGAGCGCACACCTTCATCGGTCACACTCTGATAATCTGGCAGGAACATCGGGATCAACCCAGCATCAGACGCGCCTTGGACGTTGTTTTGCCCGCGCAATGGATGAAGCCCGGTACCCGGGCGGCCAACCTGACCACACATCAACGCCAATGAAATCAAGCAGCGTGAATTGTCAGTGCCGTGAATATGCTGTGAAACACCCATACCCCAGAAAATCATCGCTGATTTGGCAGTGGCAAAATCACGCGCAACGGCCCGCAAAACATCGGCGTCAATGCCGCAGAATTCCGACATTTTTTCAGGCGTAAAATCTTTAAGATGCGCCTTCATCGCGTCCCAATTTTCGGTGAAGCCGTCGATATATTGCTGATCATAAAGCGCTTCTTCGACGATCACATTCATAATGGCATTCAGCATCGCAACGTCTGAACCGGGGCGGAATTGCAACATATGCGTCGCATGCCGCTTCAACCCATGACCGCGCGGGTCCATCACAATCAGCTTGCCACCACGTTTTGCGAATTGTTTGAAATAGGTCGCCGCCACCGGATGGTTTTCGGTGGGGTTCGCCCCAATGACAATCGCCGCATCGGCATTTTCAATTTCATTGAATGTCGCTGTGACCGCACCTGAACCAACATTTTCTAAAAGCGCTGCGACTGACGAGGCGTGACACAGCCTTGTACAATGATCAACGTTATTATGACCAAACCCCTGACGGATCAGCTTTTGGAACAGATAGGCTTCTTCATTTGAACATTTCGCAGATCCAAATCCCGCCACACGGGTACCGGCAATGGCGCGATGTTCAGCCATCCCATTTGCAGCGGCATCCAGCGCCTCTTCCCATGTCGCTTCACGGAAATGCGTATACGGGTTCGATGGGTCAACATTCAACCCCTTGGCCGGGGCATCATCACGGCGGATCAACGGCACCGTCAGGCGATGGTCATGATGCACATAATCAAACCCAAACCGGCCTTTTACACAAAGGCGATTTTCATTTGCCGGGCCATTTACCCCTTCGACATATTTTACCTTGTCATCCTTAATCTTAAAGGATAGCTGGCAACCAACGCCGCAATAGGGACATACGGACTGCACTTCACGATCATAATCAGCGCGGTCTCCGGCCTGATGATCATCAAGAACGGTTGCTGGCATCAAGGCACCAGTTGGACAGGCCTGCACACATTCGCCGCAAGCCACACATGTTGATGCGCCCATTGGGTCGTCCATGTCAAACACGATCTTGGCTTCATGCCCACGACCAGACATACCAATCACGTCATTAACCTGTACTTCGCGGCACGCCCGCACGCACAAATTACAATGGATACAAGCATCCAAATTCACCCGCATCGCCACATGGCTGTCATCAAGAAGCGGCACATGAGAGGGATCTTTTGCCGGAAAGCGGCTGTCTTCGACATTATTCAGCTTCGCCATTGCAGAAAAATGTGACGAGGCATCATGCGCGGTTTCTGGCTGATCGGCGGCCAAAAGTTCTACCACAAGCGCACGTGATTTTGCCGCGCGCTCGCTCTGGCTACGCACCACCATACCGGGCGTAACAGTCCGAATACAAGACGCGGCTAATACGCGCTCACCCTCGATTTCGACCATACATGCACGGCAATTGCCATCAGAACGGTAGCCCGGTTCTGGCTTATGACACAAATGCGGAATCAACTGGCCTTCGGCTTGTGCTGCTTCCCAAATCGTGGTGCCCTCGCTGACGGTAACTTCCTTACCATCAAGTTCAAAGGTGACTGTCTTTTGTGGCGTTGAATCAAGCATTGCGAACCTCAGCTGATTTCGTCAGAAAAATGTTTCATGGTCAAACGGATAGGGTTTGGCGCGGCCTGCCCTAGCCCACAAATAGAAGCGTCCTGCATCACATCACACAGGTCGGTCAATAGTGTTTGGTCCCAAACGTCTTGCTGCATCAATTGCACAGCTTTACTGCATCCCGTCCGGCATGGCGTACATTGGCCACAGCTTTCATCTTCAAAAAACCGCAGCATATTCAACGCCGCGTCACGCACCCGATCCTGATCAGATAACACCACAACAGCGGCAGATCCAATAAAGCTGCCATGCGGTTGCAACGTATCAAAATCCAGCGGCACATCATTCAGGCTGGCTGGCAAAATACCAGATGACGGCCCGCCCGGTTGATAGGCTTTAAATTTATGCCCATCAGCCATGCCGCCCGCCGCCTCGATGATATCGGTAATGGTTGACCCAGCAGGCAGAAGATGCACCCCCGGATTGGCAACCCGCCCAGATACCGAAAAGCTACGCAATCCACGGCGGCCATTTTTTTCAACCGAAGATAGAATTTCTGGTCCTTCACGACAAATGCGCGCGATCCAATGAAGCGTTTCCACATTATGCACCAGTGTTGGCCGGTCAAAAATACCAACCTGCGCAACATAGGGCGGCCGATGGCGTGGCAGACCACGTTTGCCTTCGATTGATTCGATCATCGCGCTTTCTTCACCGCAAATATACGCCCCAGCCCCACGCCGCAGATCAACATATCCGGCGGTGATTAGGCCTGCCGCTTCAAGGCTGGCAATTTCGGTGCGCAGAATATCCAGCACAACCGGATATTCATCACGCATATAGATAAAGCATTTATCAGCCTCAACAGCCCATGCCGCAATCAACATGCCTTCGAGAAATAAGTGCGGTGTGCGTTCTAGATAATACCGGTCTTTAAAGGTGCCGGGTTCACCCTCGTCACCATTTACCGCTAGATAGCGCGGACCTTCGGCGGCGCGAACAAAACCCCATTTTTTACCAGATGGAAAGCCAGCACCACCAAGTCCGCGCAGGCCACTCTGGTTAATCCGATCTTGGACAGCTTCCCAATCGCCATCACGGCGCAGCGACACCAGCTGGTCATACCCACCTTCGGCACGGTACGCCTCTAACTTTTGGTAATCAGTGATATGTGGGTGCGTATCATCAGCAGCAATTGCCGCATCCACCTTTTCTTTGGTAGCATAATCAATATGATTATGGCCAATTTCCAATACCGGGGCGGTATCACAGCGGCCCATACATGGTGCCCACAACACCCGCACTTCTGATGGATCAAGACCGTCTTTGAGCGCCATGTGCAACGCATCCGCACCGGCCAATTCACACGCGAGTGAATCACAAACCCGGATGGTCAAAGCTGGCGGCGGTGTTTCATCCTCATGCACCACATCAAAATGGGCATAAAACGTCGCCACCTCATAGACTTCGGTCTGGCTGAGACGCAATTCTTCGGCCAAAGCCGCCATATGTGCGATGGATAGATGCCCATAGCGATCTTGGATCAGGTGAAGAAATTCAATAAGTAAATGACTTTCACGCGGACGGTCGCCAAGCAATGCCCGCACCTCGGCGATCGCGGTATCACTGGCCTGCCGGCCCTTTGGCGTTTTCCGCCCCTTGCCCGGTGCTGATTTCCAAATGCCTGCGTCTATTGTTCCAGTATCCACTCGCAATTCTCCTCGAAATTGGCGTCTATTCTTTCAATCGACGGGCGTTACGTCAAATATATTATTTGGTATACCACAAAATAATTCCATACCATAGCTTCGGATGTGACTGAATAATTAGACCGCCGAAAAAACTACCATTATTTCATCCCGATTAGACCAATTATGATGCGTTTCAGCTTGGTTGACCTGCTGGCGCGACTGCGCTAACACATAGCGCGCTTTGCGCCTGACAACAAGCTTAACCCTTACTAAATTCGGGATATTTTTATGTCTTTACCAGTTTCCATGACGGTTATCGAAATGCGTGAACCGGGCGGGCCTGACGTTTTGCAATCTGGGGCCCGTCCGCTGCCCGTGTTGAAAGATCACGAGATTTTAGTAAAAGTCAGTGCTGCCGGCGTCAATGGCCCGGATTTGGTGCAACGGCGCGGCCATTACCCCCCACCAAAAGGTGCATCCGACCTGCTGGGGCTAGAGGTTTCGGGCGAAGTTGTCGCGGTTGGGGCAACGCAAAATTTTTGGGCGGTCGGCGACAAGATTTGCGGCCTCACCAATGGTGGGGGGTATGCCGAATATGTGGCCATTGACGCCGCACATTGCCTGCCAATCCCTGATGGCATCAGCCTGATGGATGCTGCTGGCCTGCCGGAAACATATTTCACCGTGTGGAGCAATGTATTTTTCAACCATAAAATTCCGGAAACCGGCAATTTTCTGGTGCATGGTGGCGCTGGGGGGATCGGATCAACAGCCATACAGCTTGGCACCGCGATGGGGCTGTCTGTTTACACCACGGCTGCTGATGCCGAGTCTTGTGCCTATTGCGAGTCACTTGGTGCGCACCGGGCGATCAATTTCAAAGAAGAGGATTTTGTCGATATTTTGCGCGAGGCTGGCGGTGCAGACATTATTCTTGATATCATTGGCGGTGACTATATCGCCCGCAACATCAAGGCGGCCCGTCATGATGCCCGCATGATTCAATTGGCGTTTAACGCTGGATCACGCGTTGAAATAGACCTGATGCCGGTGATGCTAAAACGGCTGAGCTTTACCGGTTCAACCTTGCGGTCGCGGCCTGATCAATTCAAGGCCGACGTTGCCGCCGATCTCAAAGCGGTGGTATGGCCGCTTTTTGGCAGTGATGCCAGCCGCCTTCGTGCCACCACCTTTACCAGCTTTCCGCTGGCCGATGCGGGAAAAGCCCACGCTTTGATGGAATCTGCCAGCCAGCATGGAAAGATACTCTTGACCATATAACCGTTGCCAACCGGGTACTGGGGGGATATCACCATCAAACACGCTTCATTTTGTGAAATTGTTTGATGGCATTTATCGATCTGCAGATTTTGGTCATTGTCGGGCTTGCTTTTGCTATGGGCGGGATTTTAAAGGGGGCCACAGGCGTTGGGGCGCCGCTGATTGCGGTACCCGTCATGACAAGCTTTGTTGACATTCGCTTTGCTGTTGCCGTCTTTGTTGTACCCAATCTTGTCACCAACCTGATCCAAGCCATTATCTATCGCCGCGCTCTTAACAACAGATTGTTTTTGTTGATCTTATGTCTTTCAGCAGGCTTTGGGGCTTTTGCTGGTAGTTTGATGCTGTACCGGGCCTCGGGCGGCGTACTAGAAATGTTCATGGCTGGGCTGGTGCTATTTTATGTTGGGTTCCGACTTTTCAAACCAGATTGGCAATTATCAATGCCGATGGCGCATAAATTAAACATGCCAATGGGATTTTTAGCCGGATTTCTGCAAGGTGCCTTTGGTATTTCAACGCCGGCCACCCTCACCTTTTTGAATGCCATAAAATTTGAACGTACCGAATTTATTATCATCGTATCGGCGTTTTTTGTGACCATGTCGCTGATCCAATTGCCGACGCTGTTCTATTTCGGGCTTATGCAAGCAGAGCATCTGGTTCTAGGGTCGTTGGCCGTTATCCCGCTGATGGCATGTATGCCAATCGGGGCCTATATTCTGCGCCGTGCCACACCCAATCTTTTTGACAAAGTGATCTTGGTCATTCTTGTCGGTGTTGCGATCCGGCTAATATGGGCGATCTAGCCCATCAAAGAGCGGTTGACCGGCTATCTTGACAAAGCGGCGCACCATATAAAAACCCAGCGACCCATACGGGGCCGCCGGGCTGGAATATAAGGGGGATTGTTCTTTGTCTTTCGTGACTGATGTTCTGTTTCAAACCTGATCCAGAATATTTAAGCCATTTATCTGCCCCGTTATATATTCGTTCTGTTCAAAAATGACACGCCCTTATGCGACGGCCTTTTTTGCCCGTTTCTTGCGGAAACTGAGATATGCCGGATACAACATCAACAACAGCGCCACAATAATACAAGCCAGCGCAATTGGATGCTCAGCTGGGTTAACGAAGGTAAATGGATCGCCCCGGCTGCCAATCAAAGACTGTCGCATCGAGCGTTCCGCCAGCGGGCCAAGAACAATCGCGAGAACTGCTGGGGCAACTGGGTAATCAAGCTTGCGAAGAAAATAGCCACCAAGCCCAAGTGCCAGCATCAACCACACATCAAACATTCGGTCTGTTGTTGCAAACACACCAACAAAACAAAGGATGAAAATGATCGGCGTCAGGATCGAGAATGGCATTGCCAGCACCCGAACGAAAATCGGAATCATCGCAAGGTTTAACACCACAGTGACAAAATTCGCCACATACATTGACCCAATCAAACCCCACACAAAGTCTGGCTGTTCAGCGAACAGCAACGGCCCAGGCCGCAACCCCCAGATGATCATCCCGCCCAGCAAAATGGCGGTTGTAGGTGATCCCGGGATACCCAGTGTGATCATTGGCAACATTGACCCGGTCGAGGCCGCGTTATTGGCTGACTCAGGGGCGGCAACACCAGAAATATTGCCTTTGCCAAAGCTGTCCGGGTCTTTTGAGAAGGTTTTGGCCAACCCATAAGACATCAATGATGCCGGGGTTGCACCAGCCGCAGGCAGGGTGCCAACAAAGAAACCCAATATCGCCCCAAGTGAGGTGGTCATCAGATATTCTTTAATCCGCGACAGACTGCTGACAAACCGCGTCCAGGTTACCTTTACGGTGTCAACTTGCACCTTGCCTTTGGTACTTTCAATGGTCCACAGCATTTCACCGATGCCATAAATACCAATCGCTAGGACTAGAAATCCAATGCCTCTTTGAAATTCGACCAAATCAAAAAAGATCAATCTTGGCTTGCCGCTGATGATGTCAAAGCCAACAGCCGCCATAACAAGACCAAGCAAAATCGAAAAGATGGTTTTTGGAATATCGTCACCGCCAAGGCCAATGAAGGTGGCAAACGCCAAGATCATCAGCGCGAATTCTTCTTGTGGGCCAAATTTCAACGCCAGATTTGCCAAAGGTGGGGCAAATAGTGTGAACATCACGATAGACACCGTCCCACCGATAAACGAGGCAATCGCCGCGGCCATCAAAGCCTGATCCGCTTTGCCTTGCCGGGCCATTGGCTTGCCATCAAACACCGTCGCCACAGCGGTAGATGCCCCGGGGATGCCAAGTGTGATAGACGAAATCGCCCCGCCATACATCGCGCCGTAATATAACGCCGCCAGAAAGATAATGGCCGAAGTTGGCGGCACCAAAAAGGTGACTGGCAACAAGATTGCCACGCCATTTACCGATCCCAATCCGGGCATAGCCCCGATAAATAGTCCGGCGAGACAGCCAGCGAAAATCATAAACAGATTTAGCGGCTCAAAGGACTGTAGAAGCCCGTCTCCGAGTAGTGAAAAAATTTCAAGCATTTGTTTCTCCCCGGCCCGGTACTACATCAAATATTCCCAACGGAAATTGTCTATCCAGAGGAACGCATCCTCAAACACAGGCAATCCCTTTGGAAGATATTTGGCCAACTGCCATTCAAAAAGGAAATAAATAAAGACAATAGAACCGGCCATCATTGACAGGGTTACAGACCAGCTATGCCGCCCAATGAGGCGCATATAGGCGCCAAGGAAGAGCGCCACAGATAAATATGTGCCGATATATTTTACCAGAAAGATCATGGCTGTAAGCAGTACAAAAGACAGCACTACCAAGCCTAGGCTTTCAGGATCGATATATGGCGACTGGTTGCGACTTTCTGCGGTCGTTCCTTTGAACCAGCGCACCAGTGTCCAAACAGAACACAGTGCCATACCTAGGCTTAGCCAAAATGGCCAGACCCCAGCGCCAGGGCCACGTTCGGGCACCCAGCCAATAATCAGGCCATCGCTGTGTATGTTCCACATCATACCCAGCGAAAACACCAACATCCCAACAGCCATTAAAAGCTCAGCATTTCGGGTCGACATTGTTATCTCCATAATACCCGCACTGTAAGGCAATCGCGTCAAGCACGCGCGCCAGCAAAGGGTCACTAAATAAGGAAAAGTCAGATGGCAAAAACCCCCAGCGCAATCAAGGCGCTGGGGGCTGGTATTTTTATTCGCCAGTGATGGCTTTCGCGCCAACTTGTGCAATCAGCTTTTCATGCGCTGCATATTGGTCGGCATGGAATTTACCAAGATCTGCACCGGCAATCATCTTGTCACATGTAAGACCATCGCTTTTGCAGAAATCTTGCCATTCACTTGAGTCAAACACCACTTGGAACAAGTCTGTGTAGAATTTGACTGCGCCTTCTGACATGCCTGGAGGACCATTCACCGAACGCTGCATGTAATATTCAATGTTGATGCCCAGTTCTTTGGCAGTTGGGACATCTGGGAATGCAGGCATGCGCGAACCTGTAAACTGGATCAATGGCTTTGAGCTACCGGCTTGATAGAATGCCATTTGTTCTGATGGGTTGTTGACGGTTGAGTCAATTTGCTTACCGATCAGGTTTTTGGCAACGGTACCGCCACCGGGGAATGGAATGTAAGTGACCTTGTAGCCAAACTCAGCTTCCATCATCGCTGTCAGAACACTATCTTCCTGACCAGAACCCGTACCGCCAACTTTCCAATCTTTACCAGCGGCCTTCACAGCACTTACATATGACTTGATGTCGGTGATGTCTTTCTGGTCTGAATGCACCCACAACAAGAATGTGTCCATTGCCATCAAACCAATTGGTGTAAAGGCGGTTGGGTCAACACCAAGACCAGACTGGATAATTGGTGTTGTGTAAAAACTGTTCAGCGTCATCATCACTGTGTGATCATCGCCTGACTTGTCCTTTAGATAGCGCAATGCTTCCGCGCCAGAACCGCCTGGCTTGTTAATTGGAATAAATGGGCGTGGTGAGAGGCCCTTTTTTTCGATGATGCCTTGCAACAAACGGGCAATCTGGTCAGCACCGCCACCGGCACCTGCCATGATGATAAATTCAACTGGCTTTTTAGGCTTCCAACCGTGACCGTCTGCGACCGCCACCGAGGTTGTCAAGCCAAGCGCCAAAGCACCGGCCAGTAATGATTTAATAACTCTCATTATGTTCCTCCACTTTATCAAATGCTGTGTCATCATACTCGCTAGGGGACCGTTGCAATTTTGTGGATGAGCAAGCGCCCACGTCCACCGCTTCACAAACATGCGTACGAGAGAAGACGGTTAGATACTTTGTTGTTGTCAGCAAATTTAATCCCCCAATTTAAAAATATGGTATACCACACGCCAAACAAAGCAACAACTTTTTCACAATTTTATCGAGCGACATTTACCAACCAAGCCATGACATTTTCGCCCTTGGTTGGCACATAGAGCCTCGCGTTATCGCCGTAACCGACAGCGAACAAAGACTTTTTCCTGCAACTTGATTCAATCATGATGACTAAATTAGCGCGAAATGACAGAAGCGCAATTAAAATCATGCAATTATATAAAATGTAAATTTTTACACTTTACATTTTATGGTAACTATTTCATGTGGGTGATCAGTGCGCTGTCACCGCCTGAATGGCCTGTTAAAAAATCGTGCAAGTCTAGTGGGATTTCAGCGCTCCTAAAAAGGACTTTGAATAAGTGTCTGAAGCTATGAGTTACCAGCCCTTCATCACTCGTAACTTTCCTTAAGTAATATGTGCTTTTTTTGCTTGCTACGTTCTGCGCTTTGCCATCTGCATTTACGGAAAATTTGAAAAGCCTTTCAGTAATTAACTCAGCCAACCAACCATCAAGCATTGCCTCTGTCACTGATGGCACTGTCACTGATGGCACTGTCACTGATGGCACTGGCACGATACGGCCACAACGCATGTTTTTGACCGCGCCCCGGCAAATTCGTCAGATCAGACCAAAAATCAATTGGGTAATTGCGTTAGACGATCCCAAAAGGCCCATTGCAACCTTGTCATACTGTCACCCATCCACGAATGATAATCAGGCCATTGGTCAAGGTCTTTTATGGGCGATGCAAGGCGCTCTGCGAATATGACACACCTAAAAATCTTCGATTCAGGATTGTCCTTCCTATCCCACATCAATTCACTGGCATTCTCGCCGTAATCTGCTTCAATCATATCTTTTTCATCCATTAGAAGATCAAAATGCGCCTTGGCATTTTCGCGATTTTGAAGCGTGACACCGGCGGAGATGCGACTGTTTTGCAAGCTTAATCCGAGCCAAAGCAGGGCTATGCTACTACGTGTTGAAGCTTTGTTATCCAGCCCAAATTCCAAGCAGTGTGAAGACCCTGACCGGCTTGTAGCTGGATGAATGAGTGCCTTTGCGGCAGGTGACGAGGCAAATGACTGCCAGTAGGAATCATAGAGAGGTTTTGGACTCATAGGCTGCTCCCCCTTTGGTTGTGTTTGAGCAAATCTACATTCCAAACGTTAATAACCCGTCAGCGCTCACTGTTCCTTCTGATCTGCTGGACCTAGACGTGCCAGCGCTGCCCTGCACTCCCGTCTGCAAGGCAGCTTAGAAATTGTGCTGGCAAAAGCTGATTTGTAGGGCAGTTTCATGCTTAACGTGTAGTAGCTAGGAACCAATCCCTGCTTCAGGCTATGGAACAATTTGGTATGTTTTCGTATGAGAAAATGGCGGAGGGGAAGGGACAGTCTCTTGAAGGTGCATTTTTTCTTATTATTTCAACAATATCATATATTTGCTTTTCATAAATGGTACAAATTTTGGTACAAAATGCATGTAGTTTGGTACCATCAACGTGAATTGAATTCACCTTATATAACGAAAAATTCCTTCAAAAATACCGTTAAAGGTCAAGTTGCTGTTGTTATTCTTGCAGCCACTTGACCGAAACTTGTTAAAATAGGTTATTTGAAGTCGCCGGTGATCATTGCCTTGGCTAATATACTAACTTTGAAATCCTTTTCGAAATTCTCGATTGTATATGCCTTACCACTAAAGCCAGACGCTTTAACTTTGACTTCTTCTTTCAAAGCAAAGGCAGCAAGTCTGTAGGTGTGTTTACCATTTGGTGGACACATACCACCATAACCGCTACCACCCGAGTTTTTACCGACTAAACCATTTGGTTTTTTTGCGGCATCGATGCTGTAACTATCACCGTCAGCCTTGATATTAAAAACATTCCAATGCACCCAAGTTTTTCCAGCAACTGATTTAGCGTCAGGGTCATCCATAATGATAGCAATATGAGTAACGTCAGAAGGTAGCCCGCTAATGGACACCGGTGGAGGCTGGTTCTTGCCGCCCATTTTTGTACAGGCGTGTACTTTGGCAATTTTACCATCAGCAAAACTTGTCGAGCCGATAGCCATTTCTGCAAGAGCCACTTGGCTAAAGCCAAAAAAAGTTAAAACAGCGGTTACTAGCAAAATAAGATTTTTCATTTTGTCCTCTTTATTGATGATGAAATGGGCGATTATTTATTTTATCAACTTACCCACACTGCAATTCAGATCGAGTTTCTTGGCCGCACTCAGATGATTAGCCCAACGAGCATCCTCATTCCATGCAATCACTCGTGCTTTATCCGCACTGCTCCATTTTGAGTTTGTCGCAAACTGGCATAAATCATCATTACTGCACTCGTCGACGTTGCCGGTTCTACAATTCTGTCGCTTTGCTTGGATGGCTTTTATTTCGCTCGGATTTTTGTCACACTCATAACGTGCTACGGTATTGTTAACTGGACCAGGATAAATGAGTTTGCCATTGGGCATCAATGTCATTTTCCGAGATTTAGCGCTTTTATTGAACCCCGTCGAAAAACCAGAATTTATTTCCAGAGGGTTGCCAAGCATTGATTTGCTGCCAGTTTTTTCGACAAAATCTTGGTCAGGAATCTGCAGCGTTTCTGGCAACGCCAGATTCAATTCAGTCATGTTTTTAAAGAGGTTTTTACCGTCTATTTTATATCTTGTGCAATTTACAGTTTCTGCAAGAGCAGCGTCCATGGTGAGCATGAATGTGATTAGCAAAAGAAAGGTTTTCATTTGACCAACTCCAGGCTCTCAAGGCACTATCAAAAATATAATAATAACGCCAGCAAGCATCACAAAATAACAAAAGGTTTATATTTACCCAGAACAAAGAATTATTTGGAGCGACTTTACGATGTTAAGAATTTTGTTAAAGGCAGCAATTCTGTTGGCACCAATAAATGCCTTGGCCACAGAAACACATCAAATCACAATATGGGAAACGCTCAAAGGAAGTCAGTACAGCAGTGAGGTTCAGCGAGAGCGTCAAGGTGAGTTGATAATCCACAGCAACGAACAAATTGAATTTCAATTAAAGGGCATGAAGATTGTTCATGGATTGAAACTTAATGCGCCGAAATATGAATTTGATACTAAGAATGGCAAAGGTCACGTCGAACTTGTTTTTGACAACAGCAAATTAACCTCTGGCATGATTGTAGAAAATCACAAACAGGGCCGTCGAGAAACAATAAGTCATGTTTTTTTGATCAAGTGACCGCCACCTAGGTCAACTTACGGTTACTTTAGTCTTTCTATCTTCGACTACCTTTTGAAGAGCCTACGCATGAGTCGACTGGGGAATGACTAAGGTCATCTTTAGTCACCTAAGGTAACTATAGTTATCTATAGTATACTATAGAGGGATGAAGATGATGTTGTTGTCGTTCCCATTGGGGTGGTCGTCGATGTTCACCATAAGGGGAACAAGTAAAGATTCTGTAATCGCGTTTTAAGAGTCACTGACGCCCCTGAGAGACGCCTTAGCTAGTCGACTACTCTAGACGAAGTTACCCCCGCTCAGCGACTCTCTAATCGCGATTAAAAGGCATTCCAAATTGTGGGGGAGAGTAATGTCGTTGACGGCAGTCTTCTAGCCATAACCCTAGGCAAATTAGAACCATATTTTTGCATAAAAGTCAACCCCTTAAGTCCATAATGATCAGATTTATTGATTGGTCGACTATTCAACGACAAACAAGCAAAGCGCAAAGCCAGAAAAGACACCGAGGAAAAATCCATAACGCTGGTTTACCTCGGTTGCTTGAAGTCACACGGATTGCATTGGAGAAATTAGGCGCTATCATATTATCAAAATGACAACTAATGTGTTTATCATTGTCTAGTAACTAATCCAGGTGAAATGGAGAACCAATGTCGATAACGCAAACTGCAGAATTCCAAAAACACGTTGAAAAGTTGTCTTCATCATCCATGGGCACCGAGCATACGGGGCCACTTTTGTATGCTCTCATCAAGTTCACCCGGCCACACCGCGTACTAGAAGTTGGGTCGGGTTTAACCACGATTTATATTCTGGCCGCTCTTCATGAAATTTCTCAATTAGAGAAAGCAGAATTTGCAAATAAGAGAAGCAACTACAACCCAGACTTCAGAAATCAAGATTACTATCGGATGCAGCATTCAAAGTTTTGTTTGCACACTTTCGACAACTTCAAGCACCCCAAAACAAGCGCCATACATATCCAAGAAGCAGCAAAGGAACTCGGATTAAAACATTTGCTAAAATTCTCGAATACTGAATATCAAAATATTCACAAAGTTTTAAACAAAGATGAACAAAGTTTTGATATGATTTGGTGTGATGTTGGTGGACTTATAAATTACTCAACCCAACAAAACCTGCTCCTGCCCCTGCTTCAGAACCGCACAGATGGATACATGATATTTCATTCAACATTGAGCAACATCCACGGTTTGGCTTTTCTCAATCAGTTAAAATTGGACATCCTCAGCGGCAAATTACCTGATCTGGAACTTATGTCATTTTTTGAACCACACAAGCACCGCCAAAACAGTTGCACAATCTTACGAAAAAAAGGTGGACTATCTTCCAGAATTTACAGCGAGCAACCATAACTCGAAAAGTTAAGATTGGCATTGAGGCGAATTGTGCACCTTGTTGCGCTGGTCGACCAAACGCCACTCATGTTTAATCCAAGTTCACCTGGGTTAACTTGAGTTGACCTGAGTCTCTCTATCTTCGACTACCTTTGCAAGAACCTACGCATAAGTCGACTAGAGAGTGACTAAGGTTATCTTTAGTTATCTTTAGTTATCTTTAGTCATCTTTAGTCATCTTTAGTCATCTTTAGTCACCAAAGGTAACTATAGTTATCTATAGTATACTATAGGGGATAAAGATGATGATGTTGTCGTTCCCAATTGGGTGGTCGTCGATGTCCACCACAGGGGGAACAGGTAAAGATTCCGTAATCGAGTTTTAAGAGTCACTGACGCCACTTAGAGGTGTCTTGGCTAGTCGACTATGTTGATATTTAATGTTGGTATAAACATTAGTTTATCCAAACAAATAGGTAAAAATACAGCATTTTAGTTTAAGTTTCTGAAGGAGCGCACCTTCTGATGCAGGGTACCACATCAGAAGATACAACTTTTGACTTTTCAGCCAAACTACACAGCAATATCAGAGCGATAATCTGCGGTGTTTTAGACATCTTATGGCAAATCTAACGTTAGGCATTCTGTAGATTTACTGCCGACTGTTTGCCATTCTGCTGTGTTTCTAAGTCAAAAGAGAGTGATTGGCCTTCCTGTAAACCAGTCATCCCAGCGTTTTGCACCGCAGTGATGTGAACGAACAAATCTGGCGCGCCACCCTCAACCTCAATAAACCCAAAACCTTTTTGTGAATTAAACCACTTAACTTTTCCTGTAGTCATAATCTTCTCCTAATGAACTGATTGATTTAGTAGCAACATCCGTTCATCAGAGAAGTTCGCGTACTCAAAACAAACTTCAAAGAGCGTTTGCTTAGAAGACTTATTGCAGACTTTAGATACTAAGTCCAATGATAAAGCATAATCCAAGCGATGGTTTAGTTTGAGGTGCAAATTTGACCCTAAGTCGGTTCTGAATTTCATTTTGGTATTCTCGATTAGCACATAAACATTGCTTTATCAGTTCAACAGGCAGACAGTGTCTTCAAATATTTCTTATAATTATGAAGCGTTCATATAATTAAAAAACACCTTTAGTTTTCCCTCAGAACTATCATTACAAGAATTGAAAAAACGTGTGTCATAAATAGATAGGGTATCAAATGAAAACTTCACACTCAAAGATGACCGATAAACAACTTAACGACTTAGGAATCACAAAAACGACGATTACGGTTTTTCATGTTGGTCAGCACAAATATACCGATCTAAAACATGCGGTTGAAGAAGCGACTAGGAACAAGAAAGTCGTGGCTGACTAAAAATAAGAAAAGACAAAATACGATACACGCCAGTCGTTAAATACAAATGCCATAGATTGGTGAATTTTAATTTGGTCCGGCTAGTTTACCCAAGTTCACCCGGGTTAACGTGAGTTCACCGAAGTCTTTCTATCTTCGACTACCTTTTGAAAAACCTATGCATAAGGCAACTAGAGAATGACTAAGGTTATCTTTAGTTATCTTCAGTCATCCTGAGTTACCTAAGGTAACTATAGTTATCTATAGTATACTACAGGAGGATAAGGATGATGTTGTTGTCGTTCCCATTGGGGTGGTCGTCGATGTTCACCATAGGGGGAACAAGTAAAGATTCCTTAATCGCGTTTTAAGAGTCACTGACGCCCCTCAGGGACGTCTTGGCTAGTTGTCGACTACTCTGGACGCAGTTACCCCCGCTCAGCGACTCTCTAATCGCGATTAAAAGGTATTCTAAATTGTGGGGGAGAGTGATGTCGTTGACAATGGTCTTCCAACGATCATCTTGAGCAAAGTAGAACCATATTTTTGCATAAAAGTCAACCTCTTAAGTCAATAAAGATCAGATTATTTAGGGTGCTGTCTAGTAACTGATCTTGGCTATGGCTTCCATCTTTTGAGCCATCGATGTGCCACCAGAGTAAAGACCATAGGTTATGGTCTGTTTTTCGTGTCCTACGATGTCTGCGGCAACACCTTCGGGAACACCTGCTTGTTCCAGTTTTGTGGTGACTGTCTTTCGAAGGCTGTGGAAGACCAATTCAGGTCCGTAGCCTAAAGATGACTTTAACCTGCCAAAGCGTCTGCTCAGTCCCGTTGATCTCTCGTCGTATTGGTTCTTCGATTTGGAGAAGATGAGGAAGTTGTCTCTGCTTGTCGTAACTAATTTGTCGACAAGGTCGCTGATACCCGGGTGTATGGGAACGAACCTTGTCCCTGCTTGGGTCTTGGACTTAGTGATACGAAGGGCACGACAGTTATCCTCGACAACAACATCCTCAACCCTCAACTGGCACAACTCTTCTATCCTCGCACCAGTGTAGAGACCAAGCATGATAAGGTCGAACAAGACAGCGTCTTCACTATCATTGGCGGCATCGATTAACTTCAAGCATTCATCATTGGTGAAGGCTCTTCGCTTGGTTTGTTGTGCCTTTCTCTCTCTTGGAAGTTTATGACCTTGGAATGGTGATATCTCAGTAACAATGCCTTGAGCCATCAGATAATCCCAGAATGACCCAAGAGACCCTAACTTGCGTTTGATTGACTTGGGGCTAATATCATTATTTCGTCTAATCCAAGCGGCGACGCTCTCTCTTGTTGGCAGTTGTATCCGTTCCTCTTTGAGGAAGTCGTTAACATCCCTCTTCATCTGCTTGATGGTTCTTGCCTTGAGGTGCTTGATAGAGAGCAACCATCCATCGACATAGTCGTCTAATGTTGTGACTTGACCAGAGGCGATGTCGAAGAAGGTTTTGGCTTTCGCCTTTTCTTCTTTGTTGTCGATGCTCTCAATATCTCTGCCACCAAGGATGATATCCTCGATGGCATCTTCGATTATGCCGGTCTTGGTTGACTCCCAGAAACCGTCTTCGTCCAGCAAGGCATTGTTGGGGCTATTATCAAGCGCACGTCTCAGCGCCTTGGCTTTTGCGATAACGCCATCGGTCTTTGCATCCTCAATCAACTTCTTCCAGTGCAAGATGAGAGGTGCTGCACGTAATTCTGCTTCGGTCTTGTTTGATGTTCCAAGTGACTTCTTAAACTCATTTTGTCCCAAGATAGGGCGAAGCGCCTTGGGTATCACAAGTCGCGCAGAGTACTTATCGCCCCTTTTTACGACAAAACCCATCACTGAAACTCATGCAAATTGGCACAAAGATTGGTACAAACACAATCTCAGTCAATTGCAAAACTGTATATAAATCAATGGTTTTTTTGAAAGTAAAAAGAATGGCGGAGGGGAAGGGATTCGAACCCCCGGAAGGAGTTTCCTCCTTCAACGATTTAGCAAACCGCCG
>JAQCEA010000044.1 GCA_027620495.1 Pseudomonadota bacterium | reverse complement strand
TATTTTGCTGACGGTTCTCGTGCGGCGCGCCGGGCCACCATTTTTATCACTGGTAAATTATCAGGTGCCGGTATGGGCGGTAGTGATCGGTGCCATCGTTCTAGATGAGGCACTGCCCGGACATTTCCTGATGGCGTTAGTGGTGATTTTAAGCGGATTATTCATTGCCCAGCTCGGCAGGCGCCGCCACGGAAAACAATGAAACCAAGACTAATGACAGCATCAAGCAGAATCATGGCGCCCGAAAACATCCAACCCAAGATCAGGTCAGCTGGTTTTTAGTGACCTAAAATCTGGCTCAGGAATAATTTGGTACGGTCGGATTGCGGGTTATTAAAGAAAGCTTCTGGCTCGTTCTGCTCAACGATCTGCCCCTCATCCATAAAAATTACCCGGTCAGCAACCTTATTGGCAAAGCCCATCTCATGCGTGACTACCAGCATTGTCATGCCGGTTTCGGCGAGCTCAATCATCGTGTCCAGCACCTCTTTAATCATTTCAGGATCGAGGGCTGAAGTCGGCTCGTCAAACAACATGATATTGGGCTTCATACATAAAGAACGGGCAATCGCCACGCGCTGCTGTTGGCCCCCAGACAACTGGCCGGGATATTTGCCAGCCTGTTCTGGGATTCGCACCCTCTCCAAATATTCCATGGCAAGAGCTTCTGCCTCAGCCTTTGGCATCTTGTGCACCCAAATTGGGCCCAACGTGCAATTTTCCAGAACCGTCAGATGCGGAAACAGGTTAAAGGATTGAAAAACCATGCCGACGTTCTTTCGGATGGTTTCCAGATTTTTCAAATCTGAAGTTAGCTCAGTATTATTGACAATAATACAACCCTTGTGATGCACTTCCAGGCGGTTAATACAACGAATTAGGGTGGATTTTCCAGACCCAGACGGCCCACAAATGACAATCCGCTCGCCTTCATAAACCTCTAGATTGATATCGCGCAATACATGGAAATCGCCATACCATTTATTCATCTGTTCAATCTTGATCACCGACATATTTCCAGCCTTGTCGGACCTTTTTGGAGCAGTCTTCTCTCTAACTCCATTTTTAGCTTTTGACCTGGTAGCTGTTTTACGAGCGGTCGTTTTGGATGCGGATGACGGTGTCATAGCCTTCTCCTATCGGTGTTCGGTTGCCAGTCGCTTTTCCAACCAGAGCGAATAGCGCGACATGGCAAAACAACTGACAAAGAAAAACAATGCAACAAACAAGTAAATCTCATTAGAGAGACCATTCCAGTTGGCATCAGCTAGCGCGGCACGGCCTATGCCCAGCGGATCTAGCAATCCGATAACGATAACCAGCGTAGTATCTTTATAAAGCCCAATAAAGGTGTTTACGATACCGGGAATGGATATTTTCAACGCTTGAGGCAGCGTGACCAGCCTGGTCGTCTGCCAGTAATTCAACCCAATAGCTTGAGCTGCCTCATACTGGCCAGCCGGGATAGCTTGCAGGCCACCGCGTATCACTTCAGCGATGTATGCAGCTGAGAAAAAGGTCACCATAATCAGCACCCGCAACAGCAAATCAAAATGCGTGCCAGGGGGCAGAAAATAATTCAGCATGGTCGACGCCACAAACAGCAAGGTGATCAGCGGCACACCGCGCATGAATTCTATAAACATAACCGACAGAGTGCGCACCGCAAGCAATTTGGACTGTCTGCCAAGCGCTAGCAATATCCCTAACGGCAACGAGGCAGCAATGCCCGTCACCCCAACAATCAACGTTAGCATAAACCCACCAAACAACGCTGTCTTGACCGGAGGCATTCCAAACGCGCCGCCGAGCAACAGCACGCCCGTCAAAACCGGATAAAACGCACTAAACCATAGCATCTGACGACGAGCCGGAAAACTGGGCAGGAGCAGTGGGCCAATAGCCACAAACAACAGCAAAAAACAGACTAATGGCCTCCAACGCTCTGCCTCTGGATAAAAGCCGAACATAAATTGTTCAATACGCTTGCCAATCACTGCCCAGCAAGCTCCACTATCAATCTTCAGGCATTCCTGTTTACTACCAGCCTGCATTACCGCATCAAAGACAAACCAGCCAGACGCGGAACTGAACAACAGCCATATTAGCACGACTGTAAAAATGGTCATCAATGAATTGGTGAGATTATAAAACAGATTCTGCCGCATCCATCCTGTCAAACCACTCGTGCCAATTGGAGGAGGCAAAGCTGGAAGGCTGACTGTAGCAACGTATCCTCTAGCGCTTTGTGATCTTTGTGGTGCCATAGCTTGTCCCTAACGTCCTACAAGCCGCACGCGGCTATTATACCAGTTCATGAGTGCAGAAATCAGCAATGAAATAATGAGGTAAATCCCCATTACCATCAGCATGGCCTCCATCTCCCGGCCAGTCTGATTCAGCGTAATACCACCCAGCGTGGCCACAATATCCATATAGCCGATAGCAATAGCCAATGAGGAATTTTTGGTCAAATTGAGATATTGCGAGGTCAAAGGCGGAATAATAATGCGGCGCGCCTGCGGCAGAATTACCTCATTCATCACCTGACCTGGCTTCAGGCCTATTGCCTCTGCTGCCTCTCTCTGGCCCTTATCTACCGCGACAATACCGGCACGCACAATCTCGCCAATAAAAGCAGCTGTATAAATCGCTAGCGCAAAAGTAAGAGCCACAAATTCCGGCGGAAGTTGAATCCCACCACGAAAATTGAAGCCCGTAAGCACGGGAAGGTTTAGTGACACTGGCTGGCCAGCAAGAAAAAACGCCAGCATCGGCAGCAAAATCCAAATTACCAGGTTGATACGAAAAACCGGCCACTGCAAACCTGACTGACGTTGGCGGGCGCGGGAATAGCGAGCAAATCCAACTGAGAAAAACAGTGCGGCTACAACGCCCAGCCAAACTAGCCCTATGCCTGTTTCGGCTATCGGCTTTGGCACATAAAGCCCACGATTGGTCAAAAATAGAACTTCACCGATGGTTAGTGCCTGTCGCGGGTGCGGCATGGTATTTACGATAATCCCGTGCCAGAGCAAAATATGCAATAAAACCGGTACATTACGGGTAAACTCAATATAGATATAAGCTAGCTTGCTAATTAGCCAGTTACGCGACAACCGGGCGACACCCAGAATAAAACCCAATAGCGTTGCCAGCACAACACCAACAGCCGCAACAAGAAAAGTATTCAGTAAGCCGACAATCGCGGCGCGCAAATGGGTCGATCTGTTAGTGTATTCGATCAAAGTTTGGTTGATATCATATCCAGCTGGCAGAAGCAGGAAATCAAAGCCAAACCCCTTGTTCAGCGAAGTAAAATTGCTGATAACATTACCTATTAGCCAGGAAAAAAGAGCAAAGAAACCGGTCAGGACAAAAACCTGGATCAAAACACCGCGCGAGTGCTCATTGCGCCAAATGGAATTCAGATAGGACATTGTTAACCGCTTCTCAAACGTACCTGGCTTGAATCCAAACCATTCAATAAAAACCTATTTAAAAATAGAGCAGCCCTCTTCCTGTTTTATGGAAAAGGGCTGCTGAGTAGAATTCAAACGATTATTTTACCGGCGGAACATAATGCAAACCACCATCCTTGGCTAACGCATTGATACCGCGTGAAAGGCCAAGCTTAGTGCTCTTGCCCAGATGCCGCTCAAAGGATTCGCCATAATTACCTACTTGAGTAATAATGTTGTAAGCCCAGTCAGGTGACAAGCCCAACGCTGACACACCTTGCAGCTCATCTACGCCAAGCAGGCGACGAATTTCTGGGTTCTCAGAATTTTTCATTTTTTCTGCATTCTGTGAGGTAATGCCTAATTCTTCAGCAACCATCATTGCCTTCAAAGTCCAGGAGGCAATATCTGCCCACTGATCATCCCCGTGACGCACGACCGGACCAAGCGGCTCTTTTGAAACAACCTCCGGCAACACCACGTGGTCATTAGGATTGTCAAAAGCAACTTTGGTCGCAGCCAGACCGGAAGCGTCTGTTGTGTAAACATCGCAGCGCCCAGCCAGATAGTTGGACTGTGCTTCGGCATTGGTTGCAATCGGCACCGGTTCATATTTCATCTTGTTCAGCGAGAAGTATTCAGCCAGATTTAGCTCAGTTGTAGTGCCTGTCTGAATACAAACAGATGCCCCATCCAGCTGAGTTGCAGAAGTAACACCAAGAGATGCTGGCACCATAAAGCCCTGACCATCATAATAATTCACACCAACAAAGGTTTGCTGCAAATCAACATCACGGCTAAATGTCCAGGTGGTATTCCTTGACAGGATTTCACCTTCGCCCGCACGAAGTTTGGTAAATCGTTCAGCTGTGGTCGACGGCACAAACCCAACTTTTCTAGAATCACCCAAAACAGCTGCTGCAACAGCCCGGCAATAGTCAATGTCAAACCCTGACCAGACACCCTGATCATTTGGTGCTGCAAACCCGGCAAGACCAGTATTCACAATACACGTTAATTCACCTTTAGCCCGCACATCATCCAACGTGGCGGCACCCGCAGTTCCAGCCAGCAAAACACTGCTCAGTCCAGCAATAACCCATGAAGTACTCTTCATCTCATCCCTCTTTTGTTCAATTATAGTTGCGCTTCGGCACTGGTCTTTCATTTTAGACTGAGCCGTGCGTGACTCAATGGTTGGCTGAAGAAACAGTTTTTGACAAGCTTTTCTTTGGTTTTTTAAACTTTTTCTTTCTATTAAGCTACTGTTTTGGGGGAGGGGGACTGGGGGAAATTTCAGCACAAAGAAGAATTTAAGACAAAGTTCTCTTGCGCTAAAGTCTCAATCGCTCCAGGCCTCACTGCCCTTACTTTTCTTATCGCATCTTGAGCCGTATCCCCCTGTTGCTTTAAAAGGCTTGCGCAGAACATGCCTGTTCGTCCAAGCCCTGCAGCACAGTGCACTACTATTTTTGAGTCTTGGGAAATTAAACTAATCAACTTCTCACTGCCTGAATTCCATGCGCTAAAAAAGGCAGCTGCTGGCGCAGACATATCTTTGATTGGAAAATGAAACAGCATAAACCCAGAATTTTCTATATGCTCAAAATAGTTTGGCACTCCCATTGCGCTTAATTCTTTTTGTTCAACAAGACAAACCACTGCAACCGCACCCCATTCACGGAATGACGTTAAGTCAACATCGATATTTCTTCTCCAAAGCTGACCCTTTTGGTCAATGTGGTTCCTACCCGGAAGGTGAGTCATCAGTACTGATGAAGAACCTACTTTTAAGGTAGGGGCAAAATCCAGAGGACCTAAAAATGGCGGTTCATAAGTCAAGTTGCCTGGCTCATTAAAATTTTCTCTTCTTA
>JAQCEA010000021.1 GCA_027620495.1 Pseudomonadota bacterium | reverse complement strand
AGTAAAGTCCAATCAATCGGGACTGTTATGCACCCTGCTGTTACGTCTCCAAAGCCTGAAGACTTTGGGTCCAGTGGAGAATATTGGAATAATACAGGTTGGATGGTGGCTGTTTCATGGATGCCTCTTCCAAAACCAATGGCTCCAAAAGAACACATACAATCACTTGTCTCATTTCTTCCTGATAAGCATTCACCAATTCGTTCTGATGGCACAGGTAATCAGGCTTACTTGTTTTCAGTGAGCCAGTCATTTGCAGAGAAAATACTTTCTATAACAGGAATAGACCAAGTTCAGCTGGATGGACTTTTGTCAGTAGGTGATGGTGCAGCATATGCACTTCAAAAATTAGAAGAGGATATTGAACAAACAATAGTAAATGACACAACAATTGACCAAACTGAAAAAGATGCACTTGTTAAATCAAGACGAGGACAGGGTAAGTTCAAGTCAAATCTAAAACAAATAGAGAAGAGCTGCCGCCTAACCGGAATTAATGACGGTCGTTTCCTTATTGCAAGCCACATAAAGGCTTGGTCAGAATGTGCTTCAAACGATGAACGTTTAGATGGCTATAACGGACTTTTACTTTCCCCAAATGCGGACAAACTTTTTGATAAGGGTTTTGTTAGTTTCACAGATGACGGCGATTTGTTGGTAAGCAGTAAAATAGAACAATCATTGCTAAAAAGTCTTGGAATAGACCCACAAAAAAATGTTGGTGGGTTTTATCAAGAACAAAAGCATTACCTGAAATATCACAGAGAATATGTTTTCAAAGCGTAATCTTATAAAGCACTTTGATTAAGCTACAAATACTATATCCCTCCCCATAGCCTTCACCTATCTTACCTGATGACCAGCCACCTATCTGGTCAATCATCTCTGATGGGCATTGCACTGCTCGTAGTCGGTCTCTCATGGCGTGTCTAAAGCCATGTATGACAATGTCCTCACGGAAGTGTGTTTGTAGCCATTTGTTCAAGCCATTGGATGCAGAGTTGGCATTACATCGGTCATGGTTTGTGTAGCGTGGAAAGGCATATTCTGATGTGGCATGGGCTTTAATGCGCTGTGCAGCCCACAGAGAAGCGCTTACAAGGGATATCTGCCTCTGACTACCCTTTGTCTTCAGTGAACGCCACGGATGAGGCTTTATATCCACATAGGGTATCTCTTCATCAAGATGCAGGTCATCTACATGAAGCCCTGCGGCTTCAGCTAATCTCAAGCCTGTGTCCGATATGATTGCTATCAGCCATCGCATATCATCGTCATACTGATAACAGGCTTGCTGTATCTCACGGATAGTATCCACAGGAATGGATACACGCTTCTTACTCTCACCATCAGGGAGATATATCTGTGAGAAGGGATTACGGAGTTCCAATCCATGTTCAGTGATGGATAGATTGATAATGGCTTTAACAGTGGTGAATATCCTCCGTATGGACAACACCGATAAGTTACGAGCCAGCAACTCATCCCTCACTCGCCCTGCATCAACTGTCCTATACTCAGAGAGAACTCTGTCACCCAATATATCAGTCACGACTTTGGTGTTGCGAATAGCAGCTTGATGGAATGTCTTTGCCTTACCAATGCCCTTGAGTTGCAGGTAATGCTGCATAGCCTCTGATAGTAAGGGGGAAGGGGGTTTGTTCACATCATTCGTAAGCACAGGGGCTATTCCCATAGCATCAAGCCGCATTGGCAGCCACTTATCATCAAGCCTCTGACATATGACCTGCGAATACTTCATTGCCTTCGCACGGCTTCGTGTATTCAGAGCAAGAACAATGCGCTTAGACCCACATTGGCTATGCAGTTCTTTCGGAACACGGCGAGAGAAGTAATAGAAGCCACGCTTCTGGTAAATGTAAGCATTAATTTGGTCTACCATCTGGTCTACCCACACCTAATCAAAACATATAACAATGCTTCAATTACAATGTGTTAGCACATGATGTGATGGAGTTTATGGTGCTGGCGGAGAGACTCGAACTCCCAACCGCCCGATTACAAATCGGGTGCTCTACCAATTGAGCCACGCCAGCAATGGATCGCTTTTTAGCAGAGTTTCGCGCCGGGTCAATACCCTCGCGATGCGAAAAATGGCTAACCGGCGTGATTATGCTGATGAATATCTATCTGTTCGGCGGAATCGACGCGGCATAAAGCGCGATTGCCGCGGCATTTGAAACATTCAGACTGTCGCTGTTATGGTCGATATCAATGCGCACAAGATGGTCACAATGATCACGGCTAAGCCGCCTAAGCCCGCTTCCCTCGGCGCCAAGCACGATCGCCAAACGGTCAATGCCAGACAGGCTTGCAACCGTCATATCGCCGTCACCGGCGAGCCCGGCAACCGTGATATGATCCTGCTGTAATCTTTCAATTGCCCGTGCCAGATTGGTAACCTGCAAATAATAAAGGTGATCTAGCGCGCCAGAGGCGGCACGGGCCAGCGCGCCATTTTCTTCGGCGGCATGGCGAAATGTAGTGATCACCGCGGCCACGCCAAAGGCGCGGGCTGAACGCATAATTGCGCCCACATTGCGTGGGTCAGAAACATGATCGAGAAGCAAAAGCCGCAGTGGCGTATCTTGATGTAGCCCCAAAAAATCATCCAAATGCGGTGGTTCAACTGGCCAGACAGCCGCCGCCATACCTTGATGCACCGCCTTGTCATGCGGGCCGGCGATGGCGTCCAGCCGTTGGCGGTCAATCCGCTGGATGGGCGGCAAATTGTTGCAACGATCGGGCGATAACGTGCCAAGGTGCGATTGAAGTTCTGATTCGCCATCGTCGCTGGCCACATAAATTTGGGCGACCCGCCGGTCATTATTCTCCAGTGCCGCAAATAACGCGTGGCGTCCCCAGATCATATAGCCATTTTGTGGTGGTTTTGGCGGGGCAGGTTGGTAAGCCGCCTGCTTATTATTTGCTTGCCGATTGCTTGCTGGCCGATTGCTTGATGACCGGGGTGCGTCTGCGCGCGCTGGGGCAGGGCGCCGATTTTGTGACCGGTTTTTCGCTGGGATATGTTTTTTGCCGGTTTTTGAGGGCATAAAGTGACTTCTTTGTTGACAAATGAGCTGTGCCTTTTTAATTCGCAGGGTCGCTGCGTTTTTGCAAGAAGATTGCAGCGACTAAAATGGCGATCTGGTGGGGTGGCCGAGTGGTTAAAGGCAGCAGACTGTAAATCTGCCCGCGTAGCGTACGTAGGTTCGAATCCTACCCCCACCACCATCGTCGGCAAACGGGGCGTCATCACTGGTGATACGCTGGTATTCAAGATGTGAATCAAGATGGGCCATGTTGATGACAACGCTGGCCCTCACTTTGTAAAAAGGGTGAAAAGCATATGTCTAAGGCAAAGTTTGACCGATCCAAGCCGCATGTGAACATTGGCACGATTGGCCATGTTGACCATGGCAAGACGACATTGACAGCGGCGATTACGAAGGTAATGGCAGAATCAGGTGGGGCTGAGTTTCAGGCCTATGATCAGATTGACAAGGCACCAGAAGAGCGTGCACGCGGCATTACGATTTCGACAGCGCACGTTGAATATGAGACCGACAATCGTCACTATGCACATGTGGATTGTCCTGGTCACGCTGACTATGTGAAGAACATGATCACGGGAGCGGCGCAGATGGACGGGGCGATTTTGGTTGTATCAGCAGCTGATGGTCCGATGCCACAAACCCGCGAGCATATTTTGTTGGCCCGTCAGGTTGGTGTGCCGGCATTGTGTGTATTCATGAACAAGGTTGATCAGGTTGACGACGAAGAGTTGTTGGAACTTGTTGAGATGGAGATTCGTGAGCTGTTGTCATCTTATGAATTTCCTGGCGATGACATTCCGATTGTGAAGGGTTCAGCGCTGGCGGCATTGGAAGACGGCGACGAAAAGATTGGCAAGGAAGCCATTAAGGAATTGATGGCGGCTGTTGACAGCTATATTCCACAGCCAGAGCGTCCGAAAGATCAGCCATTTTTGATGCCGATTGAAGATGTGTTTTCGATTTCAGGTCGTGGCACGGTTGTGACTGGTCGTATTGAGCGCGGCATTGTGAATGTTGGTGAAGAGATTGAGATTGTGGGTCTAAAAGCAACCCAGAAGACCACTTGCACCGGTGTTGAGATGTTCCGCAAGCTTCTTGATCAGGGCGAGGCTGGCGATAATGTTGGTGTATTGCTTCGTGGTACCAAGCGTGAAGACGTTGAGCGTGGTCAGGTGCTTTGTGCGCCAGGTTCAATTTCACCGCATACTGAATTTAAGTGCGAGGCTTATGTTTTGACCAAGGATGAAGGTGGTCGTCATACGCCATTTTTCTCGAATTATCGTCCGCAGTTCTATTTCCGGACCACGGATGTGACCGGTTCGGTTGAATTGCCAGCGGGTACCGAGATGGTGATGCCTGGTGATAATATTGCGATGACCGTGATCTTGATCGCGCCGATTGCGATGGATGAAGGCTTGCGCTTTGCGATCCGTGAAGGTGGCCGTACCGTCGGTGCCGGTGTCGTATCGTCAATCGTGAAATAAAGTTTTGAAGTTATTAGGGAGGGCGATTATCGCCCTCCTTTGTGTATACCAGACGAGGTAAAGCAGTTATGGAAACCCAGAATATACGTATTCGGTTAAAGGCGTTTGATCATCGTATTCTTGATCAATCTACGACTGAAATCGTAAACACCGCCAAGCGTACAGGTGCCGAAGTCCGTGGGCCAATTCCGCTGCCGACAAATTTACGTCGGATGACTGTTTTGCGTTCGCCACATGTCAATAAGAAGAGCCGTGAGCAATTCGAAATCCGCACGCACAAGCGTTTGCTGGATATTATTGACCCGACCCCACAGACCGTTGACGCGCTGATGAAGCTCGATCTGGCGGCTGGTGTCGATGTAGAGATTAAGCTTTAGGTAAGGGACCAGAGTTATGCGTAGCGGCATTATCGCCCGTAAATTGGGCATGACCCGAGTGTTTAACGATGCTGGCCATCATGTGCCGGTCACCGTTTTAAAGCTCGATGATGTACAGGTTGTTGCGGTACGCAACGCTGAAAAGGATGGCTACACAGCTCTCCAGCTCGGCGCTGGTGTTGCCAAAGCGAAAAACGTATCCAAGCCAATGCGTGGTCATTTCGCCAAGGCGAACGTGTTGCCAAAATCAAAGCTTGCTGAATTTCGTGTGAGTGATGATGCCGTGCTTGAAGTTGGCGCCTCGTTAGCGGCAAGCCATTTCGTTGCCGGTCAAAAGGTTGATGTTGTTGGCACCACCCAGGGTAAAGGTTTTGCTGGTGCGATGAAGCGGCATAATTTTGGCGGTCTTCGTGCGTCACACGGTGTATCTGTATCGCACCGTTCGCATGGTTCGACTGGCCAGTGTCAGGACCCCGGCAAAGTGTTCAAGGGCAAGAAAATGGCTGGCCATATGGGCGCTGTACGCAACACCACGCAAAATATCGAAGTGGTGAGCGTCGATGACGAAGATGGAGTTATTTTGTTGCATGGTGCGGTACCTGGTCCAAAAAATGGCTGGGTGCTAATCAGCGATGCGATCAAGGCAAAATTGCCTGAAGACGCGCCATTTCCAGCCGGTCTAGTAGGGGCGGTTAGCGCCGAAGCAGTTGAAGCGGCACCAGTTGCTGAGGCGGCTGAAGACACTGCCGTTGCTGATGAGGCGCCAAGCGCAGCTGCTGTAGACGCTGCCGCTGAAAGCGAAAAGGAATAGGGTCATGAAGGTAGCTGTAAAAACGCTAGATAATAAATCTGCTGGCGATGTTACGCTTGCTGATGCTGTGTTTGGGGTGGCGCCGCGCGGGGACATTGTTGCCCGTGTTGTAAAGTGGCAGTTGGCCAAGCGCCGGGCTGGCACACACAAGGCAAAAACGCGCGCCGAGGTTTCAGCAACAACAGCCAAGATGTTCAAGCAAAAAGGCACAGGTCGTGCGCGTCATGGTGCGGCATCTGTTGTGCAATTCCGCGGTGGTGGGGTTGTGCATGGTCCGGTGGTGCGTGACCATGGCCATCATTTGCCAAAAAAGGTACGCCAATTGGGATTGCGTTCGGCGCTGTCTTCAAAGGCGGCTGAAGGCAAGCTTTTGGTTATTGATACATTGGCATCAGGTGGCAAGGACGCTGGCAAAACAGCGAAACTGCGCGCACAGCTTGCTAAATTGGGCGCTGAAAACGCGCTGATCATTGGCGGTGCAGAGCTTGACGAGGCTTTTGTGAAGGCGGCCCGCAATATTCCTTTGGTTGATGTTCTGCCGCAGCAGGGCATCAATGTGTATGACATTCTGCGTCGTGATGTTCTGGTGTTGTCAAAGGACGCCGCGGCCCATCTTGAGGAGCGCCTGAAATGAGTATTCGTGCGCGTAAGCGGGTCAACATTGTTGTTTCAAAGGCGGCAGCCTATGATACAATTTTACGGCCGATCATCACAGAAAAAGCAACCATGGCCAATGAAAATGGTCAGGTCACATTTGCTGTCGCGATGGATGCAACCAAGCCTGAAATCAAGGCCGCTGTCGAGATGTTGTTTAACGTCAAGGTAACCGCGGTAAATACGATTGTGCAAAAGGGTAAGACGAAAACCTTTCGGGGTCGTCCGGGCCGGCGCAGCGATGTGAAAAAAGCAATGGTGACATTGGCAGAAGGTCAAAACATTGACCTGATGGGAGTGTAATAAGATGGCTTTGAAAAAATTCAACCCAACCACCCCAAGCCAGCGCAACCTTGTTCTTGTGGACAAGTCAGCCCTGTATAAGGGCGGGCCAGTGAAGAAACTGACCGAAGGTTTGAGCAAAACCGGTGGGCGTAATAATTCTGGTCATGTGACAGCATGGCAAAAGGGTGGCGGCCATAAGCGGCGCTATCGTTTGATTGATTTTAAGCGAACCAAGACTGGTGTCGAAGCGACCGTAAAGCGGATTGAATATGATCCGAACCGGACCGCCTTTATCGCGCTGATCACCTATGACGATGGTGAGCAGAGCTATATCTTGGCCCCGCAGCGTCTGTCAGTTGGTGACCGCGTAAGTTCTGGTATCGGTTCTGATATCAAGCCGGGCAATGCGCTGCCATTGGCGAATATCCCGGTTGGTACATTGGTTCATAATGTGGAACTGAAGCCGGGCAAGGGTGGCCAGTTGGCCCGGTCTGCCGGGACGTATATTCAGCTTGTTGGTCGTGACCGCGGTTACGCGATTTTGCGGCTGACCTCTGGTGAGGTTCGTTTGGTGCGGTCTGAATGCATGGCGTCAATTGGCGCGGTGTCAAACTCAGATCAACAGAACATTAAGATTGGTAAGGCTGGCCGCAGTCGCTGGCTTGGCCGTCGTCCTCATGTTCGTGGTGTGGTTATGAACCCGATTGATCACCCACATGGTGGTGGTGAAGGTCGTACCTCTGGTGGCCGTCATCCGGTAACACCTTGGGGTAAGCCAACAAAGGGCAAGCGCACACGTTCTAACAAAAAGACTGACCGCCTGATTGTGCGGCGTCGCAAGCCATAAGGGGCGTTATTAGTCATGGCACGTTCAGTTTGGAAAGGCCCATTCATTGATGGGTATCTGATGAAAAAAGCGGATAAGGTTCGTGAATCCGGTCGCAATGAGGTCATCAAGACATGGTCGCGCCGGTCAACAATCATGCCGCAATTTGTTGGGCTGACTTTTGGCGTTCACAACGGCAATAAATTTATTCCGGTGTCGGTATCTGAAGAAATGGTCGGTCATAAATTTGGTGAATTCGCACCAACCCGGACGTATTACGGCCATGCTGCCGATAAGAAATCAAAGCGATAGGGACGTATCATGGGTAAGCAAGCAAATCCTCGCACCTTGTCTGATAGCGAAGCCAAATCAGTAATTCGTAACCTGCGCGTCAGCCCGCAAAAGCTAAATCTAGTTGCGACGATGATCCGCGGCATGGATGTGAACAAGGCGATTGCCACATTGACATTTTCGCGCCGCCGCATTTCAGGCGATGTGAAAAAAGCGCTTCAGTCAGCGATCGCAAATGCTGAAAACAACCATTCGCTGGATGTTGATCGGCTGTATGTGAAAGAAGCACATGTGGGCAAGGGCCTTGTGATGAAGCGCTTTCGGGCGCGCGCCAAGGGCCGTGGTGCACGGATTTTAAAGCCATTTTCACACCTGACAATTGTGGTCGGTGAAAGAGGAGAGCAGTAGGATGGGTCAGAAAGTAAAGCCAATCGGTCTGCGCGTCGGTATTAACCGGACATGGGATTCTAGATGGTATGCAAGTCGCAACTTTGGCGAATTGCTGCATCAAGATATCCAACTGCGCACCTATTTGATGGACCGGTTGAAGCAAGCTGCCATCAGCCGCGTTGTGATCGAACGTCCGACTGGCCGGGCACGGGTGACAATCCATGCTGGTCGTCCTGGTTTGATCATTGGTAAAAAGGGCCAGGATATTGAAAAGCTACGCGCTGATTTGTCTGCACGCATTGTCGGCGAAGTCAGCTTGAATATTGTTGAGGTTCGCAAACCTGAAATTGATGCCAAGCTGGTGGCTGAAAATATCGCCCAGCAGCTAGAGCGTCGTGTCGGGTTTCGGCGGGCGATGAAGCGGGCTGTACAATCAGCCATGAGATTAGGCGCGCTTGGTGTGCGGATTAATTGTGCTGGCCGTTTGGGTGGTGCTGAAATCGCGCGTACCGAATGGTACCGCGAAGGCCGTGTGCCACTTCATACATTGCGCGCTGATGTTGATTATGGTGAAGCCACAGCGTTTACCACTTATGGGGCTTGCGGCATCAAAGTGTGGGTATTCAAGGGCGAGGTCATGGCACATGACCCGATGGCCCAAGATAAACGGCTCGCCGAACAGCAGTCTGGCCCAGCGCCACGCAGCAACGGTTAAGTCTGAGGAGATAGGTAGATGCTTTCGCCAAAGCGTACAAAGTTCCGCAAAGCCCATAAAGGCCGTATCCATGGGATGGCTAAGGGTGGAACACAGTTAAATTTTGGTGCATACGGTCTTAAAGCTGTGACGCCAGAGCGTGTGACAGCGCGCCAGATCGAAGCTGCGCGCCGGGCCATCACCCGCCATTTGCGCCGTGCTGGCCGTGTTTGGATCCGTATTTTCCCTGATGTGCCTGTATCATCAAAGCCTGCCGAGGTACGGATGGGTAAAGGTAAGGGATCACCAGAATTTTGGGTGGCACGGGTAAAGCCTGGCCGCATCATGTTTGAAATTGATGGTGTGCCGTGGGATCTGGCGCAACAGGCGTTGACGCTTGCTGCTGCAAAGCTTCCCCTCGATACACGTATTGTGCGCCGTCTTGGCGACTCTGATTAAGGGGAGAGGCACTCATGGCAATTGTTAAGGCTGAAGAGCTTCGCGCCAAAACACCAGACGAGTTGAAAACCAAGCTTGTTGAACTGAAAAAAGAACAGTTTAACCTGCGGTTTCAAGTGGCCGGTGGTCAGCTAGAAAACCCATCACGTGCGCGTATTGTGCGCCGTGAAATCGCACGTATTAAAACTGTCCTTGGCCAGCAGGCCAGCGCTGCAAAGTAAGGAAAGCAAGTTATGCCAAAGCGTACCATGCAAGGCACTGTTGTAAGCGATAAAGCCGACAAGACGGTTACCGTCAGCGTCGAGCGTCGCATTATGCATCCGGTGTATAAAAAGATTATCACCCAATCGAAAAAGTTTGCGGCACATGATGCTGAAAACCGGTTCAAAGAGGGTGACAGCGTGCGTATTCGTGAATGTGCACCAGTGTCAAAGTCAAAGACCTTTGAAGTGGTCTATGACGATGTAGCTAAAGGCCAGGGGAGACTGACATGATTCAAATGCAGTCAAATCTTGAAGTCGCCGATAATTCTGGTGCGCGCCGTGTGCAATGCATCAAGGTGTTGGGCGGGTCAGGTCGCAAGGTTGCCGGTGTTGGCGATGTGATTGTTGTGTCTGTGAAGGAAGCAATCCCACGCGGCAAGGTCAAAAAAGGTGATGTGCATCGTGCGGTCATCGTGCGTACGGCCAAGGAAATTCGTCGGGCAGATGGCAGTGCCATTCGTTTTGATCGCAATGCCGCTGTATTGCTGAACAAACAGGATGAGCCAATCGGCACACGTATTTTTGGCCCGGTCACCCGTGAATTGCGTGGCCGCAAATTTATGAAAATTATTTCTCTGGCACCGGAGGTGCTGTAATGGCTGGGAAATTCAAAATTAAAAAGGGCGATCAGGTCGTTGTGATCACCGGTCGTGACAAAGGTAAAAAGGGCGAAGTGCTAGAAGTGCTGCGTTCTGAGTCACGGGTGCGGGTACAAGGCGTTAATATGGTCAAGCGGCACCGCCGCGCAACACAGAATGATGCCGGTGGCATCATCTCTATGGAAGCGCCTTTGCATATTTCTAATGTAGCTCATGTTGATCCAGAAAGCGGTGTGGCGACGCGCGTTGGCTTTGAGGTGAAGGATGGCGAAAAAGTGCGGATCGCAAAGCGGTCTGGCAAAGCTCTGGCATAACCCAGAGTAAGGAGTGGAAAAGCTGAGATGAAAACGCGTTTAGAAGAACATTATCTGACGGCAGTTCGCCCGGCGCTGATGGAAAAGTTTGGATATGCCAATGAAATGCAGGCTCCCAGACTTGAAAAGGTTGTGGTCAATATGGGGGTTGGCGAAGCTGTTCGTGATTCGAAGAAAATCGAACATGCCACCCGCGAGCTGGCGGCAATTACCGGTCAGAAGCCTTTTGTAACACGCGCAAAAAAGGCGAATGCTGCCTTTAAACTGCGCGAGGGCATGCCGATTGGTTGTAAAGTCACATTGCGGCGTGAGCGGATGTATGAATTTCTCGATCGTTTGGTAAATATTGCTCTGCCGCGGGTTCGTGATTTTCGTGGACTGAATGGTAAGAGCTTTGATGGCCGCGGCAACTATGCGATGGGCATCAAGGAACAGATCGTTTTTCCAGAAGTTGATTATGATCAGGTCGATGAGATGCGCGGTATGGATATTATCGTTGTGACCTCGGCCAATACGGATGATGAAGCGCGCGAACTGCTCGTAGGCTTCGAATTTCCGTTCATCAAAGCGTAAGAGCAGAAGGGTTCAGTCATGGCTAAGAAAAGTGCCGTAGAAAAGAACAATAAGCGCAAGCGTATTGTAGCTGCCCGTGGTGCTCGCCGCGCTGCGTTGAAGGCGGTTATCGCCGATAAAAATGTATCGATGGAAGAGCGGTTTCAGGCTGTTTTGAAATTATCTGAAGAGCCACGCAATAGTTCTAAAATCCGCGTACGTAACCGGTGTGAGGTCTCTGGCCGTCCACGTGGTTATGACCGCAAATTGAAAATGTCTCGTATCGCCCTGCGCGACCTTGCCTCTATGGGGCAGGTGCCTGGTGTCGTGAAGTCAAGCTGGTAAGAGGAGAAAAGCAAGATGTCTATGAGTGATCCTCTTGGTGATATGCTGACCCGCATCCGCAACGGCCAAAATGCCCGCAAAAGCGTGGTATCTAGCCCAGCATCGCGGTTCCGCAGCAATGTGTTAGAAGTTCTAAAGCGCGAAGGCTATATCCGCAATTATTCGAGCGTTGATGTACGCCCCGGGTTAAAAGAGCTGAAAATTGAACTGAAATATCATGAAGGTCAGCCAGTGATTTCCGAAATTAAGCGGGTATCACGTCCGGGCCGTCGTGTGTATTACGGTATTCGTGACTTGCCGCGGGTGTATAACGGACTTGGCATTGCCATTTTGTCGACCCCACGTGGTGTATTGTCAGATAACGAGGCGCGTACGGCAAAAGTCGGCGGCGAAGTCCTCTGCCACGTATTTTAAGGAGCGATTGACATGTCTCGTGTCGGTAGTAGCGCAATTGCCATCCCTTCAGGTGTGACGGTGTCACAGCAAGACGGGCTGGTTGTTGTAAAAGGGAAAAATGGTGAACTGAGCGCGCCGTTGCATAGCGAAGTGGAACTGGTTGTCGCTGATGATGTTGCCACGGTCAAACCGCGCCGCAAAACCAAGTTGGCGCAGTCATTGTGGGGCACCATGCGGGCCACCATCAGCAATATGGTTGTTGGCGTTGGCGAAGGGTTCTCGCGCAAGCTTGAAATCAGTGGCGTTGGTTATCGCGCGGCGATGCAGGGCAACAAATTGGTGTTAAGCCTTGGCTATAGCCACCCGGTCGAAATGGATGTTCCAGCCGGGTTGACCGTTGCCGTTGAAAATAACACCCAGATCAATATTTCAGGCGCTGACAAGCAACTGCTTGGCCAGTTTGCATCTGAAGTACGTTCAAAGCGCCCACCAGAGCCATTTAAGGGCAAGGGTGTGAAATATGCCGGTGAGCATATTGTGCGCAAAGAAGGTAAGAAGAAGTAGGGACCGCTCATGTTTACAGCTAAAGAACTATTTGAGCGTCGCAGGGCGCGCAGTCGTGCAAAGTTGCGCAAGGTGGCCAACGGCCAGCCGCGCCTTACCGTGCATCGTTCGTCCAAGCATATTTATGCGCAAATCATTGATGATCAGGCTGGCAATACCATGGCGGCCGCATCTACACTTGATGCCGATTTTAAAAAGGCAAGCAAGACAACAGCTGACGCGGCAGCAGCGGCTGTTGTTGGCAAGCTCGTAGCCGAGCGCGCCAAAGCGAAAGGCATAGACGCTGTGGTGTTTGATCGCGGTGGGTACATTTTCCATGGCCGCGTTAAAGCGTTGGCCGATGCCGCGCGCGAAGCCGGTTTGAAATTCTAAGGAGCACGGATTTATGGCACGCAATAACGAACGTCGGGATCGTAGCGTAGAACGCGAAGAGCCGGAACTGCTCGAAAAGCTGGTTGGTATTAACCGTGTGGCCAAAGTGGTCAAAGGTGGTCGCCGGTTTGGCTTTGCTGCACTTGTTGTGGTTGGCGATAGAAAAGGCCGGGCTGGATTTGGCACGGGCAAAGCCCGCGAGGTGCCAGAGGCAATTCGTAAAGCAACGGACAGTGCCAAGCGCAACATGGTCCGGGTGCCGCTTCGCGATGGCCGTACATTGCATCATGATATCAAAGGCTATTATGGCGCTGGCAAAGTGTTGTTGCGGGCGGCGCAGGCCGGTACCGGGATTATCGCTGGTGGCCCGATGCGCGCGGTTTTCGAAGTGTTGGGTATTCAAGACATTGTTGCCAAATCAATCGGCAGCTCTAACCCCCATAACATGATCAAGGCGACATTTTCTGCCCTTGGCCATATTCAGGCACCACGTTCGGTTGCGCAAAAACGTGGCAAACGGGTGGCTGATGTTTTGGGCAAGCGCGAAGACAATCAGGCCGGCGATGAAGCCGCCGCCGCGAATTAGGAGAGTGTAGATGGCTGCTAAATCAACTGTAAGGGTAACGCAGACCAAAAGCGCGATTGGCCGCAAAAGCGACCAGCGGCTGACATTAATTGGCCTTGGCTTGAACAAGATTGGCCGTAGCCGTGATCTGGAAGACACACCCGCGGTGCGTGGCATGATCGACAAAGTCAAGCACCTGGTTCGCGTTGAACAATAATTATCGTTAGATTTTAAACGACGGCAGGGTGATCTATACCGGCCGGCAGGAGCAAAACATGAAACTGAACCTAGTCAAAGACAATCCGGGCGCGACCAAAAACGCCAAGCGGGTTGGGCGTGGTATCGGCTCTGGTACAGGTAAAACATCTGGCAGCGGTCACAAGGGCCAAAAGGCGCGTTCAGGTGTTTCTATTAATGGGTTTGAAGGCGGCCAAATGCCAATCCACCGGCGTTTGCCAAAGCGTGGATTTAACAACGTATTCCGCAAAAATTATGTCGAGGTCAATCTTGGCCGGTTGCAGGCGGCAATTGACGCTGGCAAGCTGGATGCCGGCAAGCCTGTTGATTCAGCCGCGTTGTTGGCTGCTGGTGTCATCAGCAAGCCGCGCGATGGTGTGCGTATCCTTGCCAAGGGCGAACTGACCGCAAAAAATGTCGAAATTCATGCAGCTGGTGCCTCGAAAGCGGCAATTGCAGCGGTCGAAAAATCTGGTGGCAAGATTGTTGTCCCAGTGGCCGCAGCTGAATAATTAAGGTAGTTCGGGCGCATGGCATCACCCACTGATCGTATGGCAGCAGGAGCTGGTTTTGGCGCGTTGGCGAAAGCTGATGAGCTGAAAAAGCGATTGTGGTTCACAGTTGGTGCTTTGATTATTTATCGTCTTGGCACCTATTTGCCATTACCAGGGATTAATCCGGGCGCGCTGGCTGATATTTTCTCGCAGCAATCAAGCGGCATATTGGGTATGTTTGACATGTTTTCTGGCGGTGCGCTTGGCCGGATGACAATTTTTGCGCTGAACATCATGCCGTACATTACGGCATCGATCATTATGCAGTTGATGACCGCTATTGTGCCGTCTCTTGAAGCGCTCAAAAAAGACGGTGAGGGCGGCCGCAAGACCATTAACCAATATACCCGCTATCTGACCGTGTTGCTGGCAAGCGTGCAGGGCTATGGCATTGCTGTTGCGCTTGAATCAGCCAGCGGTGTTGTGGGTGACCCGGGCATGTTCTTCCGGCTGACAACAGTTGTGACATTGGTTGGTGGCACGTTGTTCTTGATGTGGCTTGGCGAACAAATCACCAGCCGCGGCGTTGGTAACGGTATTTCTTTGATCATTTTTTCAGGCATTGTCGCAGAATTGCCGACCGCTTTGGCTGGCACCTTGGAGCTGGGGCGCACCGGGGCGTTGTCGTCTTTGCTGATTGTGTTGCTGTTTGTTATGGCGGCGGCGGTGATTGCCTTTATCGTTTTCATCGAACGGTCGGTGCGCAAAATTGTGGTGCAATATCCAAAGCGTCAGCATGGCAATAAAGTGTTTGGTGGTGACCAATCATTCTTGCCATTAAAGATTAACGTACCGGGCGTGATCCCACCAATTTTTGCATCGTCATTATTGTTGATGCCGGTATCTATCATCAATTTGACCGGCGGCCAATCTGGCGGTGCTGAATGGTTGGTGACGCTGAATGCATTGCTAGGCCGTGGCCAGCCCTTATACTTGGCTATTTATATCGGCATGATTGTGTTTTTCGCGTTCTTTTATACAGCAATTGTGTTCAACCCAAAAGAAACCGCGGATAATTTGCGTAAATATGGCGGTTATGTACCGGGGATTCGTCCGGGCAAGTCGACAGCCGACTATCTTGATTTTGTGCTGACGCGCTTGACTGTTTTGGGTGCAGCCTATTTGGCGGCGGTATGTATATTGCCGGAAATTCTGATCAGCCAATATGCCGTTCCGTTTTATTTTGGTGGTACATCCTTGCTGATTGTTGTGACAGTAACGCTGGATACAGTGGGTCAGATTCAATCGCATTTGCTGGCGCATCAATATGAAGGCCTTGTCAAAAAGTCACGTTTGAAAGGGCGCCGTTAGATGAACATTATTTTGTTTGGCGCGCCCGGTGCGGGCAAGGGGACGCAGGCGGAACGAATTGTTGCCGAACGTGGCATGGTGCAATTGTCAACCGGTAACATGTTACGTGCCGCCATTGCCGCTGGCAGTGACCTTGGGATGCGCGCTAAAGAGATTATGGATCGCGGCGAATTGGTATCAGACGACATTATTGTCGGCATGATTGATGCGCGGATGGATCAAGATGATTGCGCCAAAGGTGTTATTCTTGATGGATTTCCACGCACCGTTGCCCAGGCCAAAGCACTTGATGAGATGCTTGCTGGCAAGGGGCTTCCGCTTGATCATGTGATTGAAATCAAAGTTGACGAAAACGCGCTGTTTGCGCGGATTGAAAATCGTGCGGCCGAAACCGGTGGGGCACGCAGTGATGATAATGCCGAAACCTTGCGGAAACGTTTGGCGGTGTATCATGAGAATACAGCACCTTTGCTTCCTTATTATTTGGAAAAAGGGGTGTTGCGGAGTGTAGATGGCATGGCCTCTATAGAAGATGTCGCCGCACAAATAGATAATTTATTGGGGTAACGCATTTGCGTTAAGGTTGACTGTTACAAGTTTCGGCCTATAATTCGCCGCTTTCATGGAAAAACTTCCGATGAATGCGGCAAAATAGGCGCCGGTAAAACGGGTACCTGTTACAACAGTCATCAATGAAAAAGGAGCCTGACTGTGGCACGAATTGCTGGTGTAAATATTCCGACCAAAAAGCGGGTCGAGATCGCACTGACCTATATTCATGGCATTGGGACAACCAGTGCCAAATCAATCTGCGCGAAAGCTGGTGTCCCAGATGAGCGCCGCGTGAATGATCTTTCCGAAGAAGAATTGACCCGGTTGCGCGACATCATCGATCAGGATTTTCTTGTCGAGGGTGACCTGCGTCGTCAAACTTCAATGAATATCAAGCGTTATCTTGACCTTGGCTGTTTGCGTGGGTTGCGTCATCGTCGCAATCTGCCAGTTCGTGGTCAGCGTACGCACACCAATGCACGTACCCGCAAAGGCCCGGCAAAGGCCATTGCAGGTAAGAAGAAATAGTCACGCTGACCCGAGGAGACCATATCAATGGCAAAACAACCTAGCCAAGGCCGAGTTCGTCGTCGCGAGCGGAAAAATATCTCAAATGGTGTTGCACATGTGAATTCCACATTTAACAACACCATGGTCACCATTACCGATGTGCAAGGCAACACGATTGCATGGGCTTCGGCTGGTGGCATGGGCTTTAAAGGTTCGCGCAAATCCACACCATTTGCCGCACAATTGGCGGCTGAAGACGCTGGCAAAAAAGCAGCAGAACATGGCATGAAGTCGCTTGATGTTCAGGTGCGCGGCCCCGGTTCTGGACGCGAATCTGCATTACGCGCGCTGCAATCTGTCGGGTTTAACGTGACATCAATCCGTGATGTTACTCCGATCCCGCATAATGGCTGTCGGCCACGCAAGCGTCGGCGCGTGTAACAGCCCGTTTTGCCGTATTTGAAGCGGCGCACTGCGTCAAACAAGCGGGTGCCGCCAACCTTGATTAAAAGGACATCGCCATGATTGAAAAGAATTGGCTGGATCTGAAAAAGCCAGACGAAATGGAAGTCAAAGTTTCCGAATATAACCCAAGTCAGGCCGTTGTTGCTGTTGGGCCGTTCGAGCGCGGATTTGGTGTTACCATTGGTAACGCATTGCGCCGGGTGCTGCTGTCTTCTTTACAGGGTGCGGCGGTGACATCTGTACAAATCCAAGGCGTTGTCCACGAATTTTCATCAATTCCAGGGGTGCGCGAAGACGTCACTGATCTGGTGTTGAATTTAAAGGGTGTGGCTGTACGCATGGATGTCGAAGGGCCAAAGCGCCTGCGGTTGAATGCTGAAGGTCCGGCAACTGTGACAGCGGGCATGATTTCAGAAAGCGCCAATGTTGATATTATGAATCCAGACCATGTGTTGTGTCATCTGGATAAAGGTGCATCACTGGCCATGGAACTTACCGTTAACACCGGTAAAGGCTATGTACCAGCCAGCGCATCGCGTGCCGAAGATTCGCCAATTGGTCTGATCCCGATTGACGCTATTTTCAGCCCGGTCAAGCAGGTTGCTTATAAAGTTGAAAATGCCCGTGTTGGTCAGATTACCGACTATGATAAATTGTTGCTGACAATTGAAACAGATGGGTCAATCACCCCAGAAGACGCGGTTGCCTATGCCGCGCGTATTTTGCAGGAACAGTTGCAGACATTCATTAATTTTGAAGAGCCAAAAGGCGAGCCAGCGCCATCAGAGCCAGAATTGCCATTTAGCCGCAATCTTCTGCGTAAAGTGGATGAGCTTGAACTGTCTGTTCGTTCGGCAAACTGCCTGAAAAATGACAATATTGTCTATATTGGTGATCTGGTCTTGAAGACCGAACATGAAATGTTGCGGACGCCTAATTTTGGGCGTAAATCCCTGAACGAGATCAAGGAAGTGCTGAAAGGTATGAACCTTGAACTGGGTATGGATGTTGCCTATTGGCCGCCCGAAAATGTTGAAGAATTAGCCCGGCGTCTTGACGAACCTTTTTAATGGTTGTCAGCGTTAAGAATTAGGATCTAAGGAGAAATAAGATGCGTCATCGCAATGCTGGTCGGAAACTGAACCGCACCTCGCAGCACCGCCAAATGTTGTTTCGCAATATGGCACAGGCGCTGATTAAACATGAACAGATCGTGACAACCTTGCCAAAGGCAAAGGAACTGCGCCCGGTCGTTGAACGTTTGATCACACTTGGCAAGCGTGGTGATCTTCATGCACGTCGTTTGGCCTTTGCGCGTTTGCGTGATGATGCGGTGACAAAAAAACTGTTTGAAGTTTTAGGCCCACGTTATGCTGAACGTGCGGGTGGCTATACCCGCGTTTTAAAAGCTGGCTATCGGTATGGTGATTCAGCGCCAATGGCGGTGATTGAACTTGTTGACCGGGACGAAGATGCCCGCGGACAGGATTCAGGCCCGACACAGGAAATGGCTGATGACGAGGTCGAAAGCGGCGCGGCGGCCTAGCTTTTGCGCGATCATAAACAAGATGTAAAGGGTCGCCCGGTGGCGGCCCTTTTTTCTTTGCACCCGGGTCTGGCTTCATAGATGATACAGCCTATGGAAGAATTCGATTTTGGCATGGCCCTACCGGCACCACTAGCTGAATTATTGCGGCCCAAATCACTTGATGAAGTGGTTGGTCAAGATGGCTTGCTTGGCACGGATGGCCGGTTGCGGCTGATGCTGGCACAATGCAATTTAGGGTCGATCATTTTATGGGGACCGCCCGGCACTGGTAAAACCACCATTGCCCGGTTGCTGGCCGGGGCCGCAGATATGGTGTTTGAACCGGTATCGGCTGTGTTTGATGGTGTGGCTGAATTACGCAAAGTCTTTTCCCGTGCCGAAGCGCGGCGACAGGCCGGACAGCGCACCTTGCTATTTGTCGACGAGGTGCATCGATTCAATAAAGCCCAACAAGACGGATTATTGCCGCGAGTTGAGGATGGCACCGTGACCTTGGTAGGGGCAACCACCGAAAACCCGTCATTCGCGCTGAATGGGGCGCTGTTGTCACGGGCGCAGGTGTTGGTGCTGGAACGGCTTGATAAAGCCGCTCTTGAGGCGATTTTGGCGCGTGTCGAGGCACATATCGGGCATCCACTGCCATTGGATATGGCGGCGCGGGCTGATTTATGCTCCATGGCGGATGGTGACGGGCGTTATTTGCTCAATATGGCGGCGTTGCTGATTGATCGGCCAGAAACTCCCAAATTGGATACAGCAGCAATTGCACAAATTGTTGCGGCGCGGGCACCAGCCTTTGATAAAGCCGGTGACCAGCATTATAATTTGATGTCCGCATTGCATAAAACGCTGCGCGCATCTGATGCGGATGCTGGGCTTTATTGGCTGAGCCGGATGCTGGCAGGCGGCGAGGACCCGCATTATATTTTGCGGCGTCTGACCCGATTTGCCGCTGAAGATATTGGTCTGGCTGAACCAGAAGCGGTGCCGCGGGCGTTGGCGGCGTGGCAAGCCTATGAACGGCTAGGAAGCCCCGAAGGTGATTTATCAATTGCCTGTCTGGTGATTTATCTGGCAACCGCACCAAAATCAAATGCGGCCTATACAGCGTTTAAACAGGCGCGGGCCGCCGCCGCAAAGACCGGATCATTGTCGCCGCCATCAAATATTTTGAATGCCTCCACAAAAATGATGAAAGATATGGGGTATGGCGCCAATTATGCCTATGACCATGATGACCCAGATGGGTTTTCCGGGCAAAATTGTTTTCCAGATGGCATGGAACGGGCCCGCTATTACACACCTTTTGAGCGTGGGTATGAACGCGAAATTGCCAAACGTCTTGCCTATTGGGACAAGTTGCGTGCTACCAAACAAAGTGACAATCACACGTCATGATATATCGGGATGATTGATGACGGAATCTGCAGATAAAACACCGGTGCCATGGTGCATCGAGACGGTGCCGCCAGACGAGGATAACAGCCGTCTTGATCGCTTTTTGCGGCGGCTTGTTCCCGGGCTGACACAAGGGTCAATTGAAAGAATGCTGCGCAACGGGCTTATACGGTTGGATGGGGCCAAAGCCAAAGCCAACAGCCGGATTGCTGCAGGGCAAAGCGTGCGCCTGCCACCTGATTTACAGCCAGCCCCAGATAGCCCAACCCCAGAAAGTTCAGATACAGAAACATCGGTTCCGGGGAAAACTGTTTTGGGCACATCTGGCATGTCGGCGCCAAACATCATCGCGGATGCAGATTTGCGGCGGAAATTTGATGATATGGTTTTGGCAGAGGGGCGCGGCTGGATCGCCATTAACAAGCCAAGCGGGCTGGCGGTACAGGGCGGCACCTCGATTGCCACGCATGTTGACGGTATGTTGCAAGCGCTGGCGTCCCATACCAATGGGCGGCTTCGGCTGGTCCATCGCATTGATAAAGATACAAGCGGGGTATTGTTGCTTGCCAAAACGCTGGAATCAGCCCGCGCGCTGACCGAGGCATTTCACCGGCATAAAATTGAAAAAACCTATCTGGCGATTGTTATGGGGATGCCAGCCGAGTCAGGAAAAATCCGCGCGCCATTGAAAAAGCTGGCGGGCAAATTTGGTGAAAAAATGGTGGTTGATGATGACGGGCAGGACGCAACAACGCTGTATCGCCGGATTGATCATGCCGGGCGTAAATTATCGCTGATGGCGCTCCGCCCGGTGAGTGGTCGCACGCATCAATTGCGGGTGCATATGCAGCATATCAACACACCGATTTGCGGTGATGGCAAATATGGCGGTGATGCCGCGCATCCGGGGGACATGGTGGCGAGGCGGCTTCATCTTCATGCATGGCAGGTCAAGCTTGCTGATGGCAAGGTAATCACCGCGCCGTTATCGCCGCATTTTTCCGCTAGTATGGAACAATTGGGGCTGACGCCACCACCGCCGGGCTGGCGTTTTCAGGATTAATAGCATGCAAGCAATGAAACGATTTTATAAGCAAGTCTCGAGCGATGCCAGTGACGCGGGTTGGGTGATCAAGCTGGATAGCCGCACGGTGCGTTCGCCTGCTGGGGCGTTGGTGAATTTGCCGTCGTCTGATCTTGCCATGGCGGTGGCTGATGAATGGATGGCACAAGGTGAAACCATCAACCCGGCCAGCATGCCGCTTTTCAGCCTTGCGGTGACAGTGGTTGACCGGGTGATGTCACAGCAAATGACACTCATTGACGAGTTGGCCAGCTATGGTGGCAATGATTTATTGTGCTACCGCGCCGATGATGATGATCTGGCAGGCCGTCAACAGCAACAATGGCAACCATGGATTGATTGGGCGAGCGCTGAATTTAATGTGAATTTACGTATTGCCACAGGCATTATGCCGGTGACCCAGCCAGATGCTTTTGGCTTTAAAGCGCCGTTACAAAAACTAGATGTGTGGCGTCTTGGGGTGTTGCACCGGGCGGTCAGTCTTGGCGGGTCATTGGTATTGGGGCTAGGCTTTGTTGCGGGGCGGCTGGATGCAGACCAGCTTTTTACCACCGCGTTTTTAGATGAATTATGGCAAAATGAAAAATGGGGCCGTGATTTCGAGGCTGAAGACCGGCAAAACCATATTCGGGCAGAATTTGACGAGGCGGCGCGCTTTTTGGCCTTATTGCCGCGCCACCATCAAGCAAAACGGTGATGGTATGGCACGGTCATCACACTATTTAGCCCCCATTCATCTAGCGCCGCAGAGTGTATCGCGGCTATCGGCCTTTGATGCATCTGATTTAGGGCCGCACGCACAGGCATTATGGCGCGATTTATGCGGCGCGGCGGCGGCAGGCTTGCCGCTGGCGGTGGTGGCGTTGGCGGCGGCCATAATTGATGTGGTGCAACATGAAGCGACCGGGCCCGCTGGCTATCTTGACGGGGCGGCGTTCAGCTATGCTGGTAACAAAGCCGCGCTTGGCTGGTTGCGTGGCCGCCGCAATGCGTTTTTGCATCATGAACAGCCAACCGATGGTCTGATGGATGAGGGTGAGGCGGCTGGCTGGCTGGCGGCAGATGCCGAACGCGCCATAAGCACGCTTTTGGACTATCTGACCGACCTTGATCTCAGCCATTCAGTGTAGTTAGAAATAATCGGGGCTAGAAATAATCCGGGCCAGAAATAATCCGGGCCAGAAATAATCCGGGCTAGAAATAATCGGAAAACCGCGCCTGTAACAGATCGTCGAGCTGAGCCATTGATACATCCACGCCAAGTGCCGCCAGCGAGGTAACACCGCCATCACGCACCCCGCAAGGCACAATGGCATCAAAGGCGGCAAGATCGGGGTCTAGATTAATGGCCAGCCCATGCCAGCTGACCCAGCGGCTGATCCTGATGCCAATTGCGGCGATTTTATCTAGCCCCGAAATGCTGTTGCCGGTGTTCACCCAAATGCCGGGCAGGCCATCACGCCGCTGTCCGGTAACGCCGCAATCTGCAAGACAGGCGATGACCCAGCTTTCCAGCCCATGCACCAGCGCGCGCACATCATGCCCGCGCACGCCAAGGTCCAGCATCACATAGGCCACCCGTTGGCCGGGGCCATGATAGGTCCATTGGCCGCCGCGCCCATTGCGCAGTGCCGGAATATCCCCCGGTGCCAGCAAATCTTCATCACGCGCCGATGTACCGCCGGTATAGATGGGGGCATGCTGTAACAGCCAGACAGATTCCGGCGCGCCCTCGGCACGGATGGCGGCGGCATGTGCCTGCATGGAGTCAATGGTTGGCCTATAGGGCTGTATCCCATCAAAATGCCGCCAATGAACGGGTGAGGCTGGTCTATGCAAAGGGGGGGTGTTGGACATGGCAATCATGAAAAGGCCAGATGATGGCACGGGTTTGGTGGTGGCCGGGCGGATGATGCCCGGCGTTTGGTCAATGATACCGCCAATTGACAGGATTAGCTAGGCATTGCGGTGGCGGTGGCGGACCGGCCAGTATTTTTGCGCTAATGCGATGAAACAGGGGTTGATTAAACCGCCGCGAAATGGGATATAGGCGTCGCGCATGGGCAATGGCCATGCGATAGGGCCGGTGCCAGTTGCCAGCCCGTGGACCTTTCGGGGCGGCTGTGGCGGAATTGGTAGACGCGCAGCGTTGAGGTCGCTGTGGGCTAATAACCCGTGGAAGTTCGAGTCTTCTCAGCCGCACCATTTCTTCTTCTGAAACCCGCAGAAAATATAGCGATATGCCCGTTTCATGCCCTTGGGTCGTAGAAATGGTCGTAGTTTATGACAAAGGTTTCAGCGCCGTATCTTTACCGCAAACGTGGTATCTATTATCTGCAAAAATGCATTCCAAAGGACCTTGTGCCGCATTATGGCGCTAGCCTGCTCCAAAAATCACTCAGAACAAAAGACCGTACTCAGGCGGTTCGCATATCTAGCAATCTAGTTTCTGCATTTGAACGTGAATGGCAGGAATTGCGTTTTAGGGTGCCGGACGGTGTGGCCGCGTCAGATTTCCTGAAATCAGGCGTTATGCAGGTACCATCACTAACAGAGGCGGCGTCCACTTATTGTGACATGAAAGGCAAATCTGGCGACAAACGGTTTGTTGGCTATATAAGCAGGGTTGTAAGTGAGTTGAGCGGTCTCGTTGGTAATAAGCCCATCAGAGCTTATACACGCGCTGATGCGCTACGTTTTCGGGATTTATTGGTGGCAAGGGGCGTTGCGCAAGCCACTGTAAAACGCAATTTTGAATGCATTCGTGCGATATGGAATTTCACTGCAACTGAGAATGCTATTGATGCGGTAAACCCGTTCTCAAACATGAATTACGGTAATGGTGCCAAACCTGTCCGGCGTTTGCCTATACCGCCAGAGCAGTTGCGCACTGTTCAAGCAGAGTGCCGACGTAAAGATGATGAGATGCGCTGGCTCATAGCTGTTTTATCTGACAGCGGTATGCGGTTAGCTGAGGCTATTGGGCTGACAAAAGATGACATCAGCTTGGATAGCGCAATACCCTCAATTTGGATCAAAGCGCATCCTTGGCGCCCGTTAAAGACTCAGAACAGCCAAAGGTGCGTTCCAGCTGTTGGGGCGACTCTCTGGGGCTTAAAACGCGCCTATGAGTCATCTCATAGTAAATTTTTGTTCCCGAGGTACTGCTCAGCTGATGGTAACAAGTCTGACTACGCTAGTAATGGGTTAAACAAGTGGTTGAGGCCAATGGTTCCTAAAGGGTGCGTCATCCACTCTTTTCGGCATAGTTTCCGTGATCGCCTTCGGGCAGTTCAATGCCCATCCGACATCATCGATCAGCTTGGTGGATGGAAGACAGCTGGCGTAGGTCAGGGTTATGGGGAGGGGTATCCGCTTGAGGTACTCAACGGCTGGCTGGTAAAAATAATAATATAAAACTAAGAAAGGGATTATTATTGAATCACTGCTTCAATCTACCAAAGCGCCCCTAATCCGAGGTCAAGTGACCAACTTTGACATATATTAACGCACCATCATCTTTGGTGTATGGGCGATGCTCACTCATGTGAGGGCTTCTTAGCCAACTGCCCTCAGGGTATTCCCCGTGTTCATCGTAAAATGTGCCTTTAATCACCAGAATTTCTTCGCCACCCCAGTGTTTGTGTGGGTTAAAAACGGTGTGGGGCGCCCATTTTACTAGGGCTATGTTTTCCCCGTCATGTTGGTGTAGCGGCATTACCTCGAGACCATCTACTAAACCCGGGTGCCAAGTTGCTTCATTGGTATTAATAACAAATTGCTTTTGATCGTCAGCTTTAAACTGGTGAAGCTTAACAAAAATTGTCGCGCCTTCCTCACCTATCACAGGCTGATGGGCGGTTCCAATTGGGTTTCTTATGTATGAGCCAGCGGGATACATGCCGTGTTCGTCCCCAAAAACACCCTCAAGCACAAATATCTCTTCACCGCCTGAATGTTGATGCGGAGAGAATGAGCTATTTGGAACATATCGCACCAGCGATGTGGCTCTTGCAACCTCATCACCAATTCTATCGAGTTTCATTCGATCGACGCCGGGCATTGGGGATGATTCCCATTTGTAATCTTTTGGTCGGATTACAACTTTCTCTGAGAAGTTAGCGTTTAATTCAAAAGACTGGTCTATCTCAGGCAATTAAAAATCTCGCTTTACTTATGGTTGGGCATGAAACGGGCATATCGCTATATTTTCTGCGGGTTTCAGAAGAAGAAATGGTGCGGCTGAGAAGTAATAGCACCATCGCGATAGCCCTCTTATCCGAATGATTCTGCCATTCTGTATGCGATGGTACAAGCCAAAACTACGACCAAAACTACGACCCTAGCGCCTGTTCGCCTATGCCCCCCCATCGAAATCATGCGCGGGGGCGGCTTGTGCAAAGCGTGATTGCGTTACAGGAGCCAAGCGACGCAATATAACAGGGCCGTCCATATACTGTTATATAACATATATAACACTTATTATGAGGTTGGCTGGCTTAGAAAAGGTCGCTATCACTAAGAGCGTAATTGCCGTTTTGTAGGCGGGTGATGCCGATCCATTTTTTCTTTTTCTTAGCTTCAAATGCGCTGAAGTCATTGGTAGTGGCAATGATGTCAGTCGCGCTTGGCTGGCATCTGTATCAGGCTACAGGCGATCCTATACACCTCGCTATGATCGGTCTAATGCAGATCATACCCGTATTTGTTTTCTTTTTCGCAACTGGTTGGGTTGTCGATACATTTTCAAGAAAGAAAATTCTTATTTTCTGTGCTGCATTCGATGCGATTGTTCTCTGCGGAATATCGGCTGTAATGCTCAGTGAAACGCTGAGCCTGACTGTTTTGTTTAGCTTGATATTCGCGCACGGTAGCGTGATGGCTTTGTACTTTCCATCTAGCCAAGCCATAATTCCGAATATCGTCTCAGAAGAACAAATTAGACAAGCAATTGCGTTAAGCTCAACCACAAGTAATGTGGCGCGCACAGCTGGACCAGTCGTTGCTGGTGTTCTCATCGCAGTTATAGATTTCCATATTTACACCTAAATGACGCTGTTGATGTCGGTTGCCGCTATTAGCTATCTACTGCTCCCGAAATTACCCCAGTTATCGGCAACTAGCCGTTCTTGGGAGAGTATAGTTGGTGGCTTGAGATTTGTGATTTCTAATTCGATAGTTTTGGGCGCGATCGCACTGGACCTTTTTATCGTTATGCTTGGTAGCGTTATGGTTCTATTGCCAATTTATGCTTCGGACATTCTTAAGGTTGGGCCTGAAGAGCTTGGTATTTTAAGAGCAATGCCTGCGTTTGGCGCAGTTGCCGTTGGCGTACTTTTGGCAAAGTCAGGCGAAATGCGCAGATGTGGTTATAAACTTTTCATCTCACTTGTTGTGTTTTGTGCCTCAATAATCCTGTTTGGGGTATCCACCAATTTTTGGCTGAGTGTTTTTGCGCTTTTTGTTTACGGTGCTGCGGATATGGTGAGTGTTAACATCAGGCTTAGCCTTATCCAAATAGCCACCCCAGACAATCTTCGCGGAAGAGTTAGTGCTGTAAATGGTATTTTTATATCTTCTTCCAACGAGATGGGTGATGTCAGATCAGGCGCTCTTACCGCGTTAATAGGACCTGTAGCAACAGCCGTTGTCGGGGGCATAATGGCTGTAGGTGTTGCAGTTGCTGGAGGCTTGTTTTTTACCAAGTTGAGGAAGTTAGACAAAATCAATGACGCAGCAGCATCAAGATAATCTTGGTTCTTGCTTGATCTGATCGTTAACAGCCTGCAGAAGCTCTAAATAGCTGCTCTCAGCGTTTGATACTACCTCCACTTTGGCCTTGCCCCAGCCCCTGTCTAGCAGCGCTTGAGCCGCTGTTCCACGCACACGCTCATCCTTACCGTGACGCATAAGATCAACAAGCGTCTCGGTTGCCTCATCTGTGTATGAACGAGCCAGTTCGGCTACTCGGTGTACGTCTTTTGGACGACCGCCGGGGTTGCCTGAATGGCCAGAAATGAATTGTCCAAGATTGTTTCTCATTGACCATCCACCCTATTAGTGATTGTTTCAATCTAACAATTTATCGACTCTTTGACTACGGTATAAAGGTCTAGAACGCTTGGTCTTTATTTCTTCACCGCAGAAGGAATTACACGGTGCGAGCATTTATATTTTTGATGTTGCTTTCTGCGTTTATTTCAAGTGCAAATGCAGCAGCAATGAAACCTTATAAAGGAACTTTGATAGATGCCCATAGTCAAGTGCGTTGTGATATCAATCCAATTGAAGTTGGAAAAATAATAAGTGTTACTGACATTGACTATGTGATGCTCTCAGCGAGTGGGTGCAACAAACGAGAAAAATTTTTTTCCACTCCAATAACTCAATATAAAAACCTTGCCGATGTTGTCGCTGAAAATCCTAAGATTTTTGGTTTAGCAGGCATGAAAAATTTAACTAACAAGGGCGTCTGGAACCTCAAAGCATTAGAACAATCTTGGAAGGTTGGCGAACAGGCAAGCTTTAAAGGAATTGCTGAAATTCTTTTTCAGCATGCCGTGTGGGATGGTCAGGACGCTAGGTTAGAATATGGTGGTTTACAGTTGAATTTGCAGGGTGCAGATTTTGAGAAGGTCATTAAGTTTCACGAAGAGAGAAACTTTCCCTTAATCATGCACATTGAGCTTAATGACTCTAAGGACAAAAGAGAGGAGACATTAAAGGATTTGAGTGTTCTGCTAAGCCAGCACCCGTCTGTATCTTTTGTCTTAATACATATTGGACAGGCATCTCCTGAAATCGCTCGGAACTTGCTAAAAAATCATACAAATATTTACTTTTTGACATCAATGACGTCAGGTTTTAACCAAATTTTTACTCGGGGTAAAAAGGTTCATCACCAAGATGGGTGGGAGACATTCTTTGATGTCAGTGGAAAAAACATGAAACAACACACCTCTAGTCCAAAGTGGAGACCTGAATGGCAGAACCTGATATCTGATTACCCCAATAATTTCATACTAGGTTTCGACAATGTTTTTGCAGGAAATTGGAGGAACCGTTACCGCGTTGATGTAAATATTTGGCGGCGAGGACTCGCGCAATTAGATAAAAATCTGGCAATGCAATTTGCTTGTGGAAATGCGAAGAGGTTGTGGAACCTTCCAGTAGACTGCTCGTGATATTTAATCTCTTATGTCACCGCCAGTTTTGAACAGCCAGATACGCTAGACATTAGCTTACACCCTAATTAGACTAAGACTAGGCATTTAACTACCAACTTGTGCGCCTTGGCATTCTGCCTAAAGCACTAAAGCGGAGGACAGCGTTATGACTACGCATCATACTTCCCTATATGACGATGAAACTAACCCAGCTCCAGCAATGGTGCTAAAGCAGGAACTGTTTACCACTGAACAGACTGAGTATGGCGTTCGCGTCACGAAACTCAAACGACAGTTCAATGATGGCAGTTCAACGGATAGCTATGAGAGTGAGCCACTAAACTTGCAGAGAGGTGATGAAAAATGAACATCGTCTCAAAAATTTGGCAAAACCTCTATCAAGAAACTTACCATTGCGTATTGGGTGGCACACATCGAATTCTTGGCACGCCATATAATCCGCATAAGTTTATCAGTATCAGCATAAAAAGGGCGCTGAGCATCGAAAGCTTAAATTCTTGCTCCAATAGGCAACTACAACTGATGGACCAGATGCTTGAAAGACGGATGCGTTCAAAGAAAAAAATTACAGATGCTGAGCTTAGGGGCATTTATGAGATGATAACGGAATACGTGCTTCCGGCCAGTCTTTAAGTCATTGCTTTAAGACAAGCTTGTTAGAGAGAGCAAAAATAAACATAAGTTGACTAGCCTATTCGCTGGTCAACTTTTATGGCAACCTTCACACGTGTTGATTCGGAGTAGATTACAGATGATTTATGAAGATTTCGTTGTTAACTCAGTCGCCAAGCATCTCAGGGAAAGAAATTATGAGACGCTTGAGCAAGCTAATGTAAACAAGTCAGGCATTGACTTGATTATGAAACAACGTGTCACAAAAGAAACGATATTTTTAGAGGCGAAGGGTCAGGGCAGTTCCAAACCATCATCAAGCCGTTTTGGGAAAGAATTCACTGAGTCTCAAGTTTTTGATTGCGTTGCAAAGGCCGCGTTTAAAGCGATGGAGACGCAAAACCGAGATGATTTCAAAGAAACCGATATAAGTTGCGTCGCATTTCCGCTGACTGAGAAATTTAGGAGGTGGCAAGGCAAGATTAGACAACAGCTTGCAGCGATGCACATTGTAACGTTTTGGGTTGAGGCGGATGGTTCCATAAAAAACGTTGATGGTTTTTACGATTTTCATTGTTTTAACTCAAACTTAGAACAGCTTACCGATTGGTTTGGGGACGAAAAGCTCTTGGATTTTCCGACTAACGACAGTGCTGAAAGGGCTAAAGAAGGATTTGTTGTTGGCGTCGAAAAAAACTATTTTGATGAAAATAAAATACCCAGCTTGTCAGGCAGGATTTTAATGCAATTCACTGCTGCTAATCCAGTTCTGGGAGTAAATACCGACACTGAGATAATGTCATCTGCATACAGCGCCGCAAAAAGGCTGGCCATAATAACACGGCTTTTTAATCATTGAAGCACTACTGCTAAACAATAAATTACCTTAAATCTGACACATAATTGTCGTTTCTGGCGGATAGCACAGTGCTGCACAGCATTGTGCGTCCTCCCTAAACTCGGCCGGCCTTTGAGCCGGTCTTTTTTTCTACACGTCTTTTCCACCCCACTCCAAACGGGCAATAACCTTATCGTAGAGGTCGAGAAGCATGGCTTTGTTTGTTGTCTTATCTTTTGGTGTTTCTGCCATGAACACAAACAGCCAAACCTTTAACCCCTTTTTTGAAGTCTTGAGATTGCGATGGGTACTGGGGGTGTGATTTCAATCAAATCAGTCAGTCGTGATAGAAATAAACCCCAGCTGCATCTTAAAAGTGTATGACCCAATTTAGCATATTCTTGGTACATCTAGAGGGAGGGGTAATCAGCAACCCACTTATATAGGCTTTGCTCGAAAGTTTCGTCTGAGGGTGCGTTTTGGAGGTTGTGATGGCATTATCCGTGAACATCGAAGTGCAGACAAAAAATGGCAGCTGGTGGGGCGTTTGCCTTGGGGTGCCTGACGACCACCAAACCATACAATCTGAGTTTAGAAACGCCATCAAAAGCCCAATGTGGCTAAAAGGCCGCGCCAGGGCAGTAAACCAGGAAACAGGTGAATTTGTAGCCTCCAACTGAGCTATTAGCTTATCGGTGAAGGCTTAATTAAATGCTTTAGCTTACTTGAACCGCAATGTAGACACACAGCGCAATTATCAACAGCTTTCCATAATCTAAGTCAAAAGCTGTGCCTTCGCCAAATTTCTCCTCGAAGGCGTTCTTCTGAGTTTCTTGAGCCATCGTTGCCTCTGCAATCTCTTGTGCAGCTTTATATGGACGACCGCTTCTATTTGTGACTGATGCCTTAACAGCTGCCTTTTTGGTTGGCGCTCTCTTTGCTGCAGGTGCTTTTGCCATAATCTCTTGGCCTCCTTGTAAAAAAATATTAACTGCTGTTTAAGCGGTTGCTGCACAATAATAAAATCATCTCATCATAAGTCATGTCTAGGTTAATGGAGCAGGACCGGTAGAAGTAGCCTTTGGATAACCCGGGCATCAAATTAGCCTCAACAAAGTGTGGCAAACCCCTTGCGCACAGCCTTATGTCTATTCTACCAAAAGATCGCCCACCCAAGGCTTTAAATACAGATTTTCCAACTTCTGATAGTTTCTCGTGAAGCGTCTTGTTTTTCACTTTTCTAACGGTTTCTTGGTCTAGTCTTTTGATGTTGAAATCCAACAACCTGTGCCCACGGTGGTTTTTTGGAGCTATTATCTCAATTGGCATTGCAGTCAAAACGCTGCTCAATTCATCTTCAAGAATTCCAACGCTAAACTCTCGACCCACTAAATAGCTCTCAACCAGCGCGTCACAATTAAGGGCATTAAAAATTTGTTTTATCTTGATATCGAGCTGTTCCCGATTGAAAACGAGAGATAAATCGTCAATTCCGATACTGTCTCCACCGATAACAGGTTTCACAAAAACTGGATAGGCTATGTTCATGGTTTTGTGCGTGGATTCATCACTTTTTTTAATGACCACATAGTCGGCAGTAA
>JAQCEA010000043.1 GCA_027620495.1 Pseudomonadota bacterium | reverse complement strand
ATCGCAGAGGCTGCGGATCGTGATCCAGATGCAAGAGAGACAGTTAGCGACATTAAAGACCGCTACAAAGAGTGGTGCCGGGATGAAGGGCTATTGCCTTTGCCGGCGTCCAGTTTCAATAAAGCGCTTGAAGATCATGGCTGTCGGCAAACGAAGTCAGGAAATGTCCGATATTGGTCAGGTTTGAAGCTGATTGACGAATTAGAACGGGATTTCAAGCTGGCACAAGGTTTCTAGGGACCGAAGGGACAGGGCTTTGAAGACTTTGCCCTGTCCCAGCCTTATGGTCTAGGTCAAGAGAAGCTTCTTTTTGATCGAGCTTCGATCGGCATGCGCATAAATTGATAGTGCTTCAATCGTCCGGTGGCCTGAGATCAGGGCAATCTCCGGTTGTGTTAGGCCCATTTCAAAAAACCTTGAAATAGCCTCATGCCTCAGATCATGAAATCGGATGTGTTTCAAACCAGCAGCCACTTTTGCGCGGGAAAAGGCGAGGCGAACAGCATTGGCACTTGTTTTGAAAATTGGTCCAGACCGGTCTTTGCCAATGTCACCTAATATCTCAATGGCATCTTGCGATAACGGAACCTCGCGCCCAAAGCCTGTTTTGCTTGTCATCAGAAAAGCGGAGTTCCGTGCAAGGTCTATATGTGTCCATTCAAGGCTAATGATCTCACCGCGGCGCATCGCGGTTGCAATTGCAAATCGCGTGACATGATATGCCCATTTGGATCGGCGTCTTGATAGTTCCTTCAGCAATCGAGCTTCGTCCTCATTTGTAATCCGCCTGACCGGGTATGGTATGATTTTTGGCAAGCTCAGTTTGTTCAAAAGGTGTCGAGGCGCCTCCCAATCCCACTCATCTTCCGCCACAACACAAGCATGTTTGATGATGTTAAATTGGCGTTTTAGGGTCGCAGGTTTGACAGACAAAAGTCTCTGATCCCTGAAATAAATGAGATCATTAATGGATAGCTGCTTTAGTGGAATTTCTGTCCATCTCTCGCGAAGCAGTGATCTGATGACAATGGACTCGTTTTGTGACGAGAGTTTTTCTGGGGTTTTCTCTTTGAGATACCGGCTAAGGATTTGCCTGAAAGTTTCTGGTTGGTATTTTTTGCCGAGAAATGCTCGTTGAACGAGGTCTGTTTCGGTAATCCTTGCCCATTCTTTTGCATCGGTTAGCCTATGAAAGCTTCTCGAACTGCTTAATCGTCCGATGCGTACTTGAACTTGATATTTACCATTGCGGCGTCGAATAGATGCCATTTTAGCCTCCGTGTGACCAGTGCGTGACCGGTGGAGGTAATTTTTACGCAGCAAAAAGGCATCTAATTGAAAAGTAGCTGTTTATTTAAAGGAGGAGCTTTTTCTGAAGCCCCCTTCGGAGGGCAGCGCTCTATCCAGCTGAGCTACGAGTGCCTAAACGCCGTCATATGCGGGCCATGCCCACAATCCATGCAGGCTGTTTTACCCCGTTGTGCTGGCAAAGCCAATAGCCAGCCAGCAAAATAATTTTTGTCGCCCTTTGGCCGCCCTTTGCCGCCCTTTGGCCGCCGCATTTGCCCGCATCGGCCCATCGGCTATTGCGTCAGGCTGATAAACACATCTTCCAGATCAGGTTCAGCAGTGCTGATATCGCGCACGTCAAAATTTGCTTTTTGCACCTCTGCCAACAACGCCAGCGTTGTGGTTTTGGCCGGATCAAAGCTGATGGAAAGCCGCCCATCCTGCCAAACCGCCCCCAGCTGTTGCAGCGCCTTTGGCAAGCGGGCTGGCGGCGGGCTGGCCAATGTCAGATGCAGCTGTTTTGTGCCGGCAGAGGCCATCAGATCCGCTTTTGATTTGGCGGTGATGATGCGGCCCTTATGCACAATCGCAATCTGGTCGCACAGCGCCTCGGCCTCTTCCAGATAATGTGTGGTCAGCACCACCGTAACCCCGGCCGCGTTCAGCGTTTTGATATTGTCCCATAGCCGTTGCCGCAACGCCACATCCACACCGGCTGTTGGTTCGTCAAGAATCAAGATCGGCGGCTGATGCACCATGGCCTTGCCAACCAAAAGCCGCCGCCGCATCCCGCCTGATAGCCGCCGGGCATACATATCGGCCTGTTCCGATAGCCCGACCATATCCAAAATCGCTTCGGTCTGGCGTTCGGCTTTTGGCACGCCATAAAGCCCGGCCATCAAATCAATGGTCTGGCGCGGGGTAAAAAACGCATCTACATTCAGCTCTTGCGGCACAATGCCGATATTGGCCCGGGCTTGGCGCGGGTTGTCATCAATATCGGTACCCCACACAATGGCCGTGCCAGATGTTTTGACAACGGTGCCAGCCAAAATATTAATCAAGGTTGATTTGCCCGCCCCATTCGGCCCCAAAAGACCAAAAATACAGCCAGCTGGCACCTGTAAATCAACCGCGTCAAGGGCCAGATGCGATGGCTTGCCGCGACTGCCAGCATAGTTTTTTGACAGGCCAGATACCGCAATCGCTAGGCCGGAATCGGGCCGGTTCACAAAATTTGGGCGAAAGCGGGTGGCGGGCATGCAACACTCTAGCAGAACAAAGGGGGTTGTTATGCGCCGTGTATATCGGCTTATATGGGGCCGGGTAAAGCAAAAATAGCCATCACGTTCATGCCATTCCAATTGCATCTGCGGCGCAGTCACGATAGGCTAGCGCTTTCGTTCAGATATATTGGTCTGTGGCATGTTTCGGGTCTGATAGGCGGCATCTGGCTGGTGCATGATCCCGATATGGGCAACCAATCAAGCCCTGTTGATTTTGCAGAGAACATAAATTTAAAAGGACAGAAATAATGAGTGAAGCACAAATGACTGGCACTGTTCCATCGCCTGCCACACAAACGATTTTTACAAATGACAGCCGGGTGGCGTGTAATGGCGGCGGTGGGCCGCTTGGCCATCCACAAGTATGGCTGACCCTTGGTGGTGATGGGCAGGTGACATGCCCCTATTGTTCGCGCCATTTTGCCGCCGCCGCCCCGCAAGCTGACGATTCATAGGCGCGCCGCGATACCAAAAATAGCCGCCGCAGAGGGCCCGACGATGCATGAAAAGCAACAACTTTTACTGGTCGATGGGTCTGGCTATATTTTCCGGGCCTTTCACGCCTTGCCGCCAATGACCCGCACAGATGGCACCCCGGTAAATGCTGTTTATGGCTTTACCGCGATGCTGATGAAGCTGGTCGATGATATGCAGCCAGACCATGTGGCGGTGGTGTTTGATGTGGCCCGCAAAACCTTTCGATCGGACATTTTCCCGGAATATAAAGCCAACCGGTCTGAACCACCCGAAGATTTGGTACCGCAATTTGCACTGGTGCGCGAGGCGACAGCCGCCTTGGCCCTGCCAGCGGTTGAACTGGCCGGGTTTGAAGCTGATGATTTGATCGCCACCTATGCCGCCGCCGCTGAAAACGCGGGGCTGGCCACCACCATTGTGTCATCAGATAAAGATTTGATGCAATTGGTGCGCGGCGATATCACCATGCTCGATCCCATGAAACAGCGCCGGATTGGCGCGGCAGAAGTTGTCGAACGGTTTGGTGTTCCGCCAGAACAAGTGGTTGATGTACAGGCTTTGGCGGGGGATTCAACCGATAATGTGCCGGGGGTGCCGGGGATTGGCATCAAGACCGCGGCAGAACTGATTAGCACCTATGGTGATTTAGACACGCTATTGGCGCGTGCTGGCGAGATCAAACAGCCCAAACGCCGCGAAAATCTGCTTCAATTTGCGGAACAGGCGCGAATCTCCCGCCAGCTTGTTTTATTGCGGGATGATGCCCCAATGCCGCTAGATCTTGACGCGCTAAAAACGCCGGTGCGTGACCGAGACAAGCTGATTGCATTTCTACAACAACAGGAATTTAAACGTTTGCTGGTCCGCATCGGGGCCGAGGGGGCGGCTGGTACAAATGCTATTGGCGGCGCGGTGCGGTCCATGGCATCCAGCCCAGCACCAAATAGTTCAGCACCAAATAGTTCAGAACCAAACAATTTGGCATTAGCCAAAACCGAGGCGACAGCCGCGGGCGAGCCTGTCGGTCAAACCGGCCCAGCCGCCCCGGTTGAGGCGCGTTACCAGCTGATTACCGAATATGCGGATTTGCAGGCCTTTTTGGCAATTGCCCGTAAACAAGGGTTTGTGGCGGTTGATACCGAAACAACCAGCTTGAATGCCGCGGCGGCAGATCTTGTTGGTGTTGCCATGGCACTGGCGCCCGGTCATGCGTGCTATGTACCATTGCGCCATGGTGCGGCGCAAAATCTTGCCGCCTCTGGACAAACCGGTTTGGATTTTGATGGGCTGCAGGACGCCACACCTGTCAAGCAAATCCCGTTTGATGACGCCATAGCGCTGTTGCGCGATGTGTTCGAAGACCCGGCTATTTTAAAAATTGGTCACAATCTAAAATATGACTCGCATGTGTTGTTGCGGCCAGCAAATGGCGGCATCAAATTGCATCCGGTGGATGACACAATGTGTCTGTCCTATGTACTTGATACCGGTGTGGTGAACCGTCACTCGATGGATTATCTGGCCGATCATTGGCTGGATTACCAAACCATCAAATATGAAGATGTCTGCGGCAAAGGCGCAAAACAGGTGTCATTTGCCGCCATCGCCCCTGACGCCGCACTTGATTATGCGGCCGAAGATGCCGACATCACGCTACGGCTCTGGCAAATTTTAAAACCGCGGCTTGCTGGGTCTGGTGTCGCCTCGGTTTATGAACGGCTAGAACGTCCGCTCATCCCGGTTTTGGCACAAATGGAATCGTGCGGCATCATTGTCGAACAATCAATTCTGGCCCGCATGTCGAATGATTTTGCCAGCCGCATGGCGACCTATCAAAGTGAAATTCACGGCCTTGCTGGAGAAGAATTTAATATTGCGTCACCAAAACAGTTAGGCGAAATTCTTTTTGATAAAATGGGCCTGCCCGGTGGTAAAAAAGCCAAGACGGGCGCCTATTCAACATCGGCAGATGTGCTCGAGGATTTGGCGGCCAAAGGGGTTGAAATCGCGACAAAAGTGCTAGAATGGCGCCATATTGCCAAATTGAAATCCACCTATGCTGATGCGTTGGTTGATTCAATCCTGCCCGAGACCGGGCGTGTTCATACGTCATTTTCCATGGTTGGGGCGTCGACCGGGCGCTTGTCGTCATCTGATCCAAATGTGCAGAATATCCCGATCCGAACGGCCGAAGGGCGGCAAATCCGCACCGCCTTTGTCGCCGCGCCCGGGCATAAATTGATATCGGCTGATTATTCGCAGATTGAATTACGGCTGGTGGCGCATGTTGCCAATGAAGCCAGCATGATCGAAGCCTTTCAGGCCGGTGTTGATATTCATGCCCGCACCGCGTCAGAGGTGTTTGGCATACCGCTAGATAAGCTTGACAGTGAAACAAGACGCCGCGCCAAAGCAATTAACTTTGGCATTATTTACGGCATTTCGGCGTTTGGACTGGCCCGCCAGCTTGGCATTCCGCAAAGTGAATCACGTGATTATATCTCTGCCTATTTTGAAAAATTCCCGAATATTAAAGCCTATATGGAACGCACCAAGACCGAAGCCCGCGAAGATGGGTTTGTAACTACATTATTTGGACGGCGCATTCATATATCTGGCTTTACCGCAAGCAACCCGGCAATGCGCGGCTTTGCTGAACGGCAAGCGATCAATGCCCCGATTCAGGGCACCGCGGCTGATATAATTAAACGGGCTATGATCCAGTTACCGCCGATTTTGGCGGCGCGGTCGATCCCTGCTGATATGTTGTTGCAAGTGCATGATGAATTGATTTTTGAAGTACCAGCAGACCGCGCTAATGACGCTATGGCGGTGATCACTGATGTGATGGAACGCGCCGCTGATCCGGTTGTGTCACTGACCGTGCCGCTTGTTGCAGAGGCGGGTATGGCGGATAGCTGGGCCGAGGCGCATTAAGGCAGAAATTTGTCTTTTTCGGCGTTATTCTGCCCTATATTGGCCTAGATTGGTGTTCATGAATAAACTGGTAATTTGCCAACGCGAATAGGCTAACAGGCA
>JAQCEA010000020.1 GCA_027620495.1 Pseudomonadota bacterium | reverse complement strand
GCGGCGGGATTTGAACCCACGACCCCTACACCCCCAGTATAGTGCGCTACCAGGCTGCGCTACGCTCCGTCCGTGATTGTTATAGCGTTAGCCACGGCCCCATGCAATCAGCTTTTAGACCAACGCATATTTAACGCGGTTATCTGGCTTTTAGGGGTGTAATTGGCTTTTCACACTGGCCAAACGCTTGCGTGCAGAGTCCAAAATTGCTTGGATCGCGGCAAGGTCTGATGCGTCACCGCCCGTTGTCAAATCCGCTACCACGCCTGTTGGTGCCAGTGCCTGTTTAGATTTTAAGAACCGCTGTGCGCCTTTTATGGTAAAGCCGTCTTTATATAATAGGTCCCGAATTCTCGTAAGCACAGCGACATCGTCAGGCCGGTAATAGCGGCGGCCACCGCTTCGCTTTAATGGGCGTAAACTGGTAAATTTGGTTTCCCAAAAGCGCAATACATGCGGCGGGACGTCAAGCGCGGCTGAAACTTCTGAAATGGTTCGAAAGGCGTCGCTAGATTTATCAGTCATCAGGCGTTATCGACACGATCCTTCAGAATATGTGAGGGCCGAAATGACAACACCCGGCGCGGGGTAATCACAGCTTCGACACCGGTTTTCGGGTTGCGCCCAACCCGCTGGCGCTTTGATTGAACAGAAAAGGTGCCAAAGGAAGATAATTTGACCTCTTCACCGGCTTCAAGACAGGTGCAAATTTCTTCTAAAACGGATTCAACAAGATCTGAAGATTCGTTTCTGGACAGCCCAATATTACGATAGACAGATTCGGTAAGATCAGCTCTGGTTAACGTTTTTGCCATAACAATCGGTATCCAATGTGAAACTTTTGGCTGGCAGACTAGCCAGTTTTTTAATCATAAAAACATTTAGATAAAAAATACAAGGCCGCATACACATTTTCGCCGCATTTCTTTGGCCAACATTAACAAATCATCAAGATGGGCGACCAAATTTCACCAGCGCCGCGCCCCAAACAAGGCCGCCGCCAATGGCTTCCATCGCCAGCACATCGCCATTTTTTACCCGCCCGTCATCAACCGCGCTCGCCAATGCCAATGGAATCGACGCGGCAGAAGTGTTGGCATGTTGATCAACAGTACGCACCACCTTTTCACTTGGCAGCCGCATTTTTTTCTGCATGCCGTCAATGATCCGAATATTGGCCTGATGCGGCACCAACCAGTCAATGTCATGCGGTTGCATATCTGCCTTGGCCAGCGCTTCATCCATAACTGCGGCCAGTTTTTCAATCGCATGACGGAAAACTTCCTTGCCTTCCATCCGCACATAACCGACATCCTGATTGCTTGATGGGCCACCATCAACATATAAAATATCGCGATACGCCCCATCGGCATGTAACACCGAAGACCTTATGCCGAAATCGCTGGCCTCATCTATAATTTCCAGAATGACCGCGCCAGCACCATCACCAAACAACACACAGGTCGTGCGATCCTGCCAATCTAGCAATTTTGAGAAACTTTCGGCGCCAATAACCAAGGCACGGCGCCCCCGCCCCCCTCGCAACATGGCATCAGCAACATCAACCGCATAGATAAAGCCCGCACAAACAGCTTGCACATCAAATGCAATCGCCCCAGATGCGCCAATTAGATGCTGCACTTTCGTAGCTGTCGAGGGAAAGGTATTATCCGGCGTGGTGGTGGCAACAATAATAAGATCAATATCCGTAGCAACAAGACCCGCCTGCGTCAGCGCCTTTGTTGCGGCGTTACTCGCCAAATCAGCGGTTGTTTCGCCGTCAGCCACAAAATGACGCTGGGTAATGCCGGTGCGGCGCCGGATCCATTCATCGCTGGTATCAACACAGGCCGACAGATCATCATTGGTCACCACATTTGCTGGCAGATAAGAACCGACAGCCGTCATCAATACGGTTTGTTTACTCATTTACATTCTTTCGTTTCGCCCGCATGCGATCAGCCTTTTCAATCGCGCTGCTTACATCGGGGATAAACCCATGTCCCACAAGATTCATCGCGACATCAATCGCATTGGCAAAGCCAACCGCATCGGTGCCACCATGTGATTTAACGGCAATGCCATTCAGCCCAAGAAAAACCGCGCCATTATATCGCCGCGGGTCCATCTTGGTTCTAAAATTCTTTAACGCCCCGCGTGCCAACAGGTAGCCAAGCTTGGCTGGCAAGGATGCTTTGAAACAGCGCCGCAACAATGTGGCAAATAAGCCAGCCACACCTTCGGCAGTTTTCAACGCAATATTTCCAGAAAACCCATCGGTCACCACAATATCAACACCGCCTTTAACAAGATCGGACCCTTCAACAAAGCCAATGTAATTAACCCCAAGTTGCTTGTCCGATAGTTCCTGGGCGGCGAGACGCAAATATTCATGGCCCTTTTGTTCTTCAGACCCAACATTAAGCAAAGCCACTGACGGGTTCTCTTTACCAACCAATGAATGGTAAAATGCCTGTCCCATCAGCGCAAATTGAACAAGGTTATCTTCATCGCATTCAAGATTTGCACCAAGGTCAAGCATACACATGCGCTTTTGCTCGGTTGGAAAAAACCCAGCAATAGCGGGCCTGGTGACGCCCGGCATCGTCCGCAATTGCAATTTTGACATGGCCATTAAGGCACCGGTATTTCCTGCGGACACAACAGCGTCAGCCTTTTTATCGGCAACCTGTGCAATGGCCACCCACATAGAGCTATCCCGCCCACGGCGCACCGCATGTGACGCGGTATCACCGGCCGCCACCGCAACATCTGTATGTAAAATTTCGGCATTTTGCAGATGCCGTGTTTGTACCAACAACGGTCGCACACGCGACTCATCACCAACAAAGATAAACTCAATATGCGGGGCCTGCGCTTTGGCGATATCCGCACCGTCAATGACCGACGCTGGCGCATTGTCACCCCCCATAGCGTCTAAGGCAATTTTAATAACGTCAGACAGGATATTTCCTCCAAGCCACTCTTATTCACTCTCGATTTTGACGCTTTAGTGCAGACAGCCCGGCAAATGGGTGATCTAGTTCTTGTTCACCGACGCTATAGCAATCTGGCGCATCATCAACTCTTGGCCATGCTGTCGCCGCAAGGCACAGTGATTGCACCGCCAATTCGCCAATGTCAATCGCCCCGTTTTTTATTGGTTCCACACCGTCTAGACCGACCTCAACCTGATCGGTCTGTTCGGCTGTGCGAACATAACGCTCTTCAATCTGAAAATCTATATTTTCTGGCACGGGCGCGCCGGTAACAATGCAGTTTTGCACAATCTGTCCAGTAATATGGCCGGTAACATCCCAGCAATCCCGCGCCACTTTACGAATGCATAGTTCACTTGCCAGATGATCAACCGATACCCAGCCAAAACGTTCGGTCAATGCAAGAAGGTCGGCAGAATCGATCGATAATTTGTAAAAATTATCTGAGTCAGGACGAAGCCTATCCACATTAATTTCAGATGTAATTGAAAATTGAGGCATCAGAAGGCCATCACCGCATTATGACAGATTCAGATTTCCGAGGAGCAAATCATCTTGGTCAAGATTAGTGATTTCTTGGGCCAGCGCAAACACATAATCAACCGCCCCATTGCCCAGCGGGTCAACATCGGCATTGTCACGAAACAAATTGCGCCGCAAAGCCGCCCCCAGCGCCGCCCGGTCATTATGATCAAGTGCGGTCACATAGGCATCAAGACGCCCCAAGAATGCTTCGGCCATAACCCGCACTCGTTTGGACACGCCAATATCACCGGCACCCATTTCACGAAGCGACAAATCCATATCAGCAAACATTGAATCAAAAAGCTGTTGGCTGATCTCTTTTCCGTCCGCCCCGCAATTTTTTAAGCGTCGCATGATCAATATGACCACCAAACTCAGCGAATCAAACCGGCCATCAACAGAATCTTGCACACCAAACTGCTGATAAAATATCGGGCGGCGCGCCACTTCAATCGCCGCCGCATATAGCGTTTCAGCTTCGCGTGACTGACGCCTCTGGCCCCAAGAAAATAAAGTGCCAAGCCAGCCTTGAGATTTTTTGTTCATTGGTGCAACATCCGGCAAGAGTGAGCAACGGTGCCCACTATATATAGCAGGAAGCTGTGAATGACCAGACCATCACGCACAAACATCAGTCATCCTAGATACATACGTTTTGCACTGTGTTTTGTCGCCAGTTTGGGACTTGCCGCGGTTGGGGCCTGTGGTAACCGGATCAGCAGCCATGGTCACGTCATCAACGAAAATGAATTGAAACAAATCAATATCGGCACGACAACTAGAGCCGATATTCTGGATATGCTGGGACAGCCAAGCTTTAAGGGCGCCTTTGACACACAAAAGCTATATTACAGCAGTCAGGTGATGCTACAGCCGGTCGCCAGTACCAAACAGACCCAGAAACGCCTTATCTATATCTTTACTTTAAATGATAAGAATGTACTTGAATCAATTGATTTAATTAATAAAGAAGATGGTTTGCAGATCGCCCACATTGATGATAAGACACCAACACCGGGTGATACATTTGGCATTCTGGAACAAGTATTTTCAAACTTAAGACGCCGACAAGCCGAGGAATAAACGCCTGTCTAGGACTGCATTTCAACGATTCTAGCATCACGTGCCAAACCGTCTAATACGGCATTCACAAACCCAACCTCGCATCCGCACGCATCGCTGAGCGCCGCATATTCGCTGACCACAGCCCGTGCCGGAATATGCGGCATGGCGGTAAGTTCATAAGCCCCGCACCGCAATACAGCAAGCTCAATCCGCGCCAGACGGTCAATGGACCATCCATCTGATAATGCCGCACCAATGACCCGGTCAAGTTCATCCCGCCCGGCCTCAACACCAGCATAAAGATTTGTTAAATGGTCATGATCAAGGTCTTTAACGCGAAATGATTTGCTGACATCATCGGCATAATGCGACAAAAATTGCGGCACAAAATCAACCGCAGATTGCCCGGTAATGAGTGACTGATAGGTGATTTGGATGGCCGCAAGCCGGGCGGCGGAACGTCGGCGCACCGGCACCGCTTTCAACTGGTTCTTATCGTCGCTCATAGCATCACATACCGAAATTTTTTCGGATCGTGGCAAGGGACAGTGCCGCGCGTGCCGCATCGCCGCCTTTATCCTTTCGTTCCGCATCAGCGCGTTCCCACGCCTGTGCTTCATTTTCAACGGTTAGAATGCCGTTGCCAATGGCTAAATTTTCGGCAATTGCCAAATCCATAAGGCCGCGGGCTGATTCAGAACAAACCGTTTCATAATGCGTTGTTTCTCCGCGGATCACACAGCCAAGCGCAACATAGCCGTCAAAATGCTGTTGGCTCGCGGCGGCCATTGCGATGGCCACTGGAATTTCCAACGCCCCCGGCACCGAAACATGCTCAAAGCTGGCCCCAGCAGCGCGCAAAGCAGATTTCGCCCCAGCAAGCTGTGCGTCAGCAATATCGGCATAAAAACGTGCCTCAACAATCAAAAAATGCCCACTCATTCAGCTCTCCTGCTGTAATGGTTGCCAGTCGATAATTTCCAGATCATACCCCTCAAGGCTCACAACATTTGGCCGGGTATTAGACAGTAAGATCATCTGACTGATGCCAAGATCGGTCAATATTTGCGCGCCAACACCGTAATCGCGCAATTCCCGATTTGAACCACCGTCAATTTGCGCCACAATCTTTTGGCTGACCATTGCTGTTAAACTGCTGGTCGAGGCTTCGCGCAAAACAACCACAACCCCCTGCCCTGCATCGCCAATCATTTGCATGGCAGACGCCAATTCATTGCCTGCACGCTTTTCAGATACTTCACCAAGAAGATCAGCCATTAAATCAAGCGCGTGCATGCGTACCAAAACCGGTGCATCGCCGCTGATATCGCCTTTGACAAGCGCAATATGTTCAATGTTTGAAATGGTGTTGGTATAGATCATCATGCGCCAATCACCGCCAATCCGGGTGGTAACGGTTGTTTCCACCATGCGCTGCACCAGCGATTCATTGCGGCGCCGCCACGCAATCAAATCAGCGATAGAGGCAATTTTCAGATCATGTTCTTTGGCAAAGGTCACAAGATCGGGAAGCCGCGCCATACGGCCATCATCATTCATGATTTCACAAATAACACCAGCCGGGTTGTCATAACCAGCCGCCCGCGCAATATCAATCACAGCTTCGGTATGACCAGCCCGCACCAAGGTGCCGCCGTCACGCGCTACCAGCGGGAAAATATGGCCCGGCGTGGTGATGTCACGCTCGTTACAGTTCGGATCGATCGCCGTTTTAATGGTGTGTGCACGATCATGCGCCGAGATGCCTGTTGTCACCCCCTCACGCGCCTCGATAGATACGGTAAAGGCGGTTTCATGCCGTGATTCATTGCGCCGGTCCATCATCGTCAACCCCAGCGTTTCAGTACGCTGTCGGGTAAGTGCCAGACAAATCAGGCCGCGCCCATATTTTGCCATAAAATTAATCGCATCAGCTGTCGCACATTCAGCCACAACGCATAAATCACCCTCGTTTTCACGGTCCTCATCATCGACAAGGATAAAAAGCTTGCCGGCTTTCGCATCAGCAATCACCTCTTCGATTGTAGAGAGCTCGTTTTCGCTTGGCGCTGTCATGAAACCATTCCTTATTTGAAGTCAGCTAGCCGCGCAACATAACGCGCCAGCATATCAATTTCCATATTCATTTTCTGACCGACAACTGCCTCGGCCCACCCGGTTACTGACCATGTATGCGGGATAATATTGATCGAAAACAAACACCCATCTACCGCGTTCACCGTCAAGGATACCCCATCTAGCGCAACCGAACCTTTGGCCGCGATAAACCGGGCAAAGGCAGATGGGGCTTGAAGCCATACAACATGACTATCACCGCTATTTTCAATAGATGTAATCTCTGCCAGACCATCGACGTGACCCGAAACAATATGACCGCCAAGCTCATCACCAAGTTTTAATGCGCGTTCCAGGTTGATCTGGTCACCAACCGACCAATTGCCAGCGGTTGTCACGGCCAATGTTTCTGCTGATGCGGTGACATCAAAACTGTTTGTTCCCCGCGCAACCACGGTCAAACACACACCAGAACAGGCGATCGACGCCCCAATATCTATTTGTGAACAATCCCAGTCACAACCAATGCGAAAGGTGCGGTCGCCAGCATCCACGATAGAATCGATATGGCCAATGCCAGTGATAATTCCGGTAAACATAGACGAACACTACCCTGTTTTGTCTTGGTTAACATCTCGGACAAAAACCCGTAACTGGTCTTGCCCAATCCATGATGAGGTTAACTGGGTATATAGGTTTTGTGGCGGCATTGCTACCAACTTGAACGGCCCCACAACTGGCCGGGCGTCAGCCCCCAAAATATGCTGTGATTGAGTCCAGTAAATTTTATCAACCAGCCCCGCCCCCAGCATGGCCGTGGTAACGCCGGTACCAGCTTCCACCAAAACTGTGTTAATGCCAATGGTGCCAAGATGGTTTAATACCGCATGCAGATCAAGCTGGCCTTGTGAATCAGTCGGCAATATTATGACCGTCGCGCCGGTTTTTTGCAGTGTGATAAATCGCTCCTTTGGTGCTGATTCCGTGCAGAACAGCGTCACCTTGCGTTGCCCCTTGCCAAAGAGGCGCGCGTTAGGCGGCGTGCGAAGCTGACTATCAAGAACAAACACTACTGGGCTATCAGAATCGCCGGCCGGGGCGCGGCAGGTCAGTTCCGGGTCATCAGCAAGGATCGTACCAATGCCTGTCAACAGCGCGTCACAACGGCTTCGCAATTCATGTACAAAATACCGCATTGGATCGCCAGTGAGCCAGCGTTTTTTGCCGTCAGATAAGGCAATCCTCCCATCAAGCGATGCTGCTGTTTTCAACCAGACATAGGGCTTGCCAGCAGAAATACGCCGCAAAAATCCATGAAGAACAGCCATGGTGGCAACGGATTCAACACCAAGATTTACCTCGATACCGGCCGCCCGCGCCATTTCCAACCCGCGGCCATTAACCCGTGCGTCAGGGTCGCCCACCGCCACAACAATGCGCGCCACACCTGCGGCGATAAGCGCGTCGATACATGGCGGTGTTTTTCCATGATGCGCGCAAGGTTCAAGAGTGACATAGACGGTGCCGCCCTTTGCTGATTTACCGGCCATATCAAGCGCTTGCGTTTCGGCATGCGGCACGCCGCCGATGCCGGTATGCGCCGCCGCACAAAGACGACCAGATTTATCTAAAATCACACAGCCAACCGGTGGGTTGCTTTTTGTCCGTCCCTCGGCATGGCGAGATTGTGCAACGGCTGCCCGCATCCAGCGTTTATCAGTTTCAGCTGGCACAGACACGGCGCTATTCACCAAGCTCCTTTTCGACAAAGGCTTCAAAATCTTTGGCCTCGCGGAAATTGCGATAAACAGAAGCGTAGCGCACATAGGCGACTTGATCGAGGGTATGGAGCGAGGACATAACCAATTCGCCGACTTTCTCGCTCGGCACATCACCGTCAGCATAGCTTTCTAGCTTGCGCACAATCTCATTTATGGCCCGTGCCACATCCTCTGTATCAACATCACGCTTGCGTAACGCAATTTCAAAAGAGCGTTCCAGCTTGTCACGGTCAAAAATAGACCTGCGGCCATTTCGTTTTACGATGGTGATTTCACGAAGTTGGACACGTTCAAAGGTGGTAAATCGCGCCTCGCATTTACCGCAGAGGCGCCGCCGACGGATCGCGGCCCCGTCTTCAGCTGGCCGCGAGTCCTTTACCTGCGTGTCTTCATTTCCACAAAACGGACAAATCATGATCGGCACCCAATCTATATCTAGCGTTGGGCGCGAGTGTACACACTATTTATAGATTGGGAAAGCCCGACATAAGCTGCGCACCTGTTCACGCACCCGTGCTTCAACGGCGCTATTGTCATCCGGATTTTCAGCCAATCCATCCAGCACGTCACCAATCATGTGACCAATCTGCACAAATTCATCATTGCCAAAGCCGCGTGTGGTACCTGCAGGTGTTCCCAATCTGACCCCAGATGTCACCATTGGGGGTTGCGGATCAAACGGAATACCATTTTTGTTACAGGTGATACCCGCATGTTCAAGCGAAACTTCGGTGATGTTACCTGTCAAGCCCTTTGGCCGTAAATCGACCAAAACCACATGCGTGTCAGTGCCACCAGACACAATGGCTACACCGCGGTCTATCAGGGTTTCCGCTAGAATTTTGGCATTGCTCGCAACCGTTTGGATATAGGCTTTGAATTCAGGCTTTAATGCTTCACCAAAGGCCACGGCCTTGCCAGCAATGGCATGCATCAATGGCCCACCCTGTAATCCAGGGAAAACAGCCGAATTAAATTTTTTGCCAAGCGCTTCGTCATTGGTCAAAATCAGGCCGCCACGTGATGCCCGCAAGGTTTTATGCGTTGTCGACGTAACAACATCTGCATGTGGCAATGGTGATGGATGCACCCCGGCCGCTACAAGACCAGAAATATGCGCCATATCCACCATCAGATACGCACCAACAGAATCGGCAACCTTGCGGAATGCCGCAAAATCAAGCGTGCGCGGATAGGCTGATCCGCCAGCCAAAATAATTTTTGGCTCATGCTGTTCCGCTAATTTTTGCAATTCATCAAAGTCAATCTGTGCGGTGGTTTCGCTCACACCATATTGTACCGCGTTAAACCATTTGCCTGACAAATTTGGCGCGGCACCATGTGTTAAATGCCCACCTGCGGCAAGTGACATGCCCAAAATTGTGTCGCCTGGTTGTAGCAAGCTCAAAAACACTGCCTGATTGGCCTGCGCACCGGAATGCGGCTGCACGTTTACATAGCTGCAACCAAATAATTTTTTCGCACGTTCAATGGCCAACGTTTCAACAACATCAACATGTTCGCACCCACCGTAATAGCGGCGCCCAGAATAGCCTTCGGCATATTTATTTGTCAGAACGGAACCTTGGGCTTCCATGACAGCCACACTGACAATATTTTCAGAAGCAATCATTTCGATCTGGTCTTGCTGGCGTACCAATTCATCGGCAATCGCAGCAGCAACTTCCGGGTCAGTTTTGGCCAGCGGGTCAGAGAAAAAGCCAGTCATTGTCATTGCGTCTTTCACGCTACGTGCGTCATCCATTTTGCAGACTCCTCATGCGCATAATCATTCATTAGCATATTCAATAGATGAGTGCTGGCGATGTATTGGCGGTATTTTCCAATCCATCTTCGCAGCAAACTAAAACTTTGTGTCAACATAGAGCGTTTCAACGAAAATACCAAGCCCCGATGCCTTAATTCGCCGCGCTTTCAACAATGTGCGATAATTTGTCCACACGGCGCTGGTGCCGCCCGCCTTCAAATTCAGTCGATAAGAATTTCTGTACCGATGCTTTGGCAGTTTCAGCGGTAATCAACCGCTCGCCAAGAGCCAAAACATTGGCGTCATTATGCTGGCGCGCCAATTCAGCTGCCTCAGGCTGGCTTACAAGTGCGGCACGCACCCATGAAAACCGGTTAAGCGCGATAGAAATGCCAATGCCGCTTCCACAAATGGCGATGCCGCGCCCCTCATGATCCTGCTTTAACGCCATCGCAAGCTTGACGCCAAAATCCGGGTAATCGACCGACGCTGTTTCCTCTGTCCCCAGATCGACAACATCATGCCTGGCCGCCTGTACATAAGACAACAAAGTCTGGCGGAGCGAGATTCCGGCATGATCGGAAGCAAAATAAATCGTCATGGCATTATCCTTGATGGCGGTATGTGTTTGTTTGTTTCTTTGTCTTCAGGATGTTTTAAAATAAATGTTCAAAAAAGCGTATCATTATGTGCTTTTTATATCGACAACCCTGACAAAATTGACTAGCTTTTTTGGAACAGGTTGCCAAAACCGGGTTTAGGGAGACGCGCAATCGGCAATAAGACCGGCGCAAAAGAGGCAAGGCGAAAGCCTTGCTTTTCTTTTTTATACAGCTTTTTTGCCGTTCAGGACTTGTCATGCTGTATCGAGGCTGATGAATTCAGACACAATCACCCAATAGACAATCACAAACAAAATTCCGGCAATCACCGTGGTTATTCCGGCTTTGCGCCACAACATTGGCTTGGCTGGTGCTGATGTCGCATGCCCTGTTTCGATGACGTCAGGCACCTTTGCCCCGAATGGTAGCGTCATCAAAAACACCCACCACCAAAGCAAAATATAGACAACCAGCCCAGATACTAACCCCATGTAACGATTTTCCCTATTCTGCCTGTGGGCGTTCACTAGTTGCGGCAACCTGTTCAAGCTCAATCAAGGTGCCGTTAAAATCTTTAGGGTGCAAAAACAACACCGGGTTGCCATGCGCGCCTATCTTGGCGGTGCCATCGCCTAAAACCCGCGCGCCAGCGGCCTGAAGCGTCTGGCTTGCCGACTCGATATCGTCAACCTCATAACAAATATGATGCATCCCACCATTTTCATTACGCGCCAAAAACCCAGCGATTGGAGAGGCTTCACCAAAAGGTTCCATTAATTCGACTTTGCCATTTGGTGCCGTTACAAACACGATACGCACACCATGTTCTGGCAATGTCTGCGGCGCGCTTACCGTGGCCCCAAGCATGGTTTCCCATTGCCGCGCTGCCGCCGTCACATCAGGCACGGCAATTGCAATATGGTTTATCCGGCCAATCATGCGCGTAGATCCTCTTCAGCAACCCGCATGATATGCACCTGGGTAATTGGCCGCAAGCCAAACATAGACCGCGCCACACGCCGAACAGCCTGTGATACCACTTCTTCAACTGAACCATCTTGGCGTCGTGCGGTTTTACCCAGCACCTCAATCGCATCTTCAACCGCCAAAGTTGCCGCCGCGACAAAATCACTTGCCGCCGCACCATCGCCAATGCCGGTTTGTGCCACGCTAGGCAACACACAAAGATGACCTGACTTATTTAAAATAACCGATACGGTCACAACGCCGTTCCACAACATCCGCCGCCGCGACCGCAAGACATCTGACTGCAATTCTATGATATTGCCTTTTTCACTTGTCATGGCACCGGTATGCACATTGTCGATTATGGCCGCCTCAGAACCGTTCAACCGTATCATTGCGCCATTATCGGGAAGCAATGTTTGTTGTACCTGGCACGCCTTGGCAAGTTCGGCATGCGCCTGTAAATGCCGTGCTGTACCATGAACAGGTATGGCGATTTTTGGCCGAACCAGCCCATACATATCGACCATTTCATCGCGTGATGGATGCCCAGACACATGCACCGGCGCGTCATGATCGGTGACCAAATTGATATTACGCCGGATCAGCATATCCTGCACCCGTGCAATAGCAGTTTCATTACCGGGAATCTGGCGTGATGAATAGATCACCGTATCGCCTGCTTGCAGGCTGACAGTTTCATGCGTACCCGCGGCGATACGCGCCATCGCGGCACGTGGTTCACCTTGTGTCCCGGTACAGACAATAACCAGCGATTCAGGCGGCAAAAGGTCGATATCATTTTCTTGAACAAAATCGGGAAGGTCATTCAAATAACCAACTTCACGCGCCGCCGAAATTGCCCGATTGAGCGCCCGGCCGACAATCGCTACCGAACGCTGATTGGCCTGTGCCGCCATGCAAATTGAATGTATCCGCGCCACATTACTGGCAAAACAGGTAACAGCTACCCGCCCGCTTGCCTTCGCGATCGCCTCAGTCAGCCCTTGTTGCGCTTCACTTTCCGAACCGGTGCGCCCGTTAATCATGGCATTTGTTGAATCACCAACCATAGCCAAAACGCCAGCGTCCCCAACAGCGCGTAGCCGCGTCGCATCGGTATCTGTACCCAGTACCGGCGCTTTATCAAATTTCCAGTCACCTGTGTGCAAGATTGTACCGGCAGCAGACCGTATCGCGAGCGCGGCTGGATCCGGAATTGAATGATTCAGCGCAATCATCTCAATTTCAAAGGCGCCAATCTGGCGCGGCGCGTTCATCCCCATTTCATGAAGCGGAATATCAAAATCACCATGCGATTCGGTCAATTTACGCCGAAGCAGTGCCAGCGTAAATGCGCTGCCATAAATCGGACAGCCAATTTGCGACCACAGATATGGAATAGCCCCAAGATGATCTTCATGCCCATGCGTTAAGATAAGCCCAGCCAATTTTTCACGGCGTTCGGCAATAAATTTCAAATCCGGTAAAATGACATCAACGCCCGGGGTGCTGTCATCAGGAAATGAAATGCCAAGATCAACCATAATCCAGCTATCTTGGTAATGGTATAAATTGACATTCATACCAATTTCGCCTGACCCCCCAAGCGGCACGAATAGCAAATCATTTGTCGAATAGGTCATGTCAAATCTTATTCTGTGCGTGAATACGCACCAGTCCTTTTAAAGTTAGATCAGCATCAACAATCAGCGGCCCGTTGATATGATCAGCAAAAAGTGGCGCCAGCCCGCCTGTCGCAATTGCTGGCAAATCCGCCCCGTAGCCTTGCCGCAACCGCGCCAACAACCCTTCAACCATCCCAACATAGCCCCAAAATACTCCAGACTGCATTGCTGATATGGTATCGGTTCCAAGAACAGGCATATCTGTGCGCCATGGTTTCACCGCAATGCGCGGTAGGCGCGCTGCCGCCATATATAGCGCTTCGATAGATAAATTAACACCCGGCGCGATAACGCCGCCTTCATAAGCGCCCTTTGGGCCAATAAGATCCAAAGTCGTTGCTGTGCCAAAATCAATAACGATAGCTGGTAAATTATGCCATGCCGCCGCCGCCACCGCATTCACCAATCTGTCAGCACCAGCCTGTTCTGGCCTGTCTATGTTGATGGCAATGCCCAAATCCACATCCGGATCATCAACACATAATGGCACCAGATCAAAGCCGCGATGCGCCAAAGCCACCAATTTAGGCTGGATATCTGGCACCACGCTGGCAATCATCACCCCGGTAATGTCGCCCACTTTGATATCTTTTAATGCCATCAACTGGGTCAGCCAGACAACATATTCATCAGTGCTGCGGCGGCTGTCAGAACTGATCCGCCAGCTTGCCCGCTGTTCATCCCCGTCATAAATGGCAAACACAACATTTGTATTGCCGCAATCTATTGCCAAAAGCATCCGTTACCTGCCAATCAATTCGACATCCCCAGTGGTGATATGATGGCTTGTGCCAGATTCATCAAGTAAAACCAACCCGCCATCATCTAGCAATCCATTGCATATCCCGGTGATTTTCTGGCCAGCCACATGAACTGATATGGTCTGCTTCATATGCAGTGCTTGGCCCAGCCATAAATCACGCACCGGCGCAAATCCATCTCGTTCCCACAATTCATAGTAAAATTGCAACCGTTTCAAATAGCTTTCGGCTAGCTGTTTTGGCCCCGGCAATATCCCGGGGAAATCACCAAAAGCGATAGGTGGATGTGGGTTCTGATCAATAGGGGCAATGGAATCGATATTCACCCCACTGCCAATAATCAGGCTATCGCCTTGTGCTTCTAGCAATATACCGGCCACCTTGCGGTTATTTACCAGCACGTCATTTGGCCATTTTAACCCTATTGCCGGGATCGGCAAATTCGCATTATGTTGGATAATCTGCTCTGTCAAATGCAATTTTACAACATCATATATGGCCAGAGCTGTCGCAAAAGACAGGGCAAACCAGCTGTTTACCGGGCGTGATGGATAGAGCAATACCGACACATACATACCGCCCGGTTGAGATGACCATTGGCGGCCCTGACGCCCACGACCTGCGGTTTGTTCACCCAATAAAAAGGCACTGCCCGCTGGTGCACCTTCACGCGCCGCGGCCTTGGCCAAATCAGATGTTGAAGTTCCCCGGTCCTGACATGAAAGTGTCCAGCATTGGCTATCTGTCATGCCATCCGACCGTCACCTAAAATGGTGCCATCAACGCCATTGTTGCTGTGTTCGCCGCGTCCATGATCGAATTCAGCCCAGCAAAGAACAACAAAATCACCGCCATTGAAACGCCGAGTACCAATTTATTGGCAAGCGGCACATCTTGGTCTAGTGGCGCTTCACTATCTTCGAAATACATGATCTTGATGATCCGCAAATAGTAAAACGCGCCAACAACACTCATCACCACGCCGATAACGGCCAGCGGTACCAACCCCGCATTGACCGCTGCCAAAAACACATACCATTTCCCAAAAAAGCCAGCCAATGGCGGAATACCAGCCATCGAAAACATCATCACCATCAAGCCAAGCGCAAAAAGCGGCTGGGTTTTCGACAATCCACGCAAATCGGCTATACGTGTTGCCGACTGGCCGTCACGCCGCATCAATAAAATGATCGCAAAGGTGCCAGCCCCCATAAATACATAGCTGGTCATATAGATCATAACACCAAAAGCGCCTTCATGCGTACCAGCGGCAAGTCCGGCAAGCGCATAGCCCATATGCGCAATTGATGAATAGGCCATCATGCGTTTGATATCTTTCTGCATGATCGCCCCCAAGGCGCCAACCACAATAGAAGCAACAGACAGCGCCATGATCACCTGCGACCATTCAAGCGCGATACTGCCAAAGGCGCCATAGGTTAATCGTAGCATTAACGCAATCGCCGCCACCTTTGGCGCGATCGCAAAAAGCGCGGTCACCGGGCTAGGCGACCCTTCATAGACATCTGGTGTCCACATATGAAACGGCGCCGCCGACACTTTAAAGGCAATACCCGTGATCATAAACACCATACCAATGATAAACCCGGCTGGTAAATCTGTTTCAGAAACAGCAGCGGCAATGCCAGCAAAACTTGTGGTACCGGCAAATCCATAAACCAATGACGCCCCATATAGCAACATGCCTGAAGACAGCGCCCCAAGCAGGAAATATTTGAGGCCAGCTTCAGAAGAGCGAAGCGAGTTTGTCCGCATCGCCGCCACCACATAAAGCGGTAAGGATTGCAACTCGACCGCCATATATAATGACATCAAATCATTTGCCGAAATCATCAGCATCATGCCAACAAGTGCCAAGATCACAAGCAAGGAAAATTCCGGTTTATTGATGTCATCACGTTCAAGCGGCGTCACTGACATGAACACCGCCGCAAAGCTGCCCATTAACACCAGCAATTTCATGTAATCGGCAAAGGCATCGGCACGGAACATACCGCCAAACGCAGTGGATTGTGCAGACGTCATAGAAAGCAAGGCTATCGCCGCTAGAACAATGCCAGCCAGCGTCAAATGCGCCACCCTGCGCGCATTGGCCGCACCATCACCACCATAGGCCGCTACCAAAACCAACACCAGCGCCACCGCTGACAAAATGATTTCAGGCAACGCCGGTAATATATCTGCCAGTTCAAAAGCCATCACTATTCCCCAAAATACAAATCAGCACTGCGCTTAACGCGCCACCAGCAGCGCTACGCCACTTGCTGTTAAATCGTCCAGAATGAATTGAATGGATACGTCCATGACATCGAGCAACGCCATTGGATATACCCCGAAAAACAACACCAAAATGGTTAAAGGCAGGAAAATGCCATATTCACGCATCTGCATACGCTCCATGGACTGAACTTCGGCACTCACAACTCGTCCGAACATCACCCGGCGATACAGCCATAACATATAGGTCGCACCAAGAACCAACCCAGTTGCCGCAAATAACGCCAGCCAAGTATTGGCTTGCCACGCGCCCACCAAAACCAACATTTCGCCAACAAATCCGCTGGTGCCGGGCAAACCGACTGATGCCAGCATCATAAACATGAAAAACACAGCATAGCGCGGCATTACTGCGGTGACACCGCCATAGGCGCTAATCTCACGCGTATGTAGCCGGTCATAGACAACGCCTACACAGAAAAACAATGCCGCTGATACCAATCCATGGCTGATCATCTGGAACATCGCACCAGCAATACCCTGTTCGTTCATCGAAAAAATACCAATAGTGACAAACCCCATATGTGCCACAGACGAATAGGCAATCATTTTCTTCATATCTGATTGCGCCAATGCCACAAGTGATGTGTAAATCACCGCGACCACTGACAACACAAAGATCATGGGGGCAAAAAATTCAGACGCAAACGGGAACATTGGCAATGAAAACCGCAAAAATCCGTAGCCGCCCATTTTCAGCAAAACCCCAGCCAAAATCATTGAACCGGCGGTTGGTGCCTCAACATGCGCATCAGGCAGCCATGTATGAACTGGCCACATAGGCACCTTGACAGCAAATGATGCAAAGAAACCGATGAATAACCATGTTTGCATGCCACGGGCAAATTCATGCGACATTAATTGCGGAATATTTGTTGTGCCGGCATCAATATACATGGCTAGCATACACACCAGCATCAACACTGAACCAAGCAAGGTATAAAGGAAAAACTTAAACGCGGCATAGACCCGGCGCGGGCCGCCCCACACGCCAATAATCAGAAACATCGGGATCAAGACAGCCTCGAAAAACAGATAGAACATCAGCATATCGAGCGACACAAACATCCCGATCATCATGGTTTCAAGAAACAAAAAGGCGATCATATATTCACGTACACGGTTGGTAATACTGCGCCAACTGGCCAAGATGGCGAGCGGCGTTAAAAAGGTGGACAGCAAAACAAATGGCATCGAAATACCATCGACACCCATATGATAGCTGATCCCCGTGTCACCGAGCCAAACCCGCTGTTCTTCAAATTGATAACCGGGCGCGCCGCTATCAAACCCAATCAAAATTACAAGTGACACCAAAAAGGTAAAGGCAGACACCCATAACGCCACATTTCGTGAATTATGCGCAACTGTGTCGTCATCCCCGCGAATGATCAACAGGAACAACACCCCCGCCAATGGCATGAAGGTGATTATAGACAAAATAGGCCAGTTATCGATCATCACCCTACCCCTTAAAACGCAACACGTACCAGCTGACCAACACAACCACACCAATTAACATGGCAAAGGCATAATGGAAGACAAACCCGGTCTGAATCCGCGAACAGGCACCAGAAATCCGGTAAACCAATGCCGACACACCGTCTGGGCCAAACCCATCAATGGTATCGCGGTCACCACGTAGCCAGAAAAAATGACCAAGCCGAACCGCAGGCTTGACAAAAATCGCGTCATATAATTCGTCAAAATACCATTTGTTGAAAAAGAACAGATGGATAGGCCAGAACAGCGCCGCAATCTTTGCTGACAATCCGGTAAAGACGGCATAGCACAACACCGCAATGGCCACGCCACTAGCCGCCAAGCCAATTGGCAGCAACTTCACCCAAGTGGGAACATGATGCGCATTTTCCAATGCCGCATTGGTCGGCAAAATGAAAATGGAGTCACCCCAGAATTGCTGCCAATGATGGCCCACAAATAATTCATAGCCGAGCCATCCAGAGAAAATCGCCCCAATCGCCAAGACCAATAATGGGAATGTCATAACCAGCGGAGATTCATGCACATGCGCCATCACATCGGCACTTGCCCGCGGTTTGCCATGAAATGCCAAGATCAACAGACGCCAGCTATAAAAGGCCGTTAGAAAGGCGGCCAAACAGCCCATCACAAAAGCAAAATTACCAACCCCTGAATGGGCGGCATACGCGGCTTCAAGGATCATATCCTTGGAATAATAGCCAGCAAAAAACGGGAATCCAGCCAGCGCCAATGACCCGATCCACATCATCGCATAGGTTACCGGTATCTTGCGCCAGATCCCGCCCATATTGCGCAAATCTTGCTCATCTGAAAGGGCATGAATAACCGACCCTGCCCCCAAGAACAGCAAGGCTTTAAAGAACGCATGTGTTGTTAGATGGAACATGGCCGCCGGATAGGCAGATACGCCAGCGGCAAAAAACATATAGCCAAGTTGCGAGCATGTGGAATAGGCGATCACACGTTTGATATCAAATTGTGTCAGACCGACAGTGGCGGCGAATATTGCTGTCATGGCACCCACAATGGTGATGACATCAAGCGCAAATGGCGCATATTCCAGCATTGGCGATAGACGGCATACCATAAACACGCCGGCCGTGACCATGGTGGCGGCATGGATCAACGCCGATACTGGGGTTGGCCCCTCCATCGCGTCAGGCAACCATGTGTGCAAGCCAAGCTGGGCTGATTTGCCCATCGCCCCAATAAATAGCAAAATGCCAGCGACTTCGAGGGCCGGCAAGGACTGGCCTAAAAATTCAATATTTGTCGTGGCGATCAAGCTTGATTGCGCAAAAATAACGTCAAACTGGACTGAGTCAAACAACACATAGACAGCCAAAATACCAAGTGCGAACCCAAAATCACCAACCCGGTTCACCACAAAGGCTTTCATCGCCGCTGTATGGGCCGACTCTTTTTTATACCAAAATCCAATCAACAGATAAGAGGCAACGCCAACGCCCTCCCAGCCAAAGAACAGCTGCACCAGATTATCAGCGGTAACAAGCATCAGCATGGCAAAGGTGAAAAGGCTTAGATAGGACATAAACCGGGCCCGCGCATTGTCATGCGACATATAGCCAACTGAATAAATATGCACCATCGATGACACGCCAGTCACAACGATCAGCATCACCGCTGTCATTGTGTCAAAGCGTAGCGCCCACTGCGCGGCAAAATCACCCGATACAATCCACCGCCCAATATCTACAGTGACGGGCGTGCCACCAATCGCCACCTCGGCAAAGGCAATCACCGATAGCAATAATGACAATAGCAGGCCGGTTACGGTCACAAGCTCTGCTGGACGATCTTGATTATTCAGGCTTAACAGACCGGCAAGAATAGACCCGACAAGCGGCAGAAAAACGATGAGCGCATACATGGCCTTAGCCCTTCAACACATTAACATCTTCAACCGCAATAGACCCACGGTTGCGGAAAAACACGACAAGGATAGCTAGGCCAATCGCGGCCTCAGCCGCCGCTACGGTCAAAATGAACAGAGAAAAAATCTGCCCTTCCAAATCGCCATTATAGGCTGAAAACGCCACCATATTGATATTGACAGCCAACAGCATCAATTCGATTGACATCAAAATGGTGATAATGTTTTTCCGGTTCAGAAAAATGCCAAAAATGCCAAGCGCAAACAGCATCGCCGAAACAGTCAAATAATGATTTAATGATAACTCAAGCATACTGACTTACTCCTCGGCTTTACCGGTATTTGCGGCGGCCGGCGCTTTACCTGACGGCACTTTAATCACTTCTAAAACATCTGCTGGACGACGGGCATTTTGTTCGGCAATGATTTGCCGCCGGACACCGGCGCGCTTCCGCAAGGTCAGCGAAATAGCACCAATCATCGCCACCAACAGGATCAGCCCCGCCAGTTGGAACAAAAATGCATATTTTGTATAAAGCACACCGCCAAGCCGCGTGGTGTTGGCTATTTCAGACACAACAGGCGCGGTTTTACCGCCAAAGGCGTCACCATACATCGCCACCACAAGTTCAAAAACCAAAATGCCGCCCACAATCAGACCAAGTGGCAAATATTTTTGAAACCCGGCGCGCATTTCAGCAAAATTAATGTCCAACATCATCACAACAAACAGGAACAAAACCGCGACCGCGCCAACATAGACGACGACCAAGAGCATCGCCAAAAATTCCGCCCCAATCAGAACGAAAAGTCCCGCCGCATTGAAAAACGCCAATATCAGGAACAAAACTGAATAGACCGGGTTGCGGCTGACCACCACCATCACGCTACTGGCAAGCATGACGCCAGCGAACAGATAAAAGAATAAGGCTTCAATCATTTTGCGACTGTCTTTCTTGTGTCAAATCTATACCGGCCTAGCGCCAACGTGCATCAGCGGCGAGGTTGCGGGCAATTTCAGTTTCCCAGCGATCACCATTGGCCAGTAACTTATCTTTGTCGTAATACAGCTCTTCCCGAGTTTCTGTGGCAAATTCAAAATTTGGCCCTTCAACAATGGCATCTACCGGGCAAGCTTCCTGACAAAAGCCGCAATAAATACATTTGGTCATATCAATGTCATAGCGGGTTGTCCGGCGGCTTCCATCAGCACGTGGTTCGGCTTCGATGGTGATGGCCTGAGCCGGGCATACAGCCTCGCATAATTTACAGGCGATACAGCGCTCTTCACCATTTGGATACCGCCGCAATGCGTGTTCACCGCGAAACCGCGGAGACAGGCTGCCTTTTTCATATGGGTAATTGATGGTGACTTTCGGCTTGAAGAAATATTTTAAGGTCAAGAACAAGCCTTTCCCCAATTCAAGAAGCAGAAATGATCGCAATGCATTTGAAACAGCGGACATCATGACTTCACACCCCCCTAGCCCAACGACACATCTGGCAAATTACCAGATACCAGCAAATAGCCTGCCGTTAGCACAACGTAAATCAATGAGAATGGGAGGAAAATTTTCCAGCCAAGCCGCATCAATTGGTCGTAACGATAGCGCGGCGTGGTCGCCCGCACCCATAAGAAAACAAACAGCACCAGCATGATCTTCAAAATGAACCATAATGGCCCGGGGATCATGTTCAGCGGCCAGATATCCAGTGGTGGCAACCAGCCCCCTAGGAACAAGATCACTGTCATACTGCTCATCAAGATCATATTGGCGTATTCACCAAGGAAAAACAGCGCAAATGACATAGATGAATATTCAACAAAATAACCAGCAACGAGTTCTGATTCACCTTCTGGCAAATCGAATGGTGCACGGTTGGTTTCAGCCAGCGTCGAGATGAAAAACACCACAAACATCGGCAATAGCGGCAGGGCAAACCACATATCACGCTGGGCTTCCACAATGGCTGATAAATTCAGCGATCCGGCGCATAACAGCACATTGATAATCACCAGCCCCATTGACACTTCATAGGACACCATCTGTGCGGCCGAACGAAGCGCGCCTAAAAACGCATATTTTGAATTACTTGCCCATCCTGCCATGATCACGCCGTACACACCCAAAGACGACACGGCGAATAAATATAAAATACCGACATTGATATCGGCGATCACCAACCCCTCGCCAAACGGAATAACCGCCCATGCCACCAGCGATAAAATAAATGTCAACATCGGGGCAAACAGAAACACAACTTTGTTGGCACCAGCTGGCAGAATGGTTTCTTTGGCCATGAGTTTCAGCGCATCAGCAAATGGCTGGAACATGCCGAACGGCCCGACCACATTTGGCCCTTTGCGTAGCTGCATAAAGCCAATAACCCGCCGCTCTGCCAGCGTCAAATATGCCACCGCGATCAACAATGGGCCGATAACAAACAGAATTTGCAACAAAATCCAGCCCAGTTCGACAGCCCATTCATGTGTCAGAAAATCCATCATACCAGTCACTCCGCCGCCACCGCGCCCGCCGCATCAGCTTGCTGGGCACGACGGCATTCAGCCATTGTTTCTGACGCGCGGCTAATCGCACAGGTCATGTAGAAATTCTCGATCGCGCTGGTGATGGGCTGGGATGATAATTTTGCACGGCCACCAAATTTTGCCCATTTTGCCGCACTAATCTGATCCGGCATGGCAAAATGCGGCACCGCCTCGCATAATGCGTCACGCACCTCGGCAAGACTGTCCATCCCGATAGATTTGCCAATAGCACCGGAAACCGCCCGAATAATCGCCCAATCTTCGCGCGCCTCGCCCGGCGGGAATGCCGCACGATTTGCATATTGCACGCGCCCTTCGGTGTTAAGGTAAATGCCATCTTTTTCGGTATAAACCGCACCGGGCAACACAATATCGGCATGATGCGCACCAGCATCACCGTGATGCCCCTGATAAATAACGAAACTTGACGCAAAATCAGCGTAATCGATTTCATCAGCGCCTAATGACCATAACACATCTAAATCGCCAGCCTTGGCGGCGGCGGCCATGGCCGCAACATCCATACCGCCACGCTCAGGCAAAAATCCCATATCCAGCCCGGCCACACGCGCCGCCGCACTATGCAATATGTTAAAGCCGTTCCATTTGTCTGTGACCACACCATAGGTTTCGGCAATCTGCCGGGCCTTGCCCAAAACAGACGCCCCATCCGCGCGCACCAAAGCGCCCATGCCAATGATGATCATGGGGCGTTTCGCCTTTTTCAATTTTGCTACAAATTTATGTTTACCCGACAGTACATCATCTAGCAAAGACGCCTCATCCCCCAGCCATTGTGTGGCATAGGTTAAATCAGCATTTTCGCCAATTACCCCAACCGGCATTTGCGTTGCCAACCAATTGCGTCTGATTCTTGCATTCAAAACGGCGGCTTCCACCCGTGGGTTGCTGCCAATAATCAACAGCGCGTCAACATCATCAATACCGGCAATTGTGCTGTTGAATAGATAGCTAGATCTTGCCCCGCCAATTTTTGCCCCATCTTGACGGCAATCCAGATTGGGACTGCCAAGACGCGCCATAAGGCTTTTCAGCGCAAACATGGATTCAGCGTCACATTGATCGCCAGCAATCGCCGCCACCCGTTTGGCTTTGGCTTTGCCTAGCTTGCCAGCCACCGTTTTCAGCGCTTCATCCCAGCTGATCGGATGCAATTTACCATCGCGGCCTCTGGCATAGGGGCGGTCAAGGCGCTGGCGGCGCAACCCATCAATCGCATAACGGGTTTTATCCGAAATCCATTCTTCATTCACATCTTCGTTCAGCCGTGGCAGCACCCGCATCACTTGCGCCCCGCGCGCATCAACCCGGATGTTACTGCCAACAGCATCCATCACATCGATAGATTCGGTTTTATTCAATTCCCATGGCCGCGCGGTAAAGGCATAGGGGCGTGATGTCAGCGCGCCAACCGGACATAGATCAATCACATTGGCCGATAATTCAGATGCCAGTGTTTTTTCCAGATAGGTGGTGATTTCCATAGTTTCACCGCGCCCAATCGCCCCTAGTTCAGGAACCCCGGCAACTTCGGTGGCAAACCGCACACAACGTGTACAATGGATACAACGGGTCATCACCGTGCTGATCAATGGCCCCATATGTTTGTTGTCAACAGCACGTTTGTTTTCCGAAAAACGCGACCCATCAAGACCATAACCCATGGCTTGGTCCTGCAAGTCGCATTCGCCGCCCTGATCACAAATTGGACAATCAAGCGGGTGATTAATCAGCAAAAATTCCATCACCCCTTCACGGGCCTTTTTGACACGGTCGGTATCGGTGCGGATCACCATGCCGTCACCTGCTGGCATGGCACAAGATGCGATCGGCTTTGGCGCACGTTCCATGTCGACAAGACACATCCGGCAGTTGCCGGCAATCGACAAACGGTCGTGATAGCAAAAACGGGGTATTTCTACGCCAGCTGCCTCACAGGCATGCAAAACTGTTGAACCATCTTCAACATCAACCTCGATATCATTTACCGTAAGCTTTGGCATGGGTGTTTTTTCCGCTTTCTATTCTGCTGCCGCTACCGCATCAACCGCATGACGTGCCGCGATACGCCGTTCAATTTCTGGACGAAAATGCTTGATCAGCCCCTGAATTGGCCAGGCGGCAGCATCTCCAAGGGCACAGATTGTGTGGCCTTCGATTTGCCGCGTGACCTGTTCCAATGTATCGATTTCGTGGCTTTCAGCCTCGCCCCGGACCAGCCGCTCCATCATGCGCCACATCCAGCCGGTGCCTTCACGGCATGGCGTGCATTGGCCACATGATTCATGCTTGTAAAAGTAAGATAAGCGGGCAATGGCCTTGACGATATCGGTGCTTTTATCCATGACGATGATACCAGCGGTGCCAAGCCCGGTCCCGGCCGCACGCAAGGCATCAAAATCCATTGTTATATCGTTACAAACATCAATCGGCATTAACGGTGTTGATGACCCGCCCGGTATCACCGCCAGCAAATTACTCCAGCCCCCACGAACGCCGCCTGCATGTTTTTCCAGCAGTTCCCGAAGCGGGATCCCCATTTCTTCTTCGACATTACATGGCTTATTTACATGGCCGGAAATGCAAAACAGCTTTGTGCCGGTATTGTTTTCCTTGCCTAGACCAGCAAACCAGCTGGCCCCGCGCCGCAAAATCGTTGGTGCCACTGCAATTGATTCGACATTATTCACTGTCGTTGGGCAGCCATAAAGACCGACACCTGCCGGAAATGGTGGCTTTAGACGCGGCTGGCCTTTTTTGCCTTCAAGCGATTCCAGCAAGGCTGTTTCTTCACCGCAGATATAAGCCCCCGCGCCGCGGTGCAGATAAATGTCAAAATCCCATCCAGATTTTGCTGCATTTTTACCAAGCAACCCAGCGTCATACGCCTCGTCAATAGCCGCTTGCAACCGGCGGGCTTCATTCACAAATTCGCCGCGGATATAGATATAGGCCGCATGCGCACGCATCGCAAAACCAGCCACCACACAGCCTTCGAGCAATTTATGCGGTTCGTGGCGGATGATATCGCGGTCCTTACATGTGCCGGGTTCAGATTCATCCGCATTGACCACCAGATAATGTGGCCGGTCCTTGACCTCTTTCGGCATGAATGACCATTTTAGACCAGTCGGAAAGCCAGCGCCTCCGCGCCCACGCAACCCAGAGGCCTTCATCCGTTCGACAATTTGATCATGACCCAGCTTCAACAGCTTTGCCGTGCCATCCCAATCACCACGGGCCTTGGCGGCCTTTAGACCGGGGTCTGCCCAGCCATAAATATTTGTGAAAATACGGTCCTGATCTTTAAGCATGTGCCGATCCCCGTTTTTTTGATGCAGATTTGCCTGACTTTCCAGATTTCACCGCAGCTAATGTGGTGCCGCCGCCGCTTGCTTCAGACCCAGACCGGCCAGTCACCGAACCCACTGGCAAAGGATCATCAGCTTCCAGCGAATCAAGCAATGCACCAGTTGTTTCATAATCAAGATCTTCGTAAAAATCGTCATTCACCTGCAAAATTGGCGCATTCACACAAGCACCAAGACATTCAACCTCTAGCAGCGAGAAACGCCCACAGGCTGACGTCTGCCCAGATGCTATATGATAGCGGTCTTTTATACAGCGCATCATTTCATCAGACCCGCGCAACCAACAAGGCGTGGTTGTACAGGCCTGCAAAAAATATTTCCCGACCGGTTTTAAGTTGAACATCGTATAAAATGTTGCCACTTCCAGCACTCGGATTTCAGCCATTTCAAGCCGGTTGGCAATGGCCTCAATCGCCGCCATAGGTATCCAATTGTCATGCTGGCGCTGTGCCAAATCTAGCAAGGGCATAACCGCGCTGGCCTGACGGCCTTTTGGATATTTAGCGATGATACGCTTTATCTCTTTTTCGTTCTCAGCCGTAAATTGAAAGGTTTTTGGCTGGTCTGCTGCAATGCGGTCATCAATGCTCATCGGTCAATCTCACCAAACACAATATCAAGCGAACCAATAATCGCGACTGAATCGGCGAGCATATGCCCCCGAGACAAATGGTCTACCGCCGCCATGAAATAGAACCCCGGCGCGCGGATTTTACAGCGATAGGGTTTGTTTGTTCCGTCTGACACCAAAAAGACACCAAATTCACCTTTTGGTGCCTCAACGGCTGTATAGCTCTCGCCCTCAGGGACATGAAACCCTTCGGTATATAATTTGAAATGATGAATCAGCGCTTCCATCGACTGTTTCATCTCGCCGCGGCTTGGCGGAATAATTTTGTTATTTTGCGCCATAACCGGGCCAGCTGGCATGCCGTCAATGGCCTGTTCGATAATGCGGAGCGACTGGCGCATTTCTTCTACACGCACCAAATACCGTGCATAACAATCGCCGGTCTTGCCAATAGGGATATCAAAATCCATTTCATCATAGGCGTCATAAGGCTGGGTTTTACGTAAATCCCACGCCACACCAGACCCCCGCAAACATGGGCCGGTGATCCCAAGTGACAACGCGTCATCATAGCTAATCACGCCAATATCAACTGTCCTTTGCTTGAAAATACGGTTTTCTGTCAGCAAAGTTTCCAAATCATTGATAAAGTCAGGGAATTTTTGCGCCCAATTTTTGATATCGCGCAATAAATCATCGGGCAAATCTTGATGCACACCACCGGGCCTAAAATACGCCGCATGAAGCCGGGCACCACAGGCACGTTCATAAAATCCCATCAAATGCTCACGCTCTTCAAAGCCCCAGAGCAACGGCGTCATCGCCCCCACATCAATGGCAAATGTCGTCAGATTAAGAAGATGGTTCAAGATCCGCCCAATCTCGCAATATAACACACGAATATATTGCGCACGGCGCGGCACCTCAATGCCCAGCGCCTTTTCAACAGCCAATGCCCAAGCATGTTCCTGGTTCATCGGCGACACATAATCTAGCCGATCAAAATACGGCAGGGCCTGTAAATAGGTTTTATGCTCAATCAGTTTTTCAGTGCCACGATGCAACAGCCCAATATGCGGGTCGGCACGTTCAATCACCTCGCCGTCCATTTCCAGCACCAAGCGCAACACCCCGTGCGCCGCTGGGTGCTGCGGGCCAAAATTCATCGTGATAGGTTTAATCTGCATTTCAGCCATAACACACCATCACCCTTTTTGTTCTGCATCGTCACGTGCGGGCGTATTGGCAATTTGTGTTTGCATACCTTCCCACGGACTTAAAAAATCAAAGTCACGGAATTCCTGAACAAGGTGAACAGGTTCATTGACAACACGCCGCTGGTTATCGTCATAGCGCACCTCTACATGACCGGTCAGCGGAAAATCTTTACGCAAGGGATGTCCCTCAAAACCGTAATCGGTCAGCAAACGACGCAAATCCGGGTGTCCAGCAAAGAAAATGCCAAACATATCCCACACTTCACGCTCTGCCCAATTGGCCGCCATATACAAATGTGTCACCGTTGGCACCGCTTGCCCGGCGGCGACTGCGGCAACAAGACGCATGCGCATGTTATTATCCATCGACAGCAACATATAGACCACGTCAAACCGTGATTCGCGTTCTGGATAATCGACAGCGGTCAGATCAATCAGCTGGTTAAAGGCGGCTTGCCGGTCCCCACGTAATAAGGTCAGCACCTGCGGGATATCTGCCGGATTTACGCGCAATTCAATCTCGCCCCGGATCACGGCACAAGAAACCGCCATGCCGTCAACAACTTCGGCAATATGATCCGCCATTGCCATAAGCGCTGTTTCTGTTTCCCCGCCCAATGGCAGATCTGAGCTATGATTTTCAGTCATTACAGCGCCCTTCGCTGTTTATGTTGAACTTGACAAAGCGGCTATGAAATTACCGATCTAGGACCGTGCTATTGTTGCCGTGCGGCGGATTTTCTTTTGCAGTTGCAGCAGCCCATAAATGAGCGCTTCGGCTGTTGGTGGGCAGCCCGGCACATATACATCAACCGGCACAATCCGGTCACAACCACGCACCACAGCATAGGAATAATGGTAATAGCCACCACCATTGGCACATGACCCCATTGACAACACCCAGCGCGGTTCTGGCATCTGGTCATAAACGCGGCGTAATGCCGGTGCCATTTTATTGGTAAGCGTCCCCGCCACAATCATCACGTCTGATTGCCGCGGGCTTGGCCGGAACAACATGCCATAGCGGTCCATGTCATAGCGGCTGGCAGCCGAATGCATCATTTCCACCGCACAGCAAGCCAAGCCGAATGTCATTGGCCACAAAGACCCAGACCGGGCCCAATTGAATAATTTATCGGCTTTTGCAATCACAAATCCGCGGTTGGTGATTTCGTCACCAACGGCACGTAAAATTGCATCTTGATCAGCACCGGGAGGAATCGGTGCCGCCTTGGCCGGATCCATTATTCCCATTCCAGAGCTCCCTTTTTCCACTCATAAATAAAGCCGACCGTGAGTACCGCTAAAAACAACATCATTGACCAGAATCCAAACAGGCCTATCCCGCCAAGGGTCACCGCCCATGGGAATAAAAACGCCACTTCCAAGTCGAAGATAATAAATAGAATCGCCACCAAATAAAACCGCACGTCAAACTGTCGCCGTGAGTCGTCAAATGCGTCAAACCCGCATTCATAGGCCGCCATTTTTTCATCATCAGGCCTCTGGTTTCCCAACACAAACGCCGACAAAACAAAAGCTGCAGATAGCCCGATGGCAATCGCAAAGAACACAGCGATTGGCAAATATTCACCGAGAAAAATTTCCAAAGGTATCTCCTGCTGAATCTGCCGGAAAAGAACAATAACAGTGAATAATTCAGCGGTAGGGTAATTGCAAGCCGCATATTGGAAAAACCATACCCGATTTTCATTTTCACACCAACAAAATGGAAATTTTCCGGAACAACGCTTGTCAGCCATTTTATCAAACGCCTAATATGCGACATTGTGGCGCTGTGCCTCTGCCTGTTCTTTTGGCAGCGGTCATCCCTACCCCTTTTGTTTGACACAGACCATTGTTTGACACAGACCATTGTTTGATACAGACCAGCCCCAAGGAGCGACGACAATGAATGAAACCAATTCTGATCCATATATTCATATGGCAAAATTGATGGGCTTTGGCGGGTTGGTGCCATTTGTTGGCTGCGCCGTGCTTATGTATTCAGGCAGCCCCAGCGCCAGCATCGTTGCCTTATTTGCTAATGCTGTTTACGGGGCGGTTATTCTTAGCTTTGTTGGCGCCGTCCATTGGGGCCTGACGATGCGCGAGGACAGATCGCCCTATTGGTATATTTGGTCCGTCATACCCGCCATTATGGGGTGGCTGGCGATTGTTCTGCTTGACATCAAGATCAGCCTGCTGGCACTTGCCATTGCCTTTACCTTGGCATGGTCTGTCGACCGGCAGGCCAGTTTGCAGGGGTTGATCCCCGCATGGTACATGCAGATGCGGCATATTTTGACAGCTGGCGCGACCGTGTCGCTTTTGGCAACAGCATTTGCCCCGCCTGTGGGCTAATCAGCGTCACTTGCCTAGGCGCGGGCCCGCACCATAATCACATTGCCGCAAATCACCAGCGCCAAACCAAAAAATGCCAGACTGCTCCATGTATAGGATTCAAATACAGTTGAAATCAGCAAGGCGAATACTGGAAATATAACCGTCGCATAGCCAGCACGGCTGGCACCGATTCGACCAATCAGCGACAGATAGGCCGCGAATGTCATCACCGATGACACAAGTGCCAACCAAACAAGCCCAAGCATATATTTTGCCGTTGGCTCTATGATAAATGCATGATCATTGACCAGCGAAAACAACGCCAGATAACAGGCACCATAGAACATGCCCCAACTGGTCGAGGCAAACAACGGAATACCGCGCTTTTGACACGCCGCCGACACCATATTGCCGGTACAAAAAAACAAGGTGCCAATTAAACACAGGCCCAGACTGGTCAATGCGGTGTCTGATAATTGTAATTCTCGCCAAAACAGACAGACAACACCGGTCAGCCCCACCCCGGCAGCGAGCAAATGTGCAAACCGGGGCCGCGACCGGCCCAAAACTGCGGTCATTAATACATTTACCAATGAGGCCGATGAAAACACCACTGCCAACAAGCCGGATGCGACGCCCTTGCCGCCATGATAAAAAAAGGCAAAATTTGTTGAAAAAATACACAAACCCAATAGCGCGATGCGCAGATGTGTGCGCCAGTCAAATTTGAGCGATTGCCGAAGACAAATGCTGATGATGAACATCACCGTCGCGGCAATCAAAAACCGCCAGAGCAGTGAAACTTCAGGTGCGACAATGTCAAGTTGCCATTTCAGCGGCAGCCAGCTTGTCGACCAGCCAAACACCACCATGCCATACAGCAAGAATTCAAATGGTTTCATCACCGTTCCAACATGACATGCCGAACAACTATGATCACCGGTCAGACGCGGCTGATTTTTGCGATATCACCCAGTCATTTGGATTGATGTTCAAATAGGCCTCAACCGCCGCGGTGGCGACGACTGAACATGTGTTATTGTCAGCATCAACAACATTCAACCCACCTTTAACAGCGGTCACTTCAGCTTTGCCCCGTGGCAATTTTTGCGCGACCATCGCGGTATCAACCCGGTCTGGCTGTTGCACGCCGATTGTGACCTTAACCTGCATATCAGCATGGTCAAAGCCAAGCGAAAGAAACAGAATAAGTGAACTATGGCGGATCGCATCTTCAACCGCCCGGCATGCCGCTTTGGTGTAATCTTCACCATAAAGATCATTGCCCATGCCCATTTCAAGGATAATGCGTTTCATCAGGCGTCTCCTGTTGCCGCTTCCATGTCAAAATAAACAACAACAGCCGCATTCGCGATAATGGTATGGCCATTGCCATCTGGCTTGGCGATATCCAACCCGCCCTCGACAACCTGAACTGACGCATTGCCATAGGGAAAAATCGCCGCAACCTGATGGACATCGACCGCGTCTGGGCGTTGCACCCCAATCTCAACTTCGATCAACATATCTGATTTTTCAAAGCCAAAGGCCTCGGCAAGGCTTAATGAATTATGCCACAACGCGTCTTCCACGGCGCGGCACGCCGCCTTGGTGTAATCATGCCGGCGCAGCGATGTCCCCATGCCAAGCTCTAATGCGATACGGGTCTTTGCCATAAGTTACCTATTTAAAAATCATGAAAATCAACCAGTGGCGAGACGCCACATTCCCTTGTGTAGCGCCAGCGCCCCCAGATCGCCAACTATTTTGTTGAATGGTGTTATGCAAAACACTAAATTAGCGCTCTTTTCAAGGAGCTTGTCTATGTCCGTTTCACCCCCCTTTCATTTGGCCTTTGCCGTCACCGATATTGAGGCCACACGCGCATTTTATGTTGAAAAGCTTGGTTGCAAAGTTGGCCGCTCGGCTGAACGCTGGATTGATTTTGATTTTTTTGGACATCAGGTCAGCGCGCATCTTGTTGACGGTGCGTTGAGCCCGGCCGAAACCAATCCGGTCGATGGCGAAAAAGTGCCATCACGCCATTTTGGCGCGATACTGGACTGGGATGACTGGCACGCGATGAAAGACCGGCTGGAAGCTGACGACACCGACTTTATCATTGCGCCAACAACAAGATTTGCCGGTGAAGTGGGTGAACAGGCGACCATGTTCTTTCGCGACCCTTCAGGAAATGCGCTTGAATTCAAGACATTCCGCGATAAATCAATGATATTTGCGCATTAAGAATCGCCAAGGAATGCCCGTAAAACTACCGGCTGTCATGCCAGCGTGCTAGCCAATGCCGCACGCTGTTTGCACATCTTGGCCCCAGCCAATATATCTGGTGTCATTATGAAAAATGACCGGCCTTTTGATCAGGGTCGGGTGCAACGCCAACAGGGTTTCTGGCGGCAACAACCGATCCAATTCGGCCAGATTACGCCATGTTGTCGACTTGCGGTTCAGCACCAATTGATCGCCATGGCGGGCCAGCAAATCGACAATTTGTGACTGATCTAGCGGGTCTGTGCGGATGTCAAAAAACGCAATGTCATGCCCAGCGGCGCGCAATTGCGACATGGCCTTTTTGCAACTGTCACAATTTTTCAATCCATAGAGTTTCATAATATGTCTTCCGATTACTTGTTGCACTACCGCGCCCACGGCGCCCCATCTGTTTGCCAGACCGTTTTCAAAAATGCTAGTGAGGAGGCATGACATATGCTGATCAAGCCGTTTGGCATCACCGATGCTTCGCCGCGTAATCTATGCCGCGCTTGAGCGCAAACTGAACCGTGCCTATAAAGACCGGCTTGCCGCCCTTGGCCCCGCCCCAAAAGGCGTGTTTTGGCGCAATCAGTCAACACAAATTGCCAGATTTGATGCGTTGCTTAACCTTGTCGCCACAGTCACGCCGGTGGCAAATCCAACGCTTGGCGATGTTGGATGCGGCTATGGGGCGATGCTTGATTTTATCCAAAAGACCCCGCGCTATCAAAATTTTCAATATTTCGGCATCGATATCAACCGGGCGATGATCAACAGCTGTAAACAGCAGTTTCCAGATCAAAAACATCTATTCCTTGTCGGCAAACACCCCCCGTCACCGGTCGATTTTTGCGTGTTTTCCGGCACGTTTAACCTCTGCCATACAACCGATATATCGCTGTGGCATGATTATATATTTGCCAATCTGCAACAATGCTGGCAACGCAGCCGCTATGGCCTGGCACTCAACCTGTTATGTGGCCCCAAGGCCGAGATTAAAAACCATATTTTTTATGCAGAGCGCCAAAAATTCATTGCCACCGCCAGCCAGCTTTTTGGGCCGACCCATGCGCGATCGACACCACATGTGGCGGGTGATGTTACGTTTTTGATCGCCAAACCATAGCGATGCGTAAAAGCAAAACCTATAACCCAGCGACCTTGCGCAACGCCGCATTAATCCGGGTTTGCCAGCCGCGTCCTCCGCCCTTGAAATGGCTAATGACGTCTGGATCAAGAAGAATTGATATCCGCTGTTTGCGCAATTCACTTGGTAACTTTGGTCTGCCGCGCACAGCTTTGGCAAACCACGCCTCGTCCAGTTCCAGTGCTTCACCATGATTATCAGTGTAAGTCTTTTCTGTAGATGTTTTGTTCTTCATCATTTGCCTTTATGAAGTAAGTGAAATCATCCTCACAACATCGCCCCGCCAACACCAGATACAAACACGAAGTTTCCCTTTGATGTGGCCGATCAAAGAAACCCTCGCCTCGCCGTAATCCCAGCGTCTATCAATCTGGGTCAAAGCGGTATCCCAGTCAAATAACGCCATATCGGCAAAATTAATGCGACACGCTATTAACGGTTTTTGCCGTTTGGATTCATCCCGTTCAAGCGCAAAGCCTCAAGCCTGTCCCACATATTTAACATATGTATAAAAAATCAACAATCAAATCACGTTTCGGTGACTGTTGGCGCGCCTTATCTCGGCCAAATCTTTTAGTTTTGTGGCGTATCCCGCAAATCTGATCACAAGTTTTTCATTAGACTATCAGGCAACCAGATGCCGGATAAATTACTGGTCATGGCGCACGCAAACATCGCCATAAACTGTGGCGCGACCGATAATATTGATTTGCGGAAAATAATGGCGGGAGTGACGGGACTCGAACCCGCGGCCTCCGGCGTGACAGGCCGGCGCTCTAACCAACTGAGCTA
>JAQCEA010000042.1 GCA_027620495.1 Pseudomonadota bacterium | reverse complement strand
CTATTTGTTGAAGAGTTTTAGCAACTGTATGGCGTGTTCGACCGTCATTGTTAACCCCACCCTTCCTTTCTGTTTGGCCTTATCATCAAACAACCGTGCTGCTTGTCAACAAGCGATACCCTCTATCCAAACTGCTTCAATGCGGTTCCTGGTTTGGCGGCTTTTCCAAAATCAGGAAGCATCATCACGGATGCTCAATTGCTTGCAACAAGGCTGCAATTTCAAAGGAGTGAACCCGTGTCAGTAGCGCCTGTGCAAACAATGACCGAAAAACAGATAGCCGGCTAGAGGATAGAATTGAGATTTGAGCAGATGGTAAAGTTTTATGCTTGCCTTGTTTGATAGCTGACCCACCAAGAGCATCCTGACATTCTTAAAACCTATGAAAAATCAATGAAATACGCCTGAATTCACAAATAGTGCAATTTTTGCATCACATAAGAAATAATTTAGCTCTATATTGCACCAACTTTTTTAGATATCAGTCTAGCGTATCCGATTTAACCCGCAAAACTCTTGTCTTATGGAAAGGTGAGGCCATGTTGGAAACAAGCCAAGGAATTATCGCTGAGCTCGACAAGCACATGTTTCGCAAAAACCCGTCAGACTTCCTGCGAGCGAAAGATGAAAAAGGTGAAATTGTCATGCGTAAACCTCAACCAGACTGCGGTTCCTTGAGACCGGGACTAATTGCAGTAAGAAAATATATTTCACACTGACTCACTGGAATTCCTGCTTTTAGCAGATAGTGCGGTTTAGTTGGTTTACGCATTAACCTAAATCAACCCGAACTCATACTAAAGGCTGGCCCAGGTTGGTAAAAACCAGTCCTAAACTTTTCGAAATAGGAGAAAACAATGAGCGTTGCTTCATTTTATAGAGAGACTTGCGTCCTTTGCGAGCAGGTTTCTATTGCATTGGGAAAATTCACTTGTAGAGCCGGAACATTCTTGGAAATCGTCAACACTTCCATCGAAGCCGCTCAACTAGCACGTGCGGAAAAACACATCGAAGCTTTTGAATTGATGAAACGCGTCAATTAGACGGTTTGAGACACCAGCTTATAAAAAATGCCGAGTGTCTTTTTTGAACCAGAGCAAAGACTAAAAACAATCAGATTTGAAAGGCTCAACAGTCGCTATTCTGGGGTATTTAGGTGATCTCTCTAAGGCTTCTCTGGCCAACCAGTGAAGCCTTACCTTTTTGTTCCACCTTAACTGCGATCATACGGAATGCCAGTTTTTCAAATCAGATTAATCGACGCATCGAGAAGCAACTAAATTAACCACAGTTAGAGATTTGCAAGCGTATCGGGTATTATTGGCGTAGGTGACACGATCAAGCTGTTTACGGTGAATACATTAGTAGTTACCAAATAACCAAATAAAGACAAATCTCAAATATTTAGAGGCCCTCGCCTCAAAGACTCCGATAATGATCGCGGCTTTAACTGTAAAACGAAATTCAAGCTCTAAAGATTAGTATTTAAGGACAGCACAAAGGACCCAGCACTATTGGAGAGTGAGCGTGGCACCCAAACTGTAACGCCATCACTGGAAAAGTGTGCAGTCAGCCTTGCCTAATAAAATCAAGGAATTTTGGCCGGATATTGTTGCGCCACGCTTTACCACTAAAGATACCATAATGGCCGGCTCCTTCCTCGAGGATGTGGTGTTTTTGTGTATCAGGCAAACCGGTGAATAGCCCCAAAGCAGCTTTGCATTGACCAGGCGCTGAGATATCGTCACGTCCCCCCTCGATCACCAAAAGGCGAGTGGTGCGCACTGCCCCGATATCAAGTTTTTGCCCATGATGCACAAAATTATTGGTTGCAATGTCACGGTCCTTGAAAATGCGTTGGACTGTATCAAGGAAAAATTCGGCAGGCATATCCATTACCGCCAAATATTCATTATAAAAACTGTTATGCCGGTCGCCATCATGCGCAGTGCCATCTGATTCAGCACAAACCTGCCTCACAAAAGATTCGATATGCGTGGCGGCGTTCATGCTCATAAAAGCAGTTAACTGTAAAATGCCTGGGTAAACCAGGCGGCCGGCGCCAGCATACTGGCTGTCAATCGGCATGATTGCCGTTGACTGTAATTGCGAAATGTCAGTCTTGCCTGCATAATTAGACACCGCCGATGGGTTGGCGGCAGGGTCTACCGGCCCCCCCATCAAAGTCACTGATTTGGGCATCGCAGCCGGGTTGTCAAGTGCCAGACGTGCAGTAGCCGCGACGGTAAGTGGCGCTGGCTGGCAAATGGCGAGCACATTTGTTATTGGCCCCAGGTAAGTGATGAAGTCGACAATGTAATCCACGAAATCATCGAGGTTAAATGAACCAGCATTATTTGGCACATCGCGTGCATTTTTCCAGTCAGTAACATATACGTCGCAGTCAGGAACAAGGCTGGCCACCGTATTACGTGTCAGCGTGGCATAATGGCCTGACATAGGCGCTATGATCATAACAGTTTCAGCTGATTGTTTTTGCGAAGTAGTGGCAAATTTCGTCAGGGCGCAAAAAGCTCTATCGAGAATGATTTCTGGTTTGATGGGCCGGGATTCGCCTGATGTGGTCAATGCCTCGACCGACCATTCTGGTTTTGCATCCATTCGCTCCAGAGATTTTTCGGCGACTTTGGACCAGCCATTCATCAATGATCCAAATGGATGTAGGCGCGTGAGCCCAGGAGCTTGGTCAAACAAATGACTGAACTGGCTCGCAAACGCCTTCTGCAATTTGATAGAACTGTCCAAAAGCTGGTAGGATGGTATAGTATACATAAATAATAGGTTCCAAAATTACATTAGGGACAGGCTCCCACATATTTGACCGAAAGAAAAGCGATGTCTGATTACGATATGGCCGAATCGTCCCAGCTTGACGAGCTCAAAGACAATTTTGAGAAAATTGATGCATTAACAAAGCGGCTGATTGTGATCATGGCGCGGCAAAAAGCCGAACAGCCAGAACAGTCAAATGCAAGCACCGAACTGTTTTTCAAGGCAGCATCAAGCTATTTTGCGCAGATGATGAACAACCCTGCCAAATTGATCGAAAGTCAGGTCCGATATTATAAAGCCTCAATTGAGGCCTGGTCTGATTTTCAAGCCTCGATGATGGGGGCCTCACAGGACGCAAAACCCAAGGACCGGCGTTTCCGCGACGAAGCGTGGCAAACCAACCCCTATTTTAGCATGATCAAACAGCAATATCTGCTGTCCAGCGAAGTGATTAAGGACTCGGTCGCTGAGATCGAGGGGTTGTCAGAGGGTGAAGCCCGACAAATTCAGTTTTTCTCACAACAACTGATCAATTTTCTGTCACCACAAAATTTCTTGGGAACAAATCCCGAAGCATTGAAACACGCGATTGAAACCCAGGGCAAATCGCTGGTTGAAGGGCTAGAAAATCTGGTGAGTGATCTGGAAAAAGGTGACGGTCAGCTGTCTGTATCATTGACCGATACCAATGCTTTCAAGGTTGGAGAAAATCTGGCTACATCTTCTGGTAGGGTGGTATTCCGCAATCGGCTGTTTGAGTTGATCCACTATCAGCCTAAAACCGAAACCGTGTTTGAACGGCCGTTGTTGATTGTGCCGCCATGTATCAACAAATTCTACATTCTAGATCTGACACCACAAAACAGCTTCATACAGTTTGCGCTGGCTGCTGGCCAAACGGTGTTTTTGATGTCATGGATCAACCCGGATGGGACAATGGCCGATGTTGGTTTTGACGACTACATAACCGAAGGTGTGCAAACCGCACTGGAACAGGTGACCAGCATGACCGGTCAACCGCAGGCGAATGTGATTGGCTATTGTATCGGTGGGACATTGGTAGCGGTGGCGGCAGATTATTTGCAAAAAACCGGTCATTATCTTATCAATTCTGCAACCTTTTTTACCACTTTGACCGATTTTCATGATCCTGGCGAATTGGCAGTTTATACCGGTCCCGACTATTCCAAGAAAATTCATGATCGCATTGCCGAAAGTGGCGTTTTGGATGGCGCATTTTTGGCTCAGACTTTCAGTTTTTTGCGCTCAGGAGATTTGGTGTACGGCCCGGCGGTTCGGTCCTATCTGATGGGGCAAAAACCACCGGTTATGGACTTGCTATATTGGAACAGCGACTCAACCAACTTGCCAGGGCGCATGGCGCGCGAATATCTTGACAATTTCTATCAGAACAACCGTTTCGCGAGTGGAGCGCTGCGGCTCCTTGATACCGATCTGGCACTGGCAGATGTTGATATACCAATCTGTGCGGTCGCCACTGAAACGGATCATATTGCACCCTGGCGTTCGTCTTTTGCCGGGATCAGCCAGACCAAGGGGTCAAAAACCTATATTTTGGGCGGAAGCGGGCATGTGGCCGGGATTATAAATCCACCCAAATCTGGGAAATATTATTTCCGCATAGCAGATAATTTAACCAAATATGCAGCTGACACTTTCCTTGACCTACCAGTTACAGCCGGATCCTGGTGGCCAGCATGGGAGGCATGGGCGGCTGGCATGTCAGGAAATAAAATTATTTCAAACAATGTTTTAAACAATTTTGAATGGCCAGACTTAGGTCCTGCGCCAGGAGAATATGTGCAGCGCCACAGTTAAATTTCTGCATTGCGTAATTTTCTCTTGATTTTCTGCATTGCGGTAACTATATTCCGCTTAGCAGAAAATTTTATCAGGAGACGAACACATGTTTACTTTTACTGACTATACCAAAGCGATGGAAAAATTCGTATCAGCCTCACCATTCGAGATGGCTGATAATCTAAAGCCATTCATTGATTATCAGACCAAGCTGTCACATGTTGCCTTTGACGCGGCTAAAAAGAATATCGAGATTGGTCAGACTTGGATGAACGAAACCATCGTGGCCCTTGAAGCTTTTGCCAAGCCTGTCGAAAAGCCTGCAGATTTAGCGGCTGCCTCGACCGAATTTGCCAAAGCACAGGTTGAAGCGGCACCAAAGCATCTTGCGAGCATCGCTGAAGTTGCCAAAAAGGCGCAGGTTGATACAGCAGAGATCATGCTGAAAGCCGGCAAGGATGTCCAAAACAAGATCGTCAACGCTTAACAGCACGCGCGAGTAAAAAAGGGGCGCTCTGGCGCTCCTTTTTGTATTTATCCAGCACTAAATCGCACATGGCCACGGGCCAACGGAGGGTATGATGACAAATGTGGTTATTGCATCAGCAGCACGGACGCCAGTTGGCAGCTTTGGGGGCACCTTGTCGGGATTGCCAGCGCATGAACTTGGTAAAGTGGCAATCGAAGCGGTTGTTTCGCGCGCCGGAATCGAAAAGGCAGAAGTTTCAGAAACTATCATGGGCCAGATTTTGACTGCTGGCCAGGGGCAAAACCCAGCTCGTCAGGCGCACATCAACGCTGGTTTGCCGCAAGAAAGCGCCGCATGGGGGATCAACCAGCTCTGTGGTTCGGGTTTGCGTGCGGTGGCGATTGGGGCCCAGCATGTGCAACTTGGGGATGCCGATGTTGTCATCGCCGGTGGCCAGGAAAGCATGTCATTAGCGCCACATGTTTCCATGTTGCGGACCGGGGCGCGCATGGGCAATTTGGCCTTTATCGACTCTATGATCATGGATGGGCTGACCGATGCTTTTCATGACTATCATATGGGCACAACCGCAGAAAACATTGCCACCAAGTGGCAGATCAGCCGCGACGAACAAGATGAATTCGCAGTTGCCTCGCAAAACAAGGCCGAGGCGGCCCAAAAGGCCAGTAAATTTGCTGATGAAATTACTCCAGTTCTGGTCAAAACGCGGCGAGACGAGGTCACTATCGACTGTGATGAATATATCAAACATGGCGTCGACATAGCAGCCCTGCAAAAATTGCGTCCAGCCTTTTCGAAGGATGGCACTGTGACAGCTGGTAATGCATCGGGCATCAATGATGGTGCGGCCGCGGTATTGTTAATGAGCGAAGCTACCGCCACTGCTAAAAATATTCAGCCAATGGCCCGGATCGTGTCTTATGCCACCGCTGGTGTTGACCCGGCGATTATGGGGATCGGACCAGTTACCGCGTCGCGCAAAGCCTTAGCCAAAGCTGGCTGGACGGTTGATGACCTTGACCTTATCGAGGCGAATGAAGCTTTTGCCGCACAGGCGATTGCTGTCAATCGCGATATGGGATGGGACCCTGCTAGGGTGAATGTGAATGGCGGTGCGATTGCGATTGGCCACCCAATTGGGGCGTCTGGGGCCCGTGTTTTGAATACGTTGTTATTTGAAATGCAGCGGCAGAAAGCCCAGAAAGGCCTTGCTACTCTTTGTATCGGTGGTGGTATGGGTGTCGCCATGTGTATTGAACAGCTATAGCTGTCAGCGCCAGAACTAACCCTAGCTGAGATCTTGTTAAGAAAGGAACGAACGTTATGTCAAAGACCGCGATTGTGACAGGTGGAACCCGCGGCATCGGTGCCGCCATTTCAAGAATG
>JAQCEA010000019.1 GCA_027620495.1 Pseudomonadota bacterium | reverse complement strand
TTTAACTGGTCAATCTGATGGGGTTATAAAAAACGCAGATTGGGCTGAACAGCTATCTGGTGTCAGTTCTTCTGAGATAATGTCGCTTGCACGTAAAATGGCAAAGACGCCGACAATGCTCTCAATCACCTGGTCATTAACTCGTCAAGAAAACGGAGAGCAAGCCTATTGGGCTGTTATCGCGCTAGCGGCAATGCTGGGGCAAATGGGCAAGCCAGGTCTGGGTGTTGGATTTGGTTACACTGTCAGCAATTACCTCGGAAACAACGTAAGGCGACTGCCTTTCGAAGCATTACCGCAAGGCAAAAACAAAGTTGATGATTTCATTCCTGTCGCAAGACTGACAGATATGTTGTTAAACCCTGGCAAATCATTCGACTTCAATGGTGAAAAAAAGGTCTACCCAAAAATAGATTTGATCTATTGGGCTGGCGGAAATCCATTTCATCACCATCAGGATTTGAACCGATTGGTTGACGCATGGCAAAAGCCCTCAACAATCATTGTGAATGAGTGGTGCTGGAACAGCCTTGCAAAACATGCAGATATCGTTTTGCCATGCACGACAATGCTAGAACGCAATGACTTGGGTATGACGCCCCGGGATCCATTTGTAATCGCCATGAGCAAAGCCTTTGAACCCATTGGTCAAGCCCGAGACGATTATGAAATATTTACAGCTATTGCAGAGAAACTCGATATAAAAGAGGAGTTTACCGAAGGCCGCTCCGCCGCAGATTGGCTAGAATGGATTTGGGACCAATCACGAAAAAATACAAAAAAAACAGGCATAAATATGCCCAGTTATAAGCAATTCATCACCAAAGGATGGTATCAGGCGCCATCACGCGAAACAGATGAGATTTTACTTGCTGATTTTTTTAGAGACCCTGTCGCTTTTCCCCTTTCAACACCAAGCGGAAAAATTGAGTTTTTCTCAGAGGTTGTGGCGGCATTTAACTATGATGGATGTGCTGGTCATCCAACTTGGATTGAGCCAACAGAATGGCTTGGTGCGGCGAATAAGCAACACCCATTTCATTTAATTTCCATCCAACCAGAAACTAAACTTCATGGGCAACTAGACAATGGAAAATTAAGTTTATCAGCGAAAATAAATGGGCACGAGATCATTGAAATTAATCCGGTAGATGCAACCGCAAAAAATCTCAAAAATAGCGATACTGTAAGAGTTTTTAATCAAAGAGGCACATGTTATTGCGGAGTGAAAATCACTGACGACGTTATGCCCGGTGTTGTCGTCATCCGAACTGGATCCTGGTATGACCCAGCATCTCCCGGGACGCCAATGACACCGTGCAAACACGGCAACCCAAATGTATTGACGCCAGATATTGGCACATCAAAGATCGCCCAAGGACCGGCGGCACACTCATGTCTGGTAAACTTAGAAAAATATCATGGAAGCCCCATGCAAATTACCGCGCATGAGCCACCAAAAATTAACAGAACTGTGGCTAAAAATAGACGCTAGCCATCATGAAATTTACTAAAGAAATTCTACCTCAATAAATTTGCAAGGGAAATCATTGGCGTTGATTACGTCATGGGCCACACCTCTCTCACGAAAATATGGCACCCCCTGACTCAGTGAGGAAATCGACTTCTTATCTCCATCATAAATACATAAATCGCCTGTAAAAAGTGGGATCACCACATAATCATTATCGTGCTTGTGCCAGCCGGTATTATCTCCCTTAGCTGAAAAAGACCATTCTGTTACCTTGGTGCGTTTGTTGTCTATCAATGGCGTACCTATGGCGGTGCCCACAGCGCAACTGTCATTCCGAGGTAGTTCCGTCATGCTAAAAACTCCTTGTTGATCACTTAAATTCAAAAATAAACATTCTGCGATTGATAATTTTCCACAAAAGCAGTCAAAATCATACAACGACATTAAACAATGCCGTGTTTAACCGTTCAAATATATATTTAAGGCATTTGCATGTACAAAGATGTTTTGATCGCTGGCTATTCTGACCGACTATCAGTTCGCCCCGGCGAGACCATACGTTTTGCCGTATCCAGTCTTGCTAACACGAATTATCAGGCGACTTTATTCCGCTCTATTTCGTCAGATCCAAATCCGAAAGGTCCAGGTATCGTTGAGCTCAATGCTGATGAATATTTTAAGCCCGTAGAACTGCCCAGTCGCCACCAAAGCATTAACCCCGGTTCATACGGCGAGACAACAAAACCATTACCCACCGCCTTTAAAAATAGCATAAAGCTGGCCATCAGCGTGTTTCCTACTCGGTTAACTGACCATTTGCAAACCATCGTATCTTGGGGGCCATTACGTATCACCCTCAACGATAAAGGCTATGTTGCATTTTACTGTGATGACGTGAAGTTCATCACATCGAAAGAACCAATAATCTCAGCCAAGTGGTACACAATCAGCATTGAAATATCGAAAGATCAAAAAACAGTTTTATGTATTCGTGACAATCTGAATGGCGAAGAAGAACAAACGCATAAAGAAAACTCGTTACACTGCATAGATTTAGATGAGTTTGAAAATGCAAAAATCAGGGTGGCGACTGACCAGAGTAAAACAGAGTTTTTTAATGGTAAAATTGAAGCACCTCAAATCAAAGTCGATGGTAAAACCATATTAAAATATGACTTCTCGCAGCAGATGCCGTCGTTTGAAGTGCCAGCAGAAATTGGCCCGCCTCTCATGCTCTACAATAGCCCCACTCGCGCCGTGAAGGGTATGAACTGGGATGCATCCGAATTTTGCTGGCGGCACAAAGCAGAACATTATGCCGCAATTCATTTTCACGAAGATGATATTTACGAATTTGGTTGGGAATATGATTTCGAATTGGTCGTCCCGGCCAATATGCCATCAGGCGCATATGTCATTCGGCTCACAGTTGATAAGGGGTATGATGCCATACCGTTTTTTGTTTGCGCACCAAAACACAAGCCCTCAGCGAAAATTTGCGTTCTGATTTCCACCTTCACATACGCAATATACGGCAACCATGCACGTCCGGATTTTGAAGAAAGCTGGCTCAAGCGCATTGAGGACTGGCAGGCCTATCCGCATAACCCGGCTAAGTTCCAACATTATGGATTATCAACCTATAACAATCATTCAGATGGTTCAGGCATCTGCTTTGCATCTCACAAGCGCGTTTTATTCAATATGCGGCCTGGATACCAAACATTTGGCTATTCTGAGTGTTCCGGGCTTCGCCATTATCCGGCAGACAGCCACCTTTTGGCGTGGCTTGAGCACAAATCAATCCCTTATGATGTGATTACCGATAATGAGTTAGACACAGAGGGACATGAGGCAATTTCCGCCTATGCTGCAGTACTTACGGGATCGCATCCTGAATATCACACACCACAATCACTTAATGCGTTGAAAACCTATCAAAACAATTGTGGCAATATAGCGTATCTTGGTGGAAATGGATTTTATTGGAAGATTGCACGCAACAGTGAAAACCCGGACCTGTTAGAAATCCGGCGTTCCGAGGATGGCATCCGGGCATGGGCGGCCGAACCTGGTGAATATTACAACGCATTTGACGGACAATATGGAGGCTTATGGCGCAGAAATGGACGGCCACCTCAAGATCTGGTCGGTATTGGGTTTGCCGCGCAAGGTAATTTTGTGGGTATGCCATTCAAGCGCGTGTGCTTTGACCCAAAGTTTGACTGGGTATTTGATGGAATAGAGGGAGACATTTTAGGCGATTTTGGGTTTAGTGGCGGCGGCGCCGCGGGGTTTGAGCTGGACCGCAGAGACGTTAAACTGGATGGAGGTAAAAACATCGTTACGCTGGCTCAGGCACATGATGACAGCGACAATTTCATCCTAGTACCAGAAGAAATGTTGACGCATCTTACCAATATTTCAGGAGAACCGAACCAGTCCACCAAACGAGCTGACATGGTGTTTTTTGAAAATCAGAATGGCGGCATGGTTTTCGCAGTAGGGTCCATAACATTTTGTGGCTCACTGCCATGGCATAATTTTGATAACAACATCTCTCGTTTATTAGAGAATGTTATCACTCATTTTTCGGACAGATAAAAAACGGGGTTGGGTATCGCACAATCTAACTGCCGATCATCCCCAGCCTGCCAAACATGGTCTCTAACGAGGCACCGGCTTGCAATATTGTGTATTCATCATTGGCCCGGCCAACAATTTGAACGCTGGTCGGAAGCCCCTGATTATCCAGCCCGGTTGGCACTGAGATACCGCACATTTCAAGGTAGTTAAATGGCCGTGTATAATAACCCGGACCAATATTTTGATCGACTTCATCAAGATTAGGCGCACGGCCGATTGTGGTTGGCGTTATCAACACATCAAAGCCCTTCATCTGCGCGGCAAACGCCGCCATATCCTGTATCCGCTGTTCCCTCATGCCAAAATACTCATGTGCCGTATACTGCTTTCCAGACAGCATTCGGGCCCGCACATCAGCATCCATTTTCTTCTGCGAATCCTCGTAGAGTTGATGATGATTATAGTACGCCTCTACCGCGGTGATCGCGCCATTCGTAGCGGCCAATTCCCCATAGGGTTTCGGGTTGTTAAAGCTCTGGATGACAGCGCCAGCTCCACTCAGCCGCAGAACCGCTTCATCATAAGCATCCAAAGTTTCGGGGGAACAATGTTGCCGTTCACTGGCAGACAAGATGCCAATCCGCAGACCGACAACTCCCCTTACTAAACTCGAAAAATTATTTGTTCCGTCTGTATAATCTTGACTTATTTTCCACCCTTCTCGGCCATCCATAACCTCAAACATTAAAAGCGCATCACAGACACTTCTTGCAAGTGGCCCGGGTGAGTCGAGGGACTGAGACAATGGCATAATGCCGTCATTTGGCAAGCGCCCATAAGTCAATTTCAACCCAACCAGACCGCAATAGCCAGCCGGCAATCTTATTGAACCACCGGTATCGCTACCGACCGCACATACCGCAAGATCAGACGCCACGGCAACTGCCGAACCAGACGACGACCCCCCTGGAATTCTGTGTACCTCGTCATCCCATGGATTGCGGGGAGTGCCGGTCATTTGGTTTGTTCCCCAGCCACCGAATGCACATTCAACCGTTTTGGTTTTACCAAGGATAATCGCACCCGCACTGACTAATCTCCGCACAACGGTGGCGGTTACTGTGGCAATATTTTGGTTCAACTCAACCGCGCCGCATGTCGTTACTTTACCCGTCACATGAAATATGTCTTTAAGGGCAAACGGAACCCCATGCATAGGGCCAAGATCATGTCCTGCAGCAAGGGCTTTTGTTGCCAACTCTGCCGCCACCATTGCCTCTTCTTTCCAAACGGATTGATAAGCAGAATAATAGGCATTACGGGATTCGATTTTCTCTAGAAATTTTGCAACAACATCATGAGGTTTCTTAATGCCGTCTCTATAGGATAAAAACAGGCTTTCAATGGTTGTTAAATCGGAAATCATATCACTTTACGCCGTTGATAAAATCTTACTATCAAGCCTGCACGGCCAAATTCAATCATGCAAAATGCCAATCCTTACCAGGCACGGCTTCTAACAAAGACTTGGTGTATTCATGCTGAGGCTGGGTAAACAACTTGTTTGTTGCACCGACCTCGACGACATGCCCTTTTTGCATAACGGCAACAAAATCACAAACCTGCGCAGCCACCCTGAGATCATGCGTAATGAACAACATAGACAAATCCATCTCTTTGCGAATTTGATCAAGCAAGCCTAGAATCTGCGCTTGTATGGATACATCAAGCGCCGAAACAGGTTCATCAGCGACAAGAATATCTGGATCTAGTGCCAACGCCCGAGCAATACCAATCCGCTGACGTTGCCCGCCCGAAAACTCATGTGGAAATCTGTCAAATGCCTTGCTGTCCAGACCAACCACATCCAACAATTCTCTAGCGCGTTGATGTGCTTTGGTTTTTTCAATCCCTTGCAACATCGGACCTTGAGATATAATGTCCCCAACTTTTGAGCGCGGATTCAAAGATGCAAATGGGTCTTGAAAGACCATCTGGATAAATTTTCGGTGCTGACGCATCTCATTGCGTTTGAGGCTGGTAATATCCACCCCATTAAGTTTAACCATGCCGGTGTCACTGTCAATTAATCTGATAATACACCGTGCCAGAGTTGACTTGCCCGACCCACTCTCACCAACGACACCAAGTGTCTCACCTTTGCGCAGTTCAATATTCACATCTGATACGGCATCAATAGCATGGGCATTTTTGCCAAAGCCAAAAAAACTGCGCCCGCCACCAAATGATTTATGCAGAGCGCTTGTTTCAACAACCACCTCTTTTGACCGCTTTCTGGCTTTGCGGGGTTTCAGCCGCGGTATGGCCGCAATCAGCGACTTGGTGTATTTGTGTTTTGGCTTGTTCAGCACCTGTGTTGATTTCCCGCTTTCGACAATCAACCCTTCCTGCATGACAATCACGCGATCAGCGATATCCGCAACCACGCCAAAATCATGGGTAATGAAGAGAACACCTGTGCCCAACCGCCTTTGCATGTCTTTAATCAGTTGCAATATTTGCGCTTGGGTGGTCACATCGAGCGCCGTTGTTGGCTCGTCAGCAATTAATATTTTTGGACCAAGAGCCAATGCCATAGCAATCATTGACCGCTGTCGCTGACCACCAGACAATTCATGCGGATATGCTGCCATAATGCGTGGCGGATCAGGTAAGTTCACATCCTCAAGCAACCCTAATGCGCGTTTCTGGCGCTCTTCCGGCGGCATCGACACGTGAAATCTAAAAATTTCATCAATTTGATCACCAATCGTCATTACTGGGTTGAGCGCGGTCATTGGTTCCTGAAAAATCATTGATATTTCACTGCCCCGAATATTTCTAAGCCGTTCATAATCAACTTTCGTGAGATCTTCACCGCCAAAATCAATAACACCACTGCCAACACGAACATGCGGAGCAGGAAGAAGCCCCATTATTGCGCGCGCTGTAAGCGATTTGCCTGATCCACTCTCCCCGACGATGCAAACGGTTTCCCCTGCGTGCAGTTTCATCGCAACTTCAGCCACAGCGTGGCGCCGGTCTGCACCATCTGGAAGAAGAATAGATAAATCAGAAATAGATAAAAGCGGCGTACTCATTGACGTTCCTTCAACCTAGGATTCAAGGCATCGTTCAGCCCTTCACCAATCAAATTTATCGCCAGAACTGTGATGAGGATGGCAATGCCAGGGAATGTACACACCCACCAAGCGGATCTTAGCATTGTCCGACCAGCACCAATTTGGAACCCCCAACTCATGATGTTAGGATCTCCAAGACCTAAAAAGGCCAATCCACTTTCAATCAAAATTGCTGTAGCAACCATCAAAGAGCCAATCACAATGATGGGGCTTAGACAATTGGGCAGTATCTCTCTTAACATCACCCTAAGATCGCTCATCCCAATCGTATGGCAAGCCTGCACAAATTCACGATTTTTAAGCGACAAAAACTCGCCCCTGACAAGCCGCGCAACGCCCGGCCATGAAACGACTGCAATCGCGATTACAATACTAAAGATTGAAGGCTTCATGATCGCCACCAGCAAAATGGCAAAGATGAAAGACGGGATTGTTTGAAAAATTTCCGTGATACGCATAAGCAAATCATCAACGCGTCCACCAAAATACCCGGCAAAAGCCCCGAAAAATATGCCGATAAAGATTGACACAAGGGTGGCGATTAATCCGATCAGCAACGAAGTCTTTGCCCCATGAACAATGCCGGATGCCACATCCCGGCCCAGCGAGTCACTACCCAAAAGAAATCCGTTTTCAAATGGTCCTGATAGAGGCCGCCCTACCAAGCGAAACGGGTCCTCTGGATAAAATAAATGCGCTGTAGCCGCCATGAAGAGTATGGTAAATAAGATTCCCAACCCCAGCACTGCGGCGCGATTTCGTCGATAACGGGTCCAAAACTCAGCCATCATCTATTCCACGTCTATCCTTGGGTCCAGGAAACAATAAATTATGTCTACAACGAGGTTAACAACCACCACGAGTATCGAAGATAAAAGAAAAATTCCCAGAAGCAGGTTTAAATCCCGGGCAAAAAGCGACTCAAACGCCAACATGCCTAATCCAGGCCAGGCAAAGACAGACTCGACAATAACTGATCCACCAATCAATGCCCCCACCTGTACACCAGCCATCGTGACAACAGGCAGTAGCGCATTGCGCAACACATGCACAAAGGTAATCCTGCGCTCAGTCAGGCCCTTTGCCCGCGCTGTCACAACATAATCCTGCCCATATTGTTCAAGCATTGAAGCCCGCATCATGCGCGTATAAAGGGCAAGATAGAATAATGACAAAGTTATAGTCGGCAACACAAGATGATGGGCGATATCGACCACACGATCCCAGCCTTCGTAAAAGGCCGCTACATTTTCCATGCCGCTAGTTGGAAACCATCCCAGATACAACGAAAACACAACAATCATCATCAAACCGACCCAAAAAAGTGGCGTCGCATAAGTGATCAATGCGAACACAGTGATAACGGCATCCTTCCAAGTGTTCAGGCGCATTGCAGCCATCAGACCGAGCAAAATACCAAAACCAACAGCAAGAATGATCGTGCTGGTCATAAGCAACGCAGTTGCTGCGAAACGATCAAAAATCAGATCCTGAACCGCCATCTCATGACGAAATGAATATCCAAGATCCAACACAAGAACATTTTTAAGATAAACCGCAAGTTGCACGGGGAGCGGTTGGTCCAGCCCAAATTTCTTACGCAATTGTTCCATATATTCTGGCGTGGCAGACCCGGCCTCACCAGCCAACACGTCAACGGCATCGCCCTCGGCAAGATTCAAAAGGAAAAAATTTATAACAATAATTGCGATGATTATTGGAATGCCCTGTAGCAGACGCTTACTGACATATCTAAATATTTTAGATGATCTAGGCATAGCAACACATCGTGATTATTACTGAGATAAAACAAGGGACTGCTGTTTCCAACAGTCCCTGCAAGACTTTGTTTAGTCGAGATATCCCTCTCTGAAGGAACCGTAGGCTCCCATCGCGGAGTCATACACGCCTTTGAGCTTGGTGTTATAAACAACCAGGAATTCCAGCTCGAAAAGATTTACAACAGGCATATCCTCGGCAAGTATCTGCTGTATCTCCTTATACTTGGCTGTGCGCTTAGCCGCGTCAGGTTCGCCAGCACCGGAATCCAACAGCGCATCAAGCTTTGGATTGCTGTAGCGTGATGAGTTCACAAAATGTGTGCCCTTGCGAATCTGATCTGTACCATAATGTCTGTGCACACCAAGAACCGGATCCGGCAACTGGTAAAAATAGTTCACATTCATTTCGAAATCGTAATTATGGTAGACACGCTTCAGCCATGTAGGCACGTCCTCGTAGCGTAGCTCTAGCTCAATACCAATGTCACCCATAGCCTGCTTTAGATATTCACCAGCACGACGCCAATCTTCACCGTAAGGAATAATATCGAGCACGGCTTTCATACGAACGCCATTGGCATCTTTCTTAAAGCCTGCCTTATCCAAAATTGCATTGGCAGCGTCCTTATCACCTTTTTCCGGATAATTAGGCATCGCAGCATGCAAGTTTGTAGCGCTGAAGTTGCTACTAAGCGCACTCGTTGCCGGCTTTCCATATCCAAAGAAAATCGTGTCAATCATAAAACGACGATCGATTGCCGTAGAAATCGCACGACGTATGGCTGGATCAACAAATGCACCCTCTTTGGTATTGAACTCAATCAACGCCATTGGATTAATCATTGAGTAGCCTTTGGTTGTCACATCAATATCGTCACGATCCTTTAGGCGAACCGCATCAATGTTTGGAATGGCATTATACGCCGCATACAACACTTCGCCATTTTCCATGGCCGCTGTGCGTGTTGAAGCATCAGGAATAAATCTGCCAACGATACGATCGAGATAAGGCAAACCTTCTTGCCAGTAATTTTCGTTCTTATCCAAACGGATATATTGCCCTTTTTTCCATTCAACGAATTTGAAAGGCCCAGTGCCGACAGGCTTGTTGGCAAGAGGAGCTGCTTTAACATCCTGCCCTTCGAGAAGGTGCTTCGGCACGATTGGAGATTCATATGCCGAGAACGACCGCATCATATAAGGTGCAGGCTTTTTCAGCTTGAACACCGCAGTATGCGCATCAGGCGTTAAAATCTCCTCTACCTCTCTAAATGAGTTAGGTCCACGCGGGTGCACTTTCTTCAGCACTTCCATAATGGTGAACTGCACATCTGCTGATGTGAACGGCTTACCGTCATGCCACTTAACGCCCTTGCGTAGTTTGAAGGTGACTGTTTTCCCGTCCGCGCTCATGTCGTAGCTTTCAGCTAAGATAGGCACCATACTGCCATCATTGGCGTAATCAAACAGCCCTTCATACACCTTTGGCATGACCAACCCGATTGGGCCTGAGGTCGACACATATGATGCTAGTGTTGGCGGTTCAGGCTGCACCAAAAATGACAGCGTACCACCCGAATTTTGCGCGTAAGCGGCCACGGCACCAAAAGCCATCGTCGCTACCACACAAAGTGTAGATAACATTTTTTTCATTGTTTTACCTCCCAATCACCAGGCTTAAGAGACGCAAAGCTATTTTCAACCCGGTGTTGAATCAGTCTATACATATCTTTACTTATAAGGGAAGCCTACTGACCTAATTTTGACTATCAAACATGAGTCAGTTGACAATTTCAGCTATGTCTATGGCCGCACGACACAGCACATTTGTACCCGCCTCAGCCCATTCATGTGTGATGTGTTCTGCCTCGTTGTGAGACAGACCACCCTCGCATGGGCACATGATCATCGCACTTGGCGCGACCTTGTTTATCCAAAAAGCATCATGACCCGCACCAGATATTATATCCATATGTGGATAATTCAGCCCATTTGCAGCTCTACGCAAAGTTGCAACACATTCCTCATCAAAAGTCACCGGACTGCTATCGCTCAATTTTTCAAACGAAACAGCCAAACCCAAATCTTGCGCAATTCGCCGAACACCGACATCCAATTGTTCTTTCATCGCATTCAAAATAGTGTCGTCTGCACTGCGCAAATCAACTGTCACAGTGGCTGTTCCCGGAATAATGTTGATCGAATTCGGCTGAATGTCGAAATGACCCACAGTGCCAACCGCGTGGGGTGAATATTTACAGGCAATTTCATTGACCAAAATCGCAATTTTTGCCGCGCCCAAACCAGCGTCACGTCGCATTTCCATGGGTGTTGATCCGGTGTGTGACTCTTTTCCAGTTAGCTTAATCCTCGTCCACGCAACACCTTGCCCACCCTTAACTACACCAATAAGCATCTGATTTTGTTCAAGTATTGGGCCCTGTTCAATATGCAGTTCAAAATAGGCATGCGGCTTTACATGGCCCACCGGCCGGTCACCTAACCAGCCAATGCGTTGTAGCTCATCACCGAATTTTAGGCCTTTATCATCTGTGCGGTCATAAGCCCAGCTTTGTTCATAAACACCTGCAAAAACACCCGAGGCAAGCATTGATGGGGAAAAGCGACACCCCTCCTCATTCGTCCAATTGACAAGCTGGATGGGATGTTTCGTTTTAATGTTCAGATCATTTAGTGTTCGAATAACCTCCAGACCCGCCAGAACTCCCAAAGTACCGTCATATTTACCGCCTGTAGGCTGGGTATCGAGATGGCTTCCAATCAAAACTGGCAAGGCATCTGGATCCTCTCCAGCCCTTTCTGCAAACATACTGCCCATAGCGTCAACTGTGGTGGTTAGCCCAGCCTGATCACACCAGTTTTTCAGCAAATCGCGCGCTTCGCCATCTTCATCGGTAAGGGTTTGACGGTTATTGCCGCCAGCCACACCAGGTCCAATTTTTGCCAATTCCATGAGACTTGCCCAAAGCCGGTCAGCATTAATCATCAAATTTTTTTCAGCATTGCTACCCAAACTCATCTCCCCAGTAATGTTTTTGATTTTTTTTCAACGCCATCAATTCGCAACAAAGCGATCAAGGGGGTGAAAAGCAGTTTGTCTGAACCCGGTTAAACCAGTTCAGTTTCATAAGCAAACAACGCCGCCGACCCACCTGTATGAATAAACACCACATCCTTATCAGTTTTAAAAAAGCCATCTTGAATGAGGCTGATCATACCGTCAAAGCCCTTGGCAGAATATACTGGGTCAAGCAACAGCCCCTCAAATTTGGCTGCCAGGTCAATGGCTCTGATTGTTCCTTTGGTTGGCAAACCATAGCCATCACCAACATAGCCATCATCAACTTGCACCGATTCAATGCCAAGTGGCACATCGGTCAACTGCGCCGCAGTGCCTTTTGCCAGACCATACACCGCATTGATTTGCCGCTCTTTTGGTTGACGCACACTAATGCCGAGCACCGGTATATTGGAATGAGCAACATGCAGACCAGCCAACATTCCGGCATGAGTGCCCGCACTACCACTCGCTAAAACTATCCGCCCCACATCTAGCTTTTGCGCTTCAAACTGATCAAGCAACTCAAAGGCACAGGACACATAGCCCAACGCACCAATTTCATTTGATCCACCACCCGGGATAAAATACGGTTTTCTTCCCTGACTCCTCAGTTTTTCAACAATCTGAAGCGCTTCTGCATTCATATCTAACCCGGGAGGACGAAACTCAATCGTCGTTCCAAAAATGTTATCAAAAAGAACATTTCCCGTGGTTTCATAGTCGTTGTCACGGTCCGGCACTCGTCTTTCCAATAAGGCGTGACAATCCAGCCCGAATTTGCAAGCGGCAGCAGCTGTCTGACGTACGTGATTTGATTGTACAGCACCTTGCGTCACCAGCATATCTGCGCCCTGTTGCAACGCATCGCCAACCAGAAATTCAAGTTTGCGCGTTTTATTTCCACCGGTGGCAAGACCAGTACAGTCATCACGTTTTATCCACAAATTTGGCCCTCCAAGCTTTTCAGAAAGCCGGGGCATGGCCTCAAGTGGTGTCGGTTGATGACAAAGATCAACTCTTGAAAATTTTGATAATGCTGGGTTCATTTGCGCTACATGCCTTCATGATGATTAATCAAAGCTAATCGTTTAAGATTGCTATCTCAACTTCAACTTAAAGGTTTTAATCGACTCGTCAACATATTGACGACCGACTATCTATGCCAGTCAAATTAATCTTACTGGGCTCTGTATCAGGCGCAGATCGATGCAGATTTGACTGATGCGGACACCAACTTGTTAAAATCCGGAGCAAATCCTGCGCCGAATGAACTCGGTGCTTCAATCATCCCCGGCGAACTGAGAAAACTTCAGGCGCAGACATATCAACTTGGTAAAACCGACGACTGGGGAATATATCGTTTGGGTATCCCACATTGGGCATTGTGGCTAGGGCGAGCGAAAAGCTCTGACCAACCGCGGACTCTAACATCCCTCCAACCCAAACAGGAATGCCTCGATCCTGACACAGGTTGTGTATCTCTATCGCGTTTGACAAACCACCCACCCGGCTCGTTTTAATATTTATGTAACGACAGGCATCAATGTCTATCGCCTTAAGTGTCCGGTCGATGGAAGTTATACTCTCATCAAGGCAAATTGGTGTCTTAATTTTTGACTGTAATTCAGCATGAAAAATCAAATCATCATAGGCCAGCGGTTGCTCGATCATTGCCAAACCTAGTTCATCCAGTTCTTTGAACAATTCGATATCATCAAGACTGAACCCGCTGTTGCAATCGACATGGATTAACATGTCTGGGTATTTCGATCTAATTTCAGCGATGGTGGCAACATTTGATTGCGGGTTAAATTTAATTTTAATTCGCCTGAAGCCATCCGCAACGGCTCGATCAACTTTGGCCAAAAGTTCTGCCGAGGTTGCCTGCACGGGGAAGTCTGCACCAACAGAAACTGTTTGATTTACCCCACCGATGAGTTTCCACAATGGCTGTTTTTTGTATTTGGAAATGCGTCCCACCATGCACAGTCAAAAGCCGACTTTGCAAATTGGTGGCCTTTGATCTGCTGGAAACGCTCCGATATATTTGCCCCGGAATGAACCTGCTGGCCACAAAGCAACGGCCCGAGAACACTATGCGCTATATCAAACGCGCCGGATGCATACTCACTGTTATATGATGGAATTGGCGATGGAGAACATTCCGCCCAACCATCAGACACATCAAAAACAAGGAGAACAAATACACTGTCGATTGCATCTTGGTACCCATATGAGGTGACCCACGGCTCGGTGATTGGCTTTTTAACATGGAATAACTCGACTTTTTGTAACAGCAAAAGCCCCTCCAGCAACAACGTTCATATTATGCTAACAAGAAATGTGGAGCACAGCAAAACATAGCCAGCTAACAAAGTAAAACTTGTCGACAATTGCATAAATTTATTGCATCGACACAGCCTTCTGCTGAATTATTGGTATATTGCAGATAATATTGTCAATATTGCCGAGCATCAAAATACCAAGTGCGTTTTCAAAGGATGAAAGACATGATTTTTGGCGAAAAATTGGAAAAGCGGTACATAAATGTCGCCGAGAATATAAACATAGCAGTATGCATAAAAGGCACCGGCCCGCCCCTATTATTGCTACATGGCTATCCGCAAACGGGCTATATGTGGCACAAAATTGCACCGCGTCTTGCCAACAATTTTACCGTTATTGTTGCCGATTTGCGCGGCTATGGCGATAGCGATAAACCGGCCAGCAGTGATGACCATGCGGTCTATTCAAAGCGGGCAATGGCCGCCGATATGATGGCGGTGATGACGACATTGGGCCACAGCCAATTTTTTGTCGCCGGTCATGACCGCGGGGGCCGTGTGGCGCACCGCCTCGCCCGTGATTACCCGCAAGCTGTTACTAAATTAGCTGTGCTTGATATTGCCCCGACAGCGATGATGTATGACACCACCGACATGCATTTCGCGACCAGCTATTATCATTGGTTTTTTCTGATCCAACCCGCACCATTTCCCGAAACATTGATTGGTCACGATCCAAAATATTTCCTCGAGAGCAAAATGCGGCATTGGGGCAAGGACCGCACCGCCATCACCGATGATGCCTTTGATGATTATTTGCGCTGTTTTTCCAATCCAGACACAATCCACGCCAGTTGCGAAGATTACCGGGCATCAGCCAGCATTGATCTGGAACATGATGCCGCCGATGCCGGACAAAAGCTGGATATGCCGCTTCTTGTTTTGTGGGGCGCCACCGCCATGGTAGGCAATAAATATGATATGCTGGCCGCATGGCAAGATGTGGCTATTGACGTGACTGGCTTTGCCGTGCCGGGTGGCCATTATCTGCCGGAAGAAGCCCCAGATGAGACCTATCAAGCGCTGTTAGATTTCTTCACATAAATGACGTCTTCGCATCAGAATCTAGCGCCGTCTTCATGGGTCATGCGGCAATCCATGTCATGGCCGACACATGGACATGTGCTGGATTTTGCATCTGGTCGCGGTCGGCATAGCCTGGTTCTGGCTGAACGGTTTCATGTGCTGGCTGTTGATCGTGACGCAGACGCGCTGCCCCCCCTTGCCGCGCATCCGCGCATAGACATATGCATATGCGATCTTGAAAGCGACGCCGCATGGCCATTTGCCAGCAAAAAATTTGATGCTGTTCTGGTCACGAATTATCTGTTTCGCCCAAAATTGGCGGCATTATTTGATCTGGTGGCTGATGGCGGCTATCTGGCTTATGAAACATTTGCTGTTGGCAATGCCGCATTTGGCCGCCCCAAAAACCCAGATTTTTTGCTTCATGAGGGCGAATTGGCCGCCGCATTGCCAGCCGAGTTTGATATCCTTGACGCATTTCACGGCGTCATATCTGACCCCCAGCCAGCGGTCATCCAGCGTTTGGCCGCACGCCGAATAAACGCCAGCCAGCAAACCGGCAAACCGGCACCCTAGCGCATCACAAATGGGTTAGCGGCGGTGGTTTGCTGGGCAATCCAGACTGATTTGACCTGCAAAAACTCTTTAATCGCGTCTTTACCACTTTCGCGGCCCTCACCGCTTCGCTTATAGCCACCAAATGGCGATGTAAAGCTGACAGCCCGGTAGGTATTCACCCATACCGTCCCGGCTTTCAGCCGTTCAGACATACGCAACGCCCGGCCAATATCACTGGTCCACACACCAGCGGCAAGACCATAGACAATGTCATTGCCAATCTGGACTGCATCTTCTTCGCTATCAAATGGAATGATCGACAAAACCGGCCCAAACACTTCTTCTTGGGCAATCCGCATATTATTCGAAACGCCGGTGAAAATGGTTGGTTGGACAAATTGCTGCCCCTTTGCACCAGCCCCCTGATAAGGCCCACCGCCAAGCACACATTTCGCCCCTTCCGATTTGGCAATCGCAATATAATCCAGAATTTTTTGATATTGCGGGGGTGTTGTCACCGGCCCAACATTCGTATCAGTCGACATCGGGTCGCCAATGGTCGCCGCCCCCGCCACCTCGACAAGACGTTCAACAAATTTATCATGGATGCTGCGCTGGATCAAAAGCCGTGACCCGGCAATACAGGTCTGGCCAGTGGCGGCAAAAATACCGGAAATGGCCCCCATCACGGCGGCTTCAAAATCGGCGTCTTCAAACACGATATTTGGCGATTTACCGCCAAGCTCAAGCGTGACCGGCATAATTTTCTTTGCCGCCGCTTGATAAATTTTCTGCCCAGATATGTCAGACCCAGTAAAGGCAATTTTATCAACATGAGGATGATCAACAAGTGGCGCACCAACATCGAGACCAAAGCCAGTGACCGTATTCACAACACCAGCCGGGAACCCAGCTTCTTCGACCAGCTTCATAAATTCCAGCGTTGAGGCCGAGGTATATTCAGATGGCTTAATAACAGCCGTGTTACCAGCCGCCAAGGCAGGTGCCAGTTTCCATGCCAGCAACAACAGCGGCGAATTCCATGCGGTGATCATGCCGATGACCCCCAAGGGTTCATATCTTGTAAAATTAAAAATCCCCGGCCTATCTGATGGGATCACCGCCCCTTCAACCTTGTCAGCCAGCCCGCCATAATAGCGATACCATTCAGCAAGATATTTTGTTTGCGCCCCCATTTCAGCGATAAGCTTGCCGTTATCACGCACCTCAATCTCGCCAAGCCGTACCGCTTCGCGCTCGATGATTTCAGCAAGCTTGACAAGCAGTTTGCCGCGCTGGGTCGGGCCAGTTTGCCCCCATACCCCGTCAAAAGCTGCTTTTGCCGCGGCCACGGCACGGTCAACATCATCCGCATCACCGCGCGGTATTTTTGCCCATACTTCGCCGGTATAGGGATTTTCAGTGTCAAACCATACCCCAGCTTTTGGATCGACAAATTGTCCGTTTATGTAATGTTGATATGTTTGCATCTTGCCCTCACTCCCCCGCATTCATTCTGCCCGCGGCATATATTTAAAGCTGTATAAACCCAATTTTTTTAAGTTGCTTTGTCAGATCATTCGTCTTTAAGTTCTATCGTTATTATTTATTTACCTTTTGTTATATGAGCATCAAATGAGTACCCAAAACAAGCCTGCACAACGCTGGGAAGATGATATTTATGATTGTTTTGTTCGTCATAATGTCAGCCAGGTCCCCTATGTACCAGATGCCGGACATGCCCACCTCATCAGACGTGTACATGATACCCCGCAAATGCGACCGATTGTTTTAACGACTGAAGAAGAAGGCGTTGCTTCGTCTTGTGGGGCATGGTTAGGCGGACAAAAATCTGTGCTGTTGATGCAAAGCAGCGGCGTTGGCAATTGCATCAATATGCTCAGCCTTGTCAGCAATTGTAATTTTCCCTTTGTCACCATCGTCAGCATGCGCGGTGAATGGGGTGAGTTTAATCATTGGCAGGTACCCATGTCGCGGGCGACACCGGGCAGCTTTGAATTGATGGGCATTGATGTCAAAAGATGCGACAGCCCAGAAGATGTGGCACCAACGGTTGATGCGGCACTCTATGCCGCCTTTGCCAGCGAGCAGAAAATCGCCATTTTACTGTCACAGCGGCTTATTGGCCGAAAGGAGTGGTAAGTCATGACCGGTAACAATAATATTGAACGCCGGCAAGCTGTCCGCAGATTGCTTGCCAACCGGGGTGAAACACTTGTCGTATGCGGCTTGGGATCGTCAACCTATGACGTGTTTGCCGCCGGTGATGACGACCGGAATTTCTATTTATGGGGGGCCATGGGTGGCGCCGTTATGATCGGCCTTGGGCTTGCCATTGCCCAGCCAGACAAACCAGTGTTGGTGATCACTGGCGATGGCGAAGCCCTGATGGGGCTTGGCGCACTGGCCAGCGTTGCCGCCCAAAAACCAGATAATCTGACAATCATTGTTTTGGATAACGCCCATTTTGGCGAGACCGGCATGCAGCCAAGCCATACCGGACACGGCGTTGATTTGACCGAGGTCGCAAATGGGTGTGGTTTTAACAACAGCCAAACCATTACCGATTATGACACGCTGGACGCCTTTTCTAACACCCCGAATGCGGCCAATGGCCCACGGTTTGCGGTCGTGAAAATCAGCACGGAAAACCCAGATCGTGCGCTGCCAAATCTAGATGGTGTGTATATTAAAAACCGTGTGCGAAGCAGCCTCAGTATCCAGCCGGTCTGATCTATGTAAAAAAATCCCCGCCGGACAGATCCAGCGGGGCAGTGATTGTATCAACGGAGTGAAGCAAGCCCGGCCCATAAAGGCGGAGCTTGTATTTGTCTAGCACCCAGCCACGCTGCATAATAGCGTTAAAAAAAACCAATATTGATGCATTTTTTGCACCACTCGTGTCATTATGACTAGGCACAGCAGATATTCGGGTTTGCGCGGTGGGCAGCGCGCAACATCTATGGCTTTTCTTGACGATTTGATCATGACATCATGGGCGTATTGCTAGTTTAGTTCAGCCGAACAGCTGTGATCTGGCCCGACCCATGCTGGAGATATTGATAAGATGATGCTTGCCACAACGCCGCTTAGCCAGCTGCCTTTGGTCTCGCTTGATCTTGAAACAACCGGGCTGACCCCGGCGCGCGACAGAATTGTCCAGATTGGTGCCATTACCATCGAACCAACGGCACAGCATTTTGATATGCTGGTCAATCCGGGCGTGCCAATTCCCGCAACCAGCACCGCCATTCATGGGTTAAGCGCACCCGATTTAAAAGATGCCCCGGCATTTCCACTGGCCTTGCCATCGCTTCGTGAATTTGTAAATGGACGGATCATTCTGGGTTATAATATCGGCTTTGACCTTGCCGTTTTATCTGCCGAGGCCAAACGTCATGGCATGGAATGGCAATGGCCGGGGGCTTTGTGCCTGCGCCAGCTCGCCACCTTGCTTGTGGGGCGGGAATCGATGCTGATGATCGCCGATCTTGAGGGGCTAGCCCTGCATTTCGGTGTCCCCATTCATGCCCGTCATACCGCGCATGGCGACGCGGCCATCAGCGCGGCATTATTTCAAAAAATGGTACCGGCACTCGCCGATAAATCGATTATCACGCTTGGCGATGTCAGGCGCGCGGTATCACGGCTCAATGATTTGCGACTGGCCACGGTGCAGGCTGGCTGGGTTGATGTTGCCGAAGACAGTTCGGCCCCGACAACATTATCATCACTAGCACGAATCGACCCATTCCCCTATCAGCACCGCATCCATGAAATCATGCTTGATCCGCCAGTGATCTTGCCGCCGGAAACGCGGCTGGAAGATGCCGCCCGGCTGATGCGCGAACGAAAATGCGATTGTGTTTTTGTCGGGGCGCACCCGGAACAGATAGAGGGCATTGTGTCCGAACGTGACATTGTGCATTCAATGGCACTTGGTGTTGACGATGTGAAACGTGCGCGTGATATGCCACTTGCCGCAGTTATGTCTTCGCCAGTGATCACCGTTGCCGGTGATGATTATATGTATGTCGGGCTTGGCCGGATCAGCCGATATGATATCCGGCATCTTGGCGTGACCGATCAGGCTGGCCGATTGATTGGCTGGATTTCAACACGCGAGATGGTTAGACAACGTGTAACCGGGGCGTTGGTCATTGGCGACCAGCTCAGCACCGCCGAACAGCCAACAGCCCTGCGTGATGCGCTGAAATCGCTGCCTATGCTGGCCAGTTCGCTGTTCAATGACGCGGTGCCGGGCCAGCACGTAGCGGCGGTGATCAGCGGTCAATATCGGGCCGCTTTGGCACGTGCCACCGCACTTGCCGAACAACAAATGCAAAATGATGGCGCTGGGCCGCCACCAGCCGATTATGCCATGCTGATATTAGGGTCAGCCGGGCGCGACGAAAGCCTGCTGGCGGCGGATCAGGATCATGCCATCGTTTATGCAGATGTCAGCCCCGATAGACGCGAGGCGGCACAAGATTGGTTTGAAACGCTAGGCGGGCATGTGTCTGATTATCTGGATGTGGCTGGCATTCCTTATTGTCAGGGCGGGGTGATGTCAAAACATCCAGCATGGTGCAAATCAATCAGCGGATGGCGCAAGGCCATCAGCACTTGGGTGCGTAAAGCCAGCCCTGAAGATTTGCTTAATGTCGACATTTTCTTTGATTTTGCGGCGGTGTATGGCGTGCAGTCGCTTGCTGAACAACTGCATCAGGCAATGTCGGGCCGGGCCACAAGACAGGGTGCCTTTTTAAAACTATTGGCACGAAACGCCGCCAGCCATGCGGGTGGACGGACGATTTTTGGCGGTTTTAAAACGAAAAACGGGCGGTTTAACATCAAGCTTAATGTGCTTTTGCCCATCACCGAAACATTACGTGTGTTAGCCATTTCGCGTGGTGTGGCAGAAGCCAATGGTAGCCAACGCGCCAGAGCGCTGATCGACCATCATAATATGCCGATTGAAGTTGGCCAACTTGGCGAGGACGTGGCGTTTGCGTTGCGCATTTTATTGCGACAACAAATTGCCGATATCGCCAATGGTCTGGCACCAACCTCTAACATTGATCTTGGGCTGCTAAATGACGCCGAAAAATTGATTTTGAAACATATCACTGGGCGCATTGGCCGTCTTGAAGCGTTGATCCAAGACAGCCTGTTTGCAAGCTAGACCAAAAAGGCCTTACAGCGCTTCTAGGGCGCGCAAATGTGCGCATACTGACTGGCCCAAAGCATCTAGATTATAGCCGCCTTCAAGCAGGCTGATCAGCCGGCATCCACCGGTTGCATCAGCAATTTGCTGAACGCATGCGCCAATATCGCTGGTCAATGTCGCAAAATCAGCCGTTTGCATGGCAAGACCACCAAGCGGGTCATCAATATGGGCGTCAAACCCGGCCGAAATAATCACCAGATCCGGGGCCGCATCGACAATGGCTGGCAATAAACTTTCGCGCCATCCTTTGATAATCTGCGTACCCGATGTACCCGGTGCACATGGCAAATTAAAAATATTGTTATGCGCGCCTTGTTCATGTGCCGCCCCGGTACCCGGATAAAGAGGCATCTGATGCGATGACGCATAAATCAGGCTGGCATCATCCCAAAAGGCAGCTTGCGTGCCGTTACCGTGATGCACGTCAAAATCAACAACCGCCACCCGGGAAAGCCCCCAGACAGTCTGTGCGTGACGCGCCGCAATCGCCGCACTGGAAAACAAACAAAACCCCATCGCCCGATCTGGTTCGGCATGATGACCGGGCGGACGCATGGCGCTAAAGGCGGTGGGCGCTTTTTCTTGCATAACAAGATCAACCGCAAGGCACGCCCCACCGGCGGCACGCAGCGCGGTTTCCAGACTATGCGGGCCCGCCCATGTATCGGCATCAAGCGGCACCAAATCGGCAAGGTTACTGGTGGCATCAAAAATCTGCTCGATATAAGCGCTGTGATGCACCAGTTCTAACTGATCGTGGCTTGCCTTGGGCGCTTTATGATATGTCCAATGCGCAAATTCATCACCCATATCCGAGATAATTGCCCGGTGGCGATCAGGACGTTCTGGATGGCCTTCTGGCACCTCATGGAGGCCTGACACCTCATGAATTATAAATGCTGGACTATTCACTTTTTCCACTCTCTTTAAAACCTATCGAATATCATGATTTTTTTACATCATCATGTTACAGGCACCATGGCGGCGCTGTCACGGCGATAAAACCGCGCGGAAAAACCTTACGGTTAAATGATCATCGTTTGCACCAATAATATGGCGCCAAACCCTAGTAAAATGCTACCCAAAATCAAATCATTGAGCCCGGCAAATTTTTTGAATACACGCGCGGCAAGCTGTGTGGTTGCCAGCAAGACAATGATCACATAAACAATCATATCAATCCCCCCAGCAAGCGAGGCCATCGCCAAATGAAGCCCGGTTGACTGGCCCTCGGCAAGATACTGGCTGAACAAAGACGCAAAAAAAGCCGCAATTTTGGGGTTAAAAACGGCAATGGCAAAGCCATGGCGAAAGCTTTGTGACAGCGCAAGAGCTGGCGCCGCTGGTGGCTGGTTTTCAGACCCGCGGCGCGTTGCCATTAACAGCCGCCCCCCTATCCACACCAACATAAGCGCACCAGCAATCTGCACGGCCTGAAACAAATGGCCATGTTGTTTCAAGATGTAAGACAGGCTGGCCGCAGCAATCAGCGCATAGAAAAACACCCCAAGCCCATGTCCAATGGCTGCGGCGCACCCGCCTTTACGGCCATGCAATCTGCTGATTGCCAAAACCACCGCAAGGCTTGGCCCCGGCGATGTTGCCCCCAAAATACAAATCAATGCCAAAGACAGCCAATCAGACGCGCTCATGCCGCGGATACTAGCGAAATTTCAAGAGATAACAAAATATGAAATGAATAGATTTATGCCGCATCATCGCTGTGGGCGGTTTCCCATCCAAGCATCACCTGCTTGCGCGCCGTCCCCCACATATAGCCGCCAACCGCACCAGTTTTCCTTATTACCCGGTGGCAGGGTATCAAAAACGCCACCGGATTATTGGCGATGGCTGTGCCAACCGCACGTGTGGCTGATGGCTGGCCAATATGGTGGGCAATATCACCGTAGCTGGCCACAACCCCCATTGGTATTTTCAGCAATGCCTCCCAGACTTTGATCTGAAATTTGCTTGCCGGCAGATGCAATTTAACGGCGCGCAAACATGACCAATCTTGACCAAACATATCCAGTGCCTGTTGCTGGAAAGCCGTTCTGGCATGTTGATAGTTCGCATTTGGAAATTTCTGATACAAAGCCGCCAATGCGGTATCTGCAAGCGGTTCAAACGCCATATGACAAACGCCAACTGGTGTTGACGCCACAATGACCCGGCCAAAGGGTGTTGCGGCATAATCATAATCGATCATAAGACCGGCCCCACCGCATTTATAGGTACCCGGCGTCATCGCATCAATCGTGACAAACAAATCATGCAAGCGACCGGCACCTGACAGGCCTGAATCATAAGCGGCGTCTAACACGCTCGCGCCTTGTTGTAATTTTGCTTTGGCATGGGACAGTGACAAAAATTGCATAAATTTTTTCGGGCTGACCCCGGCCCATTTCAAAAACATCCGTTGAAAATGAAACGGGCTGACATGAACCTTGGCGGCGATATCTTCCAGCGATGGCTGCTCATGCAGATGCCGCACGATGAAACTGATCGCTGTCTCAATCCGAGCATAATCAATATCCGGTTGTTGTGCTGTCATCTCCGCCTCCTGCATAAGATTACAAATGCCGCGTTAACACCGATGATCGCATCTAGGCCATCATTTCTACAAACTAGGCCGTTCCATCCCGCCAGACGACCCGTTTCTTGCGGACAATAGAGATTTTTGACATTTTGTGCGGCGCATAGACCGCTGTCTTTTCACAGATTATGTGACAGAATGTCGCATATATTTTGCTTGTAACCAGTCAAGACGAGGCATATCTCTCCACCATCAGTCGCAGCCAGTGCGACGTTTAAAAATCTAACAATCAAAAATCTGGTTTATGGGAGCAGTTCATTGGGTGAGCGGGTTTAGCCTGTTCAACGCAATGTTTGTGCTTGCCATGTTCCTATGGAGTCAAATGATGTCTGCTATCGCACTTTATAAACATACATGTCACTTCTGCGAAGCTCTAGAGCGGGCCGCGTTACGCACATTCAATGCGATCGAGGGGTTTTTGTCGCGCATTCAAACCGCAAATAAGGCGGCGGCGATGGCTGCACGCGGCGATCATGAACAAGCCAAGGCCCTGATGCTGCAAGGCTAATTCAACAATATATGCAATGTCTGAACGTGATGGGCCTATTTTTCCGCCCATTTGGTCGCAGAGATTTCATTTTATTTAAGACAGCACACATATATCGCGGCACTTTGATCTGGCGTTATTTTATGGCGGCCTCTTCACCCAGACAGTCTTTGCACCACTAATCTTTTGTGGCACTGTCAAATGGGTGATGGAGGCGCTATGAACCCCGAAATAGAAATTCAACACAAATCAGATGCGTGGGATATGTCTGATCTCCACCCGGGATTGCGTTGGCAGTTTTCAGTAAATGCCGGAATTACCCACAGCAACGGTCTGTCTTGTGGTTATCTGCAACTTGACCCGGGCGCTGAATTGCCGCTTCATTTTCATAAAGAGCAAGAAATTTATATGATCACCCGGGGCCATGCAGAATTGCTTACGGGTGCAACCACCTCACGCGCTGTGGCTACGGGCGATACAATCTATATTCCAGAAAATAGTTGGCACGGCATTAAAAATATCAGCCAGTCAGTGGTTGAATTTATCTGGATTTTTCCTACCGACACATGGCAAGAGGTGCGTTACATCTTTGCCAACGACAGGTTAAATCAAGCACAAGATCAATCTGATCAGTGACACCAGATTCAAAAGCAGCGCTATACTTCAGTTTTTAAGAGAAAAAATGGTGGGCGTGACAGGGATTGAACCTGTGACCCCTACGATGTCAACGTAGTGCTAGACCTGTTTTCATCGCAATCTTTTTCGTAGATAAATCGTTGTGAATCAAATGTTTCTCACGTTTACCTCGAACCTCAGAATACCCAACAGGTTGACAAAATCAAGCATTATTTGCCCCACGATTGTCCCCAAGATTTATCATCTGTGATCCCTACGATGGTAACGTAGTGCTCGCCCCAGAATAGCGTCTGATCGCCCGTTTGGAGCATTACGTTATCACCGTAGTGTTCTCTACAGACGGAGATAAATTCACTATCAATCGCAAGAGTGATTGGTTATCTTTTTCATATAATAAGTTCACAAAGGTTTTAAATTATGAAACACGTTTTAACCTTTTTGGTTCTATCACTTGGCGTTTCTTACGATGCTTTTGGAAAAATAAAAGACCCAAAAGTATATGACAATATTTTTAATTCATGCATGGCACAAAAATCTGCAGATGTCTCTTATCGTGACATGACTGAGTACTGCGCGTGCACCTCAGGTGAAGTTGTAGACACTTTTGATTACGGTGAGTTGGCATTGCTTGAACTTGATATGAAGAACTCAAATAACGAAGATCAAGTAGTACTGGCAAACCAAAAAATGAGAATGATAATTCGTGGGTGCCTCAACAAAGTTTTTAACTAAGAAACCACCACAGAAACCTGATCAATGAAAATCTTGATCGAAACTTCAGCAGTGACCGTTACACACTTCTCAGGTAGGCATCTGTTTCTCTCCTTGGGGCAAAGGTTACCCCCACGGTTGAAAAACAAATGATTCACACACTCTATCGAGGTGCTGTAGGTGTCTGATTTCTCTACAAAAAAATGGTGGGCGTGACAGGGATTGAACCTGTGACCCCTACGATGTCAACGTAGTGCTCTCCCGCTGAGCTACACGCCCCACGCATTTTTATCAAACATCACAAAGCTTGGCGATCAACGCCATCTGTGATGAAGCGCTATATCTGCACCATGCAGCGCCGCTTATCAAGCTTTTTTCGCGTGATCATCGTAAGACCCAGTGAACTGACTATTTAGCGGCTTTATACAAAACGAAACCCCCAACCGAAACAGTGGTTTTTTGTCACAGGTACAGCTTTGGTGATTGCGATACGCAACATGGCAGGTTAGCGTTTTTATTATGCGTGGCGGTGATGTAAATTCATGTTTTGAAGAGGTGGTTCCAGAGCCTGACCATAACGCATCACATAATGACTGGTCGGATGTCGATTTAAACGCCCGCATCATGTTATCTAAACAATATGACCGGCCATCGCCCTTTCGTTTGCTTGGTGCCGCAGCAGCGCCTCAGACGATTGCCAGCAGCGCGGTTATTGTATCTTGCCCGCATGCTGGCCGCCATTATCCAGAAGAATTGGTCGCCGCCGGATCGATAGGCATAGAGGCGTTGCGCGATTTGGAAGATTTCGCCGTGGATGCCCTGCTTGATGATTTGCGTCATACCAATATTGGCGGCATATCCAGCCAAATTGCCCGCGCCTATATTGACGTGAACCGGCCGGAAGACGCACTTGACCAAAATATGTTTCATGAACCGGTAACCGCGGCCAAGCAATCGCGTAAAGTGCTGGCCGGATATGGATTATTACCCCGCTTGACAAGTGCCCGCACGCCCATCCATGATACGCTGTTATCGGCTGATGCGGCCACCCAACGTATCCAATTTGCCTATCGCCCCTATCATAACAAGCTTCAAGAATTGCTCGGCAATGCCATGCAAAACCATGGTCATTATCTTTTAATCGATTGTCATTCGATGCCAGCCACCGACCAGTATGATAGACACCTGCCTGATATCGTTCTAGGGGATTGCCATGGCCGAACTTTGGCCCCCTATATAGGCAAACAGATTGATGATTTTATCCGGTCAAAAGATTTCACGATTGGCTGGAACAACCCCTATTCAGGCGGCTATATCACCAGCCATTACGGCAAAGCCACCAGCCCCGGCCAATCTTTGCAGATCGAAATAAACCGGTCGCTTTATATGCGCCGTCCGCACCAAATTGATGCCGATGGCGCGGCGCGTGTCACCGCGCTTCTTACAGCGTTGCTAGGGTTTCTGGACACAGCCGTCAGATCATAGGCTGGCACACCGCGCGCCACACCAGTTTATGACAGGGCAAAGGGGTTTTCGCGCTTGCGCATGACCATGCGAATGGGGATGCCGCGCAAGCCAAAATCCGCGCGCAAGCCCGCCGTTAGATAACGTAAATAACTTTCTGGCAAATCTGCTGGACGGCTCACAAACAAGGCAAATGTCGGCGGCCTTGTTTTAATTTGCGTCATATAGCGGATTCGCAGGCGCCGACCCTCGACAAGTGGTGGAGGGTGCGCCTCTAACATCGTTTCAAGCCAGCGATTAAGCCGCCCTGTCGAAATCCGCATATTCCAGATTTTGTACATGTCTTCGGCCGCTTCTAGCAGCTTTGACAAACCCTTTTTATGAAGCCCCGAAATCTGCACCACTGGCACTCCGCGCAATTGCGCCAACGAGGTTTGCAACCGATCTGAAATTTGCGTGCTTGCCGCTTGCCGGTCGCGCACCGCGTCCCATTTATTGGCGCCAATAACAATGGCGCGGCCTTCATCTTCAATCAGTCTGGCAATCGCCAAATCTTGTTTATGAATCGGCTGGGTGGCGTCGACAAGAAGCACACAAAGATGCGCAAATTGGATCGCCCGCAAGGCATCATCAACCATCAGCTTTTCAACTTTATCCACGACCCGTGCGCGCCGCCGCATACCGGCTGTATCGACCAGCTTATAGGGCTGGCCTTTGAACTCAAAATCAAGCTCAATCGCATCTCGGGTGATGCCAGCTTCTGGGCCTGTCAACAATCTGTCTTCGCCAAGCAGACTATTGATTAATGTTGATTTGCCCATATTCGGGCGTCCCACAATGGCAATCCGCATTGGCATTTGGGCTTGATCATCGACCCAGCTTTCAAGCGGGTTGCCATCATCATCATATTTTTCATCTTGTTCAGACTCATCACTGATGGCGTCTTCTTCAGCGGCAGTTTCACCAAGCAATATGGCTTCCATGCCAAGCTTTCGGGCCGCGTCAAGAAACGCATCATACAAATCCACAAGGCCTTCACCATGTGCCGCTGAGATTGGAATGGGTTCACCAAGCCCGAGGCTCCAGCCCTCGGCAAGACCCGAGGCACCAGCCTTACCCTCGCATTTATTTGCCAGCAAAATAACATGCTTGCCAGATTTTCGAATTTCACCCGCAAAAAATTTATCAATGGGGGTCACGCCTATCCGCGCATCAATCACCATAAGCGTGACATCGGCTTCCCTGATTGCCATTTCTGTTTGGCGGCGCATCCGGTCTTCAAGCGTGTCAGGGTCGGCATCTTCCAGCCCGGCGGTATCGATGACGCAAAAGGATAACCCGGCCAGCGTGGCATGCCCCTCGCGCCGGTCGCGCGTGACCCCGGGCTGGTCATCAACAATCGCATGCTGCCGCCCGATCAGCCGGTTAAACAGCGTCGATTTGCCAACATTTGGTCGGCCAACAATGGCAAATGTCATGCTCATCAACTGTGATCGACCTTAATCAAACGCGGTAACTGTGCCGCTGTTATCCAAAATAAACATCATTCCAGCGGCCAATTGTGGGGCCGTGACAACGCGCCCGCCAACATCGGCATCATCTTCAAGCGCGCCGGTATCAGCATTGAACAGCAATATGTCGCCACCCTCGGACACAACAATGACTTTGCCAGCCGCAACAACCGGCCCAACATAGCGCGGGATATTTTCTGCGGTCACCGACCCAATCGGCAATGCCCCAGGCAATTCAGTCACCCACCTGATGGCCCCATCATTTCGGCGGATAGCATACAGCCGACCATCAAGCGTGACCATAAACACGCTCTCACCGGCGACCCACGGCATCTCTATACCACCAATTGGCAAATCCCAAAGCAGCAACCCAGAACGCACCGCATAAGCGGCGGTGCGGCCAGACTGGCTGACCGCGAATATCAACCCGCCATCGTGAACCGGATGCGCGCGAATATCGCCAAGCCCCTGAAGCGGCGTACGCGGGTTAAAGGTGGCCAGACTATCTGTCCAGATGACGTCTCCATTATCTGCATCCAGCAAGGCAAGTTCGCCGCCATGGGCCGCTACCGCCAGTTGATTGTCATAGATGGCCGGTGATGGTGCGCCATATAAAATGGTGCCAGATGGCAGTCCGGCACGATCCCACAGCACCGATCCATTATCGAGACGTAACATAAATAAATTGGCGTCAATATCGGTTACTGCCAGTGCGCGTTTTGCATAGACTGTCGGCCCACCGCGAAGCGGCAGTTGGAATCTTTGTGACCATAAAACAGACCCATCTTCAACCGATAGCGCGGCCAAATTACGCCCGCCACCATGAACAAAAATAGTTGAATCGCTGATCGCCAGTCCGCCAGCGATACCCGGGATCACATCATCTTCAAATTCTTCAATAGACACACGCCAAGATAGTTTGCCAGTCTCAATCTCTAGGGCCGATACTTCGCCAGATGCCGAAACCGCAAACACATGCCCGGCACCAACCACCGGCATCGCCAGTTCAACAAATTCATCACCGCCCGTGCCTATCTCTGCATCCCAGCGCTCTTTCAACGGCAATTCCAGTGCCAAATGCCCACCAGCATGACCAGCATTTAAGCCGGGATGAGACGCCGTTAGCGTGGTCAAAGCGGCTGGCAAGCCAGCGCCTTCGGCCAAAGCTTGTTGATTGACAGGCAGAAGTTCAATCTGCTGGGTGACCGCAATCCGCTCACCCGGCAATATCATTTCAGGCTCAGTGCACCCGGCCATGCCAAATAGGCCAAAACAGGCCAGAATCGTGACAATTTTGCGCAGTATGGCGCATGATTCCCTGCGGCAAGCTGACCCGTTTAAAATTGCAAAAAAAGCCGTCATAACCTCTCCAACCATGCCAGACTCGCTGTGGTGATTACTCGCCCAACATGACAATCATACGTTCGGCACGTTGCCGCATGCCGGCTGGTACATCCGCCATTTCCGCCAATGTTTTGTATTTTGCCACCGCGGCATCCTTATTGCCATTTCGCAATGCCAAGCCAGCCCCTGTTTCCAGGGCCATTGCCTGCCATGGTCCGGCGGCGGTTTCCAGATCAGACAAACGTGACTCTAATGCCGACACATCGGTATCTTGCGGGGCAACCATCACCGACAATAATGTCGCCACCTGTTGATACATAGGGTCCAAAGACGCGTCTGACGCCAATGCCAGATAGCTTGCCTCTGCCGCCGCAAAATCATCACGGGCGGCTTGTTCAGCGGCAATTTGGAATTGTGCCAACATTGCATAGCCATTTGTTAACTGGCCACGCTGGGCCTCGAGTGCGGTAACAACATCATCGCTTTTCAAGGCCTGTTGATAGGCGCTGGCTGAAGCTTCGGCTTGGCTGGTTTGCCAAGCGGCATAGCCCTGACGCAAGGCCACAAGCAACACAATCGCCGCCACCGCCGCCATCACTATCTTGCCATAGCGCGCCCACAATAATTGCATCTGGTCGCGCTTTAGATCTTCGTCAATTTCATCAAAAATATCAGCCATCAAACTATCTATATCTGGCAAAAACACCTTGATCACGAGGTGCTTTTGCGGGGTTTACATGCGTGCCTGTGTCTATCACCTAGATTTGGTCAATCAGACGAGCCCGGTCACATCTGGTCATTGTTCCCGTTAATAGCAATTCTTTTACATAAAATGCCATAGCTTTATTGACCTTGGTGCCAAGCTGTCTCAACATAACGACTTAAACAGAAAACAGCCACTAATAAAATCGGTGCTAGTCGGGTCACATGTCGGGTATCACAAGTCCAAGAAAACTACGTAAACCGCTTTTTTTTAATCGTAGCGAATTAGGACAAATTCTGGCCACTTACAGCAGCCGTGTTGCCTGTGGTGAATGGCGCGATTATGCGATTGACCATATGCCGGGCGCGGCGGCCTTTTCGATTTTTCGGCATACCCATGAAACGCCGCTTTTTGTGATCGAAAAACAACAGCGGCACCCAAAGGAATCAGCAAGATTTATTTTGCGGGATCGCCAAAAAACATTGCTTAAAGCCAGCTCGCTGACGGACATTATCGGCTATTTTAACCGCTTGCCTCGGCTGGTATCTGGCTGACACCAGCCCCCCATACCCCCCCATCACATCATATTTTGTTCAGGGTATTTTGCCTCTTGCCAATTTAATTAGTTAATCCTAAATTAGAACAAATAGTGAACAAATGAATAGCGCAATGAATGGGGGCTGGCCTATGGGCTGGTATAAATCTCTTGATACCGCCAAATCTGAACCGGTACAGCCGGCCACCCTTGTCGATATGCAGCAAGATGGCCTGCTTGTCTTTTGCTGGTGCAACAGATGCGGCCACAACGCGGCGCTTGACCCAGCCATATTGATAGCCACGCTTGGCCCATTATATCCCATCCCAGAAATTGGCCATCATATGCGATGCAGTGCCTGTCAAACACGCGATATCGCCACCCGCCCCCATTGGCCAGCACATGGTGGGCAAATGGCCCGGCACGCATAGGAAATTTCAACACAAAATCATGACATATGCTTGCCAGAAAGCGTTGCATCAGGTAGTCGTGTTCGTCATACCCACCATGCAATAAGGAACCGTGTTGATGAATGTCAGTGATACCGCAAAAGTCCAACGCTATCTGCGACAGCGTTTCGGCAATCATAAATTGACGCTGGCACGCCGCGAAAATAAGGATGATTCAGCCGAACTTATGCTGGAAGATGAATTTATCGGCGTTGTGTTTCGCGATGATGAAGATGGCGAAACTTGTTACCATGTACAGATGACAGTGCTGGCCGAAGATTTAGAAGACTAGCCCGGCCCACCATTGTTGCGTTCTCGGCTTTTTAGTCTGGCCCGCACCGCATCTATATCACGACATCTTGCTATAGCAGGCCGTTTATAGCCAGCCGCCTGCCCGTGCCATGCCAAAGGCCAGCACCAGCATCACCACCGCCACCGCGGCATCGAGTATCCGCCATGCATTTTGGCGTTGCATGATCCCTGACAGTGCCGCAGCGCCATAGCCAAGGCCGGTAAAAAACACAAAACTGGCCGTGGCGGCACCAACCGCAAAGGCGATTTTGGCGGCATCTTCAAATTGCAGAGACACTGTGCCAATCAACACCATGGTATCTAGATAGACATGCGGGTTACCAAATGTCAGCACCGCCGCTATCGCCAATGTTGTCATCAGCCCATTTTGCGCCGCCGCGCCCGCCTGTAACGCGCCATGCCCCCGCCACGCATCATAGCCGCGCATCAGCCCATATAGCCCAAGCCACAATGCCGCACCCGCAAATAACCATTGTTCAACCGCTGTTAACCATTGCGCCATAAACGGTGCCACCCCACCGACACCCACAATAATCAGCACCGCATCCGACAGCGCACAAAACAGCACCAGCGCGCCAACATGCTGGCGCATCAACCCTTGCCGCAAAACAAAGGCATTTTGCGCCCCTATCGCCAATATCAATGAAAAACTAAGCGCAAAACCAACGCCAAATGGGGCTGTCCATGACGGCAAGATGCCGGTCATTTCGCCGCCATTTCATAAAGCGCCCAATTGGTTTTTTCTGCCAATTTGTCATACAGGCCGCGGGCCCGATAATTATCATCACGGGTAATCCAGCGCACAACGCCCCAGCCTTGGGCCTTGGCCTCTGCCTCGACTGCCAGTATCAGCGCCGCCGCCGCGCCGCTAGAACGATGGTTTGGCACCACAAATAAATCATCTAGAAACCCGATTATCTGCCCGCGTAAGGGGCTTGGCATGCCGCGAAAATGCGCAAGACCGATCAACTGGCCCTGCTGTTCGGCCACAAGCCCGGTGCAGACATGCCCGGCATCCATTAACCACGACCATGTGGCCTGTACCCCATCTTCGGTTAAAGCAACGCGATAAAAATCGGCATAGCCCTGATACAGCCCCCGCCATTGGTCATAATCATCTGGCGTCAGCCGCCTGATATAGGGTGGCGTCATTGCCTTGCTCCTGCGCGGGCTTATTCCGGATGACAGGCTACGGGCATAAGACGGCATAAAGCAAGCAGATCAATCAGCCAAACCCCACATTGGATTAGGCCGCATTGGATTAGGCCGCCCAAAAATTTTACCGCCCCAGATTACGCCCACCCGAAATACCGCATAATGCCAAATCCATAAATGCCCAGAAAAACGGCATTGATCCATTTTAGCTGGGGTTCGGTATGCAACCAGCCGCAATAAATCCAGATCAGACAAAACGGGAATGATAAAACATGGTATAGGGATAGGCATCAAACACGACCGCGATCGCGCTGGCCACCCCAAGAACCAAGTCAATGTTTTTAAGAAATTTTTCGGTTGGCCCGGATATTTCAAACCGGCTTTTTTGTGGCTTCATTCAAAAACATTTTGGCCGCATGATGTTTGCGATATCGTGCGGCCATTAATAGTTTCTTCACACCAAACGGCAATGACCCTGCCCATCATGTCTCAAACAGTTACACATGTCACACCGTTATACCTGCCGCAATCTATTTCCGGCATCGAAAAAGCTGGAAGCGTCACAGTGAGGAACTTTAATGCTGCTAATAAACAGCAAATCATCAAACAGCTGTTCATACATTCGTTTCTTTCCGATAGCAGTCAACAGTAGTTTCATAACTATCTTTGGGATTGGTAGCAGGTTTGGGTGCATGCCATAGCGATAGCTAAGCTGTGCAATTATTTGTTTGGTCGACAACGGCATGGTTTCAGTTAGAAGATTCAGTCCCAAATGTAACTGCAAATCTTCACACGCATCAACGAGCACACTTACCAACGCATCAACCGATATCAACGATCGCCTATTATCAGCAAAACCAAATGGTAAAGGCACATTTCTTTTGGCCCATTTATCAATCAGCCCAAAATTTCCCGGCGCGCCAGTCCCACAAACTAATGGCAACCTCAAAACGCTGACCTTCATTCTTCCGTCAGATCTCGCAAGTAAATATTTTTCTGACGCAAGTTTGCATCTTGCATAGTCAGTTTTTGGATCGGTAGGCGCGTTTATATCAATCATTTTTGGGTGGCTATGGACACCATAGACACCAACAGTGCCAAGGAAGATAAACTTTTTTACATGCGTTTTTTTTAGACAACTCAAAAAGCTGTTTTGTCGCCTCATAATTTACTATTCTATGGACATCAGGCCCTGCACTTGCGTCATGGACCAAAGCGGCTGTATGCACGATGACATCAACACCGCCGAGCAATTCTTTTGTCATCGACGATTTTTCAGCCAAATTAAAATATCTTGTTTCTATGTTTTGAGAATTTTCTGTGGATCTTTGCACCGAAATGACACGAACTCCGTTTCTCAAGAACTCTTTTATCAAATTTTGTCCAATAAAACCTGTACCACCAGTGACAGCTACTGTGCGTACCATGGTTCTCACCCCCGTTTTAGCTCGACAAGTGAGTCCAATTTGCTATTGCTATTCTTGTATTTGAATTCAGCTTGTTATTCCGGCAGGGTGTTGCTAGTTAAGATTTCGAGTCAACTTTCATACTGAGTAGAGCATGTGCGATCCGATTATGAGAGAACGCACAAATGCGCGTTCTTCATAAATTTATGTTATTTAAGCCACATCAATGCCAGGCGAAGGCGGGCGTCTATTCCCACTCAATAGTTCCTGTGCTGTAACACATTGATATTGCTTTACATTTTGAAAGGTATGTAACTTTTATGTAACTTTTTGGGTGTGTTGCCACTGTTCGTTACTTACTAAAACCCTACGTTTTCTGCGGTTTTGTGCAGAATGAGGTTACACAGTCAGCAACTAAAAATCACAAAACGTAAACTCTACGATTTGCTTATTTTGTACGCCTTTTCAGTACGCAGTTTCACAAGCTGTTTTTTCCAGCACAACGGAGAGCGCCTTTTTGCAAATTACATCAAACCATTCATAACCAGTTGGCAATCAGCGAGCAACGTACGCCAAGCCTTTTACATACGCTAATCAACCAAATTTCCTTTACGCAAAGCGTCAGGCTTTAAAACTCGGTTTTTGCCGTCGAAAATATGTATATAGCCACCACTAGAAATATTTTCTAACAATGTGATGCATTCCTCACCACTCCAAAGGCTTTGAGTATAGCAAAACTGGCTTTTGTTATTAGCACTCCATTTGCCCTTACCTTTTTTACCTTCCCATCTAATCAACAACTCAGTGTCTGAAGCAAAATAAAAAGCTCCTTTCGAATTATCTAGCGACGTGCCACCAAGTGGGTAGCTGTTTCCAACTAGCAGCTCGGTTAGTTCATTTGAGTTAAACTTCTTAATCTTAACATTTATCTTCATCTCATCAGAGATAGCATTTGTAACAGGTGCCAAAATAATGAATATCGAAGATAAGATTGCCCCGAGAAATCTAATTTTATTTGTCACAGTTTACTCCATGGAAATATCAAATTAAGTTTTAATGCTAATAACTAAACATTACCTAAAACACACTATGAAAACAAGTTCATGCAGGCTGTTGCTATAAATTACGAAATCCACCTGTGTACTATTACTCGTAATAGTATCTGTATTAAGTAACTTCCTCTTTGTATCTAAAATATAACTGAGTATTTTCAATGAGTTAATTTTTTAGGATCACAATTTTTATAATTTTTTATTATTTATTTTCAATGACTTAAGTCCATTTTGTCATTCCCACTCAGTAGTAACGTTGATATTTAATTGTTTAATATCAATTATTTATCACCTACCAATAGTTT
>JAQCEA010000041.1 GCA_027620495.1 Pseudomonadota bacterium | reverse complement strand
CTTTATCACCGGGTCAACCTTGTCGGCGAATGGCGGACAGTTTTTTGTCTGATCAACGTCGTGGTTATCACCAATCATTGAACTACAAAAAGGAGACTGAGCTATGTTCCATCCTGATGATTACAAAAAAGCCCTTGATAAAATGGCTGCTACTACGCCCGCAGATATGGCTGAAGCTATGAAGCCGATTGTCGACTATCAGGCCAAATTGTCCCAAATCACCCTTGATGCGACAAAAAAGCATTTAGCTGTCGGGCAAGCGATGGTTAACGAAACGATGGAGGCGCTTGACCGTCTTGCCAAAACGGCCCCTGCAGCAACTGACATGGCAGCTGCGTCAAGCGAATTTGCCGCTGAACAGAATAAAGCGATGCCAAAGCATATGTCAGCTTTTGTCGATATCGCCAAGTCTGCGCAGGCTGAGACCATAGATGCGATGGTATCTCTGGGGCAAGAAGCCGTGGCTACAGGTAACGTTTCGGACAGCTCCAAAAAAGAGACTAAGTCTAAAAGTATTATTACACCTGTTTCTACCCGAACCGATAATGATACTGCGGCGATGGCTAGTATCAAAAAAGATGTAATGGCCAAGACTGCCAAGAAGTAGTCTGTTCATTGCATGTAATTATGTAAAAAAGAAGTGGGATTTACACTTCTTTTTTGCTTGAATACCCACCTGCAGGATTTAGGAGATTTTGATGAACGAAACTGACAAGCCAAGTCTGACGATTCATCGTTATTCGAGCCGTAAATTCTATACCAAAGATACCAAAGAATTTGTCACACTAGATGATATCAGTAGATTAATAAGGGCTGGACATTCGGTCACTATACTAGACAAGAAAACCGGAGAAGACATCACCAATCAATATTTGCTGACGATTATATCTGAATTTGAAGGGCAAGGTGAACAAGTCATTCCTAAGGATTTTCTGACTGAAATTATTAAATGCTATAGTGATACGGCGACTCAAGTATGGCCAAGAGCCATCGAGCAGATGATGCAGGCCTACCAGAAAAACCAGCAAGATATGACTAGAGCATTTGCAGCGGTATCGCTTGACCCAACAAATCCCGATAAAAACCTTGATGCGCTGAAAAACCTGCAATTGATGCAATCAAAAATGGTAGCAGGAATGCTACAATCATGGCAGGACTTTGGCTCAGCGCCATCCAGTTCGCCGCCAGCCAACAAAAATTCAACACCGCATGATTCGAGTCCGAACGCACAAAGTGCCAGTCCAAGCACATCATCTTCAGCACCAGCAGACATTGATCTTGAGTCCATGAAGGAGCAGGTCACAGCACTGCAAAAACAGTTGGCTGCGCTATCAAAGAAAATATGATTTTCAGCTAACACATCAAAATGTGCGCACCTGTGCTGATACTTTTACGTCACAAAAACGAACTTTCCCAAGCTGAACGCGAGGGATGCATACAGAGATTGTTGCGGGGCACGCCGCCACAGTTATTTACATTTTGATTTTACGGCATTTTAGGAATGAATTACGTTTAACAACAATGTTTTCTGAAGGCTCCAAAATTCTAACTTAAGTACTCGCAACCTTTAAATATGTTATCCGAATAATCAATCTAACACAGTCTGTCTCTGAGAATAACTCACAACAACTGTCATCGGGCGGTAGTTATCAGGGATGTCTTAAAAGAGGCCCGTAACAACTTTAAAGCTTGAGCGTCAGTTTATTAGTTTGAGCATTCACAGTTTCAAATAACCAAGCTATTTCGCAGTGCTACGATCTCATTCCATGTGTTTTCAGGCAAATCAATTATACCGCCAGCCTCGTGCCTTAAACGTCGCTCTCGATGCCCAGGGATTTCGACTTTCTCAAATCCTGGTGCCGGTTTACAGCTAATGATGTCGTCAAAAATTACACTCGCTCGTTTGCGAAGACCATCAAGTGGTGTCATTGCACTTGTATTGATCATCAACAAAAGCCAGTTACCTTCTGTCTGAACTGGGCCAATTAGAGCCTCGGAGATCAATTCTGCAGCTAAGGCTAGTCCATAGCCTTTTTGTCCTGCCGCAGGCAAAATTGATCCACCATCAAAATAATCTGCAGGTGTCACTGAAGCCATACCATTACGGTCAATAATACAATTTTCAGGGAGATAACCACCAGCATTTTGCGCAGCATAAATCCAGCCACCAGCAATCATTGACGTTGCAAAATCCAACACAAGTGGCCCGCGTTCATCGCCAGGAAAACCAATGCAATAGGGGTTAGTTGGTAACTTTGGTTCGCACCCGCCATATGGAGCCACCTGCCGCCAAACCTCTCTGTTGCCACCACCGATTAGGATCGATAAAAAACCATCTTCAGCACAATGATCAGCAAAAGAACCATGCCTTCCAGTATGACCAACATTTATGATTGACGTAACACAGATGTGTTTAGTGCGCGCAACCTTGGCGGCTGACTTGTAAGCAAGATCCATAGCGGGTATGCCATGCCCAGCCTGCCCATCAATGATAAGGAAAATTTCATCCTCACGGCTTACACATGGTCCAGACTCTGGCTTCATGTAGCCCGACCGAAATTGGTCAACATATTGCAAGATACGCATAGCGCCATGCGATTCAACACCGCAAAGATTGCTGTCGACAAGATGATCGGCGATAAGCTCTGCATGCTCGAGCTCGCAACCACAGTTGTTTAGAATTTCCGTTATTATTCCTCGGGCTTCGTCTACTTCAATCTTTACTCTGACTCCATCATAGATGATTTTTGAAATGCTCATATTCTATCGCTTTCGGCCATGGGCTTTCTATCATCTAAGGGACAAGGTTGATTGCAGAAAAGATTAAAAAGGTAATTTGGATACTATTGCATCGCGAACAATTCCATCGGGCGTGTGAACCAGAAGCGCAGTGCCGTAATCCCAGTGTGTTTTAAGGATCATCGACATACCAATATTGCAGCTCAAACGCGGCGAATATATTCCAGATGTGATCTGCCCAACCGGCACACCATCCAGATCGGTTACTGGAAATGGTTTGCCACATGGCGGTGCCTTGTCGCCACTAAAGCGGATTCCGCGAATGGCTTGAACCGGCCCGACAGCGGCAATCTGGCGAAGCGCGGCACTGCCGATATAGTTTATTTCGTCACCAAGGTAGCACAAGCGGTCAAAGCCACATTCCAGCGGATTATTGGCAAGGGTGAACTCATTCCCATAAGACATTAGCCCGCCTTCAATGCGCTCTATCAAATTTGGACAGCCGGGCTTAATATTATAGGGCTGGCCAGAGTTCCAGATCAGATCCCAAAGGTCAGGGCCCATATCGGTGCCAGCGAGGTAAATCTCAAAACCACCCTGTTTGCTGTAACCGGATCGCGCAATTAACTGGCTCGAACCAAGAATGTCAAAGAAAGCAAAACCAAAATACGGTAATTCAAGTATTTTTTCACCTACTAAACTAGCCATTAACGGGCGAGCCTTTGGCCCTTGAACAGCTAGCGGCGCAACATCAGCTTCGAAAATAAGCACATCAAGGCCCGCGCCCACCGCCAAACCCTTTGCCCAAAGCAAAACATCCGAGTCGGCAATCGACAGCCAATAACGGTCTTCAGCCAGTTTTAGCAAAACTGGATCATTAACCATCCCGGCATGCTCATCAATCAGTGGGACATAGAGCCCTTGCCCAACACGCGCTTGGCGAAGGTCGCGCGGCGTCATTAACTGGACAAGGCGTGTCGCATCGGACCCTGAAATTTCAACCTGCCTTTGGCAGGCAACATCCCAGATTTGAACATCTTGACAAAGATGCCAATAATCCTCTTCAACCGAAGCTTCATAAGCCTTTGGCAACAACATATGATTAACTACACTGAACCCGCGAACGCCGTGCTGTTCAACCTTATCAGTATAGGGAGTACGCCGTATACGACGCGACATGTTTAGCCCTGATTCGCTCATCAATCACGCCTCTAGAAATTTTATAATAATCAAGCCGACCACCAGCATGAATAGCTGTTAGGCGCCATAATGACAGGGATATGATAACTGCTGTCTGGATCCGGAGTGTTAAAGCGCACCACAATTTCTTCGAGAATTTGCGCCCCTGACCTGGGTAAATGGGTCTGCCTAAAATAGGGGCCACTGGCAATTACCATTTCATACGCCTGCCCGCTGACAGCGTCAAATTTTTGCGAAAATCGTCCATGCGCATCACTTTCGGCGGTGAATAGCGTTTTACGCTCGCCATCATCACCAACAGATACCAGGCTGACCGGCACCGCGCCAGCATGGGTTCCATCCACTGCGTTCAAAAAGTGAGAAGACAAGACCGCCATAATTTGCCCCTTTGGTCACAGTTATTCGATCGACGCCTTGTCGCGTTTTGATGTTGTTGCCAAAACAATTGGGCTGATAACGCCCTTCACTTTGACATTCACACACGCCGTCTTGCCGCTTGCAATGGCACGTTGCACCGCCGGAATAATGTCCTCGCGCCTTGTGACCAATTCACCATGCCCACCAAGCCCCTCGAACATCGCGTGAAACGGAATATCACGAAAATCGGTGGCATAATGCGTGCCGCTGGCAAATAGCCTTTCCTGTTGCTGCGAAATACAGTCAAGCCCGCCATTATTATCAATCACGACAACAATGGGTCGATTTTCTTGAAAGGCTGCCTCAATCGACAACCCCCCCGACAGAAAGGCGCCATCTCCACTGATCAGCACAACATTGCGGCTGGGATCAACATTTTTTGCCGATACTGCAAATGATACGCCAACCCCCAAAAGGCTAAAGGTGCCCGGGTGCAAAATTCCGCCAAGTTTTTTACCCTGAAATCCGGCAATATTCACCGCAATTTCGGACCAGAAATGGGTGTTGCCACCATCGATCACCAGCCAGTCGCCGTCACTCATCGCGCCCTGCACATCAAGTGCTAATTGCAAGGGATGAATCTGACCCTCAAATCCTGGCTGCGCAGTTTCACAATCAAGATCGGCAAGCATCTTATCGACCCATGCCGCACGCCATTTACGGTTTAAATCATACCAATCTCGGGGAAGGCAGAAATCGGGACTCTTCTGATGCGCAGCTAGGGTTTCGAGAAACGCTGCTGGATCACATAACAATGCAAAATCAGCTGCGCGGTTAAATTCTATTTCTTCATGCGATCCATTGACACATATCAGTTCAGCACTTGATGGAAATAATGGCGGATTGCCAAAATTCATCTGATTATCAAGCCGGCCACCAACCATCAGCACCAGATCAGCGTCACGAAACGCATCTGCGGAAGGATGATATTGATGGATATCGGCAAGCCCCATATAGGCTTCGCATTCTTCGCCAAGCAGTTTTTGATGATAGGGGATGTTAAACACTGGGATGCCAAGCAGACGGCCAGCTTCCTCAAGTTTTGCCTCGGCCTTGCTCCACCAAACACCATGTCCGCCAATCAGAACTGGCCTTTTGGCGGCATTGAGCTTTTGCAGCAGTTTCTGAAGGCGTGCTGGCTCTGGCCATGCGCGCACTGGCTGTTGCATGCTCAGATCAAATGGCCGCTCATCACGGCCAGCATCTTCGGCAAAATGGGAAAACATAATATCAACAGGAAGACTTAGGTGAACCGCCCCAGGATAGCCGTTTGTGGCAATCTTGACGGCTCTGTCAACAAATTCATTAATGCGCTCGCCATCCGTTATGGTAGCGCTATATTTTGTCAGCGGAGCGGCGATGGCAACATCGTCAATTTCTTTGAATCCCCCCGCACCTTGACGTTTCAGGGTGCTGGATCCAGTGACAAAAATCACCGGCGAGCGTTCGCCCCAAGCCTCCATCATTGCTGGTACAGCATTCGCAAAACCCTCTGGCCCAACAAGACAAACTGCGGGTTTGCGCGTGATGCGCGTATGACCATCAGCAAAATGTCCGGCCACCTGTTCATGCGGGCAGTTGATCACCTTCATCTGGCATTCCATAAAACCTTCAAGCGCAGGATTGCAAAAACCACCTGACAGGGTGAACACATGTTCAACGCCCTTTTCCTGCAAGGCGCGCGCGAGCAATGCTCCGCCTCGTATCTTTTTGGGTGACGTCATTCGGCAGCCCTTTCCAGCATCGTTCGCAACATTAATGTTTCATAATTTCCAGCTAAATTCGCAGCGCCCAGTTCGGCAATATTTCGGCAGCCAAGCAACCCCATTACCGCGCTTGCTTCGGCCTCAATCAAATCCAGAATTTGCTCAAGGCCAGCCGCACCGCCTGCTCCAAGGCCATACATAACACTGCGACCAAGCATAACAAAATCTGACCCAGCAGCTAGCGCCTTAATTACATGTTCACCATTGCGGATACCACCATCAAAAATCAATGGAAAACCGCCACCAACCGCATTACGGATTTCGACAAGCGAGTCAATTGCCACTGGCGCGGCATTAAGCTGGCGGCCGCCATGATTTGACACATAAATAGCATCAGCCCCGATTGTCTTTATGCGTAACGCATCCTCAACCGACTGCACTCCTTTGACCACTAGCTTGCCCGGCCAGCGGTCGCGCAAAGCGGCAAGAAATTTCCAGTCGGCACCGGCGCGGCTGGCATTCCGCACAAAGGCTGTCTTCTGGCTTGATGTGGCATAGTTCATCGGCTGCGGCATTTGATGCCGGATCGCGTGAAGCGCGGTTTCAAGCGACCATCGGGGATGGCTGACAAAATCCCATATCTGTGATGCGCCCCAGCCCATTGGAAAAGAAAACCCGTTACGTTTGTCGCGTGTCCGCACTGATGGAATTGGCACATCAACAGTCAGGATCAGCACTTTATAATTGGCAGCAATGGCGCGGTCGATCAATTCATCGACAAACTCGTTTGATTGATCGGCATAAAGCTGAAACCAAGCGTGACCTTCAGCCAGCTCGATTACCTGTTCAAGCGCCATCGACGATGCTGTCGATACACATAAAGGAATGTGCCGCTTTGCCGCTTCGCGAGCTAGGTTAAAATCAGCTCTC
>JAQCEA010000040.1 GCA_027620495.1 Pseudomonadota bacterium | reverse complement strand
TATTAAACTGACTTCTAATCAGCAGGTTGGGGGTTCGAGTCCTCCCGGAATCGCCATTTTTTCTAAAAATTGCTAATAGCCGGGTTTTCTTGGTCACACCCCCCCTAGACAGGGGCCTGAAGCATCTTGACATTCCAGCCTTCCTCCGTCGTAGTTCTAGTTACAACCCACTAGACAGGGGCCTGAAGCACTCAGCAAAATGCGGTTGAAGCCGAATTAGTTTTAGTTACAACCCACTAGACAGGGGCCTGAAGCAGACATTTAACAATATATTGAAATATTTGTCAAAAGACACAACAACCCTGATAAAGTTTGAGCAAAATCCATCACTCATCTGATCAATTTTTCTCCTTTTTACGCTTTTTGAATCGATCTTTTCCTAATGCAGCTATATTTTTTGCGGCGTTAATGTCTCTGTTGTGATCAACGCCGCACGCAGGACAAGTCCATGTTTTTTCACTTTCCAGTGCCTTATTGATGTTCCCACAAGCCGAGCATTTTTTCGAAGTATATTGTGCTGGCACAGTTTCAATCGGTACCGTTTCACGGTTGGTGGCGTTGATTATCGCGTCTCTAAATTCTGATACTGAAACCAGAAACCGTTGCGCTCGTGCCTTATTATTCAGCGAGTTGTCTTTATCCTTTGCCTCTGCGAATGCTGTCAAATTAATGTTTTCTAAAACAATAAGCCGCTTGTAAGAGACAATATTCGATGCAACCTCCCGGCAAAAATGCTTGCGGTTCAACAGCTGTTTTGCACGCAGATTGTGCATTTCGCGGTATCTGCGGCTATAGGCCCGCCACCATTCATGCACTGCTTTTGCCGCTTTTTCGGGGATAAAATCAGGATCATATTTCAAATAGCGCGCAAGTTTGTAGGCTGTTTCAAACGAAAGCGTGACATTATTTGGATATTTTGCAGCGGCGCGTCATAAACCGTATTTTTTGTGGTCTTCACCAAGCGGATTTTCGTTCAAGATTGGTTTTATAACCTTGCCAAGATCAGAAGCTCCGCCATCCAATGTGCCTTGCAAATCTATCACATGCTTGAACCCTTTGATCATTTTTGGGGGCACTATTATTTCCCTAGGGGGGCTTTTGTTCATCATCAAAGATGATGGTGGCCGCAAGAAACGAATCTTTTGTATGCCTAAAACCAATATCAATGCCGATAGCTTTGTTTTCAGGAATAACTGGGGGATATGGTTTTGGCTGTTTCACCGTCAAAACTGCGTGATATTTGAATCTGTCGCCAACGCGGGTACGCATAATCTTGCCGTTTTGGATCTGGCCGTTTTCAGGAATAGGGCGGTGATAGATCAGATCAAATTCCTGAAAAAGCCATGTATCTCTTTTTTTGCCGCCAACCAATTTTGCCCGAAGCCGCAATCTTGTTTTTTTCGGCTGTTGTCTTTCCTGACAATGGTAAATCGCTGTTCATTTGACGTGCTACCCTGAAATAACTCTTTAAAAGAAACGCCATCGACGTTGGCGCCGTTTCTGCGAAACCTGAACGCAAAAAATCCAGTGCCATCAAATCGATGAAAACGTAATTTGCCCCGTTTGTTTCTAAATGATTGTTCGCGGGCATTTTTGAAGTTCTTTCGTACTTCGTCACTTGTTATGCTATAAAGTCTCCCGGTACCCGATACTCGGCAAGTCGCAATTATCTGGCTATTAAAGGCTTCATTGAGTGTTTTTTGATTTAAATCCCTATCCGTTTTTTCTCTGATCCGCTTTGATTCTTCGTATATAGCTGAGCGTTTTGCCTTCAAGTTTTTGATCTTGTCATTTGCAGCGCTGATCAGGGGATGGGATGTATCCCTGGTGCCGGCGTTCATGCGGGCCGTGCGTTTATCATCGTAGGCTTTGGAAATTTTTTCATTAAGCGCCGCTAAATCTGTGGTGATTTTGACATATAGCGGATTTGCCGCACAGCGTGCTTTTTCCCAGTCTGCACGGTTTTGGTAATGTAGCTCGACAAGCTTGTCCCACATTTTATTGGCGCGCCATAATTCTTCTATTGCACGCTCATCGAGATGTCCAATGGGAACCAACCCGTATTTATAGACCCGAATCGTTGGTTCTTCGTTATCGCACTGTCGCGTGACCATCAATTACCTGTTTTTTATTATGAATGTCTATCTCGTTGTGGATTAACTAATTAGGTCAAGCGCAATAAGAACTGATCTGAATAGACCGAACCGTTTGGGCCAAATTTTTCGAAAAATTGCCAAAACAGAATTTTTCCGCCACAGTTTTTATACCAATAATCATCGCATCAGCCGCCAAGGGGCGGGCGGCTATGATTGCGGATATGTGGGGGAACATGTCGTGGAATTTATTTTAGGTCGATATGCATTATTATTTTATTCAACCATAGCGTTTATTATCACGACCATTGCCGCATTCGAATATGCGGCGATGGTGCCTGTGGCCATTGTGCTGGCCCTTGTTTCGGCGCTTGGCTGGCATGATTACACCCAGAAAAAACGAAGCGTTTTGGGAAATTACCCGTTGCTTGGGCGGTTTCGGTTTATTTTTGAATCAATCCGCCCGGAATTGCGCCAATATTTTTGGGAATCAGATACCGATGAATTGCCCTATTCGCGCAACCAACGGGCGATGGTGTATCAACGGGCTAAAAATATAATTGCGGCGCGGCCTTTTGGCTCAATCCTCAATATGTATGAAGAAAATTTCAACTGGCTAAACCATTCAATTTCGCCAAGCCATATTGATGCAAATGATTTTTACACAACTGTTGGCGTGGGGCCGCGCGCCTATGATATTTCAGTGTTAAATATTTCTGGGACAAGTTTTGGTGCCCTATCACCGCCAGCGATTGAGGCCTTGTCGCTGGGTGCCAAACGTGGCGGTTTTGCGCATAATACCGGCGAGGGATCATTTTCCAAATATCATCAGGCGGGTGGGGGCGATAGCATCTGGCAAATTTCGACTGGCTATTTTGGCTGTCGGACTGAGGATGGAAATTTTGACCCAGAGGCGTTTCGCGAAAAGTCACAGCTTGACCAAATCAAAATGATCGAAATCAAAATTTCTCAAGGGGCAAAACCGGGGCATGGCGGCATGTTAATGGCACCAAAAGTAACGCCAGAAATTGCCGCTACACGCGGTATCCCTGAATATCAAGATTGTATTTCTCCATCGCGTCATTCGGCCTTTTCCACACCAAATGAACTGCTTGATTTTGCTGAAACATTGCGTGATTTATCAGGCGGTAAGCCGGTTGGGATTAAATTATGTATCGGCCATCCATGGGAATTTATCGCCATTGTCAAAGCCATGGTCGAAACCGACAAGATCATTGATTTTATCACCGTAGACGGGGCAGAAGGCGGAACCGGTGCCGCGCCTGTTGAATTTGCCCAGCATCTTGGCTCGCCATTACGCGATGCGCTGGTGTTTGTTGATAATGCGTTGCGCGGGGCTGGCCTGCGCGACCGGATAAAGGTCGCCGCATCGGCAAAAATCATCAGCGCCTATGATATTATCAGACATTGTGCCCTTGGTGCCGACTGGTGCAATATGGCGCGCCCATTTATGTTTGCCATTGGCTGTATTCAGGCGCGTGATTGTGCATCTGGCAATTGCCCCAGCGGCGTTGCCACGATGAACCCAAGCCGATACCGCGTGTTGGATGTCAACGACCGGGCGCAACGTGTTCATAATTTTCATAAAAATACGCTAGTAGCGCTGCGGGAAATGCTCGAGGCGGCCGGGCTAACCCATACCCATCAGCTCAACCGCCGACATATTGTGCGGCGTCTGTCGGCAAGCCAGATCAAATTAGCCGACCAAATCTATCCACGTGTTGAGGTAAATGCACTGATTGAGGGCAAGCCTGTTGAAGATCCGCGGCTTGCCTCTTATTGGCACCGGGTGAGTGGGGCAAGCTTTCAACCGATTGATAATGACCGGTTATAGGGGCGGCGTTGTGGCTGTGCCCGCATAGCTAGGATGCAGGGCCGGTTTCAATCGGGGCATCAGATGCGCCCCATTCGCTCCACGATCCGTCATATACAAATGTTTTTTCATTGCCCAAAATCGCCAGTGCCAAGGCCAAACCACAGGCGGTAACCCCCGACCCGCAACTGGTGATTACCGGGCGGGTGATATCAATGCCGCCAGCGGCAAAGGCGGCGGCGAGTTCGTCTTTGTCTTTGAGCGCGCCATCAGTGAGCAAGCTGCTGATTGGTACATTAGACGAACCGGGAATGTGGCCAGCTCGCAAGCCAGCCCGCGGTTCCGCTTCGGTGCCAGCAAACCGGCCCGCTGAACGCGCATCAGCAATTTGACCGGCAATGCCGTCTGTGACCAGCGCTCGCAAGCTGGCAAGGTTAATAGCATTCGCCCCGACCGCCGACCGGATGGTAAATTGCCCAGCGGCCACCGGCGTTTCTGCACCGCTATCAATAGCACCACCAATGGAAATCCAGCTTTTTAGGCCGCCATTCAAAACACTGACGTTGGCATGACCAAATAACCGCAGCATCCACCATGCCCGTGCGGCGCTTAGATGTGCCGAGTCGCAATAGACAATGATATGATCATCGTCATACAGGCCAAGCGCCTGCATATGCGCCGCAAATACGTCAGATGACGGCAAGGTATGTGGAAGCGGCGATGATGTGTCGGCAATCAGGTTAATGTCGAACCGGCCAGCCCTGGCGATGCGTTGTGCGATAAATTCGGCCTGTGCATTACGTCCGGTGGTTGGCAGATGCGAACTGGCATCCAGAATTTTTATATCTTTTTGATCGATGTGATCACGCAGCCATGCGGCAGTAACGATAAATGGAATATCTGTCATAATATGTGCTTGCCTCGTATCAGAAGATGTATATTACGCGTCTAGCCAAGCTGGAACCGGCAGGTTTTTGCTCCGCAAAAAGGCGGGATTCCATATTTTTGACTGATAGCGCTGGCCACTGTCGCACAATATTGTCACGATGGTATGACCCGGCCCCAATTCCTTTGCCATGGCCACCGCGCCAGCCACATTAATTGCGGTCGACCCGCCCAAATACAGGCCTTCATGCTGCATTAGATCGTAAATCAATGGCAAGGCATCCTGATCGGTCAGGCAAAATGACATATCAACTGGTGCCTCGGCCAGATTTTTTGTGATGCGACCCTGGCCGATGCCTTCGGAAATCGAATTGCCGCTCGATTTCAATTCGCCTTTTTCATAATAATGGTGCAATGCTGATCCTTCTGGGTCAGCAAGGCCAATTTTTACCGCAGCATTTTGGTCTTTGAGGTAGCGGCCAACACCGGCAAGTGTGCCGCCCGACCCAACAGCACAAATAAAGCCGTCAATTTTGCCATCCGTTTGTTGCCAGATTTCCGGGCCAGTTGATTCATAATGGCCGCGCATATTGGCGGTATTATCAAATTGATTGGCCCAAATCACGCCGCCATCATGGGTTTTGGCAAGCTCAGCGGCCAACCGTTCAGAATAGCGCACATAATTGCCCGGGTCTTTGTAAGGGGCGGCCGGGACAAGCCGCAAATCAGCACCGCATACCCGCAAAACATCCTTTTTTTCTTCGCTTTGCGTTTCGGGCATGACAATCACTGATTTATAGCCTTTGGCATTGCCGACCATTGTCAGCCCAATGCCCGTATTACCGGCGGTGCCTTCGACAATCAGTCCGCCCGGGCCAAGCAACCCGCGGGCCTCGGCATCCTCTACAATGGCTTTGGCGGCGCGGTCTTTGACCGATCCACCCGGGTTCATAAATTCTGCTTTGCCAAAAATATCACATCCCGTCAGTTCAGAAACGCCATGCAGCTTGATCAAAGGGGTATTGCCAATTGCATTAACAAAGCCGGGAGAGTTTGTATCTGTCATCGAGATATCCTAGGTTGATTGTGGTGGCGGCAAATGCGCACCATTATGCGCCATATGTGCCAAAATATGCTCGCCCCAACAATGTAATCAGCGGTCATGATTTGTAAATCAAAATCCAAGCTTGGCACTGCCTCTATGACGTGGCAGGCTAGAGGCCATTTTAGCCGGATGTAACCACACGTCGCGACGTCAGCGTCGCAAAATAAAGATTGGATGTTTTTATGGCCCGCATCACGCTTATTCGCCATGGCAAAGCGGAAATGCCAAGAATAGGTGGAAATGATTTTGAACGGGGGCTTATCCAGCGCGGCATGCAAAATGCCGAGGCTGTTGGTCAATTTATGCAGGCCCACAAAATGTTGCCTGATCTGGTCTTGGTATCGCCAGCCCTGCGCACCCGGCAAACTTATGAATTGATGTCAGCCAGCTGGCCTAATCCGCCACATGTAACGTATGAAGACAAACTTTATGAAGTATCCGCTGACACGCTTTTGCATCTGATATTTGAACATGGGCATAACGCAGAAACTGTGGCGGTTGTGGGGCATAACCCCAGCTTGGTTGTGTTGTTGACGCATTTTGTCGGGCTTGTCGATGGAGAGATTAATTTAGGCTATTTTCCAACATGCTGTATTGCCGATATAGGGTTTGACGCCGCCAAGATTGGCGATATTGACCCAGAGCAGGGGCGGCTTCTCTCGCTGGTTAGAGCGCGTGATTTGACGCCACTTGAATAGAAACTCTTGTTCTTTTCTTTGTGAATTCGATTGTTTTTCCTGTTTTATCATTGACAATAGTGTTTTAGCGTATTAAATCGCTGAAACACATTGGCAGGGTGTTAGCACAAATGAAAAGAGACCGCATAGAAAGCCAACATGAAAGTGAATTATTCACCGCTATTTTGGCGCTCAAAACGCCGGATGAAGCGCGTGATTTTTTTTATGATTTATGCACACCGGCAGAACTTGAAGGGTTGGTCGATCGTTGGCGGGTGGCACAAATGCTGTTGCAGAAAACACCCTATCGGAAAATAGCTGAAGATACCAAGGTCAGCACAGCAACGATTGTCCGTGTGGCACGGTTTTTGAACAATGGGTTTGGTGGATATAAAACGGTGATGAAACGACTGGGCAAATAATTTAGCGCTGGTTTGATAATGCCGGTTTGATAATGCCGGATTAATGATGCCGGAATAAAGATGCCGGAATAAAGATGCCGGA
>JAQCEA010000018.1 GCA_027620495.1 Pseudomonadota bacterium | reverse complement strand
CAGCCGCAGAAACCATCCGGATCAATGATAAGGGCAAAATCGAAGGCCTGTTCTAATTTGCTAAGATCAGCATAATTCTGGCTTTGCATATCCGATTGCGTGAGGTGAGAAGGTTTGCAGTAACATGAACAGCGGTGATGACTATAATGCGTGGAATCCGGGTCTGACTTCGACCATACCACCGCATCTGCTCTCCCTGATCACCCTGTTCCGGCCAGAAAATGGGACAGTGCCCTATCAACAAGCAAAAGAGGCCGCAGATTTCTGTGGCCTTTCTGCTGAAACATTATGCGGGCTCTCGGTCAAGCGGCTGATCATTCATGAAGTTTTGATCCGTGTCACGGCTGATTTGTCAGTGCCGGATGGGCCAAGCTATGAATATCTTGGCATTTCATTGCGCTCTATGGTTGGGCGGATTTGCGACCAGTATGTATTGCCAAATTTAGCCGATATAACGGCTGAATTTGAGATCATCAAAAACCACGCCGCTGAGGCGATCAATGCCCGGTTAGACCGCGACATATTCCGCCGTGAAAAACGCCGGGCCAAAGGTGGCATTTTTGGGTTTTTGCGGACAAAATCGACCCCGGTAAATGATGAAAAGGCGTTGCCGGAAATTGGCGCACTGGCCGCATGGAAGGCGGCGTTGCCCGGCCAGCAGGACCCGGTTGAACATGCTTATTTATCGGCGTTAATCACGATCATCGGCGGCATCATTGGCCAGCATGGCCGGCTTGTGGCTGATCGCGATCTAGTTGTTGATCTCAGCTTGCGGCTTGTCATGAATGATTTTGGTAGCCGCGAGATTGGCCGTATTATCCGCCCCATGTTTAATGACGCGGTGGCGAAGGAGGGCTATCGGTTCCTGCCAGCCCAATCGCATCCGATTGTGATGAATACAAAAGGGGCATCTGCATCCGGAAAAAGCACAATTCGACCGCAACAGCGCCGTCTGGCCGAAAAAATGAACGTCAAATGGGAAGATTTTGCCCTGATCAGCCCGGATTATTGGCGTAAATATTTGTTAGATTATGAAACGATGGGCGAAGATTATAAATATGCGGCGATGATGACTGGGCATGAATTAGAAATCATTGATCGCAAATTAGATAGCTATGTTGCGGCCAAGGCCCGTCGGCACAATCTGCCGCATTTGTTGCTTGATCGGTTCCGTTTTGACAGTTTCAAAGTTGGCGATGATGGCGATTATCAAAGCAAACTCCTCAGCCGTTTTGGCGCGACAGTGTTTTTGTTCTTTATTATCACACCGCCTGCACAAACAGTCGAACGGGCCTGGCAGCGTGGCTTGACAACAGCCCGCTATAAGGCCGTCAATGATTTGCTTTATCACAATATCGAGGCATTTAATGGCATCCCGGAACTGTTTTTTTCTTGGATGGGGATTGGTGATAAGACCGTCTATTTTGAATTTTTGGATAATGACGTCCCGCTTGGCGAACGGGCGCGCACCATTGCCTATGGGCAGCACGGCCATATGACGATTTTGGACCCGTCAGCGCTGGGAAATATAGACCGGTTTCGTCAGGTCAATACCAAGGCCACGCGCCCTGACGAGGTGCTAGATCCAGCATGGCAACCAACGCATGATTTCATCCGGCGGTGTTTTTCTAGTTTTGCGCGTATTGATTTTGTTAATTACGATGATGCAACCATTTATGGGCGTGTTGAGTCGGGTGCGTGGCACTATAAAAATGCGGCGCATTACCCGCACCGCGGTGATGACCGAAATTGTTTGTCAGCACTTGGCTGGAATGAGCCGCCTGCGGCGACAAATCTTGTCACCGCAACGGTTGATGTGGCGTCAGAAAAACGGGTGACCATTGGGGCGTGGGCGCCGCGCCATCCATATAATGGATAGGCACTAGCTGTTGGTGTTGACTATTTTGCCTTTTGCCGGGTGTTTTTTTGGGCGTTTTTTCGGGCGTTTTTTTGAGGCGTTATTTTTGGGCGGTTTGACGGCAGATGGCGCAACGTCAACCCACCCACGTAAATTTTCGATAGCGACCTCTTCGATCACCCGCATGCCATCTGCGCTATCATTCAGACATGGGATATAGGTGAATGTTTCGCCGCCATGTTCGATAAATTCTTCATGTAATTCAATATCGAGTTCATCAAGTGTTTCCAGACAATCTGCAACAAAACCGGGTGCCATAATCGCCACATGTTTGCTGCCTGATTCAGCCAGTTTAACGACCGTCTTATCGGTATAGGGCTGCAGCCATGGTTCAGACCCAAAGCGTGATTGGAAGGTGGCGTGGAAATGCTGCTCGTCCCACTGCAGGGCTTCACGCAAAAGACGGGCGGTTTTCATACATTGGCAGTGATAGGGGTCACCAGCGACAAAATAGCTTTTTGGGATGCCGTGAAAGGAAATTACTAGATCATCCGGCTTGCCCGATTTTTTAACAGCGGCCCTAACTGATGCGGCCAAAGCGTCAATATAGCTTTTGTGATCATGCCACGGCGGAACGGTACGAATGGCCGGTTGCCAACGTAAATCCAGCGCCCATTTGAACACTTCATCATTTACTGTCGCGGTGGTTGAGGCGGCATATTGCGGGTAGAGCGGCATCACCACAATCTGGCTACATCCGGCATCTTGAAGCTTTTGCATTTGTGACTGGATGGCTGGCTGGCCATAGCGCATTGCGTAATCGACGATTAAATTATCACTTTGAAAACGGCTGGCAACATGTTCGGCCTGTAGTCTGGTGATGCGGCGCAATGGCGACCCGTCTGGATCGTCTTTTAGCCAGATGCGGGCATAAGCGTCACCAGATTTGCGAGGGCGGACATTCAAAATGATACCATTAAGGATGATCCACCATAAAAGCCGGGGCACTTCAATCACCCGCCGGTCTGATAAAAATTGCTTGAGATAGCGGCGCATTGATGGGGTGTCGGTGCCATCAGGTGTGCCTAGATTGACCAGCAAAAGGCCCGTTTTGCCACGTTTCGGAAAATGCGGGTGATCCTTTGGCATGGAATTTATCGGCATAGCAAACCCTCAATTACAAATTAAAATCACAAATTGCGTCGCGGTGGTTAATCCAGATGTTCTATTTAGGGAGTGAAGGTGGAAAGTTCCAGCATGACAGAGAGATTTTTCCCCAGCAGATCGCACCCGCGGGTGCGTTTTTTGGCAGATCTGGCTAGCCGGTCTGCTGGCTTGTTTCTGCCTCGACATGACTAAACGCCGATTGCAACGCGTCAACCAGATCATCAATCATGCGATCACTGTGAAATGGCCCGGGGGTCAGGCGCAGCCTTTCGGTACCTTTTGGTACGGTTGGGTAATTGATCGGTTGAACATAAATTTGATGTTCATTCAGCAGAAACTGGCAGATTCGCGTGCAATTGTCGGCGTCATTGACCATGACCGGCACAATATGCGTATCCCCCTCAAGTATCGGTAGATTGGCCCTGCGCAGCTTTTGTTTCAATGTTTCGGCTTGCTGTTTCTGGCGGTCGCGCTCAATCGTGCTTGACTGGAGATATTGCACCGATGCCAATGCCCCATATGCCAGGGCTGGTGGCAAGGCCGTTGTGAAGATAAAACCTGATCCAAAGCTGCGTACAGCGTCGCAAATCACATCATCCGCGGCGATATAGCCGCCCACTACGCCAAAGGCTTTGCCAAGCGTACCTTGGATCACATCTATCCTATCGGCAACCCCGCGCATCTGGGCAACCCCGCCGCCTTGTTCCCCATACATGCCAACCGCATGCACTTCATCAAGATAGGTCAAGGCGTTGTATTTTTGCGCCAAGTCAGCAATTTCGGCAATTGGGCTGGTATCGCCATCCATTGAATAGACCGATTCAAAAATGATGATTTTCGGGCGATCAAGCGGTTGGGCCTGTAACAACGTTTCAAGATGGACACAATCATTATGCCGGAAAATCACTTTTTCGCATCGTACATAGCGAATACCCGAAATGATTGAGGCGTGATTCATCTCGTCTGAAAAAATCACCACATCATCAAGCAGTCCGGCCAACGCGCTGATGCTTGCCTCATTGGCGACATAACCGCTGGTCAGAACAAGTGCGCGAGATTTGTGGTGAAGCGCGGCGAGGGCTTTTTCCAATTCCACAATCGCCGTGCTTGTCCCAGAAATGTTGCGGGTGCCGCCAGCGCCGCTTCCTGAATGAACAATGGCAGATTGCATGGCGTCTATGACCGCCGGATGTTGCCCCATACCCAGATAATCATTCGAACACCAGATCACCACATCTTGTGGGCCAGCTGGGCTGTTCCATGTGGCATAGGGATGACGGCCAACATGTCGTTCAAGCTCGACAAAACTGCGATACCGGTTTTCGCTTTTCAACTGGTTTAAGCGATTTTTAAATTGATCGCGGTAATGCACTATAAAGCTCCTGCGCCCATTGTCTGACAGACCTGTCAGATGGTCATCTATTAGCACAAATCGATGCCACAAAAACATTTAAAAGGCGATTCGACAACTCGTAGCGATGATCGCAATACATGCAAAACACCTAAAAACAACATGCAGAAAGTGCAATCATACTGAGGGTCAATTACGCTTACCCTCAATTACGTTGGGGGCTGGTGACTTTGACAAGATTAATAATCTGGCAATTAATCATTTGTTTGCCAGCATGTTCAAAATTCACTGTTACATTTGTGCCAACAATGGACTGCACCTGACCCGGTCCCCAATCGGGCTGGTCTGGATGTGCAACAAAATCGCCTAGGCTGAAATATAACATCTACACCTCACATGCTTGAAGCTGCAGGCCCTATGTGCCACAGCGCCGCAAACAGAGCAATGCACAAGTGCGTATTAAGCACCAACCAATCACGAATATTGCGCGATTGGCTGTAAGTTTTTTAAAGATATTTTTCGGCGTTATAACACCCGCGGTCAGGCGCTGATGGTCATTGCATCATAATCGCGCATTTCGCGCAGAATATAGCCTTGCCCCCAAATGGTATCAATCACCACACCACTCGCGCCAGCATCGGCAATTTTACGGCGCAATTTGCACATAAATACATCAATGATTTTTGGTTCAGGCTGATCAATTCCGCCATAAAGATGATTTAAAAATGCATCCTTGCTCAAAACTGCGCCTTTCCGTAACGCCAGAAATTCGATGATACGGAATTCTTTGGCGGTTAAATCAAGCCTTGTATCGCCGATTTTTGCGTAATTGCGGCTGAGATCAACAATCAGATTGCCAACATTTACCGTGGCAGAACTATGGCCATGTGTGCGCCGGATAATCGCCTCAAGATTGGCGACCAATTCATAGCGATCAAATGATTTTGTCAAATAGCCATCGGCACCCGCACCAATAGCGGTGATTTTATCATCAATGCCACTATTGCCAGAGACCACCAAAATTGGCACCGGCATATGATTTTTGCGGATCAGGCGGGCCAGTCTGGTGCCGTCTCCATCTGGCAAATTGATATCTAGTAATACCGTATCAATTTGGCTGTGTTTTAATTCAAATAGAGCAGTCTCTATCGTGTTGGCAGTGGTTTTAAAATATCCAGCTTCTTCTAATGTCATGCCAAGGATATCGGCAACAATCGGATCATCTTCAACAACAAGAATATGCATGATCTAGACCTCTATATTAAAAACTGTGGTTACGTTCCTCACTCAATTTGCTGCGCAACAGAATCAAAACTTTAACAATAGTGGCGACGCGCTGACTTCGCCCTATGGATGTCAGGGTAGGCGCGTCAAAACATCAGAACAAATCACATATGCGTGATTAACGGTTTAATAATGAAATGGGGCGCGGGCGCTTATGGATGTCTTCCAGAATGCGACAAAAAACGCCTTGCGAAATGGTCTGAATCGGTGTAACAGTGCCGCCTTGTTTGAACATGCCCCAACCCTGGGTGACTGGCCCGCCGATGTAATGGTGATGACATGAAGAAGACAAATGACGCATTGGTCTTTGAACAGGATGCTGGCAGTGATGATGACACAGCGCAGCAGGCAAAACCCACGATAGCTAAAGGCAAAAGCCGAGCCATGGAAAAGACTTCTAACATTGCCCCGACCATGTTGCCAGCCGACTATCAGCCCAGCGAATCAGAAGAATTCATGAATCCGATGCAGTTGCTGTATTTCCGCAAAAAATTAGAAGCGTGGAAGGCTGAATTGCTGGATGATGCCAGCGAGACAATCACTGGCTTGTCGCAGGAAAATTTACACCAGCCTGATCAGATGGACCGGGCGCAAATTGAAAGTAACGCAGCGCTTGATTTGCGCACGCGTGACCGTGAACGTAAATTGCTGCAAAAAATCGAATCAGCGTTGCGCCGCATAGACGATGGCAGCTATGGGTATTGTGTCGAAACGGATGAGCCAATTAGCTTGCTGCGGCTGGAGGCCCGGCCGATTGCATCGCTCAGCCTGCATGCACAAGAACGGCATGAACGTATGGAACGTGTCCATCGCGACGATTAACCTTTCACATTATCCTACCGCTGGTGATCGCGAACAAAAGACGCATTTTATCGGCCATTTTGGCCAACAAGAACAAACCGTGAAAATATTCTTGCAAAAAGAACAAAACAAGTACATCATAACGCCTAGATAATTTGAAAAGGGGCCAGATTAGTGGCATTCCCACATGGACAGTGGCCCCTTGATATGCAACTAAGGAGGCATATGATGGCGGGTGTTGTAGTGGATATGAAAATGAAAAGTGACGATAAAAACAAGGCGCTTGAAGCGGCCATTGGGCAGATTGAAAAGGCCTTTGGCAAAGGCTCAGTGATGAAGCTTGGCCAACGCGAATCTGCGATTGATATACAGGCAATATCAACTGGTTCGCTAGGGCTGGATATCGGGCTTGGCATTGGCGGCTTTCCCAAAGGGCGCATCGTAGAGGTCTATGGGCCAGAATCGTCAGGAAAAACCACATTGGCGTTACATGCCGTGGCTGAAGCGCAAAAAGAAGGTGGGACATGTGCCTTTGTCGATGCCGAACATGCGCTTGATCCGGTTTATGCCCGCAAGCTTGGCGTCAATATTGATGAGTTGTTGATTTCGCAACCTGATGCTGGTGAACAGGCCCTAGAAATCGCAGATACGTTGGTGCGTTCTGGTGCGATTGATGTTTTGGTGGTCGATTCTGTTGCCGCACTTGTGCCGCGCGCTGAACTCGAAGGGGAAATGGGCGATCATCATGTGGGTCTGCATGCACGGTTAATGAGCCAGGCATTGCGCAAGCTGACATCATCAATCGCCCGCTCAAATTGCTTGGTCATTTTCATCAATCAGATTCGTCTGAAAATTGGCGTGATGTTTGGTAACCCGGAAACCACAACAGGCGGCAATGCGCTGAAATTCTACGCATCTGTTCGGCTTGATATCCGCCGTATTGGGGCGATTAAAGACCGTGATGAGGTTGTTGGCAACCAAACCCGTGTAAAAGTTGTCAAAAACAAGGTGGCGGCGCCATTCCGCACCATTGAATTCGACATTATGTATGGCGAAGGTATTTCAAAGATGGGTGAATTACTTGATCTTGGGGTGGCCGCGGGCATTGTCGATAAATCAGGTGCGTGGATTTCCTATAATGGCCAGCGTATCGGGCAGGGCCGTGAAAACGCGAAAACATTTTTGCGGGAAAATCCGCAAATTGCCTATGAAATCGAAGCCGCCATCCGGCAAAATGCAGGTCTGGTTGGTGACCAGATGCTGGATAATTCAATTGCCGAGAGTGCCGAGGCGGAGGTGCCAGATTCGCCAGACTTGCCCGAGAGTGATGTCAGCTAAATCATTCTGGGTCACATATTCTTCGATCGCCCTGCCTGATGAAAAATTTGGGCGGGGTTTTTTACAGCATATTTGCGTAATTTTTACCCGGCTTTGGTGCAACTTCATCTGGACATAACAGGGTCTGCACGGCTACATAAGAGCCTCTGTTTGGCCTGTTTTGGGTTAGACAGATATATCTGGCGTCAAGAGCCGACCAATGATGTCCGGCTCCGCCTAAAAATTGGGATGATTGATATGTCTAGCGTTAATGATATCCGCTCTGGTTTCTTGAGCTATTTTGCAAAGAACGGCCATGAGGTTGTCGAGTCAAGTCCGTTGGTACCGCAAAATGATCCAACGCTGATGTTTGCTAATTCTGGCATGGTACAGTTCAAAAATCTGTTCACTGGGGTGGAAACCCGCGCCTATAAACGGGCTACAACTTCGCAAAAATGCGTGCGGGCTGGCGGCAAGCATAATGACCTTGAAAATGTCGGCTATACAGCACGTCACCACACATTTTTTGAAATGCTTGGCAATTTTTCATTTGGTGATTATTTCAAGGAAAATGCCATTGAGCTTGCATGGCGATTGATCACCACCGAATTTGGTCTTGATCCGAAAAAACTTCTTGTCACTGTCTATCATGAAGATGATGACGCCGCGGCACTATGGGGGAAAATTGCCGGTCTTGGAGATGACCGGATTATCCGCATTGCCACATCTGACAATTTTTGGGCAATGGGCGATACCGGGCCTTGTGGGCCGTGTTCAGAAATTTTCTATGATCATGGCGACCATATTCCGGGCGGGCCGCCAGGTTCGCCAGACGAGGATGGTGACCGATTTATTGAAATTTGGAATCTGGTGTTTATGCAGTTTGAACAAACCGCAACTGAACGTTTGTCGCTGCCAAAGCCATCAATCGACACAGGGATGGGGCTTGAACGCATTGCCGCGGTTTTGCAAGGCAAGCACGATAATTATGATATCGATTTAATGCGTAATTTGATTCTGGCATCGGCGGATGCATCGGCAACAGATGCTGATGGCGAACATAATATTTCGCACCGGGTTGTTGCTGACCATCTGCGGGCGTCATCTTTTTTGATTGCTGATGGGGTACTGCCGTCAAACGAGGGACGCGGCTATGTGTTGCGGCGGATCATGCGGCGGGCGATGCGCCATATCCATCAGATGGGATGCGTTGATCCCACCATGTATAAATTGGTGCCAGCTTTGGTATTGGAAATGGGCGGGCAATATGCGGAACTTGGCCGGGCCCAGTCGCTGATCACCGAAACATTAAAACTCGAAGAGACACGATTTAAAGAAACCTTGGATCGCGGCCTGCGGATTCTGCAGGATGAAGTTGCTGGCAAAGCATCATCAGGCACGCTGGATGGGGCCACCGCGTTTAAGCTTTATGATACCTATGGGTTTCCACTTGATTTGACACAGGATTTTATGCGGGGCTATGGCTGGCAGGTCGATCTAGACGGGTTTGATGCGGCCATGCAAGCACAAAAAGCCGCCGCACGCCGGGCGTGGAGCGGGTCAGGTGACGCCGCGACAGAGAGCATCTGGCTTGATTTAGGGCAACGTCTCGAACCAACCGAATTTTTAGGATATACAGCCAATACGGCCGAAGCTGTTGTGGTGGCACTGGTTGATGATTCTGGTGAAATCGACGCGGTGAATGCGGGGGCACGTGTCCGCATGGTGGTCAATCAAACCCCGTTTTATGCCGAGTCAGGCGGCCAGATCGGTGATACCGGCACAGTGTCTTGGGATGGTGGACAGGCTAAGGTGCTGGATACGGTGAAAACCCCATCTGGATTATTTGTGCATCATCTTGAGGTGATGGACGGGGTTTTAAAAATGAATATGGCGGTGCGGCTGGAAATTGATATTACGCGCCGGTCGCGGCTCCGTGCCAATCATTCGGCGACACATTTATTGCATGAAGCATTGCGCCATGTTCTTGGTGACCATGTGGCGCAAAAAGGATCGATGGTTTCGGCAGATAGATTGCGGTTTGACTTTTCGCACCCAAAGGCCGTTAGCCCCGCCGAATTGGCCCGGGTTCAAAGCATTGTGAATGAACGTATTCGCATGAATAGTGATGTTTCAACACGGATTATGACCCCTGATGCGGCGATTAAGCTGGGGGCATTGGCACTATTTGGCGAAAAATACGGCGAAGAGGTGCGGGTCGTACAGATGGGTGGCCCGGCCGAAAATGGCAGTGATAAAGCCTGGTCGGTTGAATTATGCGGCGGCACGCATGTCACCCGCACTGGCGATATTGCGCTGCTGAAAATCGTTTCTGAATCAGCTGTTGCAGGCGGGGTACGCCGGATTGAGGCGGTAACCCAATCTGGTGCATTGGAATGGATTGAAACACGCGATCAGATTTTATCAAAAGCCGCTGATCTGCTGAAAATCACGCCTGATCAGCTTGCTGATCGGGTGGCACAATTGCTGGAAGAACGCAAAAAGAGCGAACGTGATCTGTCGCAACTGCGCCGCAAATTGGCCGCTGGGACAGGCGCGGCAACTGCGGGTGATGTGATCAATGGGGTGCAATTTGTCGGATGTCTGCTCGAAGACACCCCGGCACGCGAACTCAAATCAATGGCAGATGAAATCAAATCATCGCTCAATAATGCGGTGATTTGTTTGGTGGCGACAGAAGCTGGTAAAGCGTCTGTTGTGGTGGCTGTCACTGATGATTTGACAGATACAAAAAGCGCTGTTGATTTGGTTCGGCTTGGTGCGGCGGCTCTTGGCGGCAGTGGCGGCGGTGGACGACCTGACATGGCGCAAGCCGGTGGGCCGAATGCAGATGACGCACAAGCGGCCATAGATGCCGTGGCAGCGGCGTTGTAATCTGGTAAAATGTAACGCCTACAGCATAAATGGGAATGGATGGGGAACATGGCTGACATTATTTACACGACTGTTGATGAAGCGCCTGAGCTGGCAAGTGCATCGCTGTTGCCGATTATCAGGAAATTTGCGTCAGCGGCGGGCTTGCATATTGAAAAGCGTGATATTTCACTGGCTGGCCGGATCATCGCTATGTTTCCAGAAATTCTGACAAATGCGCAACGCCATAGTGATGATTTGGCGGCTTTGGGTAATTTAGTAAAAACACCGCAAGCCAATGTTATTAAACTGCCAAATATTTCTGCATCAGTGCCACAATTAAAGGCCGCGATCAGCGAATTGCAATCACAGGGCTATGCGCTGCCTGATTACCCTGACACACCGCAAAATGATACAGAACAGTCGGCACGCGACCGCTATGATGCGGTCAAGGGCAGTGCCGTCAACCCAGTATTGCGCGAGGGCAATTCTGATCGCCGTGCGGCCCGTGCGGTGAAAAACTATGCCATGCAAAATCCACATAAGATGGGAGTCTGGCAAAAAGATTCGGCAACGCATGTTGTCTCAATGTCGGCTGATGATTTTGTGTCAAACGAAACGTCGGCGACCATATCAGATGAACAGGCTGGATCATTCAAAATTGTCTTTGAAAACCAGCAAGGCCAGCAAACCGTGTTAAAACAGGGGTTGGATATCACCGCCGGTACGGTTGTCGATGCGGCCTTTATGCATGTTGAGACCCTGCGCCATTTTATTGCTGAACAGCTTGCTGATGCCAAGGCAAAAGACATTCTGTTTTCGGTGCATTTAAAGGCCACCATGATGAAAGTGGCAGACCCGATCATTTTTGGCCATGTGGTATCGGTGTTGTTGCAAGATTTTGTCGCCAAACATCAAACCGTTTTGGACAGTATCGGGTTCAACCCTAATCTGGGGCTGGTTGACCTTGAACAGCGCCTTGCCGGGTTGCCAGCTGATCAAAGATCTGAATTGGAAAGCGACCTAGCGGCTAGTTTGGCCGATCAGCCACGTCTCTATATGGTCGATTCTGATCGGGGAATCAATAATTTGCACGTTTCGTCTGATGTGATTATTGATGCATCGATGCCGGCATTGATCCGGGCTGGTGGCCGGGCGTGGGGGCCAGATGGTCAGGAAGCTGATTGTAAATGTGTTATCCCCGATAATTCCTATGCGCCGATTTATGATGAATCGATTAATTTTTTCAAGGCGCATGGCGCGCTTGATCCAACAAGCTGTGGCACTGTCTCTAATGTTGGTTTGATGGCGCAAAAGGCTGAAGAATATGGCTCGCATCCCACCACTTTTGAAATGTCTGAAGCTGGCGTTATGCGGGTTATGGCGGCCAATGGCGATGTGCTTCATGAACACCGTGTTGCTGCTGGCGATATCTGGCGTATGGCAACAACCAAGCCAGCGCCTATTGCCGATTGGGTCAGGCTTGGTGTGGCCCGGCAAAAGGCCACCGGCGCAGATGCGGTATTCTGGTTAAACCCCGACCGCGCCCATGACGCAGAATTGATCAGATATGTTGAAAAGATTTTGGCCGAGGACCATGTTGACCGCAGTGCCATCCATATTCTGGCACCGCGTCAGGCGACCAATTTCACACTAAAAACGATTACCGCTGGAAAAGATTGTATTTCGATCACCGGAAATGTGTTGCGGGATTATTTGACCGATTTATTTCCGATTCTTGAGCTTGGTACATCTGCCAAAATGCTGTCGATTGTGAAATTGATGAATGGCGGTGGTTTGTTTGAAACTGGCGCGGGTGGATCGGCACCAAAACATGTCCAACAACTAGTTGAAAAGGGGCATTTACGTTGGGATTCGCTTGGTGAATTTTGCGCTCTTGGCGAATCTTTTATGTTTGCGTCTGAATTGTTGCATAATGACAAAGCGGCGATTTTGGGCTGGGCGGTTGATGCGGCCACGCAAAATATTTTAACGCATGACAAATCCCCACGGCGCGGCGTTGGCGAAACAGATACAAGAGACAGCCATTTTTATTTTGCGCTCTATTGGGCGCAGGCTGTTGCCGCACAAACTGACGATGCCGAGATGGCAGCGACATTTGCCGCCATGGCACGCGAAATAGAATCGCATGAAAGCCAGATTGTTGACGAACTTGCGTCAACGCAAGGTCAGCCATGTGATTTAGGCGGCTATTACCGGCCAAATGCGGATCTTGTCGCAAAAATTATGCGGCCAAGCGCCACCTTTAATCGGATTATCGGATAACGCTGATCGTTCCTTGGTCGGCATTTGATGCGGCGAGTTTCGCGATGTCTGGATCTAGCAAGAATAGCTAGATTTGACTGGCGGCGCTGTGGCTGGATGGAAAATATGAATCTAGCCTGTCGGCAAGTTCATCCATATCATTCACATGTTCAAAATGGCCAGTATGGCCATGATGCATGAAGCCTTCGTCAATGATGTTTTGAAACAGCAAAAGCATATGATCCCAATAGCCATATAAATTGGCGATGATGATCGGTTTGCGATGCAGGCCAAGTTGCCGCCAAGTGATGATTTCCATGGTTTCGTCAAGCGTGCCAAGACCGCCCGGCATGATGATAAAGCCATCAGCAATATCATACATCATGTTTTTGCGTTCATGCATGGTGTCTATAACATGAAGATCGGTCAGCCCCCGATGCGCGATTTCCACATTATCCAGAAATTTAGGAATGATTCCGGTGGCATGCCCATCTGATGCGATGACGGCATCGGCAATTTTGCCCATCAGACCGCTTTTACCGCCACCATATACCAAACCCAGATTGCGCGATGCCAATATCTGGCCCAGTTGATGCGCGGCCTCAGCAAATCTTGGGTCACTGCCTGTGGCGGCACCAGTAAAAACACATAATTTTTTCATCATTTTTCCTTAAAATGCTCTATTCTTAAAAATATGACCCTGTGTCATTGAACCGGGACTATTTTACCATTACGTTTGTAGCATTCAAAAGCCAGAAAAATGGAAGCTAGACGGTGCGCTTTATTCTCTACATGCTCTTTGGTGTTGGTGGTGTGCTTGTCGCGCTGGCGCTTGGTGTGGTTTTTTTTGGTGATGATGAAACCGCTGAAGTGGCACCACAAACCCAGTCAATTGATCTATCAAGTAAACCAGTTGATGAACCGGCAAACGCGGCCGACAACAATGCCCCCGCATCACAAGTCGATCTGGCGACGCCTGAATCGCCCGCATTGGATACGCAACCAAGTGCCGAACCTACGCTCAGCATAGAGATTGCACGGGTCAAACCTGATGGGGCGGCGGTGGTGGCGGGCAGTGCGCCGCCGGGGGCAGTGATCAGCGTGTTTGAAGATAAAATCCTGCTTGGCAAAACCACCGCTGATGCCAATGGCGAATGGGTCGTTGTTCTGGAAAAACGTCTTGGCCCCGGCCAGCATCTGATATCGGTCGCGGCAGAACTTAAAGATGGCGGCGCAATTATGGCTGAAACCAGTATTGCGATAGAGATTTATGCCGACCAATCCACCAAACCATTGGTGGCATTATTGCCTGAAAACCAGACAGAAATGCCGGTTTTGCTGCAGTCTCCGGATGATGAAACAGAAACAAGCACCTCTGATGCCGCACCAACAAGCACAGTGGCGCAAATTGGCCCGCGCAGTCTGGTCTGGCAGGACGAAACCAAGTTATCAATTGGCGGCCAATCACGCGGTGGGGTGCGTGTTACGGTCAGCACAAACGGCACCTTTTTTGGTGACGCGTTGGTCTTGGCAGATGGCAGTTGGCAGGTGACTGGACAGGTTGATCAGAACCGCAACACCCACCGTCTTGAATTTGTGCTGGTTGATAATGCTGGGCAAGCAGTGGCGCGCTATCTGTTGCCGGTACGTACCCGTGATTTGCAAAAGGGACTGGATGGGTCACAGCTTGTTGTTGTGAATAAGGGCGATGCCTTGTGGCGGATTGCCTATCGCAGCTTTGGCAAAGGTGTGCGCTATATTGATATTGTCCGAAACAATACCGGCGATATTGATAATCCTGACCTGATTTACCCGAACCAGATTTTTGCGCTACCAAAACCTGGTGCCACAAATTAGGTGGGCCGCCGCGTCGATTGGTGGCGGCACGATTTGATATTCACGATCTGTCATGCAAAGTGTGATCAATGAACCGTCTTACAAATGTTGACATTGCTGTTGAAGGGTGGCCGGTACTGGCGGTGGCTGGTGCGGTGACGATCCTTGTCAGTTTTGTGGCCTTGCCAGTTGGCTGTTTTCTGCTTGGTGTTATGATGTGGTTGGCGCATATATTGCGGGTGCCAAACCGCCTGCCGCCACCGGGTGACGATGTGGTTGTTGCCCCGGTTGATGGCCGTATTGTCCAGATTAAACATTGTCCGGCAGATACCGGTGTTATGCCGCTGTCATATGATGCTGTACGAATAACCATCCGCACAAAATTATCCGATACACAGTTGCAAATCAGCCCGATAACCGGCCATCTTATTGATAATTGCTTGTTTCCCGGGCTGTTTGCGCCCTGGCCAGATATTGATCAAGCCAATCATGACCGCCATCAAGATAGCTGGGAAGATGTGCGCCGCTTGAATGAACGACGTGAAATCACCCTGCGCCACGCACAAGGCCATGAGGTGGTGATGGTTCAGCTTGCTACCAAAACAGCGCGCCAGCTGGTGTGCCGCCTGTCAGAGGGCAAACATCTTGCGGTGGCCGATCCCATCGGTATGGCACGTCTTGCCGGGGTGACGGATATCTATGTCCCGGCGGCCAGTATCAGCGATATGGCCATTGGCCAGCATGTTGTTGCCGCCGAAACAATTTTGGCACGTCTGCCATCATCCGTGCCTGCCGGGGCATAAAAATGTTTGATGCCAAACTTCGACCATGGATTGATCGCGGTTTGGACCCCATTGGCCGCTGGCTTGCTGGCTTTGGGATCACTGCCAATCATGTCACGGTTGCTGGGGCTGGTTTTGGTCTGCTGGCTTTTCTCTTTATTGCTGTTGATCTGGCCTTTATTGGCCTTTGGATGATCATTTTGAACCGTGTGGCTGATGGGCTGGATGGCGCGGTTGCCCGGGCCTCTGGCCAGACTGATTTTGGCGGTTATCTTGATTTGGTGGTGGATTTTATATTTTACAGCGCCATGCCGTTGGCATTCGCCATTGCCAATCCAGACCATGCGATTGCGGCTTGTTTCTTATGCGTCAGCTTTATGGGCACCGCTAGCAGCTTTTTAGGCGTTGCAATTTTGGCGGCGAAACACAATATCGAAACGGATATTCGCGGGAAAAAGGCATTTTATTACCTTGGCGGATTGACCGAGGGATTTGAGACGATTTTGCTTCTTTGTGCGATGGCATTATGGCCAAATTATTTTGCCTATTTGGCATGGGGGTTTGGTTTGCTCTGCTGGGTGACAACCGGCACACGTATTTATATGGCCCACAGCATGTTTGCCGCACGCTAGGCCCGATATTGTTTTTGCCTGTTTGGGAGTTGTTGGATGAAATTTGGCGTTGGTCAGTCAGTCGGGCGGGTAGAGGACAGACGGTTTATCACCGGCAGTGGGTGTTACACGGATGATGTGGATCCCGGCGCTGGGTTGCGGGTTGCATTTTTGCGCGCGCCTTATGCACATGCCAGATTGAAAAGCCTTGATTACAGCGCGGCTGAAATCGCCCCGGGGGTCCGGCTTGTGGCAAGTCAGGCAGATCTTGACGCTGATCAAATTGGCGAGATTCATTGTCAGCTTCAAATTGAAAATTTTGATGGCAGCAAAATGCCAATGACAACAAAACCAGCCATGGTGCGCGATATCAATCGCAACGCTGGCGATATTGTGGCGATGGTTGTTGCCGACACGCAAACCCAAGCCGATGATGCGGTTGAATTGATCGCGGCATCTTTTGACCCCCTGCCAGCCGTGACTGATGTCTATGCGGCGATGGCAGATGGTGCGCCGCAACTTTATGATTGCTATAAAAATAATATCGTTTTTGACTGGCATGCTGGCAATCACATGGGTGCAAACGCGGCGTTTGCACAGGCCAAACAAAACGGGTGGCAACGTGTTGACATTGATGTGGTGAATAGCCGCGTGGTGATTAATTCGATTGAAACACGGCCAATGCTGGCTGGTCCGGGTGATGCCCCTGATAGTTTAGATATTTGGTGCGGTACACAAGGGCCTGTTGGCATTGCCGAACAAATTGCCACAGCCCTGTCAATGCCATTGGATAAAGTGCGAGTGCGCACGCCAGATGTTGGCGGCAGCTTTGGATTTAAAATTTTCCTGCACCCTGAACAAATCTGTTTGGCATGGGCGGCCCGGCGGCTTGGGGCGTTGGTGCGGTGGCAGCAACATCGGTCAGAAGCATTTGTTGCCGATCTTCACGGGCGTGATAACCGATCACAAGCCTCTGCGATGATTGATGAACATGGTCGAATCCATGCGATGAAAGTTACCGCGCACGCCAATATGGGGGCCTGGCTATCAAATTTTTCGACCTATATCCCCACCATGTCGGGCTGTCGTACATTAACCACAATTTATGATATTCCAGCCACCAGCTTGCGGGTGATTGGTGTGGTGACCAATACGCCAGCTGTCGATGCCTATCGCGGTGCTGGTCGCCCCGAAGCGAATTATCTGATGGAACGTCTGCTGGATCATATTGCCAGCATCACCGGCAAGAGCCGGGTTGAAATCCGCAAGCTAAATATGATCAAAGCGTCGCAAATTCCCTATAAAATGCCAGTTGGTGGCACAATTGATTCTGGCGATATGCCCGCCTTGCTGGATATGGCGGTGGACCGGGCAGATGTTGCTGGATTTGCCGCACGAAAACAGCAGGCTTTGGCAAATGGGCGGCTGCGCGGCATTGGCTTTGGCATGTATCTTGAACAATGTGGTGGCGGCACTGATTCCGGCGTAGAAATTGAATTTTTTGACGATGGGCGGGTGATTTTACATGCGGCGCAACAATGTAACGGGCAGGGACATCGCACCACTTTGACACAAATTTTATCTGACAGGCTGTCTTATGACGCTGATAAAATAACGGTGATGCAGGGCGATTCAGCACGTGGTTTGCGCGGTACCACCGGCGGCGCGCGCATGACCGCTATTTTGGGGTCGGCAACCGCCGAGGCGGCGGCAAAAATCATCACCACCGCCTTGCCCTATGCGGCGCAATTTTTGGAAACAAGCGAAGACCAGATTCGATTTGAAGATGGCTTATATATCGCGCAAAACACCAACCGTTCCATTGATTTGGAACATTTGGTGACAAAGCTGGCGGTGGTGGGCCAGCCGCATCCACTAAATATTGCCCATAACTATGAAACCGCGGGGCCGACTTACCCCTATGGATGTCATATTGCCGAGGTTGAAATTGACCCTGCTACCTGTGCGGTGGCGCTGGTACGCTTTACCGTGGTTGATGATTTTGGTCTGGTGATTAATCCGCAGATGCTGTCTGGCCAAATCCATGGCGGGATCGCCCAAGGTGTGGGACAGGCCCTTTATGAACATGTGGTGTATGATGATGACGGGCAAATCCTGTCTGGATCATTTCTAGATTATGCGATGCCGCGCGCAGATCATTTCCCGCCGCTAGACATCCACATGCATAACACGCCCTGCAAAAATAATATTTTGGGAATCAAAGGGTCGGGAGAGGCCGGGGCGATTGGCGCGCCGCAAGCGGTTATTGGTGCGGTGTGTGACGCGCTTGACATACAGCATGTTGACATGCCGGTCACACCACAGAAAATTTTTGATATTTTGCATAATAAACAGATTGATAGAAAGGCTGGGTAAATGGAAAAAATCATCAAATCTGACGATGAATGGCGGCAAATTCTGACCGAAGAGCAATTTCGTGTGACCCGCAAACATGGCACCGAGCCTGCATTTTCTGGTGCCCTCTATGATCGGCATGATGACGGTATTTACCATTGTGTGTGTTGCGGTGCGGCGCTGTTTGACTCGCAGACAAAATTTGATTCCGGGTCTGGCTGGCCCAGCTTTTACGCGCCAATGGACCAAGCGCCAATCGAAGAAACCGAAGATAACAGCTTTTTCATGCGGCGTACCGAGGTGCATTGCAGCGCCTGTGATGCGCATCTTGGCCATGTGTTTCCAGATGGCCCGCAACCGACCGGGCTTCGCTATTGCATCAATTCGGCTTCACTTAATTTTCAAAGAGACGAGTGAACGGCAAGATTCTCCCAGATAAGGGCGGCTTTGACCTGCACTGGCATGGGCAGATGGCTGGAGGAGGCCACGAAACACCCCATCAAGTTCAGGGAGAGTCACTTGGCCAGCGCAGGTCATGCGGGCGGCGTCTAATGACGCGTCAGCTGTTTTTGGTGGGGTCTGACGGTTTGTCGCCATGCTGATGTTTTTTGCCACCATAGCGATGGCCCGGTAATTCATCACCCCGCAACACCCCATCGCCATCACGATCCATCCGATGAAACATGGTGATCAGGCGGGCATTAAATTCATGCTTTTCGATAATCCCGTTTTCGTCGCGATCCAGCTTGGCAAAGCGGCGATCTTGGCGCGCGGTAAGTTCATCAAGGCTGATCGCGCCATCGTCATTGGTGTCGAGTTTTTGGGCGTGCATCATTGATTTATCTTTGCGATCGGTCGCCATATCGGCGCTGGCTAGGCCTGTGATCAGGGCTGCTGATACGACCAAAAATCCGGTCATAATGGACAGGGTGTGTTGTTGTTTCATCTGATGATCTTTCTGTTTTACGGCATAAGATTTTTTTTCAGCTTTGGCGCACCAGCACTTGTCAAAACAGTGGGTGAGGATTTAACAAGCGCCGGTGACATGATCAGAGATAGGCGGGAAAAACGGCTGAAAATGGGCATTGCTGTGACTATTTTTCGATTTTTTGCGCATGGGATAGGCCCATAACGACATGCGGCGGCGGGGGCGATTTGTGGCGCCGCATCTGCATACTGGTCATCGCGGCAAAGCTGGGATAAAGTTTTGCCGCGCCAAAGCGCCTGTTGCTTGATGATGCCAGAGGGGGCCTATGTCAAAACTTGATGAATCTGCCGCACAGCCGATGCCATGGGTGGACGGTAATAGCCGGGTTTTTGGAGTGATCGCGCATCCGGTCACGCATGTGCGCGCGCCCATGGTGTTTAACCCGCGATTTGCGGCGGCTGGGCTTGGTCATATTATGGTGCCGATTGATGCCCCGCCAGAATCGCTGGAAAGCATCATACGGGGCTTGCAAAACATGCCAAATTTTGGCGGTCTGGCCGTGACCATTCCGCACAAATTGGCGATGGCCGAATTATGTGACGATTTGGGGACAGTGGCGCGGCTAACCGGGGCGGTGAACGCGGTTCGGTTTGATCCTGATGGCCGTCTATATGGGGATAATTTTGACGGGGCCGGATTTGTCGCTGGCTGCCGCGGCAATGGCTTTGAGGTCACCGGAAAGACTGTTTTGATGCTCGGTGCGGGCGGCGCGGCGCGGGCGATTGCCGCCGCTTTATGCGAGGCTGGGGTCGGCCAATTGACCATTGCCAACCGCAATTTGGCCAACGCACAACAGTTGGTTGATCTGCTGGTCACAGATGGTGGGTTCACCAACGTCACCGCCCAGCCCTTCGCCGAAACTGATGGGGTGGGTGTTGATATGATCATCAACAGCACCAGTCTTGGGTTGCATGCCGATGATGCGATGCCGCTGGCACTTGATCACGTGTCCAAAGATACGGTCATTGCCGATATCATTATGGTGCCAGCCGAAACAAAATGGCTACAAGATGCCGCACGGCGGGGCCTTGCTGTGCATTATGGCCGCCATATGCTGGATTACCAAATTGATTTGATTGGCCGGTTTATCGGCGCATTTTGACCGGCAGTTATGATTCGGACATTGAGTTCAATGCGCTAGACCGCTATAACGGGCCGTGATATACCCCCGGTCTGCAAAAATGCAGACAGATGCAAGCGAAGTGAGGGATTTGATGAGTGACACAGGTAATGTGTGGACGGATGAACGGCTAGATGAGCTGAAAAAACTTTGGGCCGAGGGTTTGTCTATATCACAAATTGGCGAAGCACTTGGCGTATCGCGCAATGCTATTGCTGGCAAGGCGCACCGGATGGGACTGCCAAAACGGCCATCGCCAATCAGCAAATCAAAAACTGAAAAAGTCGAACCTGTTATTGTGGAAGAAGAACAGGACCTGCCATTGCGTCTTGAATTGCGACAGCTTGAATGGTCGCGCAGTAAATGTTGTTGGCCAACCGGTGATCCAAAGAAAAACGGTTTTGTTTTTTGTGGTGACGCGGTTGTACCGGGCAAGCCATATTGCCTGCCGCATTGTCAAGAAGCCTATACCACCTCACGCGACGCCAGCTAGCCGACATGCTCAAACGCCGTCAGGACTATCAGCCGCCCGCATTTTTGGTGACTTCGGTTTCGATCAGCATAGATATTAAAGATGATGTCACCGACGTAACGACCAAGCTGGAATTGCGCCGAAACCAAGACGCCGCCCCGGATGCCGCTTTATGGCTGGATGGTCAGGATTTGGAACTGACGCGGCTTATCATTGATTCTGTTGATTTGCCGCTTGGTGATGAACTGCCTGATCATCTATCGCATGGCGATCAGGGCCTATCTGTGGCTGGCCTAGGCGATGAAGCGGTGGTTGAAGTGCAATCACGATGCTATCCACAACATAACACCGCGCTTGAAGGTTTATATCTATCTGGCGGCATGTACTGCACCCAATGCGAGCCGGAAGGCTTTCGCCGGATTGGGTTTTTCCCGGACCGCCCGGATGTGATGAGCGTCTTTACCGTCAGGATTGAGGCATCACAAAAATTCCCCCAGCTTTTGTCAAATGGAAATCTGATCGAAAGCGGCATGGCCGGGCCTGATCGGCATTTTGCCATCTGGCACGACCCGCATCCAAAACCTAGCTATTTATTTGCGGTGGTTGTGGGTGATCTTGATTTTGTGACATCGCCCTATGTCACAGCATCTGGCCGCAAGGTCGATCTAAAAATCTATGTTGAAAAGGGAAATGCCAACCTAACAGCCCATGCCATGGACTCGCTGATCCGGTCAATGCGTTGGGATGAACAGGAATATGGCCTTGAATATGATCTTGATTTGTTTCAGATCGTTGCGGTCAGCCATTTCAATATGGGGGCGATGGAAAATAAGGGGCTCAATATTTTCAACAGCAAATTTGTCTTGGCCGATACCAGAACCGCGACAGATGAAGATTTGCACCGTGTTGAATCTATTGTGGCGCATGAATATTTTCACAATTGGACCGGCAACCGCGTAACCTGCCGAGACTGGTTTCAACTGACCCTGAAAGAGGGGCTTACAGTATTTCGCGACCAATGTTTTTCTGCAGATATGCATGATGCGGGGGTGCAGCGGGCAACAGATGTGGCGCTTCTTCGTGCGGCGCAATTTCCCGAAGATCGCGGCCCCACCGCGCATCCTATTCGCCCTGAAACCTATAAAGAAATCAATAATTTTTACACGGCAACCGTATATGAAAAGGGCGCCGAAGTGATCCGCATGCTGGCTGGATTTTTGGGCCGGGACGGGTTTCGCCGGGGCATGGATTTGTATTTTGCCCGTCATGATGGCCATGCGGTGACCTGTGATGATTTTCTTGCGGCAATGGCGGATGCCAATCATGTCAATCTAGATGCTTTCGGCCGCTGGTATCAACAGGCTGGCACACCGCAAATTACCATGCGCCGCAGTGCGGGTAGCGGCTCAGACCAAATGGTGCTGGCATTGGCCCAGCATACCCCGGAAACCGCCGCTAAAACGCCGCGTCATGCCTTGCCCATTCCGATACGGATTGCGTTTTTAGATGCAACAGGTGCGATTGTACCAACCAAGCTGGCAGAAGATGCACCAGCCGAAGAGGAACATGTGATCTTGCTGACAAAAGACCAGCAAGACCAGCCCATTTACGCGGCAAATGCATCTGATCTGACGCCAAGCATGTTGCGAAATTTTTCCGCACCGGTGACCATAGACGATGATTTAAGCCGTGATGAACGGCGCCACATCATGCGTTATGATACCGATCTATTTAACCGCTGGGATAGTGCGCAAACCTTGGTTTCTGATGAAATTTTGGCGGTGGCGGCAAATCCGTCAGCGCCGGTAAATGCGGCATCCATTGCCGCGCTTGCTGATGGCTTTGGGCATATTTTGGCAGATTCATCATGCCTTGATTATTTCAAAGCGGCTATTTTGACCCTGCCGGCCATTTCAGTTCTAGAAAACCGTATGGCACCCGCCGATCCGGTCGATTTATTCAACGCGCGGCTTGCTGTTGAGGCGGCGCTTGGTCAGCATCTGCAAGAACAATATCAACAAGCACTAGATCCGCAAAAATCGGCGGCGCTGGCGGCGACAGCCGGGGGGCGGGCATTGCGCAACAGGCTGTTGGCACTGGCGGTTGCGGCTGGCGACAGGACGGCTGATGATGTGGCGGCGGCGCAGGTTCTTGACGCCAATATGACCCTGTCGCAAGGCGCGCTGGCGGCGGTGAATAACCGGCCTACCGCTGTTCGTGAGACGGTGCTGGCGGCCTTTCATGACCGCTGGCAGGATAATGCGCTGGTGCTTGAAAAATGGTTCTCGTTTGAATCAATGTCCTCGATCAGCGGCCGGATTGAACGGCTTGAACAGCTGATGCAGCATCCCGCATTTGATCCGAAAAACCCGAATAAATTGCGGGTGGTTTTGGGCGCGTTCATGACCGGCAACCCGGTCAGATTCTATGCAGCAGATGGCAGTGGATTTGAATTTATTGCTGATTGTTTGATTGATATCGACAAACGCAACCCACAGCTAGCCGCCCGTATGGCGTTGCCGTTGACCCGTATGGGCGCCTATAGTGAACCCCGCCAGCAACAAATGCGCCGGGCGCTGGAACGCATGCAGGGTGCGGTGCAATCAACCGATTTGAGTGAAGTTATCGAAAAAGCCTTGGCGTAACCGTCAGTAAATGGATGGTCCGATCAGCGGGTAAGAAACGCCGGAATATGGCCGGTTTCTCTCATCGTGCGGCCCTGACAATCAGGCGGTGATGGCAATTCATCATCCCTGTTCCGGTTTTTGCGGGCTGGGGCGGCTGATTTTTTGGCGGATTCGGCTGGTTTTGCCTTGCGTTTTTGCTTTGGCTTTTCCGCTTGCAGATCATCTGCGGCTGGTGACGCGTCTGATGCGACATTCACCACGGATGTTTGATCTAACTCAATCGGTGGGATCGCTTTGCCAATCAGCTTTTCGATGGCACCGACATATTTAATGTCGTCTTTTCCAGCGGCAATGGTGAATGCGCGGCCAGATTTGCCTGCCCGGCCGGTCCGGCCAATACGGTGTACATAATCTTCTGCGCTCATCGGTACATCAAAATTAAACACATGGCTGAGCCCGGCAATATCCAGCCCGCGTGCTGCAACATCCGACGCAATCAATAGCGGTACATCTCCATCTTTGAATTTTTGTAGCGCGTCAAGCCGGGCAGATTGGGTCATATCGCCATGCATTGCCACAGCCGAAAACCCATGCCGTTTAAGTGATGTAACCAATGTTGAAATATCACGTTTACGGTTACAGAAAATCACCGCATTTTTCACTTGTTCAACAGCCAGCAAATTACGCAACACCTGACGTTTTGACTTGCTGTCTGTCCAGATCAGATGCTGGGCCACCGTTTCAGCGGTCGAGGCTGGTGGTGCCACTTCGATGATCTTTGGATTCATCACGAATTTGCTGCCAATTTTCTGGATATCATCCGACAATGTTGCGGAAAAAAACAAGGTTTGCCGCATACGTGGCAACAGGCTGACAATTTTTTCAACATCGGGAATAAATCCCATATCCAGCATCCGGTCCGCTTCGTCAATCACCAGAATTTTGACATCATTAAGCAGCACCTTGCCGCGTTCAAAATGGTCAAGAAGCCGGCCGGGCGTGGCGATTAACACATCAACGCCTTTGCTTAATGCGGCATTTTGGTCCGCAAAGCTGACGCCGCCAATTAACAGCGCCATAGATAATTTATTATTCACCGAAAATTTTTCAAAAGAATCAGCCACCTGTGCCGCAAGTTCGCGGGTTGGTGCCAAAATAAGGCTGCGCGGCAAGCGGGCCTTGGCCCGGCCTGATGCCAGAATGTCAATCATTGGTAGGGTAAAGGATGCGGTTTTGCCAGTGCCAGTTTGCGCTGACCCTAATATATCGCGTCCCATTAATACCACGGGGATAGATTTTTCTTGGATTGGCGTTGGGGATTCATACCCAAGGTCGGCGACTGCGCGACTAAGTTCGCTGCTCAGGCCGAGATCAGAAAATTTCAAGGATAGCGTCCTTTGTGATTTCTCGAAACATCAGTATAACCACAATTGCAAAAGCGGGCGGGCAACTGTGTGACACGGTGATACATAGTAACGTGCGCAAGGTCAATATATCATTCGCGCAAGGGTAAATTGTTGATGGCCAATATCACGCCTGTTTTTATTCCCGGCTTATTATGCACGGAATGGTTGTTTCACGGACAAGCTGACATTGCGTCTGGTACGGCGGTATTTGCCGATACGCGCCAACATGACACCATCACCGGAATGGCCGAAGCGGCGTTGGCGCAAACCAGCGGGCAACTGGTGCCGATTGGGCTGTCTATGGGCGGTTATGTGGCGCTGGAAATGGCACGGCTGGCCCCGGCGCGCATCAGCGCAATGGCGTTGTTTAGCACCAATTGCCGTCAGGATAATGACGCCCAACGCGCCTATCGTAAACAGGCCATAAAATTGGCCCAGCAGGACGGGTTTCGGGGTGTTACGCGCCAATTTTTGGGAAAGTTTCTATCGCCGCGGGCATTGGCTGACACAGCCCTTGTTGATGGTGTGCTAGCAATGGCGGCAGATATCGGCTGTGTCACATTTGCACGCCAGCAACATGCCATTTTGGGGCGCCGTGCCCAGCATGATACGCTGGCGTCATTAAACGTGCCGCTATCGATTGTTTGCGGCATCAATGACACGCTGACGCCGCCCGCTCTATCTCAGGAAATGGCCGATTTGGCACCGCATGCTGATCTGCGTCTTTTGCCTAATGTGGGGCATTTATCGACATTGGAAGCGGCTGAGGCCTGCCGTGACGCCCTTGTTGATCTAATGGCTAGGCTTTGACCTCTAGGCTCTTATACGCCCTCGGCCTGATAAACGGGCAGGGTGCTGGCAGGGCAAAAAAATTGGCCCACCCGCGCCAAGCTTAGACATCAAGGCTTGCCAATACATCATCAGCATGGTCGCGGATATAGCCAAACCGCAATTCGGCCTTTTTGCCCATTAATGTATTGACCAGCTGGTCGGTATGGCGGCGCAAATCGGCGCCAACTGAATCGCGCATCGGCAAATCAACGCGCAATAACCGGCGGCTTGCTGGGTTCATTGTTGTTTCCTTTAACTGGGCAGGCGGCATTTCGCCAAGCCCTTTAAAGCGGCTGATTTCAACCTTGCTACGTTTGTCAAAATTTTTGGCCAAGATGGTTTCGCGCTGTTCATCATCAAGCGCATATTCGGTTTTGCCGCCCTGCGTCAGACGATAGAGCGGCGGTTGTGCTAGAAACAACCGTCCAGCCTCGACAAGATTCGGCATTTCGCGATAGAAATAGGTCATCAGCAATGCCGCAATATGCGCCCCATCAACATCGGCATCCGTCATAATAATGATGCGTCCATAGCGCAGGTCATCCAGTTTAAAATCTTTGCCGGGTTTTACCCCAAGCGCCAGTGCCAAATCCGACAATTCTTGATTGGCTGTCAGCTTTTCAGATGAGGCACTAGCCACATTTAGGATTTTGCCTCGAAGCGGCAAAACAGCTTGGGTTTTTCGGTCGCGTGCCTGTTTTGCCGACCCGCCAGCTGAATCCCCCTCAACCAAAAATAGTTCGGTAAATTCGCTGTCATTTGACGTGCAGTCAGCCAATTTGCCGGGCAGGCGCAACCGCCGGGTTGCAGATTTGCGGGCCACTTCTTTTTCTTTTTTACGGCGCTTTCTCTCTTCAGCCCGGTCAATAGCGGTTTCCAAAAGATAGGTGGCGCGCGCTGTATCGGATGATAGCCAGTGGTCAAACCGGTCACGCACAGCCTGTTCGGTCAGACGGGTGGCATCAGCTGATACCAAACGGTCTTTGGTTTGGCCCTGAAATTGCGGGTCACGCAAGAACACAGATAGCATCACAGCGCTATTGGCAAGGGCGTCATCTGCACTGATATCTGCCGCTTTTTTATTGCCTACCAGTTCACCAAAGGCCCGCAATGCCCGCACAATAGCTTGTCTAAATCCTGTTTCATGCGTGCCGCCCGATGGCGTAGGTACGGTGTTGCAATAACTGCTGAAAAACCCATCTTCACTTGCATCCAGCCAAGTGATCGCCCATTCAAATTTTTGTCCGTCAAGTTCGGCAAGTTCGGCAAATGGCGTGGAAATCATCAGCCCTTTGTCTTGTGTGGCATCATTCAGCGCATCGGCAAGCCCGCCCGGAAAATGCAGGCTGGCTTCAGCCGGGACGGTGTCGTTGCTGGCAAGCAAGGCTGGATCGCACCGCCAGCGGATTTCAACGCCAGCAAACAGATAGGCTTTTGATCGTGCCATACGGTATAAAGTTGCCGCCCGAAATTTTGCATTTTCACCAAAAATTTCAGTGTCAGGTGTAAAGGTCACTGTGGTGCCGCGCCGATTGGGGGCAGTGCCAATTTCGTTCAGTGCTGTCACTGGTGCGCCTCGTGAAAATTCTTGCCGGTACAGCAGTTTTTCGCGGGCGATTTCTACCGTCAGCGCGCTTGATAATGCATTAACAACAGAGGCGCCAACGCCATGCAACCCGCCTGAAGTGGCATAAGATTTACCGGAAAATTTGCCGCCAGCATGCAGGGTCGTCATAATCACTTCGACAGCGGATTTTTCTGGGAATTTGGGGTGCTTGCCTGTCGGCATGCCGCGGCCATTATCGCGAATGGTTAATGTGGTGGCTGATTCAAGAATAAAATCTATCCGGTTGGCATGTCCGGCGACGGCTTCATCCATCGCATTATCCAGAATTTCGGCCGCTAGATGATGCAAGGCGCGTTCGTCGGTGCCGCCAATATACATGCCCGGGCGGTGCCGGACTGGCTCTAGGCCTTCCAACACCTCAATATTACTGGCGTCATAACTATCACTAGATGCGGCGGTACCAAATAAATCAGACATGTATTACTCTTTTATCGTGTGTCAGACGGGCGAAATGATAAAACGATGCCAATGCGGCGTGATCACCCGGTTTGTCGAACCTTCTATGTCCTACCGTATCTGGACGATATAGCCAAGAGACATAACAATATATTGTGGGTTTGGATAATATATTGTGGGTTGAACACAAAAAAACCGGCCCTGATTGTTCTCAGGGCCGGTTTTGTTGGGTCATGTATTAGGCTTAGTATGAATAATAGATATCAAACTCGACCGGATGTGGTGTGTGGTCCAGACGGATCACATCTTCCATTTTCAGTTCAATGTAGGCATCAATCTGTTCATCAGTGAACACATTGCCTTGGGTAAGGTAGCTACGGTCTTCGCTCAACGACTCGAGGGCCTCACGCAGTGATCCACAAACGGTTGGGATCTGGCTTAGTTCTTCTGGTGGCAAATCATACAAATCTTTATCCATGGCGTCGCCCGGGTGGATTTTGTTCAAAATGCCATCAAGACCGGCCATCAACATGGCAGAAAATGCGAGATAAGGGTTGGCTGTTGCATCTGGGAACCGCACTTCAACACGCTTTCCGTTTGGCGAGTTCACATGCGGAATGCGACATGATGCTGACCGGTTACGTGATGAATAGGCCAGCAACACAGGTGCCTCGTAACCCGGAATCAAACGCTTGTAGCTATTTGTAGACGGGTTGGTGAATGCGTTGAGTGATTTGGCGTGTTTGATAATGCCACCAATGTAGAACAGCGCATTTTCAGACAAATCGGCATATTGGTTGCCAGCGAAAAGTGGCTTTCCTTTTGACCAGATTGACTGGTGAACATGCATGCCAGATCCGTTATCTCCTGCAATCGGCTTTGGCATAAAAGTGGCTGATACACCATATGCGTTTGCAACCTGATGCACTGCGTACTTGTAAAGCTGTAGATTATCAGCTGTTTCGATTAGTGTGCCGAATTTCATACCCAATTCATGCTGCGAAGGAGCCACTTCGTGGTGATGCTTTTCAACAGGAACGCCCATGTCAGCCATTACTGACAGCATTTCGGAACGGATATCTTGTCCTGAGTCGACAGGTGGAACTGGAAAATAACCCCCTTTGACGCCAGGCCGGTGGCCAAGGTTGCCCTCTTCATATTTTTTTGCACTATTGTAAGGGCCTTCGACACTGTCAACGGCATACATTGCTCTATTCATTGACACATCAATTTTAACGTCCTCAAAGATGAAGAATTCAGCCTCTGGGCCGAAATAGGCAGTGTCGCCAACACCAAGCGATTGCATATGTGCCAGTGCGGCTTTGGCTGTACCGCGTGGGTCGCGTGAATAGGCTTCACCAGTTGATGGTTCCAGCACGTCACAGAACAAAGCCAAGGTTGGCTGGGCAAAGAACGGGTCAATATAGGCGCGGTATAAATCAGGCATCAATGTCATGTCTGATTCATTAATTGCCTTCCAGCCAGCGATTGACGAACCGTCAAACATAAAGCCTTCGGCCAGCGATTCTTCATCAATGGTGTCGATATGTTGGGTGACGTGCTGCATCTTGCCGCGCGGGTCGGTAAACCGCAAATCGACAAAAGTGATGTCGTTTTCCTTGATCATATCCATAATTTTTTTTGCGTCAGACATTTGGGTATCCTTCCATTAATTGCTGTTGCAAAGCGTTTAAGTTCGATGTCGTTCAGCCAAGTTAGACGGCATCCGTGCCGCGTTCGCCTGTTCTGATCCGAATAGCTTCATCGATTGTTGAAATAAAAATCTTGCCGTCACCAATGCGGCCGGTCTGTGCGGCCTGTTGGATCGCGTCAACGACCCGTTCGGTCATGGCTTCGTCAATTACCACCTCAATTTTCACTTTTGGCAGGAAATCGACCACATATTCGGCGCCGCGATAAAGTTCGGTATGGCCTTTTTGACGGCCAAAACCTTTGGCCTCGAGGACCGTGATGCCTTGAATGCCAACCTCATGCAGCGCTTCTTTCACCTCATCCAATTTGAATGGTTTAATTATCGCTTCAATTTTTTTCATGGTTTGTCACTTCGTTGTTTTGGGGTACACAGCATATCGCCATCGGCTGTCAGCTGCCGCCCGGTTCATGGCGTGGTTATGCGGCGGCGGCGTGCCGGTTTCAAGTCACCCATCTCGCTTGATCGGCTAAAATCAAAAAAAGCTACATTTTTGCTTGCATAATATGCAAAACGCACAAAATTTAGGCATATTTTCATGCGGCGGCTTTTTGTATCCTGCTGTTCTTGCGCATTGTAATTTGATCGCGGTTGGCTATGGTCATATCAAATAAGCTGGCAAAGGGTGGCGGTGGAACCGACAATGACAGATGATCGGCGGTTGAAAATTTTGAACGACGCTGGCGGGTTTAATGCGCAAAATGGCATCATGCTGACCGCGTGGGATGATGGGTTTGGTGCTGTGCGCGTTGATATAACACCGCATCACGTCAATCCGATGCGGCTTGTCCATGGCGGTTTATATACGGCGATGCTGGATGTGGCGCTCGCCATGACTGGCAGTTACCGGCCCGCACCTGATCCGTTGATCCCGGGGCTGACATTATCGCTGACAACGCAATTTCTTGCCGCCGCGACCCTTGATGACGGGTATTTGATTGCCGAGGCACGCCGCACAGGTGGCGGCAAATCGGTGTTTTTTGCAGACGGTACGGTGCGCGCCCCGTCTGGACGTATCATCGCCGCCGCCAGCGGCGTTTTTAAACCCGGTCGGCCGCTACAATAGGCATTGTCCCAACCCTTGAAAAAGCGCGGAATATAACCGCGGCTATCATTGGCTGGTGTGAAATTTTATGGCTTCTCTTTCGGCGCTGCCCCTACCGCAGATTTTTCTTGGAAATTCACCCATAAAACAGGCTTGCCAGCGCGTAGCGCTTCGACTAAGGTGCCGCCTTGCTTTTATCGGCAGATGGCGGGTGTAGCTCAGTTGGTTAGAGCGCCAGTTTGTGGCACTGGAGGTCGCCGGTTCGAAACCGGTCACTCGCCCCATCATTCGTTTGAATAAAACGAAGTTAAGATAGGGATAATGCGTGGCATCTGTCCGCAAGCCGATATAACAGCGCAAGCCGCAATGGATTATTTGCGGGCGTGGCGGAATTGGTAGACGCGCTGGTTTTAGGTACCAGTGGCGAAAGTCGTGGGGGTTCAAGTCCCTCCGCCCGTACCATTGGTGCTTGCAGGCATTTTGACGGTGTAATGGCTTGGCGCGAAACGCGTCGCCGAAAACGCGCAAACCCGGCAGAGGTTTTTCTGCCTCATGCGCGCGTGCAACTATAAAAGGATTGATGGTTCGATGAATGTTTCTGAGACCAAGTCAGACGGTTTGCTTCGTGAATATAAGATTGTCATCACGGCTGATGAAATTGAAACGGAAGTGACGAAAAAACTGCAAGAGATTGCAGCAACAGTCAAGATGCCGGGATTTCGGCCGGGCAAAGTGCCATTATCGGTGGTCAAAACAAGGTTTGGTGACCAAGCACGCGGCGAAGCGATCAAAACGGCGCTTGATGAAGGCGCGCGTCAAGCTATCGAAGGCAATGATTTGAAATTGGCCAGCCAACCAAAAGTCGACATCAAATCCTATGAAGAAAACAAGGATCTAGAAGCCAGTTTAGCTTGTGAAGTGATGCCAGCGATCACCATGCCAGATCTGGCTAAATTAGCGATTGAAAAGCCGCGTATCGAGAGCGATTCTAAGGAAATTGACGATGCGTTAAGCCGCATTGCCGATGAAAATCGTCCAACTGTTGCGTTGGCGAAACCGCGTGCGGCGAAGCTTGGCGATGTGGTGACGATTGATTTTGTCGGACGCATTGACGGCGAAGCGTTTGAGGGCGGTGCCGCCGAAGGTCATGCGCTGGAATTAGGCTCAAACAGCTTTATTCCCGGCTTTGAAGATGGGCTGGTTGGGGCCAAGACCGATGAAACCCGCGATGTGCCGGTGACATTCCCCGAAGAATATCAGGCGGCGCACCTTGCTGGCAAATTAGCGGTGTTTGAAGTGACCGTGAAAGATATTCAGGAAAAAGCTGATGCCAGCATTGATGATGAGCTGGCAAAACGTCTTGGGTTTGACGATCTTGACGGATTGAAAGATGCCATTGGCCAGCAAATTAACGGCCAGCACGCGACCGCGTTGCGACAGTTGGTAAAGAAAAATGTTCTGGATGCGTTGGCTGATGGAGAAGCGTTTGACGTGCCACCATCATTATTTCAGCAGGAATATGAATCGGTTGCCCGGGCGATGAACCCGAATGCGAGCGAAGCGCATCATCATGACCACGACCACGACCACGATCATGACCACGACCATGACCACGACCATGACCATCATCATCCTGCTGCCGATGAGGGGATGAGCAAAGCCGACAAGGACGAGGCACAAAAGATTGCCACCCGCCGGGTGCGCCTTGGTTTGTTGATTGCTGAAATTGGGCGCGTCAATAATATTGATGTGACCGAGGAAGACACGCGCAAGGCGGTATTTGAAGAAGCACGCCGCTATCCCGGTCAAGAACAGATGGTGCTGGAATATTTCCAGAAGAACCCGCAAGCCATGCAACAGATTGCTGGCCCTATTTTTGAAGATAAAGTTATTGATTTTATTCTCGAAATGGCCAAGGTGTCAGAAGTTGTAATCAATAAAGATACGCTCTATCAGGCTGATGAGAGCGATGCAGCACCAGCGAAAAAGGCGGCTAAAAAATCAGCGAAAAAGGCCGATTCCAAAACGCCGGCTGCAAAAAAAGCCGCCGCCAAAAAGCCAGCAGCAAAAAAGCCAGCAGCAAAAAAGGCAGCGGCCAAAAAATAAATGCTGATCTGTTTGCGCGGTGCTTTTGGTCATCTGTCGCAAATCTTGAATTGATGATAGAGAGGTGTCTTGTGGCATCTCTCTATTTTCTTTTGTCATCGTCTATTCTGGGCTTGAACCCATTTCACCTATCGCCATATAGTGAGGGGGCGCATGCTAGGGCGTAATGTCAAGGTATGCCGCCAGCTTTGCCGATAGCGGTTTTTTTCAATGGCTGTTGACCACGGCCCTTTTCCACGAAATGCGAGGAGATTGTTTATGAGTGAACATTGGCTAGGTGGGATGACCCCTGAACAGGCTAATCTGGTGCCGATGGTGGTCGAACAGACAAACCGTGGTGAACGGGCCTATGACATTTTTTCGCGGTTGCTCAAAGAACGGATTATTTTTTTAAATGGCCCGATTGATGATGGTGTGGCCTCGCTTGTTTGTTCGCAATTGTTATTTTTGGAATCGGAAAATCCAACAAAAGATATTTCGATGTATATCAACTCTCCGGGCGGCATTGTGACATCCGGCTTGGCAATATACGACACGATGGAATATATCCGCCCAGATGTATCGACCGTTTGTATGGGACAGGCCGCCTCAATGGGGTCGTTATTATTGATGGCGGGTGCGGCGGGGAAACGCTATGCGCTGCCAAATGCACGGATCATGACACATCAGCCATCAGGCGGGTTTCAGGGGCAGGCCAGTGATATTGAAATCCATGCCCGGGAAATTCTGGATTTGCGCAAACGACTAAACGGTATTTACGAACATCACACCGGTAAAAGTTTGAAACAGGTCGAAAAGATCATGGAACGCGATACCTTTATGACGGCTGAAGATGCCAAATCATTTGGGCTCATCGACGAGGTTGTGACTAAACGGCCAGTGCCAGATAAAGATGTTTAATTTCAGCAATTTCGGTAAAGAGCCTGACGATCACCCGCTAGTTGGCACAAATTTTGTTTGTAACCAGAACGGTTAGGGTTCTAGACTAAGCGCGATACCGACGGCTGGCTTGCCGCCAAAGACAAAACAGGAGCCGATATAATGGCTAAAAAAGAAGATGGTGATAAGGGAACTTTGTTCTGCTCTTTTTGTGGAAAGAGCCAGCATGAAGTGCGCAAATTAATTGCCGGCCCGACCGTTTTCATTTGTGATGAATGTGTTGAACTCTGCATGGATATTATACGTGAAGAGCATAAATCAGCGCTGGCAAAAAGCCATGATGGCGTGCCGACACCAGCAGACATCAAGGCCGTTCTTGACGAATATGTGATTGGTCAGGCCCGCGCCAAACGTATGTTGGCGGTGGCGGTGCATAACCATTACAAACGACTAGCCAATGCCGGTCGGACCGGCGATGTTGAAATTTCTAAATCCAACATTCTTTTGGTGGGACCAACTGGCTGTGGCAAAACGCTATTGGCCCAGACCTTGGCACGCCTGTTGGATGTGCCGTTTACTATGGCGGATGCCACCACATTGACCGAAGCTGGTTATGTGGGCGAAGATGTCGAAAACATCATCCTGAAATTGTTGCAGGCGGCCGACTATAACGTTGAACGTGCACAGCGCGGGATTGTCTATATTGACGAAGTTGATAAAATTTCGCGTAAAGCAGACAATCCGTCAATCACCCGTGATGTGTCGGGCGAGGGCGTGCAACAAGCATTGCTGAAAATAATGGAAGGTACCGTTGCATCGGTGCCACCGCAAGGCGGGCGCAAACATCCACAACAGGAATTTTTGCAGGTTGATACAACAAATATTCTGTTCATTTGTGGCGGTGCGTTTGCTGGCCTCGATAAATTGATTGCTGGTCGCCATACCGGGGCAGGCATTGGGTTTGGCGCAGAGGTGCGCGATCCAGATGATCGTAAAATTGGTGAATTGTTAGCTGAACTTGAACCAGAGGATTTGATCAAATTTGGCCTGATTCCAGAATTTGTCGGCCGTCTGCCCGTTGTTGCGACCTTGGAAGATTTGGATGAAGCCGCGCTGATCCGCATTTTAACCGAACCTAAAAACGCGCTGATCAAACAATATCAGAAATTGTTTGAAATGGATGATGTGCGGCTTGAATTCCGTGAAGATGCGCTAAGAGCTGTTGCGAAAAAGGCAATCGCGCGGAAAACAGGTGCGCGGGGTTTGCGTTCCATCATGGAAAATATCCTGATGGAACCAATGTTTGATATTCCCACCGCAGGGGATATCGAAGAAGTCGTGATCAATGGTGATGTCATTGAAAACGGTGCCGCACCGCTGGTGGTTCACGCCAAAAAGCCAAAAGAGGTTGAGCAGGGCGCCTAACGCCCGTGCCGCCGGTTTCTTTATAGATGTGTGTGGACGTCTTGATCTTGGCACAGGGCATACTCATATCTAAGGCACCAGCACGGTGCTGGCATTCAGTTTGTAAAAGGGTTGGTTTCAATGTCTGACGCGCCTGTTATTTCACTTCCGGTTTTGCCACTTCGTGACATTGTGGTGTTTCCACATATGATTGTTCCGTTGTTTGTTGGGCGTGAAAAGTCCATCAAGGCGCTTGAAGCGGTGATGGCGGAAGACAAACAAATCATTCTGGTAACACAGAAAGAAGCGGCGCTTGAGGACCCAGATGCCTCGGGCCTTTTTGGCACTGGCACGGTCGGAACGATCCTGCAGTTATTAAAGCTGCCTGATGGGGCCGTCAAAGTGCTGGTAGAAGGCGGCGAACGCGTTGTGCTTGATGCCAATAGCTTGCGTGATGATGACGGTTATCTTGTTGTTGAGGCGTCAGTTGCCGATCAATTTGGTGATCTGGGCGCTGAAACCACAGCGCTTGGCCGGGCGACCACCCAACAATTTGAACAATATATCAAGCTTAACAAGAAAATTGCCTCTGAAGTGTTAAACGCTGTCGAGCAAATTGACGAGGCAGACAAAATTGCCGATATGATTGCGTCACATCTGGCAATAAAAATTTCTGAAAAACAAGAACTTCTTGAGACTCTTGATATCCATGCACGGCTAGAGCGCGTATTTGGTTATATGGAAGGTGAGATCGGGGCGCTGCAGGTTGAAAAGCGGGTGCGGAACCGGGTCAAACGCCAGATGGAAAAGACCCAGCGTGAATATTATTTGAATGAACAAATGAAGGCCATTCAAAAAGAGCTTGGTGAAACCGAAGACGGGGTGAATGAGCTTGATGAAATTGAAACCCAGCTCAAAGCCCTAAATATGCCAAAAGCCGCCCTTGAAAAGGGCGAGGCAGAGCTGAAAAAGCTACGCAATATGGGGCCGATGAGCGCCGAAGCCACGGTGGTGCGTAATTATCTTGATTGGATTTTGTCATTGCCATGGCGCAAATCTAGCCGGTTGAAGAAAGATATTGATGCGGCACGTGCGGTGTTGGATGCAGATCATTATGGTCTCGATAAAGTAAAAGACCGCATTGTCGAATTTTTGGCCGTGCAACAGCGCACAAAGACGATGAAAGGCCCGATTTTATGTTTGGTCGGCCCGCCAGGCGTTGGCAAGACCTCGCTTGGCAAATCGATTGCCAAGGCCACCGGGCGTAATTATGTGCGGATGGCGCTTGGCGGTGTGCGTGACGAGGCGGAAATTCGCGGACATCGGCGCACCTATATTGGGTCAATGCCGGGTAAAATTCTGCAAGGTATGAAAAAAGCGGGCACCAGAAACCCACTATTTTTGCTCGACGAAGTTGATAAACTTGGCGCGGATTGGCGCGGCGATCCGACATCTGCACTTCTTGAGGTTTTAGACCCAGCGCAAAATAACAGCTTTCAAGATCATTACCTCGAAGTTGATTTTGACCTTTCAAATGTGATGTTCATCACCACGGCAAACACTTTGAACATGCCGCAGCCATTGATGGACCGCATGGAAATCATCCGTTTGTCTGGCTATACCGAAGATGAAAAGCTAGAAATTGCCAAACGGCACCTTGTAACAAAACAGATCAAAGACCACGGCTTGAAAGACCGGGAACTGGTGATAGAGGATGATGCATTGCGCAATGTCATTCGTCTATATACCCGTGAAGCTGGGGTGCGTAATCTGGAACGTGAAATTGCGAAAATTGCGCGGAAAACCGTCACCGCAATTGTTGGTGGAAAAACGTCTTCAGTCACTGTTACGGCTGAAAATCTTGATGATTATCTTGGCGTCAAAAGATTCCGTTTTGGCGAGATTGAAGATGCCGATCAGATTGGTGTAACCACCGGATTGGCGTGGACCGAGGTTGGCGGCGAATTGCTGAATATCGAAGCTGTAAAAGTGCCGGGCAAAGGCAAGGTGACAGCGACAGGCAAGCTTGGTGAGGTGATGAAGGAATCGATTCAGGCCGCTGAATTCTTTATCAAATCACGGGCGCAATCTTATGGCATTGATCTAGCGGAATTGGCCAAGCATGACGTCCATGTCCATGTGCCAGAAGGTGCCACACCGAAAGATGGGCCATCAGCCGGTGTCGGTATGGCCACATCCATCATTTCGGCGATCACCGGCATCGAAGTGCGGCGCGACGTTGCCATGACTGGCGAGATTACGTTGCGCGGACGGGTACTGCCAATTGGCGGGTTGAAAGAAAAGTTATTGGCCGCACAGCGAGGTGGATTAACTACCGTTTTGATACCTAAAGACAATGAAAAAGATCTTGCCGACATACCAGATAACGTGAAATCGAGTCTGAAAATTATACCAGTGGCGATGGTGGATGAAGCCTTGTCTGCGGCTTTGGTAAGAGAGCCAATGCCGTTGGTTATGTCTGGAATGGCTGATATTTCCACAGAATCGGGGGCAACAGTTCCAGATTCAGGCGAAAATCCGTCTGACATTGTCGCGCATTAGTTTTAATTTTGGAGTTTTTCCCAAAAAATGGCTAAAATCTGGGGTTTTTTGTAAATTCTGCTAGGACAATGACCATTATGAGTGTAGATTTCCTGCATTGTTTAACTGGATTATCCACACCAATTACAGGGGGTTCCCATGAATAAAAATGATCTTGTCTCAGCAGTTGCCGACTCATCAGGCCTTACCAAAGCCGACGCTGGTCGCGCAGTTGACGCTGTTTTTGACAGTATCGCTTCTGCACTCAAGTCTGGTGGTGATGTTCGTATTGTTGGTTTTGGTACATTTTCTGTTGCACAACGCGCTGCAACAACTGGTCGCAACCCAAGAACTGGTGAAACAATCCAGATCAAGGCGTCAAAGCAACCAAAGTTTAAGGCTGGTGCGCCATTGAAAGACGCTGTTAACAGCTAATTTTTGATAAGATGAGCGCCGACCTGATCAAAAGGGTCGGCGTTTGTTTTTGGGGGCTTGCTTTTGCATTGAAATAGCAGTAACAAGCGCTTGCTGATCGAAAAGGGTGGTTAGCTCAGCTGGGAGAGCAACTCGTTTACACCGAGTAGGTCGGGGGTTCGAACCCCTCACCACCCACCATCAGTGTGCTGAAATGTATGCTTCTATTGATGACCACAGGCCTGACGGCCTGTTTTTTTATTCCTTTTTTTATTTCTGCAGGTTTTTTGTTGAATTTTGGGGTTGCCCGCAACGAAAACCATGCTAAAAACGCGCTATCAAACTTCCCTGTTGGGGGTGTAGCTCAGTTGGTTAGAGCGCCGGCCTGTCACGCCGGAGGCCGCGGGTTCGAGTCCCGTCAC
>JAQCEA010000006.1 GCA_027620495.1 Pseudomonadota bacterium | reverse complement strand
AATTTCTTCAGAAAATTAATATTATAGAGGTTCTCTTGAAGCAATGTGTGGCATATGCCTAAAATCAACGCTGTGTCACTGTTTGGCCGTGCTTTTATCCATTCAATTTGTTCCGCTTTATCAACAATTGATTGACGGGGCGCAATACTAATTAAACTGATGCCTTTTGATGATGCCTGACGCAGAAAATCGACCTGAATATGATCACTGACACCACCATTGCTGATTTGACTGTTACCGGTCGGAAATCCACCAAATGAAACCATCAGTTTAGCGTTGTTAACGATGGATGACCAAGACGTCTGTTGGGTCATTATTTTTGCAGCATTGGCGCCAATAACATGAGGAAGAATAACCTCGGCAGCGGCGTAACTGTAGGTGTTAACAGACCTCGTATAGCCCCCCAAACAGTTCAAGAATCTATGGATTTGACTTTGTGCGTGATGAAAACGGCCGGCACTCGCCCATCCATAAGAGCCTGCATAGATGCTACTGTTTCCATGTTCATCTATAACGCGGCGCAATTCACCTGCAACAATATTGATCGCTTCTTCCCAGGTGATGGGTATAAAGCAATCTTGTCCTCTCAGTTTTTTAGACTTCGATGTTTTCTTTAGATACCAGCTTTCTCTTACCATAGGGGCCTTTATTCTTGTCGGGCCATCCAGAAGGTCTAAAATTGAATGCCCGATTTCGGATGGATCCCGGTCAAAAGGGAATGGCTTCAACCCAACGACCGTGTTGTTTTTAATTTCGAGTTGGTACGTGCCCCAATGAGCGCTGGTAAGTTTCAAAAGTAGCCTCTATCGTTGTGAGTAAGCGTCTCATATGGTGCATCAATTGTGGAAATAAATGCAATGATTGTGAATAAAACCAGACTTCTAAAACTTCTTGAATGGTCGGGAGTTCACGCCAGAACACTTCTTCCACTTGGTGTTATTGTCGCGTTTTTTATGCCGGAAAGCGGTACATTTTTTAAACCAGCTGCCCCATATATTCTTGCCCTGCTGGTCAGCGTAGCCATGGTAAGGCTTGATATGGTAGCAGTGTTGAAAGACGCTGTGCAACCACGACGTTTAGTTCGAAATATATGCCTTGCCCTCGTTCTATTGATTGTGACGCCGTATTGCCTGCACAGCATTGCTACAGTTTCTGGTTTGCAGGAGTCTTTGCAAACATTGATCACCTGGTACGCAGTATCGCCGCCCATTGGCACCACAATCTGGATGTGCGTTTTTCTTGGGTTTTCAGCGCCGATAGCCATGGAAATTGTGTTGCTGACCAATTTGCTGGCGCCATTCACCGGGCCATTTATGGGCGAATTGTTATTGGGTGCGGAGGTGCCACTTTCGGTGATGACATTATCATTGCGGCTTAGCGCCATCTTATTTGGCGGCATTTTGTTGGCAGTATTGGCAAAATGGTGGCTTGGTGATGAAACGATTAACACCTATCGTGGCCGGTTTGATGGCATGGCGACATTATTGATGCTAGCATTTTTGGTGCCGGTTTTTGATGGTGTGAGCGCGATGGTTTTTGCTGCCCCTTTGATGGCATTGGCGCTTGCTGGGCTGGCAACTGCGTTAAATTTTGGCCATCAGGCCTGTGTCTTCATAGCAGGTCATTTGCTGGCAGTGGCGCGCCGTAAATCATCCCTGCCAGATGGCACAAGATCGGTCGCAGTGGTCTCTGGCAACCGTAACCTTGGGTTGTATTTTGCCGCCTTGCCAGCTGATCCGTTATTTTCACTTTTTGTCGCCGCCTATCAGATTCCGATTTATTTGACGCCGATGGTCGCCGGCTGGTTTGGTGACCGGGCAAAAAAGTAAGACCATTGCAACAAATCGGTTGGCCGTTAACGTCAAGTCGTGTTGGGGTTGCTAGTTATCATCATTTCGCCGTTTTTGACTGTTGTTTATGACCATGCTGATTATAGTCATGTGTGATGTCTATTTCTGAAACCGTTGCCCTGACAGCGCCACAAATGCGCCGCATCGCCGCGATAGATGCCTTGCGCGCACCTGCCTATGCCCTGGCGGCGACAATGGCTGGCTTTGCCACGATCGCGCGCGAAGCCGGTTTTGATGTCTGGATGGCGGTGACCACATCGGCATTGGTGTGGGGGATGCCCGGGCAGGTGGCGTTTGCCAGCCTGTATTCTGCGGGTGCGTCGCTTTTCATCATCTTTTTTGCGGTTACGCTTGCCAATATGCGGATGCTACTAATGGTTGTATCAGCTGCTGATATGATGCATCTCCATATGCATAAATTGCCATTATGGCGGCGGGTGATCTTGATGCAATGTCTCGCGATTACAAGCTGGGCGCATCTGGCTGTTGCCGAAACCACATATCCGCGCCATTTGCTTTTGCCTTATTTTCAGGGGTTTTCTCTGACGCTTTATGCAAGCGGCATGTTGGGTACGGTTTTTGGTTATTTTCTGCCTGATATGGTACCGCCTGATTTGTTGCAGATTATCATTTTTATCACGCCGATTTATATATTTTTGCTGATCGCAACAGCCCGCCAAAAGGCCAATCGTTTGGCGGTGGCGTTTGGCGGCATTTTATGCCCGGTATTTTACCCGGTGGCAGGGGAATGGAGCATTTTGCTGGCTGGGGTCATGGGCGGTACATTGGCGATAGGTTATGCCCGGTTTATTGCCAAATGGCACCTTGAAGAGAGGCGCTAGGCCATGGATGATTATGGATTTTGGGGATCTTGGCTGGCGGTGGGATTGGCCGCTGTTGGAACATTTATATGGCGGTTTGCTGGGGTATTGTTGGCATCTAAAATCCCCGCTCAAAGCCCGTTGATGGATTGGGTGAATACCATGGCCTATGCCATGGTTGCTGGCGTGTTGATGTTGATGCTGGTGCATCCAACAGGCATTTTGGCCGCAAGCGGGCTAGATGACCGCTTGTTGGGTCTTGTCACCGGCGTTGGGGCGATGATGTTGACCAAGCGCCTTATCCTGTCATTGCTGTGCGGCATTTTGATGTTTGCGGCGTCACTGCATCTTTTTTAGATCGGCCGACCTTTGCAATGCTTGCACGATGTGAGGGAAATCGCCTTAGAATGGTAATTTATTTCCCTGAAAATCCTCATAAATGCCGGTGGTCGCCAGTGATAAGGCATCAAATCTTGTTAACAGGCCAGCGGCGCTATCTTGCGGCGATGTAATGGCTTGTGGGCCGCCCATATCGGTGCGCACCCAGCCCGGGTGATACGCGCCGACAGCTACGCCTTGGGGCGCCAGTTCAACAGCCATGCTGCGTGCGAGATTTGTTGCGGCCGCTTTTGACGCACGGTAAATCGGGGCATTGCTATCTGCCAGTTCTTGACTGCCCATAATTGATGAAATGATCGCAATCTTGCCCGGTGTTCCATCTAGAACATGGGACAAAAATGACCGGGCGGTGAAAAACACACCGGCAATATTGGTCATCAATACGTTAGCGATAGAAGCGGTGTCGTGATCTGCCGCTTGCAATCCACCATAGCTATTTAACGCCCCGGCATTGCAAACCAGAATGTCTATCGGGCGTTTCATGCCAACGGCAATCTGCTTCATATCTTTTTCGGCACATACATCAAGACCAAGCACGGTGATGCTGTCATTTTGTTTTGCCAAAGCCACCAAATCAGATGATTCAAGGGCGTTTCGGGTGCAGGCAATCACGCGATCGCCGCGCGCCACGGCCTGGCGGGTCATTTCAAGGCCAATGCCACGATTGGCACCAGTGATCAAAAATGTTTTTGGCATAATTTTAGCCCTCATCTCCGACAATGCCGGGGTCAAAAGGCGGTCGCGAAAAAATTTCACGGATCATCGGTTCAAAATGCGCAAGCGGATAGCTGGCATAATCGGGGTCAAATGACATCTGATCCCAACGTTCACAAAATTTTTCACAGCTATCAAACCATTTATGGCCGCGATAAATCTCACGGGCGTTTTTATCAACACCCATGGCGTCACCATAGTAATACATCTGAAAAACGCCGTGATGCTCGATGATCCAGGCGACTTCGCTTCGCACATAGGGGCGGATAATCGCCGCCGCAAGTTGGGAATGGTTTAATGGGGCAAGATCGTCACCAAGATCATGAATTAATGCCCCAACAATCATTTCAATATCAGCGCCATCACGTTCGGCGCGCGTTGCAGATTGCAAAGAATGTTCGAGGCGGCTGATCTGATAGCCAGCCAATGAGTGTTCTAAATCCTTGAGCGCGGCCAGAATACGTTCTGGCAGGGCCGCGACAAATTCATCTTCCAGCCTGTTTAATAGCGCATAATCGGCTGGCGTGCCTTCATCCATACGCCGAAAGCTAACCTGCTGCATTGTTTATCCTCAAATCAAGTGAAGCTGTGCCTTTTTCTCCGCCCAGTCTGGGCGCTTTTGGCTGGCACTGTCCAGCGATTTTTCAGCCCACTGACTAGCATATGGCATCGCCAGCGGAAAAAATAGGTGGGTTGATTTGTTTCAATATGTCGATTCTGTCCAGCAAGATAATGCCCTCATCAACCGCCGCAAACAGGCCTTGGTTGCGCATTTCGCGCAATGTATCGGCAACCATCTCTCGTTGCCGCGACAAATTATCCAGATTGAGCGTTCTTGCCAGCGGCTTTGCAGTGATATTTTCTATATGAATGGCATTGGATTTCACCCTTACTTCGGATACTGTATCGGTGTGAGGGCTAAGCTTCACAGCAATAATTTCATCTGTGCCTTTGCCAATAGGGCGAAGGAATTTGGCAAACTTTGTGAGCGTTTTAACCATCGGCAGTTTTCAATCCCAAATTGTCTCATATGAATTTTGGTGAAATGATGTGTGATGCGTTTACGTCCGCGCTGGTGGCAACAGCGATATAGGAACTGATATGGATCGTCTTGAAATACTGATCGACAATCTGCTGATTTATCTGCCAGCCGACATACCATTTTTGGCCAATTTGATAGAGCGGCCAGAGGGTCGGTATATTGTGTTTGGACTGGCCGTGGTGATTGCGCTTTTGGTGGTCTGGACGTTATTGGCGGTGTTGCAAATGATTTTTTTTGGTCAGCGACCCCAGCCAGCAACTGATAAAACGCCGCCAATTGAACTTTATGAACCGGTCGACACTGACAAAATTGATGAAACTGAAGCTACAACTGAACCTGCAGAAGGGTTTAGTTTCTTTAAAAAGGCGCCAGATGCAGAAACAGGGGAAAACGGCGAAGACCCGGCACTTGTCGCGATAGAACAAGAAATGCTGGCGGTGCGTCGTCTGTATACGGGCGGCCACGTGATCAAAGATGTGTATGTGAGCGAAACCCGCCGTCTTTATGCCAAGGCACAGGCGGTCAAAAACAGCCAGTCTGAATAACTGGCCAACCGCAACGCCAGCCATGTTGTTTGTCGCACATATTACGGCGGTATGGCTGATCGCTGATCAAGCACGCCATTATGGCTGGCAAGCTTGCTGTCTTGATATGACAATTACCATTGGTGAGGTGGTGTAAAATCAAAAGAGAGGCGGTGTCGGCGGCATGCGCCATTTCCAAATGATGAACCAATCGATCACAATGCAGCCCAATGGCTTGCAATGTTTGACGGTGATTGCTACGGTGAGGGGCTTTTACGCCCAAAACATCCATTTGCCGCCTTCGCGGCAAAATTCAATCAATAAATGACCGGCAATAAAAATGTGGCCTATGAATTATTTGTGCTAGATCAGATATTTCATGTGGCATCATCTTTGCTTATTCAAACAGATCAAAATATGTCCTGATGGGCTGTTTTGGCTTTGTCTTTTTTGGTAAAGGCTGGCAAGTAGTAACATCGAGCTCGTTCCGAACACGAGAATTGTGGGTAAAAATGCAAGTGCGCGCAGCAAAAGCTATATGTGTTGGCAATATCAAAGGCGGTGTTGGCAAAAGCACTCTGGCCGTTTATCTGGCTGATTTTTTGCGCCATCGGTTTAAGCGCCGCAACATCATGATGCTGGACACCGACCCACAAGGTACCGCCTTTGAAATGCTGGAACCGTTGAGTGGGGCTGGTACCATTAAGCATCTGCCTGTTGGCGACCGGTATGATGGGGTCAATATGTTAACACTTGATGGCATGTTGCGGCGTAATCTTGCTGAAGATAACAACATCACCATTATTGATACAGGCGCTGGAAAATTGGGCCAGTTTTGGCAGATGGTGATGTTGTGCGATACGTTGCTGGTGCCGACCTCTATGTCGTGGACAGATTTACGGCCAACCATCGACTTCATCAAAGAGATTGACGAACGTAAAGACGAACAAAACAGCATCACACCGCATGTGGTTGTGGTGCCTAACCGGGTGTCGCCGCAACAGCGCAATTTTTCACAAATTTCTGAGGCGCTTGCCGACGTTAACGCGATTATGGCGCCGCCGATTTCGGATCTCTCGGCGGCACGCGTGCAAAATAGCGGATTTAACGGCATAAAAGGCGTTGCGGGGACGCGCTTTCATGACGAAATTGAACGGCTTGGGCAATTTATCGTTGATTATGTGGTAAGCGGGGAACTTGATCGCATTTATTCCAGATAACCAGCATCATACCGGCGCCGCTTGCCAGCCCGCTTTGATACCCACAGATTAATTATCACAAAGCGCTTGTGCCACCCATTTATGGAAATGATAGGTGGGGCCGTCCATCACCGCGGAAAATTTGCCACCGTCATATGCTGGTGCGTGCCGCCCTTTTTGCATCCCTTCAACCACTTGAATATCTTCGGCAAATACGGTGCGCCACATCGCGCTGTTGGTGGCGCGCATGTCGTCAAATTCTGCGGTTGTTGCGTGCGGCGTTGTATAATAAAGCTCAATTTGTTCGATGGTTTTTTCAGGCCCGTCCGGTGTCAGGATAATGGCAAAATAGTGATCGCGATGCACGCCAAGCAGCACATTTGGAAATAACGCCACATATTCAGCACCAGTATCCCATTTTGCAGATAAACCACCAAAATTTGGGAATTGCCGCCCATCGTCGCTGATCTGCGGTGCATAAACCATGGTGCCTTGCCCGGCATAATTTGGCGTGTCCATGATATTGTAATGATCTTCAAGCCGTGAATAGCTGTTCAGCGCCGGATGAACAAATGGCAGATGATAAGATTCGCAGTAATTTTCAACAGCCAGTTTCCAGTTACAATCAAGCGTAAACCCGAAAGATGAGTCTGGACCGCCATGATAAATTGGTTGTTCAAATTCGCCCCACCGGTCGATAAGGTTCGCGGCATAGTCATTAAATTCAGGCGCTGTACCGCCAATATTCACAAAAATAATATCATGCCACAGATGCGCCCGCACCGCATTTAGCGGATAGTCACAATGTTTGACCGAGTCATGCGCGTGAATATCGGGGCCGCCCACATGTGGAGTCTTGCGCAAGGCACCGTCAAGATCATAGGCCCAAGCGTGATAGGGGCAGGTGATCGGGCCACGCAACTGTTTGGCGGTATCAACCAATATCATACCGCGATGGCGACAGACATTTTGAAACACATTAATATTGCCATCCTGATTGCGAACCAACAGCATTGGAAGCCCAGCAAAATTGACCGGTTTTATACAACCTGGCTGCGGAATGTCTTTGCCAAAGCCAACCGCCACCCAGCTATCGCGAAACAGGGTGTTTTGTTCATGTTGATACATGGCTGGATCGATATAACAGGCATTTGGCAAGCCGTTGGCTGTTTCAATGGGGGCTTGTACATTGGCAAGATCAAGCATTTATGCTCTCCTGATTTTGCAACGTTCTGGACAGTGTGGCGTATGCAGCCTGAACAGAACATAAAAAGTCACTGTTCTGTGGATGATGGGTGGCCAGATGACGATTTGTCTATCTTGACTGCGGCGTTTTACGTCGTGTCTGAACTATGGGGGCATGCTATGCCCGGTCTTGCCCTGACGGATCAATTTATCGAATGAAAAGATTATGACCCAATCATCAGAAAAACTGGCAACACGGCCAACAAAGATCCATCAAAATTTGGATGACCGTTTTTACCGCGCCGTCAGTGCCGCGTCATTTCCGGCGCATAAGCTTCGTTACCGCAATGATGCCGCCGCCGGATCAATTGGTCTTAATCACCTAGATGGGGCTGAATGGGTGTCTCATTTTGGCAGATTCGCGCCATTTGCTGGCAGTTTTGAGACACCGCTGGCGCTTTGCTATCATGGTCATCAATTTGGTCATTACAATCCCGATCTTGGCGATGGCCGCGGGTTTTTATTTGCCCAATTTTATGATGATGCTGGCCGGCTGATGGATTTAGGCACCAAAGGCAGCGGCACCACACCATTTTCGCGGTCAGGTGACGGGCGGTTGACGCTGAAAGGGGCGGTGCGGGAAATTTTGGCAACTGAAATGCTTGAAGCGCTTGGCGTTCAGACTTCTAAAACATTTTCCGTGATCGAAACCGGCGAATCTTTGCACCGTCAAGATGAACCGTCACCAACCCGGTCAGCGGTGCTTGTCCGCCTGTCCCATAGCCATATTAGAATTGGCAGTTTTCAGCGGCTTTTTTATCATGATGATGTCGATGGAATAGACATGTTGGCGCGCCATGTCGCCCGCCATTATTATGCAGATGCCAACAGCGGCGCGGTGGTGAATGCCGATGCCGAAACCGCAGATTTGCTGGTTGATTTGTTGCAGGCCATTGCAGGGCGAATAGCCATAACAGCTGGCAATTGGATGGCGGCCGGATTTGTGCATGGCGTTCTCAATACAGATAATTTTAATGTGACCGGCGAGAGCTTTGATTATGGGCCATGGCGGTTTCTGCCAAAATTTGACCCCGGATTGACCGCGGCTTATTTCGACCAGACAGGTCGTTACGCCTATGGCAGACAGCCAGATGCCGCCATGTGGGCGGTGTGCCGTCTAGCCGATTGTTTTGTCAAGCTGGTGCCAAAGTCCACATTGGAAGATTGTCTGCATGGATTTTATGCCACATTAGAATCGGCGTTGGCAAAGGCAGTTCAACGACGACTCGGCATTGCCTTTGACACCACAGATGACGAACGCGATGCCATGCTGGCCCGGCAGTTCTTTACCGCGGCCAAAGCTTCTGATCACGGGTTTGACCAAATTTTTCATGATTTATATGGCGGCGTGCCACGTTGCGCGGGCTATGTTAATGATGTGTGGGTACCGCTTCTTGAAATACTGTCTGGCGCGCACCTGGTCCGGCCAAATGCCCTGCAACATCCGCATTTCAAGCAGACCGAAGCTGTATCTTTGACAATTGATGAAGTGGAAGCCTTGTGGGCGCCCATTGCGGCCGCGGATGATTGGCAACCTTTGGTAGAAAAAATCACCGCCATCCGCACCATGCGTGCGGCCCTTGATGGCGCGGCGATAACCGCGATACCGCAAATAAATGGCGGGGCTTTATCGGTAAACTAACCAGCGACAGAAACTCTTCAAATTTCATCAGCTGGCATGCCGCGATTGATCACTTCGCGAAGGACGAAATTGCTCTCCATACGCATCACATTAGGCAGGGCGGATAGATTGGTGCTGTGAATCCGGCCAAAATCATTCACATCACGTGCCGCAACGCGCAAAATATAATCATTGCTGCCAGCGATCAAAAAACATGCCAGCACTTGCGGAATACGCGAAACGGCGTCCTCAAATTCGGCCATCATCGCCGCAGATTGCCCATGCAAGGTGATATGCATCAAGACCAGTACATCATAGCCCATCTTGGCGGCGTTCACATTGGCATGATAGCCGTCAATGACATGGTTGGCCTCGAGCTGGGCCACCCGGCGCAAACAAGCCGAGGCTGAAAGGCCAACATGATTGGCAAGATCAACATTCGAAATACGCGCATTTTCCTGCAAAGCCGCCAGAATCGACCGGTCAATACGATCCATGATGCCATCCTTTTTTGAAATTCGAATAATATTGCGTATAAAAATGTAATAATATCAATTTATTTGAAAAATATATATTTTCAAACAAGAAATAGGTCAGAAATAGATTAAAAATTCGAATATTATACCACCATAGATCAGATATGGCTTTATCGGGATGCAAACAGCGTCGGCCATATTTGTTTTGGTTTTGACAAAATTCATCTGAGGGAGACAGGCAATGCTTATTGGGGTGCCAAAGGAAATAAAGACCCGCGAATTTCGTGTTGGTCTTGTGCCAAGTTCGGTTGCTGAACTGGTGCGCCGTGGTCATGACGTGCTGATAGAGACACAAGCTGGCGCGGGAATTGGGGCAAATGATGATGAATATAAAGCGGCCGGTGCCACCATCGCCGCAAATGCCGCTGATGTATTCGCCAAAGCAGATATGATCGTCAAGGTCAAAGAACCACAGCCAAGCGAGTGGGTGCAATTGTCATCGAATCAGATTTTATTTACCTATTTACATTTGGCTGCTGATGCACCGCAAGCCTATGGTCTTGCCGATTCAGGATGCACCGCGATCGCCTATGAAACCATCACCGATCATGCTGGTGGATTGCCGCTATTGGCACCAATGAGCGAGGTTGCGGGTCGTTTGGCTGTGATTGAGGGGGCGTCTCATCTAAAAGCCAATGCCGGTGGGCGCGGTATTCTGATTTCTGGGGTGCCGGGGACCGCACCAGCCGAAGTGGTGGTGATTGGCGGCGGCGTTGTTGGGGTGAATGCGGCAAAAATGGCTGTTGGTTTGGGCGCGCGCGTCACGGTGTTTGACCGTTCGGTGCCACGTTTGCGCTATCTGTCAGATATTTTTGGTAACAGCATTACAACGCGCTATTCAAACAATGCGGTTTTGGCAGAGGCAATCACCCAAGCTGATATGGTGATTGGTGCGGTTTTGGTGCCGGGGGCAAGCGCGCCAAAATTGGTCAGCAAAGCCCAGCTATCGACAATGAAGCCGGGCGCGGTTCTGGTTGACGTGGCGATTGATCAGGGTGGCTGTTTTGAAACATCACGCCCGACAACACATGACGAGCCAACCTATATGGTTGACGGCATTGTGCATTATTGTGTGGCCAATATGCCCGGGTCAGTCCCGCGCACATCATCAGAAGCCCTGAATAACGCAACATTGCCGCATGTGATTGCGTTGGCTGAAAAAGGTGTAAAAGCGCTTGATGATGATCCGCATCTGGCCAATGGTTTGAATGTGGCAGGTGGCAAGATCGTCTATCAGGCGGTGCTTGATGCGATTGGCGCGCGGCCAGCGGCCTAACTCAATTTCAATGGGGGCGGCTGTTATGGCCGCCCTTTATTATATTCATGATTTGCCATGTGGCAGTCTCAGCGCACGATTGCCGCGCGATTTGCTGGGTGGGCGTGACCACGCCAAAAAACCAATTTTGAAATAAAAAAAAGGTTGACCCGCGCCGCGCATTGGCAGATAAAACGCCCTGTTCTGGCGTCCCGCCATTACATCCTATCGCGCATCGCCGCAAAAGGGGCCATAGCTCAGCTGGGAGAGCGCCTGCTTTGCAAGCAGGAGGTCGTCGGTTCGATCCCGTCTGGCTCCACCAATTTCCTTTTATTGTGATCAGATTACCTTGCGCGTCAATTGCGCCGACCAGGGCTTGCTTATGGTCTTCGTACGCGTTGCATTTGTTCTGGTTGTCACCACAAAAAACTATGTTAATCCTTGCGTATAGCACAAAATAAGTGATTGGCAGACCGGGTAACAAAGGCTAATCTTGCGCCATTATCCACGGAGTAAATGGTGTAATCGATGTTGAAACTCAGCCTGAAAAAATCTGATGATTCATACTCAACAGCAGCCATGGAACGCATGGTTGATGAAATCAGTGGGCTTGTCCGACGGCTCAATGACGTGGGGTCTGCCCTTGCGATTTTAAATCTTTTTCATCGCGAGAGTGTGGAACTTGAAGGTAAACGCAGGCCCTTGCGCGATTTTGCCGACGTTGATCTTGGGCCGGATCCAACGGCAGGCACATTTAGTGTGGCTATACACAACCCAGCGGTGATCTCAGCTGTGGTGAATATTCTCAAAGAAAACGGGTACATCAATATAGATGCATCCAACCGAAGTAAGTTGAGAGTCGTCAAGCCACGGCTGACAATCCAGCAGGAAGAAGATCTGGAAAACGAGGTAAAGCGCGTGGCCAAAGGATCGCTGCAAAAAGTGAGCGCGGTCAAAGCTGATGCCATGCAGCGCCTGACAGCCGCCATCAAGGTTGAATATATTGACGCGCCAACGGCGCAAAAAGCCCGTATCCAGCTTGATGATTTGTTTGATGAAGCGCGCAAACATATCATGATTTTATCGCTAATCCGGCGTAAACAGCTGGTCGGCGGCGGCATGGCATTTGATGGGCCCGAAGAAGAGGCGCTATATCGGCGGATTAATGATTCGCAATATAAAGAGGTTACCGCCGCACTTCTTGAGACAAAAATGCCCGATATGGATGATTAATGGACTAGGATGACTGACGACCGGACAAAAATAGACAGGCGCGGCGGCGTTGCGGATGGCTCTGCATTTGGTGCCGGGCCCAGCCAGTCTAGCAAAGCGATGGGTAAGTTATTGGCCGCCCATGACGGGTCATTAGGTGACAAGATTGCGACAGTAAAAACCGCCCAACTTGTCGATAAAGGGCGATTTGAAACCGCATTTAAAACGCTGATGAAAAGATGAAAGCGGGCCGTAGGTAGCCCGCTTTGCTTGTTTTTTGCAACATGTGTTTTAAAGCATGTTTTTTTGGGGGCTTTGAAAAAAAAGGCTGCCCGTGGCCTCAGGCCGCTTTGGCGATTTTCTTTGGCCCGTTATTGATCGCAATTTTCTGGGGCCGATCGGCTTCGGGAATTTCCCGGCGCAATGCAATCGTCAAAATGCCGTCAACAAACCGCGCGTCATCAACTTTCATATGTTCGGCGAGGCGGAACATTTTTGAAAAGCCGCGCTGGGCAATGCCTTGATGGATATAGTTTGCACGTTCTTCGGTCTTATTGGCTTCGATTTTCAACATGCCTTTTTCGGTCACGATTGAGATGTCATCGCTGGAAAATCCGGCCAGTGCGACCTCGATGCGGTAATGCTCTTCATCATCTTTGGCAATGTTGTAAGCGGGATAGTTTGATTCCTTGCGCGCCGCCATTTCGTTCAATTCATCGAACAGGCTGTCGAACCCAACAAATTGGCGTGCCATAGGTGTGCTAAAAAATGTCATATCAGTCTCCTTGTAAAAAGCGAGTTTGCGGCCGATGTCCCTGTTGAACAGCAAACAAGGCCGGTTAGCGTTGTTGTGACCCGTTATGGCGTCACATTAACGATCTATGATGCCAATATCCTGCTTTCAAGACTGCGGACATTTTTTTTTGATTTTTTGATGTTTTTTAATCTGGGATTTGTTGGTCCAGAACAGGGTATTGCTGGCAATTGCCCTTACAGCATCACTTGACATTACATCAGCTTTCCCCTACATGTTCGTCGCTTCGGCATGTCTTGATCCATAGGCAATGTCGGAACCGACATAACGCGTTTTAGATTACCGGCGTTTTCGCGTGGCCGCATGCCAAAACACCAGCATTTGGCCTATGAATGTAATACCGATCTGCATAGAGAAGAAGAAAGAGCAAGAACATGGCTGTTCCAAAGAGTAAAATCACCAAATCAAAGCGTAACATGCGCCGCGCTCATGACGCCCTCGCTGCAGATGCTTATGTCGAAGACAAGGTGACAGGGGAACTGCATCGCCCGCATCATATCGATCTTAAAACCGGTATGTATCGTGGCAAGCAGGTTTTGAAGGTTAAAGACCGCATTTAATGCGGTCAATCAAACCGTGATCACCATCTGATCTCAAAATTTTAATGACCGACAAAAGCGCAAAATTTGGTATTGGTGCCATCGTCAAACACCGGCTATATCCTTTTCGGGGTGTGGTTGTTGATGTTGACCCGGAATTTGACAATACCGACGAATGGTATGAGTCAATCCCGGCGGAATTGCGCCCGGACAAGGCCCAACCTTTCTATCATTTGCTTGCCGAAAATTCCGACAGCTATTACACCGCCTATGTCAGCCAGCAAAATCTTCTCCCTGACTGGGAAAATGGCCCGATAGGTCATCCTGACGTTGACGAAATGTTCGATGGCCTTGACGGAGAGCGATATCTTCTGCGGCCTGAGGCCTTTAACTAAACCGCCGCACCCGCACATAACGGGCGATGACACGCGTGATGATCTCGGGTGTCATGCGACAAAATTTCCCGGAAAAACCATAAAAAAAACGTTGCTGCGGCCTTGAACCGTATCGGTAATAACGCTACATAGATCAAAACAGGACTAAATTGGTCTTGATTTTGATAATCATTCGCAAAACGCTGGCTGTCAGACATGTTGTGACCGTCGGCACAGGCACTATCCGGTGGATGGCAGGGGCATGTTTAAGCTGAATCGAATGACAGATTACGCCATTGTGGTGTTGGGCGTGTTGGCGCATCGGCAGGGCGAAATTCTGGCCACGGCACAGCTTGCTGAATTGACCGGCCTGAACCAGCCGACTGTTGCAAAAGTCGCCAAGACCCTTGTTGCGGCTGATTTGTTGGATACCCATCGCGGCGTGCATGGCGGCTATCGATTGGCACGGCAAGCCGCGATGATCTCGCTGGTGCAGATTGTCGAGGTAATGGAAGGCCCGATCGCGGTCAATGATTGTGTTGATGGGGCGCAAGCCCCCTGCATGGTGAGCAATTGTTGTTTTATGAGCCGCAATTGGAACCGGGTGAACTTAGCGGTGCGCAACGCACTGAATGATGTCAGTTTGGAAGATTTGATTGATCCTGCACAATTGTTTGCGCCTGCTGATCAGGAACAAGCAATCGATCAAAAGGTGTCGCCGGCACCGCAAAGTAAAATGTTATCGTGACGCCAATCAAAGTAACGAGAGGAACGCCATATGGCCGCTACACTTGAGACCATTGAAACGCTGGAACAAGCCACAGGCAAATATAAATATGGGTTTGTGACGGATATTGAGAGCGATAAAGCGCCAAAGGGTCTGAATGAAGATATCATCCGGTTTATTTCGGCCAAAAAGGACGAACCAGAATGGATGCTTGAATGGCGGCTGAAAGCCTTTGCCGTATGGCAGAAGATGGATTCGCCAGATTGGGCAAAGCTTGATATCCCGCCGATCGACTATCAGGACGCTTATTATTATGCGGCGCCAAAGACATCTGACGGCCCGGCATCGCTTGATGAGGTTGATCCGGAACTGTTGAGAACCTATGAAAAACTTGGGATTCCAATTAGTGAACAGAAACTGCTGGCGGGTGTTGTCGCGGTTGACGCGGTGTTTGATTCGGTATCTGTCGCCACCACATTCCGCGATGAATTGGCGAAAGCTGGCGTTATTTTCTGCCCGATTTCCGAGGCTATCCGCGAATATCCAGAGCTGATCAAAACCTATATGGGGTCAGTTGTTCCGGTGGCGGATAATTATTTTTCAGCGCTAAATGCGGCGGTGTTCACCGATGGGTCGTTTGTCTATATTCCAAAAGGCGTGCGTTGCCCGATGGAACTGTCGACCTATTTTCGTATCAATGAACAAAATACCGGACAATTTGAACGCACATTGATCATTGCTGAAGATTCATCTTACGTCAGCTATCTTGAAGGCTGTACAGCCCCGCAACGTGACGAAAACCAGCTGCATGCGGCGGTTGTCGAATTGGTGGCTATGCAGGATGCGGAAATCAAATATTCAACCGTACAGAATTGGTATCCCGGCGATGAAAATGGCAAAGGGGGCATTTATAATTTTGTCACCAAACGTGGGGCGTGTCGTGGCGACCGGTCAAAAATTTCATGGACACAGGTCGAAACCGGGTCAGCAATCACATGGAAATATCCATCCTGTATTTTGCAAGGCAAAGATTCGGTTGGCGAATTTTATTCAGTCGCGCTTACCAATAATTTTCAGCAGGCCGATACCGGTACAAAAATGATCCATATTGGCGAGGGGAGCCGGTCGACCATTATTTCCAAGGGGATTTCGGCTGGGCGGTCGCAAAATTGCTATCGCGGATTGGTGCGGATTCAGCCGGGCGCTGAAAATGCTCGCAATTTTACCCAATGTGACTCATTGCTTGTTGGCGATCGGTGTGGGGCCCACACCGTGCCGTATATCGTATCGCGTAATCCAAGTGCGAAAATTGAGCATGAGGCGACAACCTCACGGATTTCGGAAGATCAGCTATTTTACTGTCTGCAACGCGGTATCAGCGAAGAAGATGCTGTTTCATTGATCGTAAATGGGTTTTGCAAAGAGGTGATGAAGGAATTGCCAATGGAGTTTGCTGTCGAAGCGCAAAAGCTGATTGGGATCAGCCTTGAAGGTTCGGTTGGCTAATCATGTTTCTAAGAATGAATGGAAAAAACTAATGACGCCGTTACTCGAAATTAAAGATTTACACGCATCAGTTGGTGACACACCAATTTTGAAAGGCATCAACCTGACCATTAATCATGGTGAAATTCATGCCATCATGGGGCCGAATGGGTCAGGCAAAAGCACCATGTCCTATGTGCTGTCTGGACGTGATGGCTATGAGGTCACTGGCGGTGATGTGTTAATGAATGGTCAGTCTATTTTGGAAATGGAAGCCGATGAACGCGCCCGTGCTGGTATGTTTTTGGCCTTTCAATACCCGGTTGAATTGCCGGGGGTGGCGGGGATGAGCTTTTTGCGCGCTGCTGTGAATGCACGCCGTCTTGACAAGGGTGAAGATGAAATTGACCAGCTTGAATTTGTCAAGATGGTGCGCGCCAAGGCCAAGGATTTGAGCATTGATGACGAAATGCTGAAACGTGCTGTCAATGTTGGGTTTTCTGGCGGTGAAAAGAAACGCTATGAAATTTTGCAGATGGCACTGCTTGAACCGCAACTAGCCGTCCTTGACGAGACCGATTCCGGGCTTGACGTTGACGCGCTCAAAATCGTGTCTGAGGGTGTGAATATGCTGCGTGATGCCAACCGGAGCATGTTGGTAATCACCCATTATCAGCGTTTATTGAACCATATCGTGCCGGATTATGTGCATATTTTGGCGAATGGCAAAATTCGCCGGTCTGGTGGCAAAGAATTGGCCTTAGAGGTAGAGGAGTCAGGCTATGCCGGAATCGATGATGCAGCCTGATTTGCAGGATGTAGCGACCCTCAATGGGGTGCAGGCGGCGGCGCTGGCACGTTGGCAGGAACGCGGCTGGCCCGGGGCAGAAGATGAAGCATGGCGGTTCACCCGGCTGGCTTCGTTGGATAAATTATCTTTGCGCCCGGCGGATGCCAATCTTGCAAATGGCACTGGGAACCTGTCGGCTCATGCGCTGCCGGCTGGGGCGCATGTCATTCGTTTTCATAACGGTATGTTGGTCGCAAACAGTTTAGAAAATATGCCAACAGGGATCAGCGCGCGTCTTGTTGATGAAGATGATTTGGGCGCTATCGTTGATTTGGCGCCAGCTAACCATCCGGTAACTGATCTGTCTGTGGCGGCGATGACCAGCGGTTTGGCTTTAGATGCGGTGGCTGGTGCAACAGTCACAACCCCGATCATTTTAATGTTCACCGGGAATAGCGGGTCAGTGTCGACGCATCCGGTGGTGTTACTGCGGGTTGCCAAGGGTGCACAGGCGGTGATCGCTGAATGGCATAGCGCCAGCGTTGGCTTGTCGGCGCCGGTGATGGCTATTGATATCGCCGATAACGCCAGATTGGATTATGCAAAAATCCAGCAAGATAGCGCCACAACAACGCATCTAGCGGCCACTGGCATTAAGATGGGCGAAGCTGCCGTTCTGGATGGTTTTCAGCTGTCAATCGGCGGCTGTCTTGCCCGGTTAGAGGCGCATGTAATGTTAGCGGCTGAATCAGCTGACTGCCGGTTATCGGCGATTTATCTTGGACGCCGGAACCAGCATCATGACATCACCACAAATATGACACATGCACGCGGTCATTGTCAGTCGAATCAAGTTATTCGCGGTGTGTTGGATGGGGCGGCACGCGGCGTCTTTCAGGGCAAGGTGCATGTCGCACAGGACGCCCAAAAAACCGATGGCCAGCAAATGAGCCGCGCCTTGCTATTATCGCGTAAAGCCGAGGCTGATGCCAAGCCAGAGCTTGAAATTTATGCCGATGATGTCATTTGCGCGCATGGTGCAACCGTTGGTGAACTTGATGAAACCCAGCTTTTCTATCTCACCAGTCGCGGTATTTCACCCGAAGTGGCGCGTGCCATGTTAATTGCCGCGTTCCTTGATGATGCTGTGGATATGATTGAAAACGCTGATTTAAGCGCGTTATTGCGGCCGCATGTGACCGCCTGGATGCTGGCACAAGAAGGATCAGTTAATGCCTAACCAAATGGCGACAGCTAGGCAGGGGCCTGCCTTTGACATTGACAAAATCCGCGCTGATTTTCCCATTTTGTCGCGGCAGGTCAATGGCAAGCCGTTGGTATATCTTGACTCGGCTGCCTCTGCGCAAAAGCCTAATCAGGTGGTAGATGCGCTGGTATCAGCCTATCAGGATACCTATTCAAACGTACATCGGGGGCTGCATTTCCTGTCTGAGGCCTCAACCGATGCCTATGAAGCGGTGCGCGGCAAAGTGGCTAGGTTTATTGGCGCGGCTTCGGGTGATGAAATCGTACTCACCGCTGGTGCGACCATGTCATTAAATCTGATCGCCCAAAGCTGGGCGGCCCCGCGGTTACAGGCCGGTGATGAAATTTTAATCAGCATTGCCGAACATCATGCCAATATTGTCCCGTGGCAAATGGTGGCGCAAAAGACCGGGGCTGTTGTGCGGGCTTTTCCGATGGAAGATGACGGCAGTTTCCGTATGGGCGCATTAACCGATATGATCACCGCCAAGACACGCATTATTGCAATCCCCCATGTGTCGAATGTTTTAGGCACGGTGTTTCCGGTTGCGGACATTGCCAAGCAAGCGCGGTCTGCCGGGGCGCTACTGGTGGTTGATGGCTGTCAGGGCGTTGTTCATATGCCAGTGGATGTACAGGCGCTAGGGGCTGATTTTTATGTGTTTTCAGCCCATAAACTATATGGGCCGAATGGGGTTGGCGTGTTGTGGGGGCGCGGCGATATTTTGGCGGATATGCCACCATTTCTAGGCGGTGGTGATATGATCGACCGGGTAACAATTGCGCGCAGCACCTATGCCGACCCGCCGCAACGGTTTGAAGCTGGCACCCCGGCCATTGCCGAAACCATCGCGCTTGGTGCCGCTGTTGATTATGTCTCGCAAATCGGGATGGACAATATCCGCGCACATGAAAAAGACATTTTGGCCTATGCGCATCAGCGGCTTTCGGCTGTTAAAGGGCTTCACCTGATTGGTACAGCGGCGGGTAAATCTGGTGTTGTGTCATTCACCATGGATAGCGCTCATCCCCATGATATTTCGACCATAATCGATAATGATGGTGTGGCCATTAGGGCCGGGCACCATTGCGCGCAACCGCTGATGGATTTTCTTGACGTGCCATCTACGGCGCGCGCTTCGGTTGGTGTGTATACGACAAAGCAGGAATTTGATGTGCTGGCAACGGCGCTTGAAAAAGTTAATCGGATTTTTGGCTAGGCCGGATATCAGGTTCCGGCGAAGGGATGGCTGAAAATGAAAGACCAGACAAAACCAAATGCTTTCCCGCCGGATGACGGCCCCGGTCTTGATGCTTTTCTTCCTGATACCAGCCAAGGCTTTATTGCGCGGGCGGGAACAGCGCTGACAGATGCCAGCGGCCCAGCCGATCCAATTGTTGTTAAAGATGCATTAAAAACAGTTCATGACCCGGAAATTCCGGTTAATATATTTGATCTGGGACTGATCTATGATGTTGACCGGCGGCAAAATGGTGATGTCTATATCACCATGTCGCTCACAGCGCCCGGATGCCCGGTGGCTGGCGAAATGCCGGGTCAGGTGGCCGCCGCGGTGGCCGCGGCAGACGGGGTTGGTGCGGTGTCGGTGGAATTGGTGTGGTCACCGCCATGGACGCCGGAAAGAATGAGTGATGATGCGCGTTTGGCGCTTGATTTTTGATGTGAACAACATCTGCTGGAGACAAAGATGCAATTTGACCCGACAAAACCAGTGGTAACGCTGACCGATGCGGCGGCGTCTCATGTGCGCCAGTTAATGGATCAGGCAGATAATGGCGTGATTGGGGTGCGAATTGGTGTAAAGACCGCAGGTTGTTCTGGTATGCAATATGATGTGCAATTTGCCACCGAACAAAAGCCGTTTGAAGATAAGGTTGAACAAAAAGGCGTGACAGTTTTCATTGACCCGACCGCGGTGATGTTCTTGATCGGGTCCGAAATGGACTGGCAAGAAGATAAATTTTCAGCGCGGTTTGTGTTTAATAATCCAAATGAAATTGCCCGCTGTGGGTGTGGTGAGAGTTTTTCAGTGACCAATGGCTGATGGCGTCACCTCTAGGACCAATCGCAAAATATTGACGTGAAAGACTAGCAGATACATGTCACAAGCCAATTGGCAAAAGACAATCGGATTGCTTGGCGAACTGATGCGTTATACCGCGCCTCGCGGTAACCGGCGCATTCGTATGCGCATTATGGCGGCCTTTGGCTGTCTGGTGGCATCAAAAAGTGCCAATATGATGACCCCGCTTTTATATGGTGCGGCGGTTGATCTGGTGAATGGCAGCTCTGGCTTTGCGATGTCGGCGTTGGGCGTTTTGGTGGCGGGTTACGCGCTGGCGCGGCTTGGCCAGCAGGTTTTTGCCGAAGCGAAACAATATTTGTTTGCCAAGGTGGCACAGCGAGCAGTACGCGGCGCGGCAATGACCGCGTTTCGTTATCTGCACAGCCTGTCGTTGCAATTTCATATGGATCGTCAAACCGGGGGGATGACAAGGGCCATTGACCGCGGTGCCAAGGGCATTGAATTCATGCTCACCATCGCGTTTTTTGAGGTATTGCCGCTATTTGTTGAAGTGGTTTTTGTCAGCATTATTTTGTGGAGCCTGTTTGGCGGTGCCTATGCGGCGGTGACATTTATCACGGTGCTTGCCTATATCTGTTTCACTATTCGTGTGACCGAATGGCGGATTCGGTTTCGCCGGGCCATGAATACGGCTGATGAAGCGGCGGCCACACGCGCTGTTGATTCATTTCTGAATTATGAAACTGTAAAATATTTCAATGCTGAAGAGGTTGAGGCCCAGCGTTATGACGAGGCCATGAAAACCTATGAAAAAATGGCTGTCAAATCGACAACATCACTGTCGGTAGTAAATATTGGACAAGGCGGGATCATTGCGATTGGTTTGATGATTATGATGATCATGGCGGGTTTTGATATCCAAAATGGGCAATTGACGATCGGTGATTTCGTTGCGGTGAATACCTATCTTCTGCAACTTTATCTGCCATTGAATTTTTTGGGCTGGGTATATCGTGAATTGCGCCAAGCGCTTGTCGATATGGAACGCATGTTTGGCTTGCTTGATGAAAAGCCTGATATTGCTGATCGTGACGGCGCGGCACCATTGGTGATTTCGGGCGGCGATCTGGTCTTTGACAATGTACATTTCAGCTATGGTGACCGAGCCATTTTAAAAGGTGTGAGCTTTCGTGTGCCAGCTGGTAAACGTGTGGCCATTGTCGGGCCAAGCGGATCTGGAAAAACCACAATTTCGCGATTGTTGTTTCGTTTTTATGATCCACAATCAGGGGCGGTGCGTCTAGATGGCAAGGATTTGCGGGATGTGACGCAAAATAGCTTGCGCGCGGCGATTGCGATTGTGCCGCAGGATACCGTTATGTTCAATGCCAGCATTGGCTATAATATCGGATATGGCCGAGAAAATGCGACCCAAGCTGATATCGAGAATGCCGCCAGATTAGCGGCGATTGATAGGTTTATTGCGAAACTGCCGCAGGGCTATGAAACCATGGTGGGTGAACGTGGATTAAAATTATCTGGCGGCGAAAAGCAACGGGTTGCCATTGCACGGGCGATTTTAAAGCGCCCATCTGTTTTTCTGTTTGATGAAGCCACCTCGGCGCTTGATAGCCGCACCGAAAAGGAAATTCAGCAGGCGCTGAATGACGTGTCTGAAAACCAGACAACCCTGATGATTGCGCACCGTTTGTCGACCATTGTTCATGCAGATGAAATTATCGTTTTGGCAGAAGGTGAAGTGACTGAGCGCGGCACGCACCAAGATTTGATGCGCAAACAGGGGCTTTACTATGCGATGTGGCAACGCCAGTCATCTGGTTTTGCGACTGGTTCATCAGCTACTGGCGCGCTGCCATCTGACGATGCCGCGTCACAAGAAGTGTATATTTGATGTTTGCCAAGGCCCGCGCGGCTGGCCTGCCCATGCTTGGCGGGGTTGATGTTTTTGTGCCTTTAACCGGCGGCGTTGTGCGGGCGCATTATTGGGCGGCAGGGCGGCCAGCGCTTGATCCGCATGACCAGCCTGATGATCCGGCACCATTACCTGCCAGCGGCAAAAACACAGATGCCGCGACCATTGTGATTTTGCCCGGCTTTACCGAATTTTGTGAAAAATACAGCCCAGTTGTCCAGCGTCTTCATCAATCTGGCCACAATGTGCTGATTATTGATTGGCCGGGCCAGGGATTGTCAGGGCATTATGGCAAAGATCCGCTGGCCGTGCATTGTTATGATTTTTCCATTTATCTTGACGCATTGGATGCCGCTATTGAGGCCGTCGACCTTGGGCAAGACCGAGTTTTTTTGTTTGGTCATTCAATGGGTGGGCATTTGGCGTTACGCTATTCGGCACGCCGCCCGTCACATAGTCTTGGGGTGATATTATGCGCGCCTATGATGGCACCGCCAGTGATGCCAGTTTGGCTGATTCGTGGGTTCAGTGCGTTTTTGCAAGGCATGGGGCTAGGTTATGCCTATCCACCGTTTCACCGGGTACCAGCACTTGATTGGGTGCGCCAATACCGACCAGACAATAAATTGACACGGTGGCCACAAGGTTATGAGTCGCAATTTTTCTGGTTTGACGATATGCCAAGATTGCGCCGAAGTGGGCCAACAATCGGCTGGGTTAATGCCGCCTATCGGTCATCAGCGCAATGCACTTTGAATGCTGATTGGTTGCGGTCGATTCAGCTGCCGATTTTGGCATTTGTAGCGGGTGATGAAAAAATTGTATCGGCATCTGCGACCGACTATGCGCTGCCATTTATTCCCAATCTAGAACGCCATGATTTTGTCGGGGCACGCCACGAATTATTGCATGAACTGCCCAAAGTCACCGATCAATTATGGGCGTCTTTATTGGCATTTATAGAAAAAAACAGGGCGTGATTACAGATGGTTATAGGGTTTTTAAACCTCCATCTTGTTGGGGCGTAAAGGTACGATCGTCAGCTTAAAAACTGTTCCTGAATGGCCCGATCTGAAAGCGAAAATCCGGGGTCATAGAGTAAGTTTAAAGTGATTTCACTGGCCTGTTCAATTTGCACTGAGGTGACATGGCGCACTTCGGCACTGTCGGCACTGGCACTGATCGGACGAAATTCAGCCTCTAAAATATCCAGCGTCACCTTTGATGCATCTGACAATAGCGCCCCGCGCCAGCGCCGTGGACGAAATGGCGAAATCGGGGTCAGCGCCAAAAGGCCGCCACCAAGCGGAACCACTGGCCCATGTGCTGATAAATTATAGGCGGTTGATCCGGCTGGCGTGGCGACCAAAACACCATCACAAACAAGGCAGTCCATCTGTCGTTTCTGGTCAACTGAAATGCCAATATGCGCGGCATTATGGGTTTGCCGCAATAATGACACTTCATTGATCGCAAGGTTTTTGTGAACCGCGTTATCGCGATCTGTCGCGGTCATCCGTAAGGGATGTAATGGGGCGATTTCAGCGGCCTGAATACGTTCTGGCAAATCATCATCATTATATAGATTCATCAAAAACCCAAGACGGCCGCAATTCAGCCCGAAAACTGGCAGATTAGACGACATTGTATCTTGCAGCACATGCAACATATGTCCGTCACCGCCAAGCGCAACGATATGCGTGGCATTTGGCAAATCTGTTTGCCCATAGCGATCGGTCAGCTGTTTCAGGCGGGATTTGGCTTCATCATGTTCAGAAGCGCTAAAGTGAATGTTCATGCTGATCTGTCCTTGATGGCACCACTATTCATCACATTACCGATGAAACAACGCCATATCATAGTGTTTTTGCTTGATAAAGGCAAAACCACTTGCCAGCAGACCATGATTTCGGTCATGGTCTGACCATGGACGATAAATCATTTCTTATCCAGCCCGATCCAGACGCGCCGGGCTTGTCAGTGATCATTGCTGGTGTTGATGCATCTGGCGCACCAATAGAGCTGCCAGTTGTTACGGAAAAACCTGTGACCTTGTTTCTGAATAAACAGGAAATCGTTACCTCGATGACGCTTGGTGATTGGGTGCCGGAACTGGCTGTTGGGTATTTTTTGAACCAGAATATGTTGGCAGCTGATGATGAGATCACCGCCATTGACCATGATGAGGAACTAGGCGTGGTGATCGTGCGGACAGCGCGCGAAACCAATTTTGAAGCCAAAATGAAGCGCAAAATCCGCACAAGTGGATGTGCGGAAGGTACCGCTTATGGCGATATGATGGAACGGTTTGATGATATCAAGCTCGACCACACGGTCAAATTCCATGCCAGTTGGCTGGTCACGTTATCCAAAGCCATTAACACCGCACCAAGCCTGTATCTGAGCGCAGGTGCCATTCATGGCTGTGTGTTGTGCCACCGCGACCGCCCATTGGCCTATATGGAAGATATTGGCCGCCATAATGCTGTTGATAAAATCGCTGGCTGGATGTTCCTGAATAACATATCGCCACAAGACAAGGTGTTTTACACAACGGGGCGGTTGACCACCGAAATGGTGATTAAAACAGTGCAGATGCAAATTCCGGTTTTGGTGTCACGGTCTGGCTTTACCGCCGAAGCGGTGGATTTGGCGCGCCGTGCGGGCTTGACCTTGATTGGCCGGGCCAAAGGCAAGCGATTTATCGCATTGTCGGGCATTGAACGTATTGTGTTTGATACCCATGATGATGATGAATTTGCCGATGCGCCATCCTTGCAACGAACCCAGCAGAACACCCGTCAGAACACCCATCAGAACACCCATCAGGGCACTGGGAGATAGGCATGCAAGATGTTGGGTTTTTGTTGCTGGCAGGCGGCCAGTCCCGGCGTATGGGGGGCGGCGATAAAAACCAGCTTCATCTTGGCGGCAAATCAGTTTTGCAACATGTTTTGGATCGGGTTGATCGGGCCGGGGCGCCAACCGCGATCAATGCCAATGGCGACCCCCAGCGTTTTGCCAGTTATGGTTTGCCAGTAATTGCCGATGTTGTTGATGGATATGCCGGGCCACTAGCGGGTATTCTAACCGGACTTGAATGGATGGCCGCGCATCATCCAAACCGCACGCATATGATCAGTTTGGCAACAGATGCGCCGTTTCTGCCGCCGGATCTGGCGCACCGCCTTTATGCACGGCTTGGCAGTGATGCCAGCATTGTCCAAGCGCAATCGCAAGGGCAACGTCACCCCGTATTTGCCATTTGGCCAGTGGCCCTAGCGGCGGATTTAAGGCAGGCGGTGTGTGATGAGGGGGTGCGCAAAATTGATCATTTTACCCAGCGCCATCATTGCGGTGTTGTTGCCTTTTCGGGAACGCCAGACCCGTTCTTAAATATCAACCGGCCAGAAGATTTTGCCGAGGCGGAACGCTGGTTGAAATAAATTGGAGAGATACCATCTCGCGCCCATTGATGCGCGTGACAAAATGCGTTGTGTAAACTGGCATTTTTGTAAAACATCAGCTATGTAACAAGCATCTTATCTTGTGGCGAAGTAAAGGGAGCATGAGGCGATGTCGCAGCAGGCGCTGAAATCGGCAAAAACCTTGTTTGAAGCGTATAAAGGCGCGCTTGCCGCGCTAGAAGCCGATATTGGCGAGCCGTTTTTACAGGCCTTGTCCCTGATTCAGAACAGCACCGGCCATGTTGTTGTGTCGGGAATGGGCAAATCTGGCATTATTGGCCGCAAGATCGCCGCGACGCTGGCGTCAACAGGTACTCCATCTTTGTTTCTGCACCCAGCCGAGGCCATCCATGGCGATTTAGGTATGGTGCGGCAGGGTGATGTTGTTCTGGCGATTTCCAATTCCGGAGATACCGAAGAAATCATGCGGCTTCTGCCCGCTTTTGAACGGCTGCAGACGCATCTGATCGCGATGACCGGCAACCCGCGCAGCAGCCTCGCACAACATGCCGAAGTTGTGTTAAATATTGCGGTTGACCGTGAGGCATGCCCCCTCAATCTAGCGCCGACCACATCAAGCCTGAATACGCTGGTTTTGGGTGATGCGCTGGCGGTGGCCTTGATGGAAATGCGTGGCTTTCAAGAGGCTGATTTTGCAGCGACCCATCCGGGCGGGGCGTTGGGGCGCCGTTTGTTCACCCATGTGCGTGATAAAATGCGCACACAAAACTTGCCATTTGTTGACGGAAATGCATCCGTTCAAGACGCGCTTCTTACAATGACCGAAGGCCGTCTTGGTATGGCCATAGTCGGTGCCGTAGATCGTCTAGAAGGGATCATCACCGATGGGGATTTGCGCCGTATTCTTGTTGCGGGGGCAGACCTTGGCAAAATCACGGTTAAAGAGGTGGCAACGTCAAAACCACTGACCATTGGGCCGGATGTTCTGATGGCAGATGCCGAGGCAAAAATGCTTGAAGCCCGTGTGCAATGTCTGGTGGTTGTTGATGCAGCAGGCACCGTTGTTGGCGTCATCCAGATTTATGAATAGGTCTGCCGCGCTAGCCACGCAGATTTCGTTATCAACATCATAGCTGTCTGGGGCCTGTGTGTATGAAGCTTGACGCCTTTGACTATGACTTGCCAGATGGCCGCATTGCCACAGCGCCCGCGCGCCCGCGCGAGGCAGCCAAATTGCTGGATATGACATCAGCTGATGGGTTTATCGACCGGCAGGTGCGTGATTTTCCAGATTTATGCCAGCCCGGTGATGTTATTGTGGTGAATAATACCGCCGTGATTCCGGCCAGATTGAGTGGGTATCGTGGGGCCGCCAAAATCAGTATCACACTTCATAAATGTGAAATATCTGGGGACTCTTGCCATGCACCCGGCTTTGGCAGCCACTGGCGCGTATTTGCCAAGCCCGCGAAAAAATGCCGGGTGGATGACATCATTGTATTTGGCGATGATTTTGCCGCGCATGTTCTTGGACGCGGTGAGGGTGGTGATGTTGCTGTTTGTTTTATCAATCCGGCAGAAGACAATACGGTGGTCGCAGGCATTGATCTTGAAAATTCACTGGCACGGTATGGCACAATGCCTTTGCCGCCCTATATTTCGCGGCCTGACGGGGCAACCACGGCAGATGAGTCAGATTATCAAACGATGTTTGCACAGCATCCGGGTGCCGTGGCCGCGCCAACGGCTGGGTTGCATTTTACGCCCGCTCTGGCGGCGCAATTGACCGCCAAAAATGTGTCGATTGTTGAAATCACCATGCATGTTGGTGCGGGTACATTTTTGCCGGTCACGGTTGATGATATTGCCGATCATAAAATGCATGCGGAATGGGGGGCGATATCATCACATGCCGCAAGCATTATTCAAACGGCACAACAATCTGGCCACCGCATCATCGCCGTTGGCACAACCAGCCTTCGTATTTTAGAAGCCTGTTTTCAACAGCATGGATCTATTCAGGCATTTGCTGGCGAAACCGATATTTTTATTACGCCCGGCTTTAAATTTGGCGTTGTTGACGCGCTATTGACTAATTTTCATCTACCAAAATCAACCTTGCTTATGCTGATCAGTGCCTTTTGTGGTATGCGGAAAGTGCGCGACGCTTATCAACATGCAATTGCTGGCGATTATCGGTTTTTTTCCTATGGTGACGCCTGTTTTATGCGGCGTGCCGCGCACCCGGATATTGTGACCTCGCTTCGCAGTCACGCCAGAGAAAAGAGGGTCTGATGTCGTCAGTGCCAGAATTTGGATTTCATTTGCAAACCACCGATGGCATGGCGCGCCGCGGCCAGCTTACAACCGCATGGGGCGCTGTTGAAACGCCGGTATTTATGCCGGTTGGCACCGCCGCCACGGTCAAAGGCATGATGCCTGATTCAGTTGCCGCCACCGGAGCTAAGATTATTTTGGCAAATACGTATCATCTGATGTTGCGCCCCGGACCTGAACGTGTGTCCCGTCTTGGTGGGGTGCGTAAAATGATGGGATGGAACGGGCCATTATTGACAGATTCGGGCGGGTTTCAGGTGATGTCACTTGGCCCATTGCGGCAATTGACCGAAGATGGCGTGACGTTCAAATCGCACCTTGATGGCAGCAAACATCATTTAACCCCTGAACGTTCAACCGAAATACAGCATCTTCTTGATGCCACCATCACCATGGCATTTGACGAATGCACCCCATTTCCCGCCACCAAACCGGTGGCGGCGGAATCGATGGCATTGTCGATGCGCTGGGCCAAACGTTCACGGGCGGCGTTCAGGCCGCGCACTGGCTATGGCCAATTTGGTATTGTTCAGGGATCGGTTTTTGCTGATTTGCGGGCTGAGTCAGTGGCCGCGCTAACAGATATCGGGTTTGAAGGCTATGCGGTTGGCGGTCTGGCGGTTGGCGAGGGACAGCAAGCTATGTTCGAAACGCTAGAGGCGACAACCCCACTGATCAAAGCGGATAAGCCGCGCTATTTAATGGGTGTTGGCAAACCAGCCGATCTTGTTGGTGGGGTGGCGCGCGGTATTGATATGTTTGACTGTGTTCTGCCGACAAGGTCGGGGCGAACTGGGCAGGGATTTACCCGTCGCGGGCCAGTCAATTTAAAAAATGCGCGTCACGCTGAAGACCCACGCCCGCTTGATGCAGAATGCCGCTGTCCGGCTTGTTCAAATTACAGCCGTGCCTATCTTCATCATCTGTTTAAAGCCGAAGAGGTGCTGTCGCTGATGTTGCTCAGCTGGCATAATATCCAATATTATCAGGATTTGATGGCGGCGATGCGGGCAGCGATCAGCGCCGGGACATTTGCCGCATTTGAGGCCGATTTTCACGCCCAACAGGCCCAGGGCGATATTGATCCGATTGGAACAGGCTGATGGTGGCCAAGGAATCACGTCTTCGTAATTGGTTGAATGATGCCGCGGCGGCGGTTGGGTTTCATAGCGTGCATGTCACTGCCGCCACCCTGCCAGAAACAACTGGTGCAAATTTGCAGAGATTTATTGAACAAGGCTTTGCGGGTGATATGGGCTGGCTTGCCGATAGCGTGGCGCGGCGCAGCCGACCCGATGCCATGTGGACTGATGCTGTATCGGCGATTGTGCTGACGATGAATTATGGCCCGGACCATGACCCAATGGATAATATCCGCCAGCATGACCGCGGTAATATATCGGTGTATGCGCGCGGGCGTGATTATCATGATGTGATGAAAGGCAAATTAAAGCAACTCGCCAGCCAGTTTGCCGCCCGTTCCAAGGCCAATGTAAAAGTGTTTGTCGATACCGCACCGTTAATGGAAAAGCCATTGGCGGCACAGGCCGGGGCAGGCTGGCAGGGAAAACATACAAACCTTGTGTCACGAAGTGCCGGATCTTGGTTGTTTCTTGGCACCATTTTAACCGATGCAGACTTGCTGCATGATCCGCCCGAAACTGACCACTGTGGGGGATGTACCCGGTGTTTGGATGTATGCCCAACAGATGCGTTTGTTGCGCCCTATCAGCTAGATGCGCGGCGGTGCATTTCCTATCTGACGATCGAACATAAAGGCCAAATCCCCCGAAAATTTCGCCGTGCCATTGGCAACCGGATTTTTGGATGTGATGATTGTTTGGCGGTATGCCCGTGGAACAAATTCGCCGCGAAAGCAGCCGAGGGCAAATTTGTAGGGCCAAAACCGATGCCAGCTTTGGCCGAATTGCTGCAGTTTGATGATGCGGCATTTCGTAAGTTTTTTGCGGGTAGCCCAGTACGGCGAGCTGGACATATCCGGTTTTTACGGAATGTTTTGGTCGCAACAGGCAATAGCGGCGATGGCGCGCTGGTGCCGCTGGTTGTGATGCGTTTGCGCCATGATGACCCGCTGGTACGCGGCATGGCCGTGTGGGCGTTGGCAGAACTTACAACCGCTGGCCAATTACACGCCCTAATGCCAGATTATCTGCCAGATGAAACTGATAAAACGGTGCTGGCCGAATGGGAGTCGGCACGCAGGGTGCATTTGTCCTCAGTGGAATCATAAAAACAGCGCCCAAACAAGCCGTTTTTATGAAATGGGTTTAATTGGTATGATAGCCGCGTTCGCCATGCTGGCTGAGGTCCAACCCTTCGATTTCATCTTGTTGGTCGACACGCAGTCCAATTACTAGGCTGATTGCCCGCAAAATCACATAGCTGGCAATAACCGTCCAGCCGATGGTAATGGCCACTGACAAAAGCTGCACACCAAATTGGTTTGTGGCGCTGACGCCATCGGCAAGCCCAAGGCCGCCAAAAGCTGGCAGCGCAAGCCACGCCACCAACAGGCTGCCAAAAATGCCGCCAACGCCATGCACGGCAAAGACATCCAGCGAGTCATCAATTTTCATTCGTACGCGCAAAATTTCAACGGCGATATAGCAAGCCGCCCCGCCAGCAAGGCCCAGAATAAGCCCGCCCGGCACGCCAATGAACCCGGATGCTGGCGTCACTGTCGCCAAACCGGCAACCATGCCGGTGACAATGCCAACAAGCGACGGGCGGCCAAATCGAACCCACTCGATAACCATCCAAACAAGCGCGGCGGTGGCTGCGGCAACATGTGTGACCAGCAAAGCCATACCAGCGCCATTGCCAGCTGCGAGCGCCGAGCCACCATTAAACCCAAACCAACCAATCCACAACATGCTGGCACCGATCATGGTCAAGATCGGGCTATGTGGCGGATGCAAGGATTGCGGGAAGTTGCGGCGCTTGCCGACAACCAAAGCGCACACCAATGCAGCCGATCCGGCGGTGGCATGCACAACGATGCCGCCAGCAAAATCCATCACGCCCCATGTGGCCATGACGCCGCCGCCCCATACCCAGTGTGTTACCGGGGCATAGACAACCAGCAACCATAATGCCGAAAACCACAAAATTGCGGCAAATTTCATCCGTTCAACATAAGCACCGATGATCAGCGCTGGTGTGATAATGGCAAATGTCATTTGAAAGGCGGCAAATACAGACTCGGGTATGCTGCCAGCGGCATTGTCGAATCCAAGGCCAGTCATAAATAAATTACCTAAATCGCCGACCCATGCCCCATCACCTGAAAAAGCGAGTGAATAGCCAGCAACCACCCACAAGATGGATAGCAGACAGGCAAGGGCAAAATGATGCATTAAAACAGACACAACATTCTTGGCCTGAACAAGCCCGGCGTAAAATAAGGCAAGGCCCGGCAGGGTCATCATCAGCACTAGCGCGGTGGCCGTTAAAATCCAGGCGGTATCACCACTGTCAATAGCCGCGGTGCTGGCACTGGTGGCAAAGGCGGTATGGGACATCCCACATACGAAAAAGGCACTCAGCGCCAACGGTAACAAACGCATCACTCACACTCCCAATCAACCAACAACAGCGGGATGAGCCGATGCCGGTTCTTGTTGAATTCCGCATTATGCGAACTTGCCCGCTCGCTTTAAGGAAAACGCCTTAGATTTAATCATCAGGTAACAAAATGGTATAAAATAAAGCAGAATTATCAATAAACGCCTAAAAAAAGGCATATTTGCTAGTGGGTACTGGTCGATTGTTTGTTGGATGGGGGGCGTCAGATCGGTGCGGGTGCAAACCATAGGAGTGCACGCAGAATCCACGTGGCTGGTCACTAAAAATGTAGGAAAAAATTGGAGCGGCGTGCGGGAATCGAACCCGCTTCTCTAGCTTGGAAGGCTAGGGTAATAGCCAGTATACGAACGCCGCGCTCAATTATGTCAAGGTATAAATGAACTAGGCTGAATATCCAAGGGTATTTTTTTGCCATTTAAAATCACGCAAATCACAGCCAAATTGATGTTATTGAGGCGCATATGGATGGGCTGTGCGCGGGTACAAGCAGGGCTGCGACAGTTTTTTTATCATACCATCACGGGATGGCTATCGTCGGCCATGCGAGACGGGTCTGCGGTTCTGGAAATATCGTTCATCAAACGGGGCGTCCGGGCTAGAATTATGTACTACATGATTTGCCTCGGATTTATTTTTCCGATGTAAAGACGCCGCGCCAATTAACAGAAAATTTTTTTGGTGTCAAAACAGCAAAAATATGCGGTCATGCACCGTTGCGATTGCTAGCTTGTCGATGTTTTTTTGAGCGACGCGACATAGGCCGCAATACGGGCACCAAGCCCGGGTTGGCTGGCTGATCTGACAAGTGCGGCCATATCAGCGTCTAAATATCTGTCATCGCGTGTTTGCTGCATCAGCGCATGACGCGATGGGTTTGTCAGTACCGCCGCATCTGTGGTGGCTTTGGCTATATTCTGGTCCCAGTCATCACGCGCGGCGATCGCGGTTAAAAAACCGCATGAGTGAGCGGTTTCAGCGTCAAAAACGCGCGAAGTTTGCAAGATATTACGCACCGCTTCAACGCCAATCAGTGCGGTTAGCCGCCGGGTGCCAAGCACAATGCCAAATTGCAGGCCCGGCATGCGAAAGCTGCTGTCAGGGCTGGCAATGCGCTGGCTGCAAGACGCAACAATATCAGCGCCAGCGCCAAAACACCGGCCATGAACCAGCGCCAATGTTGGCATGGGGGCGGTATAAATCGCTTGGAGCAAGGTTTCGATCCGGACAAATCGCAAAAGCAAATCAGCATCGCTCATGTCGGTAAGGTCAGATAGGTCAAACCCGGCACAAAACGCCCGGCCAGCCCCTTGAAACACCACAAGCTGGCTGTCTTTGGCTGTGGCCTCACGCATTGTTTGTACTAGCCCTTCAACCATATCCGCATTTAATGCATTCAGCTTGTCGGGGCGGTTAAGGGTGCAAGTGGTGACGCCGTTGTGATGCGCGATGATGACAGCATTTTGCTCGGTGTTATGCTTGGTCATAGCCTATCTCATTTATCTGTTCTGATTTGGTCTGTTCTAAGCCATTCATCACAAACAGCTTGATTATCAGCACCAAGCGCCGGCGGTGGCTGGATATCAGCTTGCTGAAAACCGCTGATCGATACCGGAAAGCCAACTGTTTTTGTAACCGCGCCATTTGGCAAACTAACTGGTTTTACCAGCCCCATATGGGCCACATGTGGGTCGTGCAGAATGTCTGCAAAATCATTTATCGGGGCGCATGGTACCTGTCGGCGATCCATTTCGGCAAGCCATTCAGCCGCTGGCCTTAATTTAAATCGCGGGGCCAGCAAGGCGACAAGATCCTGTTGGTTTTGCGCGCGTTTGGCCTGGGTGATAAAGCGCGGGTCATCAGCCAATTCAGCCATGCCAACAGCGCTTGCAACCTCTTGCCATAATTTATCATTACCGGCAGCAATCACAAAATAGGTGTCGGCGGCTTCAAATGCCTGATAGGGCGCATTACGCGGGTGCGCCGACCCCATTTTTACTGGCGCTGTGTCATTGCCAAAATATTCACTTGTCTGTAGGGCCGATACCCCTAGCAAGCTTCCCAGCATAGAACAATCAATATGGCTGCCTTCACCTGTGGCATCTGCTTGGCGCAGCGCCGCCAGAATGCTGTAGGCGGCATATAGTCCAGCGCAAAAATCGCCAATTGGAACGCCGCATTTGACCGGTGCGGCACCAGCCTCGCCAGTCACACTCATAATGCCAGCGATTCCCTGAACGGTGACATCAAAGGCACCTTTTGTGGCATAAGGGCCGGTTTGCCCATAACCGGAAATCGAACAATAAATCAGCTTTTTATTGACCGCGCGCAGGTCATCATAGCCAAGTCCCAGATTTGGCAATACGCCGGGCCGATAATTTTCAATGACAATATCGGCAACCGCCACAAGCTGTTTTAACTGGGCCACATCATCGGCATTTTTCAAATCAAGTGCGACGCTTCGTTTATTGCGGTTTACCGAGGCAAAATTTTCACTAAAGCCGGGGGTGTTGTCAGATGCACCGGTCAAAGGCGGCCATTGCCGCATGCCATCACCGCCATCTGGACGCTCAATTTTCACAACATCGGCACCAAGGTCGGCAAAAAGAGACCCGGCAAATGGGCCAGCGGCAATTTGTCCAAGTTCAATCAACCGAATTCCGGCTAGCGGGCCAGTGGGCATAGAAGGTGTGTGGGGCAGCATCTGTCACTCATATCATATGAAAAATAAATCATGCTTTGGTGGGTGTTCGCAGTCTATAGACTGGCAAACTATCATCTATTTGGTCTATCTTTCCACAGGTAAATGCCGTATCCGCGCCCATAGCAAACACGTGTTTTAAAAAGGATAAGCCGATGACGGCGATTATTTTTGACCTAGATGGCACCCTGATCGATAGCGTTGGTGATATTCATGCTGCATTGAATCAAATGCTGGTGCAGGCTGGCCATGATCCATTGGCGATAGAGATCGTGACCAGCTTTGTTGGTAAAGGGTCTTCAAATCTGGTGAAACGCGTGATTGATCACGTTGGGTTGCCAGATGATGCCGCTAGCCACGCCCATTATTTGTCAGAATTTTTGGCTATTTACACCTCGGCACCAGCCAAATTCACGACTATATTTGACCATGTTCACGAGGTTTTAACGGATTTTCAATCATCCGGCATAGCGCTCGGGCTTTGTACCAATAAACCTGAAGCCGCCACCAATGTTGTGCTAGACGCATTTGGCTTAACCAAATTTTTTGGCTCAATTGTTGGCGGCGATCGTTTGCCGTCACGCAAACCTGACCCGGCCATGCTTCATCTGGTGATGAAAGAACTGGCAGTCGAGCGCTGTTTATTTGTCGGTGATAGCGAAGTTGATGTGGCCACGGCAAAGGCGGCGGGTGTGCCAATCGCGCTCTTTACCCGGGGGTATCGACAAACACCTGTGGCCGAACTGGCGCCTGATTTTAACTTTGATGATTTCAAAAACTTACTGGCGATTGCCGCGCCATTTTTTGTGTCGGTACCATGATGGTTGATACAGATGCGTCCACGCCGATTTCATGGCGATATGGATGACGATATAAAAGCGATTTTGATTTACTGAAAAAACAAAGTGGGTAGGTGACCATGTTAAAATTTTACTATGCAAAAAACTCAGCAGCGTACGCGCCACATATTTTGCTAGAGGATGTCGGGGCTGACTATGAGGCCATTAAAATTGATTTTGCCAGCGGTGAACAGCGCCAAGACGCCTATCTTGGCATCAATCCAAAGGGCCGGGTGCCGTCGCTGATCACTGATCAAGGTATTTTGACCGAAACGCCAGCTATTCTTGCCTTTATCGCCCAAAGCTATCCGGCGCATGGCATGGCACCAGAAACGCCATTTGAATTTGCCGTCGCGCAGGCTTTTAACTGTTATATTGCCTCGAGCGTTCATGTGGCGCATGCGCATAAACATCGTGGCGCGCGCTGGGCAGATGATGAAACGGCACATGCCCATATGCGGGCCAAGGTGCATCAAAATATGACCGAATGCGCGGCGATCATCGAAACACATTATCTGCAGGGGCCGTGGGTTTTAGGCGATCGCTATTCAATGTGTGATCCCTATTTGGCATTGGTCACCCGCTGGCTTGGTGATGATGGTGTCGAGGTTGCACAATTTCCAAAAATTGCCGCGCATAATCAGGCCATGCGCGCGCGCCCATCGATGCAAACGATTTTGCGTTTGCATGCGTGATCTTTCGATATCAAAAAATTAGCTGACTGCTAAAACCATGCCCATACCGCTGGCTGCATGTTCCAGCATATGGCAATGGAACAACCATAGGCCGGGATTGTCGGCGACAAAAACAAGCCGGGCCCGGCTGCCAGCCGCTATCAGCCATGTGTCGCGTCTGCCAGACGGGGCACCGGCTGTGGGGTCGTCAACCAACACCCAAAAATGGTGACCATGCAAATGCATGGCATGTGGCCACGCGGTGTCATTGAACACATCAAGTGCTACAACCTGTCCAAGCTGGATTTCGGCAAGCGTTTGGCTGTAATCGCCAACAATCCCATTGAACGCCCATAATTTTTTGTGTTCGCGCGCCAAAGTGCCAAGCGGTAGCTTATCGCCGTTAAAAATAGCTTCGGTCAAATTGCCCATTGCACCGCCCTGCATATGCACATCTATCACCTTTACTGCAGTGAGATCAGCGATCGGCGGGGGGGCGGCAAGATTTATTGGCGTTTTGCTGATTTCTGCCTGACCTAGGTTTGGGTCAGCGATGATCCGTCCAGCCGGATAGGGGGTGCCTGTGCTGACATCCTGTAGAATGATGCTGTCACCATCCATATCAATGATCAGGTCGGCGCGTTGCCCTGGTGCGAGTGTTACAACCTCTATCTGTTCGGCCCGACAAACTGCCCCATCTTCGGCAATTAATGTGGCCACCGCACCATCGATTTTGATTTTAAATATTCGAGCATTGGCAGCGCTGATCAGCCGCAGTCGCAGCCGTGCGCCGGGTTTGGCAGAAACTGCAGGGTCAGATGTGCCATTGACCGTCAGCCAGTTGCCAAATCTGCCAGCATGTGACCAATCATGTAAACTGCCGAATGAGGCATCATCAATCTGGCCATCTTGATCAAGCCGCCAATCATCAATCATCAGGGTAAAATCATGGTTAACAGCAGGGTCATCATCATCATCGATAATCAGCGGCCCATATAGACCGCGGGCAACTTGTTCCCAGCTCATCGTGTGCGCGTGATACCAATAAGTGCCTGATTCGGTGAGCGGCACCTCATACAAAAACGTTTCCCCCGGTTCAATCGGTGGTTGTGTCAGATGTGCAACGCCGTCCATTTCGTTGATATTGCGTATGCCGTGCCAATGCACCGTTGTTGGTGTGGAGAGGTCGTTGGTGACGGCAACATTGAGCATTTCACCCTTGCGCCGTCGCAGCAATGGCCCCGGACATGAGGCATTATATAACCAACAGTTTTTAGAACCGGTGCCATCGCCAATCAGGTTGGCAGTGGCCTTGCCTGCTTTCAATCTGTATAAGTCGCTAGCATTTGCTCGCCCAATCGCTGGCAAGTTCAGTGAGGCGGCTGTGACGCCAGCCGCCGCAATTGTCAGAAAATCACGGCGTTGCATTTTGCTTATATCCCATGGCGACTGATATCCCTGACCAACACTGCACCTGATACCCTATTAAAATCAAGATATGGGTGACTGGCGCTGTCGCGTCAAGTTAGTCAGCGTTGGGAAAAAATAGCTGGGCACCGTTGCGTTTGTAACTGGCAATCATATTTTGACCGTCTGGGCTGACCAGCCAGTCGGTAAATTCTTGTGCCAATTCATGTTTTACATTTGGACAATGAGATTTGCTGACTGGCACAACACCATATTGGTTGAACAGGGGCGGTTGTCCCTGAAACAAGATTTTGTGACCGGCCCGATTGGCAAAGGCTAGCCATGTTGCCCGGTCGCTCAATGTATAGGCGTTGGCCTGCACGGCAAAATTTAGAGTTGCGCCCATGCCAAGACCCGTTTCCAAATACCAGCTATTTACCGCGCTATCGATGGCTATGTTGGCGGCCTTCCATAGACGTTTTTCGGCCTTGTGCGTACCGCTATTATCGCCGCGCGACGCGAATGCAGATTGGCTGGCTGATATACGTTGGAGCGCCTCGTCGACGGTTGTCGCCGAAGCAATATTGGCAGGGTCATTTGCCGGCCCGAGAACAACAAAATCATTATACATCAGATTGGAACGTTTGGTGCCAAATCCGTTTTCAACAAATTTAACTTCATCGGCTTTTGAATGGACAACCAAAACATCGCCATCACATTTTTCAGCATTCCGCAATGCTTGGCCGGTGCCAACAGCCACAACGCGGACGTCAATGCCGCTTTTGGCGGTAAAGTGCGGCAGTAAATAATCATACAACCCGGAATTTTGTGTCGATGTTGTTGATTGCAAAATGATGAATGGATTGTCTGCTACGGCCGGACGGTTCGCCAAAATAGCCGCGAAGATGACAAAACAGGCAAGTGCTGATTTTTGGAAAAGACGCAAATATTTATTCAAGGTGCGATTTGACATCATTTTTCTTACCGTTCACAGTTAACAAAAAAGAGAAAGGCCGTGTGTCATGCAGGCCGATATCAAGGCTAATTACACAATAATTTGGGTACGTAAAGCCCGTTATGATATTTTTTTCATATCGGTGTAAAAAAAGGTGCAACATAGGACTGATAAATGACAAAAGTAGATAAAAATCCGAGCGTGCGGACCAAACTGTTTGTCGCCAATGAAACCATCGGCATTGGTAAAATCAAACTTTTGCAGCTTGTTGGCGAAACCGGGTCGATCAGTGCGGCGGCGCGGCAAATGGGGATGAATTACCGGCGTGCCTGGTTTCTAATTGATTCGATGCAAAGCGGCTTTGCCGACCCGCTTTTGCTGACAGAACGTGGCGGAAAGGCCCGTGGTGGGGCCAGTTTGACGCCGCTTGCCACTGAATTGATCCACCGTTATGAAGCCCACGCCAGCCTGATTGCCAATCAGTCGTCTGACATTCTAGACTGGTTGCGTTCGGTCCAGTTTGAACGGTCCCCTGACGCGGATGCGGTTGATCAAAAAGGTGAAGCTTAAAACGGGCTTTTGTTGATTGCTTTGACCCGGACCAAAAAAATGCTAGCCTTTGATGTATAAACGCGGATTTAGGTCATGCGGCATGTAAAGTTTAAAACAAGCTATGGTTGTAAAAATGAAATTTCCCGCATGGCATCAACGCCCTGAAACATTTGACCCTGAAACGCACCGTGACGGTATCCTTGATGAGGCCGCATTTTTACGCGTTGCGGATCAATTCATCTCTCTTGCTAATCAGCGCAACAAAAAGATCGAAGCGACCGAATTACAGATGGTGATGTTATTTGCGGCGGCGCGTTATGCGGCGCATGTCGGCAAAAATGTTTTAGAGCTTGACGAGCATGAAGAATTTGTAACGCATATGGCAGCGCAATATACCGATATGCTACGCGGTCATCTCTCTGACCCATCAGTATGACTGCATATACCATGATTGCCGCGGTGTTGAGACGGGATGGTTTGGTGCGGATTATCACAGTACCGATCAGATGTTGCATCCTATTTGGTGTTATATATCTGGGGATGATGGCGATTACGCCGCAAAATGCCAGCGCTGATGACGCCGCTGCAAAGGGACGCGAAATTGTGCGTCAGCATTGTACAAGATGCCATGTTGTGCCAAACATGAACCCCTATGGCGGCATTGGTTCCACCCCATCTTTTGCGGCGATGAAATGGCTTGCCGATTGGGAACAGCGATTTGAGGTGTTTTACACATTGCCGCCGCATCCGGCACTTGTGAAGATCACTGGGGTCAGCGAAGAAAGGTCCGAATCTTTGCCAGCATTCATTGCTGAAATTGAATTGCAAATCGATGATATTGACGCCATTCTTGCCTTTGCTCGCACCTTGGAAACGCCCAATCAATAACCCATATATTGCGGGACATGTGCGGCAAATCTTCGATTGATGGGGCGAATGAGCGCGCCATGATTCGGTAAAATTTTTTTTAAAGGATAAATGAATGAGTTCAGACGCAAAATCAGATATGACAGCATCCGAAATGACGGTGCGCAAATTTTTAAAACAGCTCGGTGTAACTGGGCATCAAAATCTTTCAGATGCGCTGGAGGATGCTGTGCGGTCTGGTGTTGTGGCGCCGGGAAGTGACCTGCCTGTTACCGCCACAATTGAAATTGGTGCGCTAAAATTCTCGCATGTGGTGACTGCAAGTCTAAAGGCACCTGACGCTGATGGCTAAACTTACCGAGGAGCGTATTCTCGAGGCGCTGGCGAGCGTGCAAGACCCCTCGCAAGGGCGTGATATTGTCGCGCTCAAAATGGTTACCGCCATACAGATCAAAGACAGCAATATCAGCTTTGCTTTGCAGGTTCCGCCACACCGTGGTCCGGCGATGGAACCGGTGCGCCGCGCTGCCGAACAGGCGGCGTTGAAGATTGACGGCGTGACCAGTGCCACCGTGATGTTGACAGCGCATGCCACTGCCGAAACCGTTCAGGCTTCTGCCGAGGTACCAATGGCGCCGCGTGAAAAGGTTTTAGAAAGTAAAATCCGCCGCTTTGTTGCGGTTGCCTCGGGCAAGGGGGGCGTTGGCAAATCGACTACAGCGGTGAATTTGGCAGTTGCTCTGCAGCTTGAAGGTTTGCGCGTTGGTCTGCTTGATGCTGATGTCTATGGGCCATCACAGCCTCGGATGCTTGGGGTGAGTGGCCGTCCAGCTGCCGCCGGTGGTGACATGGTCAAACCGCTTGAAAATTATGGCGTCAAGTTGATGTCAATGGGGCTGTTGGTGCCTGACGATACGGCGATGATATGGCGCGGACCTATGGTGCAGTCTGCCCTGACACAGATGCTGGATGCGGTGGCATGGGGGGTTCTGGATGTCATCATTATCGATCTGCCCCCCGGCACTGGCGACATCCAGATTTCATTGGCTCAACAAGTCAGGCTGGCTGGGGCGGTGATTGTGTCAACGCCGCAAGATATTGCCCTTTTGGATGTGGTGAAAGCATTGACCATGTTTGAAAAAGCCGAAGTACCAGTGCTTGGCATGATCCAGAATATGGCGTCATGGCAATGCCCGGATTGCGGGCGCACCGATCATATTTTCGGTGATGGCGGCGCGGCGCGAGAAGCCAAAAAACGCGGCATTGAATTGCTTGGCGAAATTCCGCTATCCTTGGCGGTGCGCAGCGGTTCGGACGCCGGTACACCCATCGTTGTGGCGGAACCGCAATCGGCGCAGGCAAAGACCTATCGGCAGATCGCCAGAAAATTAATGGCAATCGCCGATATCCGCTATGAGGACAGCGCATGACATTATACTATGAAGATGTTCCCGCCGATGATGATGACGTGCCGCAATTGCCACCTTTGCTGACGGCTGTTGCGGTGCCTGCCAGCCAAAATCTGCATGCCAAGGCGATCGCACTTGCCGCATCATCAGATGTCGGGACAGTATTTTATTCAGAAGCTGTTGATAGGATGCATATTGCTGTTGTTCTCGGCCCAGAAGTAGCGGTGGCAGATGCTGGCCAGATGCTGTTTGCGATGATGATCGCGGCCGGTGATGCAATTGGCGCATTAGCACCGCCTGAAGTTGCGGTGAGTTATCAAATGCCAGGGTATATCTTGCTCAATAAAGGGCGCGCGGGTGTGGTGAGAATGGCAGTTGACCCGGCGGCTGGTGCTGGCGCGGTGCCTGATTGGATGGTGGTGAGTGCTGAAGTGGTGATTTCCACCGATGATACCGGTGCAGAAAGCTGGCGGCAGAACAGCGTATATGAACATACATCACTCGCCGAAGAGGGGGGCGGTCATATATCTAGGACACGTCTTGTGGAATCATGTAGCCGACATTTTTTAGTCTGGGTAAACCGATGGCAGGATGACGGGTTTCGCCCGCTTTATGATGCGTGGATGCACCGGCTGGATAGTGGCTTGCAGGTTGTTTTTGACGGAGCGTCTGGCGTTGAATGGCTTGGTCTTGACGAGACCGGCGGTATGCTGGTGAAGCTTGACGGCAAGCCTGTTGCGATCCCACCACATGAGCTTGAGACGGTTTGTGGCATACCGGCTTTGGTCAAAGCGCAGGCCTGATCTAATGAAACTTGCGCGAACCATAAGGTTTGACCCGTCTGACCTAAATGTTTTTCCAATCGCCGCAGATGAGGGGGAATGGGCGGTTGTTGGAACATTTTGTTTTGCGGCGATGCCGCCCGCTGACCTCACTGGCAAGGTAAAGCAAGCCTTTAGCAATGGGTTTTTAGGCTGTCAGTCATTTGGTTTTTCGACGCTGGTGAGTGTGGTCACAGCACGGCCAGCAGATGTTGAGATGATCACCGATCATCTGGCAACACATCTTGTTGAAAAATTCGGGGCCCCGTCAAAAGCGGCAACAACAGATGCGGTTGCTGATGAAATTGAATTTATGGCAGAGCTATGTGAATCACATAAAACCGGCACGTTGCTTGCCATTCAGCGAAGTTGGGGTGACGACGGTATCAAAGAGGTCTTTCGCAGTTTGCCAAAGCCAGATTCCTGTGCCGAGCAAAAAATATGGACGATCATTGATGATGATGTTGAAAATGCGTGATCGGGCTTTGAACAGAATTTTAGCTGGCTTGATTTCATATGGACTCAAAATTTAGGAAAGATCAGGGCAGATGACGCAAGATTTTTGGCTTACATCCGGATGGCATTTGTTAATTCGTGACGAAAACGGACATATGGTGCCAACCGTTGATTTTATGCGGGCCTATTTTATGCGTGATGAAGTCGCCCCGGAAGCTGCTTCTTGTCCGGCAGAATTGGCGCTTCACAAAAAACTAATCGATGATCCCTTTGCGTCTGTGGTGCCGACAGATTTGTTTGAAATCGCTGATAAAGATGTTGTGCATAATTATCAGGCAGTGTTGCGGTTTCGAGATTTTCTATCGAATTTTAACAGTCTTGAGGACGCCTATATGGCGATCACCCGCGGCGCAAAAATTCAATTTCCGCCGCTGTTTGTCGAGCAGATGACGCAAATCATTTTGCGGAATATTCTGGATGGGGTGACCGATCCAATGCAAATTCGTGCGGCTGAATTGCTGTTTCGTGATCAGGTGGTAACGCTTGATGACGGCCGTATTATGGTGGCCGATCAAGAAACGGTGAAATTGCAGATTGGCATACAAAGGATGCAAGGCGAAGACGTTGCTGGGAATGAGACTTTGATCGATATCATGGCAAGTGAGACGGCTGATGAATATTGGCAGAGGTCAGATCAGTTTAACACTTCTGTTGATATTGCCTTTACCCAGCCAGCACTCGATGGCTTGGCACGTGTGATTGAAAAATGGGTCGCACATTTTTTGTCGTTGAGTGTGCGTGTGACACCAATGCTGCAAATCGAGGACGACAAATGGGCATGGCATCTTGGTCTTGACGCACAGGCAACATCCATCCTGAACGATCTTTACCATGGCAAAGACGTCAACGAGTCTCGGTTAAAACAGATATTGTGCCTGTTTAAACTTGAGGCGGATAGAGGGTTTATTGCTGAAATGCAGGGCAAGCCGATCTACATGGGGCTGGCCATGGATGCAGCAGGCGTGGTGCATTTTAAGCCGCAAAATCTATTGATGAATCTGCCTTTGGCGGCACTATCTTAACGATAAAAACACCGCCCTAGTTAAACCCCGGGTCAGTTCAAATAATCATCAGTTGTGCGCGGTTTGCGTCGTTCGCCAACATCCATGGTCTTGTCATTTTGCGCAAACATGGCTTCCACCCGGCAATCTTCGCACATTTTCAACATATCGGTGCGGGCAGTTTGCTGAAACATGCTGTGATCGCTCAACTTGGCAATGACTGTTTCAATCGATTTTGTACTGCCGAATGGCTTGCCACACTGGGTGCAGGAAAATGGTGTATCCTCTACCACCAATTCAGCGGCCATGGCGCTGTCGGTTAAATTAAATTGTGGCTCCAGTGCAATGACTTTTTCTGGACATGTCGCCGCGCAAATACCGCATTGCAGGCAGGCATCCTCGCGAAACAGTAATTGTGGTGCATCTGGATTATCCTGTAGCGCGCCAGCTGGACAGGCACTGACGCATGATAAGCAAATAGTACAATTGTCTGTATCAATATTGACACGGCCATAAGGGGCACCATCTGGCAGCGCAATAATGGCTTGTTTCACATTGTTGGCAGTCGCCAGACCGCGCATCGCCAGCCTTGTGTACCCGCGCGGCGTTCCAACCGGACTAAATGGAGCTGATTTGCCTTTTGGCTTGTGGGCGCTGTCATATAGTTTGTCAGCAATAATGTCAGGATCGACATCATCCAGCAGCATAATTTGGTTTGCGGTGTGAACCCCAACCCCGGTCAGCATCGCTTCGGCCAGTTCGCGCTGCGCAATCAACGGTTCGTTTTCTGCCGCTTTATTTGGGTTTAACAGGATAAATACCTGTTTGTACCCAAGCGCAATGGCACCAACCATCAAGTCGTGCCCGGCCCGGCCAATTGCGTGCATTGATACCGGCAACAGATCACCCGGCAAGCCACGTCCGAACCGCGCGATCATTTCGATAACTTCGCGTCCATAACTATCATCATGAAGCAATAAGCTGGCATTTTTGCCGCCAGCATCATGATAATAGTCAAGCAGTCGGGCTATGCTGGCCAGCAGTTGATCAGCTGGCGGATAGGCGGTTTGCACCGCGCCTGATGGACATACCGCGCCGCATAACCCGCAGCCACCACATATCGCCGGGTCAATATTGACATGGTCACCCAAGCTGGTGATGGCCCCTGCCGGACAGATATCAAGACAGCGCGAACATCCGTCAATCTTGTTGCGCGAATGCGCACATATGGTCTCGTCAAAATTTACGTAAATCGGCTTTTCGAATTCGCCAATAAGTTGCATGGCCTCACGTTCAATTTTTGCCATAGCCAGGCTGTCATCTGCCTGCGCACGCAAATAGCCGTCGCGCTTTTCCCAACCGGTAAAAAGCGGGGTATCACCAGTCAGATCAATCAGGATGTCGCACCCTGTTTCAACGCCGTCTTGTAACGTGCCAAATACAAGCTGGCTGCGGCTGTGCGGGGCGGCTTCAGAAAATTTATCAATGACCAGATTAAACCGGGTGAAGTGACCCGACACAGACCGGATCGAACCGGTGGTGACAAGGCCAGCATCTGCGCTGGCATCAATGCCGTTGCCAGCATTGGCGATCATCACCGTCACGCCCAAAGTGCCGTTGAGCCGCGCGCCAAGCTCTAGGGCGGCGGCAGTGCCACCATTTGGCCGCTTGGCATCAGCATAAATTAGGCAACGGCCATGCGATATCATGCTGAGGCTAAGGCCGGGGCGCTTGCTGTCACCGGCTTGTCGCATCAATGCCGCCATTTTCGGCAGGGCGCTCGCAGAATTTTCAGACCAGCCGGCCAATTCACGAATGTTGACGGTCGTTGGTGGGGCGCAGTCATGCTCTTCCGCAATGGCGTCAAATGTCGCTGTTTCTTGGGTGCAGGCGACAATCAATTGGCGATCATTTTCATGCGCCGTCATCATTGCGCTAGCCAATTTATCGGTCTGGTTGCGGCATAGCGATGTGTACACATCACAAGGCGTTGTTGAACCACAGGCTTTTGCCAGTTTTTTGCCGTCAATATCCATTGTGCCGCCACAATTACAGATAATGACTTGATCATTAAATAGTTTGGACATTATCCCGGCCTCAACTGCTGCAGCGTGTGATGGTTACTGGCCTTAACCTAATGCACATGGCACCAAAGACAAGAGTATTTATTGAAAATGCGCTTCATGCGCTTCATATGCTGTCCCATAATCCTTGCCAAAACCGTTCAAAGCCGGAATAGTGACCTTAACGGAGGGTTCATAGTGTGACCGAGACAATATCAGCATCATCCAAACATGTTTTATATGCTGTCAGGGTAATATTTGAGCGTCAAGAAATGCAAAATATCTGGCAGTCGCATCGATGGGTTGTGCATGATCTGGTACCGCTGGATGTGAAAGCTGGCGATGGCATGCCGCCAATCAACAATATCCGTCTGGTAAGGCTGAGGGCTGATACAGATGATGTTGAATCTGGCGCGTTATACAGCGCAGAAGCATCACTTGATCTCCACCGGGCAGAGGCTGAAGCCTATGCCGAAAATCTGGCGTCATCGGAACCAGCCATTTATGTGGTATTGCGGGACAATGAAATTGAAGATGATGCGGATGATGGTGTCGATGTGCATCTGGCAGAGTTGAGCGTGTCCCCGTATAATATTCAGGATATTGAAGATTGTGGTGAAGACCATATTGAAAAATTGCCGTTACAAGGGCCAATTGCCGAGTTTGTAACAGCATTTGTGAAAAACCATTTTAAGCCCGAACCTTTCAAAAAACGCAGACGTGACAAGGTGCGTGTTGATGGTCAGGAACCGGGCCGGGGAGACCCGCGTTTGCAACGGGATGGAGATGTGTTTCGGTCACCAACTCGTAAAAATGACTACCACTAAACAGTTACCGCCACAGCATGCCAGTGGTCACAAACGCCTGATCAGAATGAAATGCCGTAATAAAATGCATTGCAAGGGAACAAATCAATGAATAAACCGGGCGGATCAAACCCCAGCGATACCGGCACCAATGGAGGTGGATTTCTGTCTCGCTGGTCGACGCGTAAAGCACAAATTGCCCGCGGTGAAGATATCGCAGAGGAAAATGTCGATCTTGGTGCTGAAGCGTTGGCGGCGGATCATGATGGCGCGAGCGAAAGCGAAGAAGAAGCGGCATTAAGCGATGCTGAACTTCTCGAAAAATATGAATTGCCTGACCCGCAGGAGGTCGAAGAAGAAGCCGGATTGGAACGTTTTTTTGATGGCAAAACCCCGGAACGATTGCGGCAACTGGCATTGCGGCGGTTATGGCGGATCAACCCTTTTTTTGGCGTTGTCGATGAAATGGTTGAATATGGCGAGGATTATACCGACGCGGCGACCGTGATCGAAGGCATGCAAACAGCCTATCAGGCGGGAAAAGGATATTTGAAAAAAACCCTTTCGCCTGAAGAACAAGCCGAAGAACAAGCTGAAGAACAAGCCGAAGAGCAGGCCGAAGAACAAGCCGAAGAGCAGGCCGAAGAACAGGCTGAAGAACAGGCCAAATTGGCAGATGCTGAGGCGCCGCAAGAGACAGCCGATAATGCAGCAAAACCCCAAACCGACCGGGACCTAGATGGTGCGCCAGATGCAGATGATCAAGCCGATATGACTGCGGCAGGGGGGCAAGCTGACAGTGATCTGCCATTGGCAAAAGGTGATCGCGATTTGGGCAGCACCAACGAAGCTGTGCAACCAATATCTGTAGCCGCGCACCCCCGGCAAACCACACCGCACCATACGGTCTCTTCAGGAGCGGATCGCAAATTCGCGGATGAAATTGACCAAGACCCCGCTGCACTACCCGATACAGACATGACACCACGGCGGCCACAACGCATGAAATTTCATGTAAAATCAGATGGGTAATAAGCGTTCAGCCTTCTTGTTTTGATCGTGTTTGTGACAAGATGCTTCGTCATTGAAAAAATATTTTGTTTTTGCCGTTGGTTATTGCGCCGATGGCAATGCTATGCTAGCGTTTTTTGGTGTTAAGGAGAAGTGTGTGCGCGCAAAAGAAGCGATAACAGATATTCAACCCATCAGCGAGGAGGACGCGCTGCGGGCAGATATGTATGATTTTCTGGCGTCATTATTGCGCACCGAGCCCGGCGACGAATTAATCGATAAAGTGGCGCAGCTACAAGGCGATGATACGCCGATTGGCAGCGCGTGCTTGACGTTGGCGCACCTAGCTAAAAATCTGGATAATGGCTTGATTCGCAATGAATATGTTGAAATGTTCATTGGTGTTGGGCGCGGCGAGATTCTGCCATTTGCGTCATATTATCTGACCGGGTTTCTGAATGACAAACCGCTGGCAAATTTACGCTCTGACATGGCCAAAATTGGCATTGTGCGGGTAGAAGGCGTAAAAGAGCCTGAAGACCATATTGCGAGTTTATTCGACATGATGTCGGGGCTGATTCGTGGGCATTTCGGCCGGTCATTTTCCATTGGTGAACAGGCAGAGTTTTTTAACAAACATATAGAGCCTTGGGGCGGCCTATTGATGCGCGATATAGAGGCGGCAAAATCTGTTGTGTTTTTCGCGCCTGTGGGAACGATTGGTAAGGCGTTTTTGGAGATTGAAAGCACCGCTTTCAGCATGGATCGGGCTGGGTAGCGTGACGCCCCGGTGCCGTAATGCCGCGCATTTTTGTGTGGCGCAATTTGGAGGTAAGAATGGAACATAAGAAAGCAGAAGATGCTGTTGCAGACCGCCGCGACTTTTTAAAGCGGTCGGCCATTTCTGTTGCGGCCGCCGGTGCGGTGGCTGTTGCGGGCAAGGCCGCGTCAGCAAACGAAACAGCAGCGCCAACTGGGGCTGGTTATCGTGAAACTGAACATGTAAAGGCATTTTACAACAGCGCACGGTTCTAATTTAGAATTTTGCAATTTTTAGGAGGAAACTATGCTTAGAAAGAAGGCGTCCGGGGTAGCGCGAAGCCCCCAGTCATCATCTTTTATTAGCAAAGCAGCCGAAATGGTTGTTGACCGCCGTGCATTTTTGCGCGGTTCTGGTCTTGCTATTGGAGGGTTGGCGACAGCCGCCGCAGTGGTTGGTTCAAATGTGAAACCAGCACAAGCGGCCGGTGGCGGTATGGCCGCAGAAATCAAAAAGTCAGTTTGTACCCACTGTTCTGTCGGTTGTACTGTGGTTGCAGAGGTGCAAAATGGCGTTTGGACTGGGCAAGAACCAGGTTGGGACAGCCCGATTAACCTTGGCGCGCATTGCGCGAAAGGAGCATCGGTGCGTGAAACTGCAAGCGGTGAACGGCGCCTAAAATACCCCATGAAGCTGTCTGGTGGCAAATGGGTGCGGATGAGCTGGGATGACGCGATTAATGAAATCGGCGACCAGATGCTCGATATCCGTGAAAAATCTGGCCCAGATTCAGTGTATTGGCTTGGATCAGCGAAGCATAGTAACGAACAGGCCTATTTGTTCCGTAAGTTTTATGCCTATTGGGGTTCAAATAACGGCGACCATCAGGCGCGTATTTGTCACTCCACCACTGTGGCCGGTGTTGCCAACACTTGGGGCTATGGGGCGATGACCAATTCCTATAATGATATCCACAATTCACGTGCGATATTCATTATTGGTGGCAACCCGGCAGAAGCGCATCCGGTATCATTGATGCATGTGCTGAAAGCCAAAGAACAAAATAATGCACCGGTGATCGTGTGCGACCCACGCTTTACCCGCACCGCAGCGCATGCTGATGAATATGTCCGGTTCCGTCCGGGTTCTGACGTGGCGCTGATTTGGGGTATTATGTGGCACATCTTCGAAAATGGCTGGGAAGATAAAGAATATATCCGCCAGCGGGTTTATGGCATGGAAGATGTGATGGAAGAGGTCAGAAAATGGACGCCAGCCGAGACCGAACGGGTCACTGGTGTACCTGGATCGCAGCTAAAACGTGTTGCTCAAATCATGGCAAATAACCGTCCTGGCACCTTCATTTGGTGTATGGGCGGTACACAGCACACCAATGGTAACAATAATACCCGTGCGTATTGCGCACTGCAATTGGCGCTTGGTAACATTGGTACGTCTGGTGGGGGTGCCAATATTTTCCGTGGTCACTGTAACGTTCAAGGGGCAACAGATTTCGGTGTTCTGTCTCACACATTGCCAGGTTATTATGGCTTGTCAGCTGGTGCCTGGAAACATTGGGCACGTGTTTGGGGCGAAGATGTTGAATGGCTGAAAGCACGTTTTGATTCGATCAAGGACAAAGACGGCAAGGCCAAAAGCCTGATGAATATGAGCGGTATTCCTGTGTCTCGCTGGATTGATGGCGTTCTTGAAAATAAGGACAATATGGATCAGCCTAATAATTTGCGAGCTATGGTATTCTGGGGACATGCGCCGAACTCTCAGACTCGTATGAAAGAGATGAAGACGGCGATGGAGAAACTTGACCTGATGGTCGTGATTGATCCATATCCAACAGTGTCTGCAGTCTTGTCTGATCGTACAGATGGGGTTTATTTGCTGCCAGCTACAACCCAGTTTGAAACCTATGGGTCTGTGACGGCGTCAAACCGTTCATTACAGTGGCGTGAAAAGATCATTGAGCCTTCATTTGACTCATTGCCGGATCACACCATCATCTACAAATTCGCGAAAAAATTCGGATTTGAAGATCGTATGTTCCGCAACATTAAGGTGAATGGTGAAGAGCCATATGTCGAAGATGTGACGCGGGAATTTAACAGTGGCATGTGGACGATTGGGTACACTGGCCAATCACCAGAGCGTATCAAGGCGCATATGGCCAACCAGCATGTGTTCGATCGTACAACATTGCAGGCTGTTGGTGGTGAAATGGATGGTGAATATTATGGCTTGCCTTGGCCTTGTTGGGGTACGGCCGATATGAAACATCCGGGCACACCAAATCTGTATGACACTTCAAAGCCAGTGGCTGAAGGTGGTTTATGTTTCCGTGCGCGTTTCGGTGTTGAACATGAAGGCAATAATTTGTTGGCTGAAGGTTCATATCCGGTGGGGTCGGAAATTAAGGATGGGTATCCAGAATTCACCATGGGCATGCTGAAAAAGCTTGGCTGGGACGGTGATCTTACAGCCGATGAGCGTAACGCGATTGAGGCTGTTGCTGGTGATAAAACCAACTGGAAAGTTGACATGTCAGGTGGCATCCAGCGGGTTGCCATTAAGCATGGTTGTGCCCCGTTTGGTAACGCCAAAGCACGGGTGAAGGTCTGGACATTCCCGGACCCAATTCCGTTGCATCGTGAACCGTTATACACATCACGTCGTGATCTTGTGGAAGATTATCCAACATATTCAGACAGAAAGCTGTATCGCTTGCCGACTTTGTACAAGTCAATTCAGGACAAGGATTACAGCAAAGACTATCCGATTATTTTGACATCGGGCCGTCTTGTTGAATATGAAGGTGGCGGTGATGAAACCCGGTCTAACCCATGGCTGGCGGAGCTTCAGCAAGACATGTTTGTTGAGCTGAATCCGTTTGATGCCAATGGTAAGGGTATTCGTAACGGCGATATGGTCTGGGTCAACACTCCAGAAGGTGCGCGTATTAAGGTGATGGCTATGGTCACCGAGCGTGTGGCTAGAGGGGTGGCATTCCTTCCATTCCATTTCGGCGGGCATCTAGAAGGTGTTGATCAGCGATCAAAGTACCCAGAGGGTTCAGATCCTTACGTACTTGGTGAAGCGGCAAACACGGCCATGACTTATGGCTATGACTCAGTGACGTTGATGCAGGAAACTAAATGTTCTCTGTGTTCAATTGAACGCGTGTAAGGGAGGTTCACATGGCACGAATGAAATTTCTATGTGATGCAGAACGTTGTATCGAATGTAATGCCTGTGTAACTGCATGTAAAAACGAGCATGAAGTTCCTTGGGGGGTAAATCGTCGGCGGGTGGTCACCATCCAAGACGGAAAGCCCGGCGAGCGCTCCATCTCGGTGGCATGTATGCACTGTTCAGATGCGCCTTGTATGGCGGTTTGTCCGGTGGATTGCTTCTACCAGACCGAACAGGGTGTGGTGTTGCATTCAAAAGACCTGTGCATTGGCTGTGGCTATTGCTTCTATGCGTGTCCGTTCGGCGCGCCGCAATACCCACAGGCTGGTAACTATGGATCACGTGGCAAAATGGACAAATGTACATTTTGCGCCGGTGGCCCAGAAGACGATATGTCTGAAAGTGAATTCCAGAAATATGGTCGCAACCGTCTGGCTGAAGGCAAGTTGCCTATTTGCGCAGAAATGTGTTCAACCAAGGCGTTGCTGGCGGGTGATGGTGATCAGGTATCAAACATCTTCCGTGAGCGGGTTGTTGCCCGTGGATTTGGATCTGGCGCATGGGGATGGGGTACAGCCTATTCCATCAAAAGCTAGAGACTCAGTCGAAATGCACGAACTCCCGGCATCGCCGGGGGTTCGTCCTTTTGTTTTTGGTCCGCAAGCACAATGGTAACATGTGACTTGGTTAGGCGCATGGAAGGGCAGGTCTGTTGATTACACGTCATTTATTTAAGATTTTTGCACTGGCAACTGTTGTGGTTGCATTATCGTCATGTGCGGAAGAAGAACAAAACCGGGTTCTAAGCTACGACAAAGGAACCTATCTAGGTAAACAAGATCAATCTTTATCGTCGGATCAGCTGCGCGAATTGATGATGCGTTCGCACATCCAGCGCGTTTATTAGACAGGGTTGTGTGTCCCGGGAAAAGGAGACCAGAGCAGATGTTGAATAGATATTTCGGTGTATTTGTTATTTTAGCGGGGTTGTTGTGCGGTATGGTGAGCATGACAACACCTGTACACGCACAACAAAAAGGCGAGGTACCCGGACAAACACTTGGCGTTAATTCTGACGCTGATTTGTGGCGTTATGTCCGCACCGGTAATGCCGGTTCGACACAGATGAAAAATGAATTATCCGCTGTGATGATCCAGTCTGAGGGTGATAACTGGCGCGCCTTCCGCAACGGGCCTCTGTCAAATGTTGGGGCCTATGCGGTATTGGGGATTATTGGTCTGCTGGTGGTTTTTTACTTCATCCGCGGCAAAATTCGTATCGATGCCGGGCCGTCTGGTGACACAATTCTCAGATTTGGCACAATTGACCGTTTCGCGCATTGGCTGATGGCAGGGTCGTTTGTTGTGTTAGGGATTACCGGATTAAATATGCTGTATGGCCGATATATTTTAATACCAATTATCGGCAAGGATGCCTTTGCCGCTTTCACCACAGTCGGAAAATATGCCCATAATTATTTGGCCTTTGCGTTTATGGCCGGTTTGGCGTTGTCCTTTATTTTGTGGGTGCGTCACAATGTGCCAAGCAAGATTGATATAGCGTGGTTGAAAGCTGGCGGTGGTATTTTCAAAAAAGGTGTACATCCGCCTGCGCGCAAATTTAATGCGGGGCAAAAAATCATTTTTTGGGCGGTGATGATCGGGGGCTTGTCGGTCAGTATGTCGGGAATCGCCCTGCTGTTTCCTTTCCAGACAACGATGTTCGCTGATACCTTTGCCTTGCTCAATGTTATTGGCTTTAATTTGCCAACAGATTTGACGGCGATGCAGGAACAACAGTTGAACCAACTATGGCACGGCATTGTGTCTTTGGCGCTTGTGACGATGATCATTGCGCATATTTATATTGGTTCAGTTGGTATGGAAGGTGCGATTGATGCCATGAATACGGGCCATGTTGATCGCAACTGGGCCAAAGAACACCATAATTTGTGGGTTGAGGAAGAAGACAAAAAGGCCAGACCCAAGCCAGCCGAGTAGGCGTTGGGTATAGGTCCCTTAACCGCATGGTTGAGTTTTTGTCGAAATATATGAACGTTGGGCGCACCAGTGCCCGACGTTTTTTTATGTTTTTTGTCCTGTGCGGTCTATTTGTGTCACCCAGCTATGGGTTTGATCGCTATACCGCGCATGGTGGGCCGGTACGCGGGCTAGCCTTGTCGCCAGATGGTTCTACATTGGTAACCGCAAGTTTTGATTATTCTGCTGTTGTGTGGGGGGCTAAATCGCTTGAAGAACAGGCGACCTTGCTGGGCCATGAAGCGGCAGTGAATACGGCTGCCTTTTCGGCTGATGGATCACTCCTCGCAACAGCCGGAGATGATGGCGCGGTGTTGTTATGGACAAAAGAACAAATTGGTCAGGACAATGCAGAGCCTGTGGTTTTACAAGGCCATAAAGGCAAAGTTGTAGGATTGGCGTTTTCCGGCGATGGCAAAATGCTGGCTTCGGCAAGTTGGGACGGGTCTATTGGCATATGGCCGCTTGCCAAGGCAGCCCCCGACAAGTCGCAGCCCGCCCGGTTTATTACCGGTCATGATGGCCCGGTAAATGCGGTTCAGTTTTCGGATGACAATCAATATCTCTACAGTGCTGGCTATGATGGTCAAGTGCGTTACTGGCGGTTGCAAAATGACGAATATTTGCGTAGCCCGGTGCGTAATGGCTGGGGTGTTTCGGTCTTTATGGTCGATGAAAAGGCGGATTTAATTGCCTTTGGCGGGTCGGACGGGCAAATGGTTGTCCAGCGTCTGTCAGATGAAAAAACCTATTTACGGCTTGGTGATGAACGGGTGCCTGTTTTATCGCTTTTTTATGATGCCAAGGATGGGTTGATAGGCTTTGGCAATGCCAAGGGGCGGGTTGTTTTGGTCGATACGTCAGACTGGTCTGTGGTGCGTGATTTTAATGCAGCAAACGGTCCAATATGGAGCCTTGTGATTATGCCGGGCGCCGAATCGATCATTGTTGCCGGTCTAGATGATTTCATCACAAGATGGCCTATATACGAATTTCCGCCTGAATTTTTAGAAAGCCCCGGCCCGGCGCGCCGGTTTCATCCGACCAAGGATATTGGCAATGGTGAACGGCAATTCGCCCGCAAATGCAGTGTTTGTCACACATTGCAGGTCGATGGCAGGCGCCGTGCTGGGCCGACTTTGTTTGGCGTTTTTGGACGGCAGGCAGGCACCTTGGAGGGGTATCCCTATTCAGAGGCATTGCTTAAATCCAACATCATATGGGATGAAACCACCATTGACAGACTGTTCAAGGATGGGCCAGATGTGGTAACGCCGGGAACAAAGATGCCGATCCAACGTATGAAAAATGCGCAAGACCGACAGGATTTAGTGAGGTTCTTGCAATCTGCAACTAAAACACCATAATAATAACGAAAAATTGGGCTGTTGACCTGTAAGGCGCAGCCAATGTGAGGAGTGGTTAACATGAAGATGGTATTCGTCAGTAGCGCTGTTGCTATTGCTATTGCTGTGGTTGCGTATGTCATACTGGTAAATTCTGGAATGGATACCGCATCGGTTTATTCTGGCCCAGACGTACGCCTTTAGACCATTTGGGCTGGCGGCTCCAGCGTCACGGCAACTGGCATATTTGTCGTAGTTGTGTATCAGATAAAAAGACGTCATACCCGGTGATGTCCAACGGTGGTGAGGCCAACGCCGATTTGACCGAAGCGGCCCAACGGGCCCCGTTTCCTGCGGTTGTTGTTGGGCCAGCGCTGGCAAGACACAAGGCAAATCCAGCCAATTTAGGAACCGCAAAACTGCTGCCTGAAACCTGTTTTTGTTCATAATCAATGCCGGTTGCGTTCATCGCTTCTGCTGGCACACCAATATCGACAACTTTTCCAAAATTTGATTCTGCTGGCAGACGCCCATCAGCAAAGGTGCTGGTAACGGTCAGGGCATGCGGCAAATCGTTAACCGCCGGGTATATGGCTGTATCGGCCAAATCTAGGCCATTATTGCCAGCCGAAAAAATGAATAATATTTCTGGATGCTGTTTGGCTGCCTCAAAAAATGCTGTCCAATCATCGCGGCTCTGACTGCCAAGCGGCATCATCACCAGCTGCGCCCCATTTGCCGCCAGCCAGTGAATTGCCGCGCCCATCAAATTCATGTCTGGGCGTGGGTAACGCACCGGTAACAGACGAAAATTTGTGCCAGTTTGTCTCAGAATATCAAGCACATGACTCCCGTGTGATTGCGGAAAAAACGGGTTTCGACCGGTATCTGTATCGTAGGGAAGGGGGTCATTATCCCAAAAGTCACGGCCCTTAAAATTAGTTTTGTCTTGATAAATCAGAAAGCTAGCAAAATCAGCGCGCCGATAATCAATGCCTGAATCAATATGGCCAATAATCAGATCATTTGCAGATCTTTCTTGGTCTGGCCGGGGTAATGCTGGCGGATTGAGTGGGCGCGTTATCATTGCTTGCCCGGTTGGCATAATCAAAACCGCTATGGGTGTGCCATTATCATCATAAGTGATCTGGCGTGTTTCAAGTACATTACAATTGCCAGACATGGCGGTGAATGATCGCGGGCGTTGCTGCGTAACAACAGTGATATGCAAAATACGTAGGATTTTGCCGGTCACCATAAGATTAATACCGATTTCACCTGCATCTGTATGTTTGTAGCGAAAACTGAACCGACTAAAATTTGGCTGTTCTAAAACATTGTGATCAGTCAGATGCCAGCCAAGTTGTTGCCCCATATTTTGACTGAACTCCAACAGTTTTTGTGTTGTTACCGGGGCATCTTTTGGTTGCAGGTCACGTTGGGCGGCTTGGCAAAAGGATTTGATACTGGCACTATCTAAGAGGTATGCGGCATGGCTGGTGGTTGCCGCCACAAGCCAACTGCCAAAACCGCATAGCAAAATGATCATCCCAAGCGCGCGCCTGTGGTGGAAAAATAGGGGCCGGGTTGTTCTTGTGAAAGAAGCCAGTGATATGTGGTTCAAGCGAGATATAATTGATCACCATAACAAAAAGTGTTTTATCGGGCGCATCAGCATCATCTTTGTCTGTTTAATGTTAGGTGTGTTGGAGTCAACTGCCAAGGCTGAGCATGGCCCGCAAACATGGAAAGCGGCCTATCAATCGGTTGTCATCGTAAATCCGACTTGGCCGGGCTATACGACGCCTGGGCATGGCGCGCCTGCGGGAACAGCGCCAGCTGGAAGCGGTGTATATTTTGCCGAAAATCGGCCAACCACCGGCTATATTTTGACAGCCGCACATGTAATCAGCCGCGCCACCCATATCGAAATTGTTGATTCTGCTGGCAGAACAATGCCAGCAGAGATTCATGCTGTTGATAAACGCCGTGATATCGCCATTTTAAAAACAGATTTGGTTGGGCCGGTCATTGCGTTTGGCCCTGACGAGATGCCAATTGGCAGCCATGTTTGCGCGATTGGCAACAGCTTTGGGTTGGGTCATAGCATAAGTTGCGGTGTGGTATCTGCAGTCAACCGGCAGAATATTGGCTTTAATGATATAGAAGATTTTATTCAGACCGATGCGGCCATTAATCCGGGCAGTTCCGGTGGGGCTTTGATCGACAGTGAAGGGCGATTTGTCGGCTTGATTGATGGCATTTTTACAAAAGATGCTGATATTGACGCTGGGGTAAATTTTGCCATCAGCCTGTCACTAATAAAAGCGGGTTTGGCCGAAATGCGGCTGCGCGGGGTGCGCTTTGATGAGACAAAATAGCCACTGATCTTGACTAGCCATTGGATGCATCCATCTATAATATAGCGTTTTATCGCCTTTTCATGGCGGTGGCGAGCAAAATGACGGAAAGCGGTATTTGGAATGACTATTGAGACGGCGTCAAAAACGCTTATCGACCCGTTTGGCAGGACGGTTGATTATATCCGTGTGTCGGTAACCGATCGCTGTGATTTTCGCTGTGTTTACTGCATGGCCGAAGAAATGACGTTTCTGCCAAAATCAGAACTGCTATCGCTTGAAGAATTGGAACAGGTGTGCCGCAAATTCATGGCGATGGGTACGCGCAAAATTCGCCTTACTGGCGGTGAACCCTTGGTTCGGCGCAATATCATGCAGTTGATCCGCAATCTTGGCGCCGAGGTCAAGGCCGGTAATCTTGATGAACTGACAATCACCACTAATGGCAGCCAGCTTCATAAAATGGCGGATCAGCTGGTTGATGCGGGCGTAAAGCGGCTCAATATTTCTATCGACACGCTTGATCCTGACCGGTTTCGTGAAATCACCCGATGGGGCGATCTGGATAACGTGTTGCGCGGTCTAGAGGCCGCAAAAAAAGCCAGGCTGGCGATTAAATTGAATGCTGTGGCGCTAAAAGGCGTCAATGAATTTGACCTTGCCGATATGGTGGCATGGGCCGGGGCGCAAGGTTTTGACATGACGATTATCGAGGTTATGCCGATGGGGGATATCGGCAATGAAAACCGGGTTAACCAATATTTGCCATTATCGCAGGTGCGCGCCGATCTAAGCAAACGTTTCACGCTTATTGACAGCGATTATCAAACCCCTGGGCCAGCCCGCTATGTCACGGTTGCAGAAACCGGCAAACGGCTTGGTTTTATTACGCCGCTGACGCATAATTTTTGCGAATCCTGTAACCGCGTGCGGGTGACCTGCACTGGCCAGCTTTATATGTGTTTGGGACAGGATGATAATGCTGATTTATCTGCTGCACTTCGTAAGGATGGTGAAGCCGGGCTGGAAGCGGCAATCATCGAGGCGATCGGACGCAAACCTAAAGGCCATGATTTTATCATTAGCCGCCGTGCGCCGGCGGCGTCTGTTGGCCGTCATATGAATGTGACTGGTGGCTGATATGACAGGGCCGTATAGCATGAAAACAGATCGACATGGCGCTGTTTTTGGTCTTGCTGGCTGGTCTGGTTCTGGCAAAACAACTCTGGTAGAACAAGTTGTTTCGCATCTTGTCGGGCTTGGCTATGATGTGGCCACTGTCAAACATGCGCATCATCATTTTGATGCAGACATCCCCGGCAAAGACAGCTTTAGACACCGGCAGGCAGGGGCGCGCCAAGTTTTGGTTTCATCAGCGCAACGCTCTGCATTATTTAGCGAACATGAGTCAAGTGACGAACCTGATTTGCCGCAACTTTTGCAACGGCTGGCACCGGCTGACCTTGTCCTTGTTGAAGGGTTTAAAAAATACCCTATTGAAAAAATTGAAATTTTTAGGCCATCTGTGGGAAAGCCGCGGCTTTATCCTGAAGATGATCTGGTCATGGCTGTAGCAAGTGACGAAGCGTTGGATGATTGTCCATTGCCGGTGTTGGACTTGTCTGATATCGCCGCAATTGCTGATTTTATTATTGTTCAGACCAAATTAAAGCAGGCTTGCTAGCATGATGTCTGCGGCATCATCACCGCCAGCCAGAATGATTCCCATTGACGCGGCACGAAAGATGCTTGCCGACCGGATAACCCCACTGACCGGCGATGAGACGGTATTGCTGGATGCCAGCCTTGGGCGGGTGGCCGCGACAGATATAATCAGCACCATTGATTTGCCGCGCACCCAAAATGCGGCGGTTGATGGCTATGGTGTATCTGCCAAAATTCTTGCGGGTGACCCATCAAAGGCGTTTAAAATTGTCGGTGCCGCACGTGCTGGCCATCCTTATGCGGGGGTCATTGGCGATGATGAAGCGATAGAAATTTATACAGGCGCGATTATGCCGGGTGGGCCGGACTGTGTGGCAATGCATGAAGATTGCAACCGCAATGGTCAATTTGTTGTCATTCAAAAGCCGCTGAAAGCTGGCAGTAATATGCGCCCACCTGGAGAAAATCTCGCAAAAGGCGAGGCGGTGATTACCAAAGGGCAACGTATCACCGCGGCGCTGATCGGCCAATTGGCGGCGGCAGGCCATGATCGTATCGCCGTTCAAAAAACTGTGAAAGTTGGGCTGTTATCGACCGGTGATGAAATTGTCGAGGCTGGCAGCAAGTTGGAAATTGGACAGGTTTATGATTCAAACCGGCCAATGATGCGCGCATTGCTTGCCGACTCCATGTTCAGCTTGTCTGATCGCGGGATTGTGCCGGACAAGCTGGCGGCGCTGACATCTGCGTATGAACAGGTGCTGGATTCTCATGATGTTGTGATTTCATCTGGCGGTGCGTCAGATGGTATTGAGGATCATACACAAGCAGCCATGCAGGCTGTTGGGGCAGATTGTGCCTTTTGGCGGTTGGCAATGAAACCGGGGCGGCCCATGGCTGTCGGGCAAAAGGGAAAAAAGCTTATTTTTTGTTTGCCGGGGAACCCGGTGGCGGCTTTTGTCTGTACGAAATTATTGATCATGCCGCTATTAACGCATTTAGCAGGTGGGGTCATGACCATGCCGCTAAAATTCAGCGTCCCAGCTGGTTTTAGCCATAAAAAAGCCGCTGGGCGGGCTGAATATTTGCGGGCTACGATCGCCGACAGTATAGCTGGTCAGGAAATCAAATTACATGGCCGTAAAGGCGCCGGGGTGATTTCATCACTAACTGGGGCGGATGGGTTGGTTGAAATTCCGCTGGAAAATGCTGGCGTTGAACCGGGGATGCCGCTGGCGTTTCTGCCATTTGCTGATCGCGCTTTGTAGGAGAGGCTGATGTCTGTGGTCATTACCGAAGATGATTTTGATATTGCCGCCGAGCATAACAAGTTGAAATCAGCATCTGTTGGGGCGATCGTGACATTTACCGGTACGGTTCGCGATTTGGGTGGCGGCGAGAAGATTGCGGCGATGACGCTGGAACATTATCCGGGGATGACCGAATCTGAAATTGACAACATAATAGACACCGCCAAAAAGCGCTGGCCACTAGACGGGGTGACGGTCATCCACCGGGTGGGACGATTGTTGCCAAAAGAAAATATTGTGTTTGTTGGCTGTGCTTCAGCGCATCGGCAGGCCGCGTTTGAAGCGGCGCATTACATTATGGATTACCTCAAGACAAAGGCACCATTCTGGAAAAAAGAAGATCGCGAGACTGGTGCATCATGGGTGGATGCGCGGGAAACAGATTATACCGCATTGCAACGTTGGGACAAATAGCCCTGCTTGTTATGGCCGTCTAGTAGTGTTTCAGATAAGTTTTGGCCGCCTGTGTTTGCGGTGATGAAAAGAATGTGTTGGCACAAGCCATTTCAACAATTCTGCCATTTTCCATAAAAATGACATGTTCGGCCAGACGTTCCGCCTGTGCCCGGTTATGGCTGGTCATGACGATCGTGGTGCCGGTTTTACGCGCGGCGGTGATTTGCGATTCAATAAAACCGATTGATTCAAAATCCAGATGGGCTGTTGGCTCATCCAAAAATAAAAGGTCCGGTTGGCTGGCCAACGCCCCGATTAACGCCAGCTTTTGTGACTCGCCGCCTGAAAGCTGGCGTGCCGGTGTGGTCATGCGCGGGCCAAGCTGGGCCTTTTGAAACCAGTTTTGTACTGTGCTGTCGTCAAGTCCCGGACATAAAAATTCAAAATATTCACGTGCTGACCGCCGCAATAAAATCGGTTTTTGAAACACCATTTTTTGTTTTTGGCGTGCGGGGCCAATGATGGTGCCGCGCTGCGGACTGATCAGACCGTGCAGTGCTGACAAAAGCAATGTTTTGCCTGCCCCATTATGCCCTAAAACCATGGTGATGTTGCCGCTGGCGATGCGCACCGAAATATCGTTCAATAACAGCTGGTCATCGGCTGAAAAGCTGACATTGCGTGCTGTCACCATGGCGGTGTTTTGGCTGGCCATATCAGACATCTAATCCAGCCTTTTTGAAATGGGCGCTGATAAACTGGCTAGCCACATTCACCAATAGCGCGATGGTTAACAACACAATGCCAAGCGCCATGGCAATGCCCAATTCACCTTTTGATGTTTCCAGCGCAATCGTAGTGGTCATAACGCGGCTAACATGGCGGATATTGCCGCCAACCATAATCACCGCACCGACTTCTGAAATTGCACGCCCAAAACAGGCAAGGGCAATGGTGACAAGCGCAATGCGGGCATCAAACACAAGGGTTTTGATGCGTTGCCACCGGCCTATGCCAAGCGACATAAAAAGCGGGTTATATTCGGTATTTAAAGTTTCAAACACTTGCCGTGACAGGGCAATTGATATGGGCAGAACCAACACCGTCTGGGCCAGTGCCATCGCATAGGGGGTATACAAAATCCCGGTCCAGCCAAGCGGGCCAGATTGCGATACCAGAATATATATGATCAGCCCGACAACCACTGGCGGCATGCTAAGCAACGTATTTGACAGAATGATAATGGCCTGTCTGCCGGGAAATTTCATGCTTGCTAAAATGGCACCTATTGGCAGACCTACAAGAAGGGAACAGGCAACCGCGCTCAGGCTAATGGTCATGGATAAACGGATGATCGCCATCAGCTCTGGATCAGCCGAAAACAACAGGCTGAAGGCAATTTTAAATGGTGTCAGAAATTCCATTCGCCTATCCAATAGCCATCAAGGTGGGCAAAAACCAACCCCCAAGGGCCGGTTAAAAAACTAATGCGGGATATAATCATTCTTCCATTTCAATACGACATTAAATGAAATCGAAATACGTGGCAGATCGGCCATATTCGGATGCACAAGGTGATGTAAAAAGGCGGGCCATAAAAATAAATCTCCGGCAGTTGGCATCAGCCGGTGTTCAGGGTCAACCTGACCATCGTTGCAAATGGCGTTCATATTAGCCTGCGGGCGCGGGTCAAAAAAGCTAATGGCACCGGGGTTCAGATCGGACCGGAATATATCGGCGTCGCTTTGATCGGGGACGCTGATATAATAGGTGCCAGATAGCCATGCATGCGGATGGTTATGCAAATTATGATAATCCCCTTTCATATTCACATTCGCCCATCCTTGCAGCACCCATTCAAGGTCATAGTCAATACCGGCTTCGCGTGCATAATCCAGCACCGCCCGATCACAGCATTGCCGCAGCCAGATCAAGGCTGGGTGATCAGTAACGAAAATATTGCCTGATTTGTAATCAACGGTCATATCGTCATTTTGTATATTTTGCGTCAGCACAAAATCAGCAAGCACCGGGTTTGCAGTTTCATTCCCGGGCAAACGCAACGACATAAATTGCGTCGGCCATAGCTGGGTAAATTGCGGGGCGCCATCTTTTACAGGTCCAGTCGTCATCATCGTCTCCACTATGCGTCACTATGCAGGCCAAAAACTTTGGTGACAATCAAAACGCTGTTTTGCAACAGGCCGAGTGCTGTCAACTGATCATGCACCAGCATACCGCCAGCCCCAAAGAAGGTGCAAGCCATCACCGCCTGCAACCGCGCAATTAAATTTATTTGTCGTGATATGAAAGAGGCATAGGAACATCGATATGGAAGAGGTTAAAAAAAGGCACAGTGACCTTTTTGCCAAGACAAGATTTTATCGCTGATGGCTATGACAGGATGAAAGATTTGTATGGATGCCGCCGTATATCATGTTAGTCTTGCGCTGGTAAAACAACAGTCTTCGTCACAAAAACCCATCTTTGGTGTTTTTCGTTCCTAGGTAATAGTATTTGAGAGACGTATGAACAGCGAAAAACTGCATGGCTGTGTGGGCCGCCGCGAAGATTTCCGCTTTGTCACCGGCCAAGGTCGTTATACCGCCGATATGGTGCCGCATGATGCGTTGCATGCGGTGTTTGTGCGCAGCCCCATTGCGCGCGGCCATTTACGCCATTTATCTGTTGATATGGCACGCGCGGCCCCTGATGTTGTGGCCGTGCTAACAGCGCATGAGGCCGCCCAAGACGGCGTGGCCGATATGGTGTGGACCGGTGCGCCGGTTCGTGATGACGGCTTGGCCGGGGTTGAAAGTCCGCGCCCATTATTGAATGGGTCAGTGATCAGACATTTGGGAGAGCCCATCTGCATGGTGGTGGCGAAAACGCGCCAAGCGGCTATGGATGCGCTAGAATTGGTTGATGCGGCATATGATAGTGATGACGCGGTTGCATTAACAATCAAAGACCTGAACGGGCCACTCGTTTGGCCAGAATCGCCTGATAATATCGCCGCCTTGCACCGTGTTGGAGATAAACAAGCCGTTGATGCGGCCTTGGCCGCGGCCGCTCGCGTGGTGCGATTTGATTTTGATGTATCAAAGGTAACAGCTTGCCCTATTGAAATGCGCAGTGCGCTTGGTTCGGTTGATCAAGATGGCAAATTATGTCTGACCACCAGCGCACAAAGCCCATTTGCCGTGCATGGCGAATTGGCCAAGTTATTTGACATGCCAGCAGAAAAAATACGGGTCATTGCGCCTGATGTTGGCGGTTCATTCGGCATGAAAGGGGCTTTATATCGGGAAGATGCGCTGGTTGTCTGGGCGGCGAAACGGTTACAACAAACCGTATTTTGGACAGCAGACCGGAGTGAGTCTTTTTTAAGTGACGAACATGCACGGGCGGTTTGTGGCACCGCTGTTTTGGGACTTGATGCCGATGGATTGTTCACCGGGCTTTGGGTAGAGGCAAAAACCGATACAGGTGCCTATTTATCACGCCGTACCAAGAGCATGCTTAACAATATCGGTGGTGTGGCCGGGCAATATAAAACGCCTGTCATCGCCAGCGAGCTGACGTTCTTTTATACCAACACCATGCAAACCTCGCCCTATCGTGGGTTTGGGCGACCAGAGGCGACCTATATCATCGAACGTCTGATTGACAAGGCGGCGCGTGAAACTGGTTATGATGCGCTGGCCCTGCGGCAAAAAAATCTGGTGACACCAGATCAAATGCCATATCAGACTGGCCTGACATTTCATTATGATTGCGGTGATTTTCCGCGCATTGTCGAGGCCGCCGCCACCCAGGCTGATTATGCTGGGTTTGAACAGCGCCGAAAACAGTCAGCCGCAAAGGGGCTGTTGCGCGGTATTGGCATTTCCAACCCGATTGAGGTAGCTGGAGGGCCATTTAAACAAATCAGAAAGGATGTGACTCGAATCACTGCCACTACTGACGGTAAAATCACCATTGCCCCCGGTTTGATGTCGGTGGGGCAGGGGCATGAAACCACCGTGACACGCTTGGCATCAGATTTGTTGGGCGTACCAGCAGACATGATTGTCTATGCACAAGGCGATACCGATTTGCTGCCAACGGGTCGCGGTAATGGGGGGTCGGCGGCAACTGTTGTGGGGGTTTCAGCGGTCAAGATTGCGCTTGATGATTTTATTGCCGATGGCGGCGGTATCGCTGCTGCCGCTTTGGGGTGCGGGGCTGGCGATTTGAGTTATGCTGACGGGGCGTTTTTGGCACCTGATGGACAGAAAATGACGTGGGCTGATATCGCGCGCCACAGCAACAAAGCGGGCGGCCACAGCGTTTTGGGGGAATTCACCCCGCCTGATGTGACCTATCCAAATGGCTGTCATATTTGCGAGGTGGAAATTGATCCAAAAACAGGCAAAGTCGCATTTTGTGATTATGTGGTTGTTGAAGATGTTGGCACCGTGCTTAGCCCCGATCTTGTTGCTGGGCAAATGCATGGCGGTGTTGCCCAAGGTATCGGCCAAGCACTTGGTGAAACCCTGCTTTTTGATCCGCAGGGCCAATTGCTAACCGGATCATTTTTAGATTACCAGATGCCTGTTGCGTCTGATTTCCCGCCATTCCGTATTATGACCATTGCTGTGCCAACCGCGATCAATCCACTTGGTGCCAAAGGTGTTGGTGAGGCTGGTACAGTGGGGGCATTAGCAGCGACAATGAATGCGGTTGCAGACGCCTTGGCATCTGCCGGTGTGCATGATTTTGAAATGCCAGCAACGCCCTATCGTGTCTGGCAGGCTTTGCAATCTTCAGCATAAATAATTGTTAGACGGGATATGGTTGCTTAACCTGCATCGCGGGTGGCCCGTGCCCGGTCAATCATCGCGTCTAGTTCGCGAGATAGACCGGCTTTTTCAGCTGGGTGCAAATATTTGCCAATTTCAGCCTCTTCACCATGGCTTGATAAAATGATTTTTTGCTGATCACGAGATTTCATCAGCGGCGATTCGGGCAGCGAAAGCGAAACGCGGAGCCAACCAATTGGAAATGATTTCTGCGCCCGCTTTCCAGCGGGAGTCTGGCTTTCAACCATCAGTTCTTCGGGTGTCGTATGAATGGTTTCGCGGTGTCGTGCGGCACGATAATTAAGCTTAAACGCGCCCCAAACAACAAGCAGTTCAAGCCCTAAAAACCCAATAACTGGCCACGCCCCAGCCAGAAAAAAGCCAAGTCCGATAAGAAACAAAAACCCGGCTAACACCCCCATGACGATGGCAAAGCCTTTTGGCGATAGTGACCGGTGCGGCCAAATCGTCATTTGTTCCAGCCATCTGGGCCTTTGGTCGGGCGGTGTGTCGCCAGATGGGGGTGTTGATCTGTTCTTTGCCATCGCCTATAGATGCGTATGTTTGGGGCAAAGGTCAAGCATGTGACACTGTATTAATTTACGCATACTAAATTAGTGGGATTACCAATAATGACGACAGTGAAACCTATCCCGGACGTTAGATTTATTTATAAAGTCTGTGACAGTGGTTTGTGGGATGCCGCCAAGCTAGCTGGTAAATTTATCGGCGCTGAAATTGATTTGCAGGATGGGTATATCCATTTCTCGACAGCCAGCCAGTTGCCTGACACATTGGCCCGCCATTTTTTCGGGCGCGATGGTTTGGTTCTGTTAAAAATTGAAATAAGCCAGCTTGATATTGTTTGGGAATCCGCCCGCAGTGGTGATTTATTCCCGCATCTATATGCCCATTTGCCGCTAAATAGCGTTGTTGCAGAATATCAGCTGGAGGTATCGGCTGATGGCGATCATATTATTCCAGAGGCTTGTTTGTACCAATCTTGAAGTGATGCTAGTCGGCGGTCACGTTCAGATGTTTCAAGGGGGTCCATGGCGCCATGCCCCCAAATTGGCGCTGGCCATGCCGGATCTGAGTGATGCCGCGCCACAACATGAAGATGCAGTTGGTTGACCACATTGCCAAGTGCCGCGATATTGATTTTATCTGCTTTTGTATGCGCTTGTAACCATCTGCTGATACGGCTGGAAAGCGACCATAAATCAGCTGCTACAGCGGTGGGTAAATCATGTATTTCCGATACAAACGTGCTGTTCTGGTCACGGGTAATAGCTGGCACCAGAATCACCCAAAAATATCGCGTGTCATCAGCCAGCCTGATTTGGATGTGTTTGTGGGTGACAGCTAGATAACTGTCACCCTCTAGCCGCTTATCAAGCACAAACGCCATGGTTTAGCCGCGAACAATGTCGGCAATGGCACTGCCGCAACTCTTGGTTGTGGCGCTGCCACCAAGATCACCAGTACGCAATGATGGGTCTGCCAGCGCGGTTTCGATAGCGTCCGTAATGCACTGCGCCGCATCAGGATGGCCAAGATGTTCGAGCATCATGGCACCCGCCCAAATTTGGCCAATTGGGTTGGCAATACCTTTTCCGGCAATATCTGGGGCGGATCCGTGAACCGGTTCGAAAAGCGACGGAAATTTACGTTCTGGATTGATATTGCCTGATGGCGCAATGCCGATTGTGCCGGTGCAGGCTGGCCCCAGATCAGACAGGATGTCGCCGAATAGATTAGACGCCACAACAACATCAAACCAATCTGGATGTTGCACAAAATGCGCGACCAAGATGTCGATATGAAACATATCAGTTGTGATGTCTTTATAGCTTTCGGCCATTGCCGCGACACGTTCATCCCAATAGGGCATAGTGATTGAAATGCCATTTGATTTTGTCGCAGAAGTCAGCTTTTTGCGGGGACGGCTTCTGGCCAATTCATAGGCAAATTTCAATACACGGTCGACACCAACACGCGTCATGACCGATTGCTGGGTGACAAATTCACGATCGGTATCAGGGAACATGCGGCCACCGACAGAAGAATATTCCCCTTCGGTATTTTCGCGCACAATCATCATATCAATATCGCCGGGTTTGCGGCCAGCCAGCGGCGAGGTAACACCGGGCATCAGTTTGACCGGGCGTAAATTTACATATTGATCAAATTCTCGCCGGAACAGAATAAGCGATCCCCACAGTGACACATGGTCGGGAATTTTTTCAGGCCAGCCAACCGCGCCAAAATAAATCGCGTCATGATTGCCAACCTGCTGTTTCCAATCATCTGGCATCATCTGCCCGTGTTTGGCGTAGTAATCATAGCTTGAAAAATCAAAATGATCGAAATGCAAATTGATGTCAAAACGTGCCATGGCAGCTTGTAACACGCGCAAGCCTTCAGAGATCACCTCTTTGCCAATGCCGTCTCCGGGGATGACCGCAATATTAAATCTGTTTTTTGCCATGTGCGTATTGTCCATTCCTGTTTGCGTAAGCGGTGAGGGCGTTAATAAGGCATAGGATAACGCCGATAATTATTCTGTATATCGCGCATCACAGCCTCAGATAATGTGATAGCGGTTGATTCAAGCGCGGTTTGTAACTGCGTTATGGTTGTTGCGCCGATGATTTGAGAGGTCATGAACGGACGTGTTGCGGCCCATGCCAGCGCCATTTGACACGGGTTAAGTGCATGCCGTTTGGCAATCGCCAAATAGCCATCAAGGGCTGGCCATAAATGCGTATTAATCCGCCCGCCTAAATCGGCATTGATGCTGCGGCGCGACCCAGTGGGTATCGCCCCGTCTGCATATTTGCCGGACAATAACCCAGCGGCAAGGGGCGAAAAGGACAAAAGTCCAATAGTTTCATGATGCGATAATTCGGCCATGTCCAGATCGAACAGGCGGCATAACAGGCTATATTCATTTTGTATCGATACCATGCGTGGCAAATTATGTGCCGCCGCCATGGCAAGCCAGCGCATTGTCCCCCACGCTGTTTCATTTGACAGGCCGACATGCCGAATCTTGCCAGCTCGACACAGGGAATCAAGATGCTGTAGCACTTCCATCATATGGTCTAATGTGGCATTTGTGTCTTGTTGTGTTGGGTCATATGTCCAGTTCTGGCGAAACATATAAGACCCGCGGTTCGGCCAATGGAGCTGATAAAGATCAATATAATCAGTGCGCAATGACCGCAGTGAATTTTCAATGGCGGTGGTAATGCTGGCTGGTGAAATTGGCGCGCCATCTCTGACATTTTTATAGCCTTTGCCCGATACCTTGGTGGCAATGATGACATCACTGCGCCGCCCGGATTGCGCAATCCAATCACCAATAATGCGCTCAGTATCGCCTTGGGTATCTTTGCCGAGCGGTGTGGTCGGATACATTTCGGCCGTATCAATAAAATTGACCCCGTAATCCAATGCCATATCGATTTGTTCAAATGCGTCTTGCGGTGTGTTCTGCGTGCCCCATGTCATCGACCCCAGACATAGTTCGCTGACCTTGATTTCGGAATGGCCAAGGTTGTTGTATCGCATCAAATTCTCGTAACAGATTTAAAAAACACTATGACAGCGCACACCAACCAGTAAAACACAGGCAAGTGATCTTGTTGAATAGTGTTCTGTGCGTCCGAGTTAGTCAATAAAGAGACTGGTTTATTTGGCAAAGTTAGTATAGGTTTTTTTATCAGTGGTAAGGTAGGAAGTGTATGCAAATCGCGGTTATTGGATCTGGTATTTCTGGGTTGGCATCTGCTTATCTGTTACGTGAATATGCTGAAATACATCTGTTTGAAACAGCCAACCGACTTGGCGGTCATAGCCATACGGTAGAGGCGCGGTTTGGCGACACATCGGTGCCGGTTGATACCGGGTTTATCGTCTATAATCCGCTGAATTATCCAAATCTAATTTCTCTTTTTGATCAGCTTGATGTACCCAATCAAGCGTCTGATATGTCGTTTTCGGTATCGCTTAATGGCGGTGCGATGGAATATGAAGGCTCGGTAAAAGGGTTGCTGGCACAGCCATCTAATCTATTAGCGCCGCGCTATTGGTCGATGCTTGTCGAACTTGTACGGTTCTATCGCACGGCGCCGCGCCATGCCTACAGCGGACCTGCACAAGAAACATTAGGCGCCTTTGTGGCCCGGCAAAAATATGGCAACGCCTTTGTCTATGACCATCTGATCCCAATGGGGGCGGCGATTTGGTCGGGTGACACCGCCGGAATGATGGCGTTTCCCGTGAGGTCATTTATGAGATTTATGGAAAATCATAAATTGTTGAATTTTATCGATCGGCCGCAATGGCGAACCGTATCTGGTGGCTCACGCGAATATGTGAACCGGATTGCCGCCTGTCTTGGCCAGAATATTCATCTGTCGACAGATGTGGTGGGGGTGCGCCGTGCCAAGGGCGGTGTATTGCTGAGCATTAATGGACAGGGTGAGGTTTGGTTTGACAAAGTTGTGATGGCCGCCCATGCCGACCAGTCGTTGGAGCTGATCAGCGATGCCCATCAAAACGAGCGAAATATTTTATCGGCCTTTCGCTTTCAGCCAAATTTAGCCGTTTTGCATTCTGACCCGCGGCTTATGCCTCGGCGCAAATCAGCGTGGGCAAGCTGGAATTATATGGGGTATGACGCGGCGCAGAATGAATTATGTCTGAGTTATTGGATGAACCGTCTGCAATCTATTGATACGGCCTACCCGTTGTTCGAAACATTGAACCCAGTGCTGCCCCCCCGTGATGAATTGGTACATGGCAGCTATAGCTATCGGCATCCTATTTTTGATGCCGCGGCAATTGCGGCGCAACCTAAATTGGCCAGCATTCAAGGCCGGGATCATTTATTTTTCGCCGGTGCATGGACGGGGTATGGGTTTCATGAGGATGGTTTGAAATCAGCCATTTCCATTGCTAAGTCGCTTGGCGTTAAGGTGCCATGGGACAGTGATGTTGCAGGCTATAATCTACAGCCGCCTCTACTACAAAGGGCAGGTTGATGGCGGCTTGTGACCTGCTGATATCTGATATTCACCATACCCGTCATGGCCAGCCAAGCCATTTTCTGGCGCGCCGCGGCTTGTCGATCTGGATTGATCTTGACCAGCTGGCAGAGGCCAACCGGCAAAGCCGCTTTTTTTCTGTTGGCCAGTTTAATGTGGTGAGTTTTTTTGAATCCGATTATGGCCCTAATTTTGGTCATAACAAGCCGGTGACATCTTTGTCAGCCTATGTCCGCGATCTGGCCCGTAAAATTGTACCAGATGCGCATGTGGCCCATGTCCGGCTGTTAACATTTCCGCGCATCATGGGGGTGTCATTTAACCCGCTATCGGTTTATGTCGCACAAAATGATCTGGGCGTGGATATTTTATATATTTATGAAGTTCGCAATACATTTGGCGATATGCATGCCTATATCGGCACGCCAGTAGATGGGTGTTCGATCCTAGAGGCACAGAAAATTTTTCATGTATCGCCGTTCTTTCCGGTGTCTGGCAGCTATCGTCTGCACATCCGGCATGATCAAGCACAGATCAAACTGGTTATGCGGTATCTAATTGGAACAGAACCAGCGCTGACGGCGACCATGCGAGGGGGGGTGTCACCGCTTAACAACCGTTCTTTATGGACGGGTCTATGGCGTACAGGTCAATGGCCGTTGCGCCCGTTATTATCCATCCATGTTGAGGCGGTAAAATTATGGATGAAAAAGCTGCAATTTTACAAGCGTCCGGCACCGCCAGCCTCGCCGTGGTCACAGGCGCGCAATTCGTTACATAGGTTATAGGGTATGAGGCAGGGTTTTTTATATCGTCGGCAGGTCAAATTTTTACAGACTATTTTGGACAACCTTCATTGCGGTCGGTTGACATTGACGCTTCCCGATGGCAGCCAGCAGATGTTTAGCGGGGCCATGGCCGGGCCGGTCACAGATCTGCATATTCATAGAGAATCGGCGCTTCGCAGATTGCTTCATGATGGCAAAATGGGGTTTTGTGAGGCATTCATGGATGGTCAGGCCTCTAGCCGATCTCTGCCACAATTGATTGAGCTGGCTGTTTTGCATGATAAATATTTAGAAGAATCTCTAAAAACCAATATTTTTAGGCAAGCCGGATTGCGCCTTTTTCATATGTTTCGGCGGAACAGCAAGCTGGGCTCTGCCAGAAATATCGCGCATCATTATGATATTGGTAACAGCTTTTACGAAGCATGGCTTGACCCAACCATGACCTATTCATCTGCTGTTTTTGATTCAGAATCAGATGATCTGACAACAGCACAACTAAATAAATACAAACGATTGGCTGATTTGGCCGATATCCAGCCCGGCGACAAGATTTTGGAAATTGGCTGTGGCTGGGGCGGGTTTGCGAAATATGTATCCGAACAGATTGGCGCGCATGTCACCGGCATTACCATATCTGAAGCCCAGCTTGCTTATGCCAAATCCAGACTGGCTGATGCCGGATTGAATGATAGGGTCGATCTAAAATTAATGGATTATCGAGACCTTCAGGGCCGGTTTGACAAAATTGTGTCGATTGAAATGTTCGAAGCTGTCGGACAGGCCTATTGGCCAACGTATTTTGCCACGATAGCGCGCATGCTGAAATCAGGCGGACGCGCGGTGATACAATCTATCACCATTGACCATGGTGCCTTTCAATCCTACCGCGATCAGCCGGATTTTATTCAAAGATATATTTTCCCCGGCGGCATGTTGCCGTCAATGCCCATGCTGGAAACCCCAGTGGCACGGGCCGGTTTGGAATTGGTTGCTGAACATGGCTATGCACCGCATTATGCGCGTACACTTCAAGAATGGCGGTCGCGGTTTTTGGATGCGTGGCCGACATTGGCGGGCGATAAATTTGACAATCGCTTTAAGCTGATGTGGGAATTATATTTGGCGTATTGCGAAGGCGGGTTTCGTGCCGGCATGATCGACGTGAAACAGATGTTGTTGATGCACAAAACCACCTAGTGATTTGGCAGTTTGAATAACCGCCGGATTGCGCGGGTAAATAAGCCGATTATCGGCAAATGTTGCAACAATTGGCTGGCGCTGTCCCAATGGTCAATATGATGGGTGATCAGACCGTTCGCGTCACAACGCACTTCGGTCATGCCTTCAAAATTCAAATCCGTATAAGGCCAGCTTTTCAGCCTGCCAGTCATGCGCCACCGCAGGTAACTGGCCTGTTTTGAGTGGGCAATATCGGTAATATCAAACGCCGGGTCATTGCAAACGCTGTACATATGGTCAAAAACGGCACGAAAGCCATCTTTTCCGGTGATTTGATTAAAAGGGTCAGAAAAATAGACCTGATCGCTGACCATCGCGCATAATTGATCAAGCGTGTCCGGGGTCAGTTGCGCAAAGGCCTCTGCATAACGGTCGGCTGGATGCTGGAAACTAGACATTATAATTTTTTTCCTTGCAAACAGTATGTTGCAGCATAAAAGTGAGACGCCGGATTATGATCCGGCCCCAGTTTGTTTGCTGACAAGAGCAAAATACAGACGATCTGGCAAATATTTTAAAAATTTTAATTTTCGGGTAAATGATTTTGGGAAGGCGTGCGAAAACACATCCCTTTGCATGCCAGCAATAATATGGTCTGCGGCTGTTTCCGCGCTGAGCAAATCGGGCATATCAAAATCATTCACGGCAGTGGCTTCGGTATCGACAAAACCGGGACACATGATTTGTATTTTGATGTTTTTAGGGGTGAGGTCGAAATACAGCGACTCTGCAAGTGAGATTAATGCCGCTTTGGTCGGGCCATAAGCCGCCGCCTTTGGCAGGCCGCGCCATCCGGCAACTGATGAAATAATCACAATATGCCCACCCCTGGCGGCAAGCATCTGCGGGACAATCGACGCCAGACCATTGACAACACCCATGTAATTTACATCCATATGTTCTGCGTAAATGCTGGGCGAAATTTGGCATCCATCTTGTGGCACATAAATGCCGGCATTTAGAATGGCAACATCGATTGGCCCGTTTGTTTTGAAGCTGGCATCAACGGCCGCCGCCATCGCGCTGGCATCGCGCACATCGGCCTGATATCCACAAAAATAATCTGTTGCTTTTTGTAATGCGGCAAGGCGATCGGCGCGTCTGGCAACCGCACTGACATGGTGCTTGTCCTTGTTCAGTTTTTTTGCCAGAGCGGCGCCAATGCCAGCGCTGGCCCCGGTGATAAAATAATGTGTCAAATCAAAGCCGCTTTGTAATGGTGATCGGAAATAACACAGGCTGGTCTATTATGTTGACCCCCAATGCCGGAAATATATTCACCTTTTTTATGTTATCTACCACCTGATGATCATAGCTTGTATCGCCGCTGCTCTCAATAATGTGAACATTTGTTAAATGTCCGCTTGGCAGGATTTCCAGCGACAGTTTAATGCGTCCATAGCCATCAATAAGCTCGGATAAATGCGCCAGCCTGTCTCTGACTTTTGTACCCCAGTCCCGTAATGATTGTTTGGATAGTGGGCCGCTGGTGTCAGCAGGCTGCGCGCCATAGCGTGCCTGTTTGATCTCAGCTGGGCCATTGGCGCTGTTATGCGTTTTCAAGCTGGCATCATTATCTGGGCCTTTGGTCTGCTGTGCGTGTGATACGGCCTCGGCTGGTGAGGATGTTTTACTAGCGGCAAGATTATGATGACGCGGCGGTATGATGGGGGCAGGCGGCGTGATGGGGGCAGTCGGTGTGAAAGTGACCTTTTCAAGGTTTCTATCACGCGGGGGTTCAGCACGCATGGTGATTGCCTGTAGTTTTTTAGGCTTTGGCAAAACGGAAATGGTGGCATGCGGAAGCAATGCTGGTGCCGAAAGGCTGGCGTGGTTGATTGTGGGATAAACCCGCGGCACAGCGACAGGCGCATCAACAAACTTGGCATGTTTGGATGCCAAAGGCGGGGTGTGTTCGGTTTGTGGTCTACCCGTCTTTGTTTCAATTTGTGGCTGTTTTTCTGTTTCAAATACAACCGCAATCTGTTGCAAAGTTTCACCGCTTTTTGGGGCGGGGGACCCATTGGTAAAACCGTTCATGGCAAAGACAACGCCAGCAAGCAACAAATGTCCGAAAATAGATGCGGCAAAGAACAACCGGAACGGCTGGGCACTATGTGTTGATCTTGCCAAAATAGCCATCAGTCAAAAATCTCTCGATTACGCGCATCGGTAAACTTTATGCGGTGCGTTTCGTCAAATAACAAGGCCCCATGCTTTAACGCAATAACCCGGTCACAGGCGGTTTCGACCGCTGGCATATCGTGCGATGTAAAAATGATCCCTTTGTTTTGATCAGCCAGCGCCTTCATCAACAAGATGAGTGTCGATTTTTGCCTTGGGTCTAAGTTTGCCAGCGGTTCATCCATCAAAATGAAATCGGAATTTTGGCATAAGGCGCGGGCGACATTCACCAAAGCCAATTCGCCGCTGGACAGTGCTGACAAGTTCTTTTCTGCCAGTTGGACGGTGTTTGTTGATGAAAGGCTGGCCGAAATCGTTTCTTCGGCATGTCCAGCGTTACGGCAAAATTTCAAAGCGGTGAATTCAAGAAGTTTGTTAACCTTTACATCCCAAACAATATCGTGAATTTGCGGCACCCATGCGACCAGGCGCGCGCGTTCTTCATAGCTTAATTTTGCAATATTGGAAAACCCACTATAAGGCGATAGCCCTTGCATCGCTCTTAATAATGTTGTTTTTCCCGCACCATTTTTACCAATTAAACCAACGCATTGGCCTTTATTCACCACAAATGAAACAGACCTCAAAATGACATAGTCATTGATGCCGACACTGAGATTTTTGACGTCAATATGATCCATCTTAATGACCAAATCTCTTGAAAACTACATAGAGGAATAGCGGCGCCCCAATAAGCGTTGTCACCACCCCAAGACGTAATTCATTCGTTGTTGGTAACAGGCGGATTGCGATATCAGCCGCCAACACCAGCAGTGATGCGACAACCGGCGACCAAATCAGGGTGCGGCGCGGCTCATTACCGACAAACGGCCTGACAAGGTGCGGGCTAAGCAGTCCGATAAATCCCACCATACCGATGATCGCGGTAACACCTCCAACGGCCAATGATGCGCCCAAAATCACTTTGGCGCGCAAAGTTCTAACATTAATGCCTGATGAGGCTGCGACCTCGCCGCCAAAGACGAAATAATTTTGTGCATTTGCCGTGCTGAGCATGATGATGGCACCAGACAAAGCAAATGGCACTGCCAGCAGCAAATCATCATTCGATACGTTTGCGAGCGACCCAAGCATCCAGAAAACAATCTCATTCACCGCATAGGGATTATCAGAAATGCTGAGCAGAAATGATGTGGCGGCACCGCTTAATAGCGATATGCCAACCCCCACCAAAAGTATGGTGACATGATCATGCGATGTTCTGGATATCACTACCAATAAGCTGGCGGCTACCATTGAAAAAATAATGGCGCCAACCGGCATAAAAAATAGGCTGACGAGGTGAAGCTGGAAACTCATAACAAGCACAGCACCAAGTGCCGCCGACGAGCTGATTCCGATAATGCTTGGTTCAGCCAACGGGTTTCTAAGTAAGGTTTGCAAAGCGGCACCGCCGGTGCCAAGCGCGATGCCAGTTAGAATGCACATGATGGTACGCGGTATGCGCAATTCGAAAAAAACAATCGTATCAATGGTTTGATTTTTTTGGACAACATCATAGGCAAGCTGTGTCCAGTCTATTTTGTAAGGCCCAATGCTGACCGACAGGGCGATGAGGGCAAGCGCGGCGGCGTAGAGCCATAGGGGCAGGGGTTTGACCATCATTGTTTTCGCACGCCCTGTTTTATTATATCAATAATCTGCGGTGTCTGCTGGTGCGCACATGACCATAATCTTGGATCGATTTTGATTCGTTGTTGCGCTGGATAGGCCGCTTGAAGCGCTGGGTGATAGCGATCATCCCGAAGATTTGGACTGTTCACCCCATCACTGGCAACCGTATCACCCGCACCCGCATTTATGTCATCAATAATCAAATAGTCAGGGTTTGACGCGATAATGCGTTCACTATTGTAAAACCCGGGATTAGCCCCAAAGCCGCGTTGATCAGAAGCAGAAAGCCCAGCATATCTAATCGCATCACCAATCAATGAATTTTTGCCGTAAATATAATTATTTGATGTGACGTGGAGGGCGAAAACACCTGCATCTGGCATGGTTTCGCCGATATGTTGATCAATCGCATCAGCCGCTATCTTGGCCTTTGCATGTTGTTTTAATGCGGTGCCAATAATCTGAATATTTTTGCTGATATCAGACAATTTTGTGGCAAATGGCACGGTGACCATGTTGACGCCACTGTCTTTCAGCATGTTTACGACCCGGTGGTTTGAAAAATTTGAAATCAGCACAAGGCTTGGCTTGAGGCGAAAGATTTCTTCTGCATCAAACGAGATTCGCTCTATCGACGGGTCTAAAAATTTGACCTGTGAATAGAGCGCGTCATCAACCAGATTTGACACCGCCACCACATGTTCGGTGCCAAAAATATTGATCAAAATATTGTCGATACACACATTCGTTGAGATAATTCTGGGCGCCGTATCATGCCCATCATTGCTTGACGCATGCCCATAGGGGCTGGTCATGCCAATAAATACTAGGGCAAATAGCAGGGTTGATAACAGCGGTGGCACTGCCAAGATAAACGAGCGACCTTGGCAAGCGGTGGCGGTGCTGGCGCAATAATGGTTAGAATTTTGTCTCAATTTTTAACCAGCCTGACCGACCGCGCGACGCAAATCCCCAGACATCTTGATAGCTTTTGTCGGTAATGTTGTTGATCTCTAATACAGCTGATACCGAATCTGTCAGATCCGCACGGCTTGTGAGATTGAAAACTGTATAATTTGGCAGTTTTTTGGTCGCATAACTTCCCCAAAACTGGGTATCCAAATTGTCGCGCGTATGGCGTGCAGACAGCGTGATATCGGATAGATAAGCAGATGGTGTATAGCTGATTGATGCGGTTGCGCTATGGCGGGGGCGCCGGACTTCAATTGTGCCATCTTTGTTTTTGGCAATTAGATAGGTATAGGCCCCGCTAATCACCGTTGGACCCAGCGCTACCGATCCATCAATTTCAACACCGCGCCTGCGGCTGGTCGAGGTTTCATTGGCATAGGTGGCCCCCGACGATACATAGACAATTTCATTTTTCAGCAGTTCATTAAACCCAACCACCCGCAAATAATCGGCGGTTTTGTCTCGGCTGAATTTCACGCCTATCGACAAGCTGTTATTTTGCTCAGGTACCAGATTTTCGTTGCCGGTAATGCCCCAAGACGCATTGCCATTAATTTCTGAATAAGATGGGTGGGTCACGCCAGTGCCAGCATCAAACAAAATAGCGGCATTGCTTTGCCCTAGCCCTTTGCTTGACGATAATTTCCAATCTGTTGATGATTTAAATTTGCTGTGGGTGGCGTGTTTGATGCCAACAGAAAAAATATCTTTCTGGCTCCAGGCTTGATAAAATTCGCCAGCCACATATTGCCCAGATCGGTTATTGCCACCGCTTAAACTGTTTTTATCGCGGTAACCGCCAAGCGCCGCTGTGACAATTTTATCGCTATCTTTTATCGTTTGGTCATCAAGCGCATGGCTGATTGAATAGCTACCTTTGACCCCGTCTTCCCGCGTGGATTTTGCTCCATTTTGTTTCTCTGCATAATGCGTGGTAGCGGCGCTTACCTCATGCCGCGTGCGCTGTTCTGCTGTGTACCAGCTTGTTGACAGAGCTATCCCGCCTTCATCCCGATCGGCAAAAAGCGTTGCATTATCCACCACATATCCTGCCATATTTGTTGCCAACTGGTTTTCTTCATCAAATTTGTAATGTTCTTCGGCATATCTGGCTTTCATGCCAATTTCAAAACCGTTATCGGTGATCATGTTGGTGGTCAGATAAAGGCTATCGCGTTCAATGGTGTCTTTTTCGCCGTCAGACCCAGAAAAATCATACCCTGTATCTTTTTCCTTTGACAGTGACAGGTTTGTGTCGATGCCAAGCAATCTTTGCGAAATTGTGCCGCCGATGGCCTGTGTGGAACCAGCTTGAACAAAGGCGCTGTTTTCGCGCATGGATTGTTTGGTGATGATGTTAATAACGCCCGATGACGCGCCAGCGCCATGAAATAGCGTCTGCGGGCCGCGTAACACCTCGATTCTATCTACGCTGGCGGCTGTCAGTCCAGACAGAAAATATTCACCATCGCCGCCACGCGCCTCAACACCGTCAATTAAGATCAGCGTATGATTGCCTTCGCCGCCACGTATTCTGATTTGTGTGTTGTTTGCCCCGGCGCTGCTGACGGCAAATCCCGGGACCTCGCGTAATAAATCGGCAATGCTAAGATTGCCTCTTTTTTCAATCGTTTTTTGAGGAATTACAAAAGAATTTGCCGCCACTGGCGTGGTGATATCCGGTGCCATGCTGCCGGTGAATACCAGCTCATCAAGTTGGATTTCCAACGGCTGTGCATGTGATTTACTAGTCGCAAACACGAAAAAACAAACCAAAAATAGAAGGCGTTTCATAGACTTCTCCCGCCATGATTTCCCTGATGGAATCGATTTTCCATCAAACCACCATAACGGGTTATCCGCAGCCACTCTTCACCCTGAGAGTGCGCTAGGTGATAGGGCGGTAGGTCTCCTGGCTAGTAATTCAACGTTCTACTCTGCCTTCCCACCAAATGGCAGTGGCTTATCCGAGCGAACTCATTACATACAGTTGCAGGGGCAGCTCTTTACAGATTCCCTTTTAAGCACTGTGTGCACCGCTAGGAGTAGAGTTACCGAGAAAATCATCAATGCTCTGTCTCAAAACGTCACATTTTGTCGTTTTTTGTTGCTCGTAACAAACACACATGAAAAAACGGTCGGCATAGGTCTCAATTTTTCCTAATTTCGGTAATATGAGGCGTGATTTTGCGGAGAAAAAAGTGAAACGGTGGCGTCATTTGGTTGTTGCGGTCGGCATGGTCCCGGCATTGTTGATTTATCTTGGGCTTGTGATGCAGATTGCAGATTATGTCACCGATATCCACATCATCCTTGATTTTCTTTTTTATGCGCTGGCTGGCTTGGCATGGATTCCATTGGCTGGAAAGGTCGTTGGTTGGCTGGCCGCACATGAGAGCAGGTAAATGTTAACATCGCGCCTGCAACAATTTTTGCGCAGGGGACAGGGCGGGCATGACCAGCCTGTGTCCTCGACCCCCGCTACCCGGGCCGCCCTTGCCAAGGAAACGGCGGTAACGCGGCCACTTGGTGCTGCGATTGATCTTGCCACTGAATTGATGGATGCGCATGGGTTGGTAGGGTGGCGGATCAAACTTGACCATGCGCGACGGCGGGCTGGCCAGTGTGATTATACCAATAAAACCATTTCATTATCGCGCCTGTATGTCCGGCACGCAGAGACAGAACATATCCGTGATACGATTTTGCATGAAATTGCCCATGCGCTTGTCGGGCCACGTCACGGTCATGATGCGGTGTGGCGGCAAAAGGCCCGCGAAATCGGCTGTACCGCCACAAGATGCCATAATTTGTCTTTTGCCCGGGCCAGATGGGTGATGACATGTCCAAATGGGTGTTTTTCGGTCGAACGGCATCGCAAAAAATCTGGTTTGGTCTGCGCATCTTGCAAGTCAGCGGTTGAATTTCACGCCGCTGAAACAATGATTGTACCATAATGTTTAAGATCACTGGCAAGCGCCATAATCAGTTGCGTACCGCGCTGGCGCGCCTTGCCACGCCATCACGCCGTTGGGTCAGTTTGGATTTTTTTACCGATGCTGAAATCACCGCGCTAAAAAATTTGGCAGGCACACAACAATTCCGCACGGCCCAAAGTGAAATTGTTCATCGGGAAAACCGAGTGTTTCAGGATTTTGATGTGTGTTTTCCCGCACCGCGTATTGGTGCATTTGATGATTTGGCGGCGGGGTTGGAATCGGGTTTATTTGCTGTCGGTGCCACGCTGGCGCAAAATCCGTTTGAAACGCGGTTTCAATTTGATGATTTTGCCATTCAGCGTTACCCGGCAGGTTCTCGCGGGATTGGCATTCACCGTGATGGCAAACGCTATAAACATATTGTTGTGATCATCACGCTTGCTGGCCAGTCCCGGCTGTTTTCAACGACGAGCCGGGCTGGTGAGACACGGCAGCGGATAGATGATAGGCCGGGGCGTCTGGTTTTGCTGTCTGCAGATGGATTTGCCGGGCGTTTTGATGAGGATTCACGCCCGCTACATGGTGTAGATTGCGTGCGGACTGGCCGTCTTTCGATTGGGTTTCGATCATTTGGCTGAACATAATTGATTGTTCATAAGAAGGCTTGCCAGAGTTTATTTTCGTTGGCACACTAAAGATCTGGAGCGTCCATCAGTTGCTCCACCTCGATAGCAATTCGATGTCAATGGGCGCCTGTTTCGTGCGTTCCAGCGTACGACAGAGTGTGGCCCCAGCCACGCGTTATCAGAGGTACTAAGACATATGCAAATCAACATATCAGGTAAAAATATGGATACCGGCATAGCCTTTCAGGAACATGCGGTAACCTCACTCAATGCAGTCGTGGAAAAATATTTTCAAAATGCCGTGAGTGGTCATGTCACATTGGAAAAAGCCGATTCAGGCTTTACCGTAAAAACCCGGGTGGCCCTATCAAGACGTATGGAATTGGAATCCACCGGCCGCGCGGCGGATGCCCATGCCGCGCTTGATGCTGCGATTGAACATGCGGAAAAACGTCTTCGCCGTCATAAACGCCGGTTAAAAAACCATCGTACAACGCTCACCAGCAGTGAAGAAAATGATGTCGATGCGGCACCGATGCTGATCTATGCATCGCCAGACCAATATACCGCAGACGAAGGTGAAGAACGCGATACGTTGCCGGTGGTTGCAGATTTATCTTACGACATCGAAGTGCTGACAGTCGAACAGGCGGTGATGCGCCTTGAATTGAGTGGTGCCAATATGTTGATGTTCCGAAATGCCAGCCATTTTGGCTTAAATGTTGTGCAATTACGCGATGATGGTTCGATTGGCTGGATTGACCCACGCGGGGCGCGGCGACTGGCAAAGGGTGTATAAATAGGGGGGGCAATGCCCCAAAATTAGATAAAGTTAGGATGAGCCATCAGGCTATGGCGCGCTATGAGCGGTGACGCCGGCCTCGGCAAATGTGGCCATGCCATTATGCATGGCACAGGCGGCCCGCACCAGCAGGCTTGCAACTGCCGCGCCGCTGGCTTCTCCAAGACGCATTTTTAAATCAATGATCGGTTCCTTGCGCAGGGCCACCGCCAGACGTAAATGTCCCGGTTCAGGCGACATATGAGAAATCATGGCATGGTCTAGTATGTCAAGCTGACCGTTTGCGGTTAGGGTGGCCGCGGCCGCAGTGGTGCTGAACCCATCCAACATCACCGGGATAGAACGCGACCGTGCGGCAAGTGCCGCGCCAGCAATCGCCGCCAACTCATAGCCGCCAAACGCCGCTAAAAGCGCCACGGCATGGTCGTCAACTGGATGTTGAAACGCCGCCGCCTTTTCGATAATTGCCGCTTTATGCGCGATACCATCATCATCAATTCCCATGCCCGGACCGACCCAGCCTTTGGCATCGGCGCTAAACCGACCGAGACAAAGTGCCGACGCCGCGGTGGTGTTGCCAACGCCCATATCCCCCAGAATTAAATAGTCACATGAATCGGCAATGGCTTCAGGCCCAGCATTCATCGCGGCAAGCACTTCGTCTCTGTCCATCGCCGGGCCAATGGTGATATCGCGGGTTGGGGTTTCAAGCTGAAGCGGTGTGATCGTAAGTTCCAATCCGGCAACCCGGCACAGCTGATTAATGGCACTGCCGCCAGTTTCAGCATTTTTTACCATATGCGCCGTAACCTCTGCCGGAAATGGCGAGACCGCTTGTGCCAAAACGCCATGATTACCAGCAAATACAAGACATTGGCCATGTTTTATGTCTGGGTGTTCACTGCGCCGCCAACCAGCCATCCAGATGGCAATCTCTTCTAATTTGCCAAGCAATCCCGGCGGTTTGGTTAATTGGCTTTGGCGGGCGGCTACCCTATTTTGTGTGGCCCCATCGACCGGCGGTAGATCGGCAATGATTTAATCAATATCAGCAATAGACTTAAAAAAAGACATTACGAGCCTTTCAATCCGGTTAATGTAAAACATATTAGAGTATCGTCTTATGGTTTAATTTTCTGCGCAATAGCCAGCGAAACAAAATTGATCCCCATGGCAGGGAATTGGTTGCGTGATGATTTTGCTTAGACGACAAAGGCCCCCGCGACTAGGGCGTAATTTGACTATGGAAAGTCTGATTCAGAGCGTTTGTGATCCCAACCATTGGTAGCGTTTTATCTGATGGGGGATGCGATGCAACAACAACCAGACAAACCAACACGGCAATCCAAACGCAAACGCAATGCAGGCCAAGCATTAACCAAATTACTGCTGGATGACCAGTTAGACTGGTGCCAGCCAATTTATGCGGATGCTCCAGTAACGCCAATCGATGACGATGGCGTTCAAGCGATACATGACGCCAGTATGACAGTTCTTGAAGATGTGGGGGTGTTGTTTCTGAATGACGCGGCCTTGCGGGTGTTTGACCAGCATGGCTGTGATGTGGACTGGGATAGCAAACGCGTACGCATGGATCGGGCCTTTGTCATGGAACAGCTGGCAAAGGCACCGTCACATATCACCGTAACACCGCGCAACCCAGACCGGGCCCTCATTTTTGGTGGGCGTTATTTTAATTTTGGCCAAGTGGCATCACCGCCAAATGTGATGGATTTGGATCAAGGGCGCCGCATAGGTACGCGCGCAGATTTTCAAAATTTTCTAAAATTGGCACAAGCCTATAACTGCATCCATTTCAACTGTGGGTACGCGGTAGAACCGATGGATATGCACCCGTCAATCCGTCATCTTGACGGATTGTTCGATATGCTGACGCTGACCGACAAGGTTGTTCACGCCTATGCGCTGGGAACTGAACGTATCGAAGATGCGATGGAAATGGTGCGCATTGGTGCAGGCCTGACGCATGAGGAGTTTGAAGAAAAGCCGCGGATGTTCACCAATATTAATTCAACGTCACCGCTGAAACATGATTGGCCGATGTTGGATGGTGCCATGCGGATGGCGGCGCGCAATCAGATGGTGGTGGTGTCGCCCTTTACCTTGGCTGGGGCGATGGCCCCGGTGACGCTGGCTGGGGCATTGACATTGCAAAATGCCGAAGGCTTGGCGGCAATTGCCCTATTACAGGCGGTGCGGGCTGGGGCCCCGGTAATTTATGGGGCCTTTACCAGCAATGTTGATATGAAAACTGGCGCACCCGCCTTTGGCACCCCCGAATTTGTTCGGGCCATGCAAATTTCTGGTCAATTGGCCAGATTTTATGGGTTGCCGCTTCGTGCCTCTAACGCAAATGCGGCAAACGCACTCGATGCGCAGGCTGTTTGGGAATCGGCCTTTTCGCTTCAGGGAAGTTGTTCGGGTGGCGCGAATTTAATTTATCATGCTGCCGGGTGGATGGAAGGCGGCCTGTCGGCCAGTTTTGAAAAATTCGTGATCGATTGTGAAATGCTGCAGCAGATTATCTATGCGCAACGGCCGATTACGGTCGATGCATCAACCTTGGCACTAGATGCGATTGCAGAAGTTGGCCCGCATGGACATTTCTTTGGGTGCGATCATACACAGCAACGCTATCGTGACGCCTTTTATACGCCGTTATTATCGGATTGGCGCAATTATGAAACCTGGCTTGATGATGGCGGTGTCTGGGCGCACCAACGCGCGCAAAAACAATATAAAACGGTGCTAAATGAATATGTCGCCCCACCGATGGATAGTGGACACCGTGACCAGCTTGCTGATTTTGTTGCGCGCCGAAAAGCAGAAGGCGGCGCACCGACAGATTTTTAGCAAAGACGCCGCAGTTTTGTTAAAAAAGCGGGCCTTCATCCAACGCCCGCTGAAACATTTGCTTGTCAATATTGCCGCCAGAGGCAACCGCAACAACCGTGCTTGCCCCTTGTGGGTATTGGCCTGTTAAAACAGCTGCCAATGCCGCGGCGCCCCCGGGTTCAATAACAATTTTTAGATGTTTAAAAGCCGTGGCAATAGCCTGTAGCGCATCGCGGTCAGTGATCACGGCCCCGCCAGACAAAAGCTGTTTATTAATCGGAAATGTCAGTTGTCCCGGCTGCGGCGTGACAATGGCGTCACAAATTGATGGCTGGTTGATATCAGCCGTTTGGATTTCGCCGCTGGTAAGCGAACGCAATGTGTCATCATAAAATTCTGGTTCGGCTGACCAGATTTTTACGCCGGGAATTTGATCGCTGGCGGCAATGCTCATCCCGGCAATTAACCCGCCGCCACCACAGCAACATAGAATGGCGTCAATTTTTGCCTGTTTTGCCGCAGCTTGCGCGGCGATTTCCAGCCCAACCGTACCTTGTCCGGCAATCACCCGAGCGTCATCATAGGGTTTGATGAGATGCGCCTTTGTTTTGGCGGCAATATCGGCGCCGATCTCTTCGCGTGATTCGGTATAGCGGTCATACAACACCACGCTGGCACCATAGGCCTTGGTGCCTTCTATTTTGCCAGCCGGGCTATCTTTCGGCATCACAATTGTCGCCTGCAATCCGCGACTGGCCGCGGCCCGTGCTACACCTTGTGCGTGATTGCCGCTGGAAAAGGCAACCACATCCGTGACCTTGTCATCAAGGCTCCATACCGCATTGCTGGCACCGCGCAATTTGAAAGACCCGGTATGTTGCAGACATTCTGCCTTGACCAATAATCTGATGCCCAGCTTGTCATTCAGGCGCGGTGACTCGATCAACGGCGTTTCAATGATATGCAGGGCGATTCGGGACGCCGCGGCTTCTATAGTGGCGCGGGTAATGCTTTGGGCCGCATTCACAGTATCATGTGGCGTTGGTGTGGCTGGCATGGTGGTCAGGCTCCCGTGGCGAGACATTTTAATTAAGACGCAAAGCTTATCAGCAGATTTATAATCGGCAATATCACAATCATCAAAATGGCGGCATCGGCGCTGCAAAGCCGCCCGTTACAGTATAATGTCGCGGGGAAAACCGCGATTTACCTTCTTGTATTTATGCGTTGGCTTGCCTATTTTGGGCGCATATTGATTACCGCGATTCGCGGATTAGGAGAACATCATGTCATATGGCCTGCCACTGCCGCCTTTTGCTGGGTCTTGTACCGCCCTTGTCACACCATTTAAAAACGGCGCTTTGGACGTAGATAATTTCTGCAAACTTGTTGATTTTCAGATCGACAATGGCACGGCCGCGTTAGTGCCGGTGGGGACAACCGGCGAGTCACCAACCTTGTCGCATGAAGAGCATGATCTTGTCGTTGAGCTTTGTATCAAACAGGCGGCTGGACGGGTGCCGGTCATTGCCGGTGCTGGGTCCAACAGCACCGCCGAAGCGGTACGGCTTGCACGTTATGCGGCGGCGGCTGGTGCCAGCGCAGTTTTGATTGTCAGCCCGTATTATAACAAGCCAACACAAGCTGGATTATATGCGCATTTTGCGGCTGTGGCTGAAGCAGTCGAAGTGCCGGTGATTGTGTATGATATTCCGGGCCGGTCAATTGTGCGGGTGAATGATAATACATTGGCAAAGCTGGCGTCTGATTATGCCAATATTTCGGGCATAAAAGATGCCACGGCTGATTTGGCACGGCCCACGATTTTACAAAATATGCTTGGCAATGCCTTTACACAATTGTCAGGCGAAGATGCCACGGCGTTGCCATATCTTGCCGCGGGTGGACATGGCTGTATTTCAGTGACCGCGAACATCGCGCCAAAATTACTGAGCGATATGCATGCCGCATGGTGGGCTGGCGACATTACAACCGCGCAAGCCATTCATAAAAGATTATCGCCAGTTCATGAAGCCATGTTCTGTGAGGCAAGCCCGGGCCCGGTGAAATATGCCGCATCATTGCTTGGCATTTGCGCGGCTGAGACAAGATTGCCCTTATGTGAGATCACTGATAGCAGTAAATCACAGGTAAAAGACGCGCTGGTCAGTGCGGGTTTGCTGTAATTTGTGCCAGCTTTGGCGGTAAGCAAAAGATTGGGATAGATCATGGCCAAAGGCTATATCACCACCGGCCGTGTCGCGGAAAACCGCAAGGCCCGGCATGAATATGAAATAGAAGACCGGGTCGAAGCCGGCCTTGTGCTGATGGGCAGTGAGGTGAAATCATTACGTACCGGGCGCGCCAGCATTGCCGAATCTTATGCCGGTGAAGATAATGGCAGGCTGATGTTATTTAATGCCAACTTGCCAATTTATGAAGCGGCGCGGGCCAATCATGAACCACGACGCCCGCGGGAATTGCTTGTCAAAGTGCGAGAGCGTAACCGCTTATTGGGCTTAATCCGGCGTGAAGGAATGACGTTGGTGCCGCTTGCGCTATATTTTAATGATCGCGGCATTGCCAAAATTCAAATCGGCCTTGCCAAAGGACGCAAAAAGCAAGACAAGCGGCAGGCCGCGAAAGAACGCGATTGGGGACGTGATAAAGCCAGACTGTTGCGGAACCGGACACTTTAGGCCGCTTCAAACCCCTAAAATTTTTTCGCGGACTATCAGCTAGTTAAGCGCTGTCGCCCTCGAATGGTTTTGGTGGGCGCCCGATATGATCGCGGATGGTGTCCATCTCAATAAATATATCCGCCATGCGCCGTAACGAGTCAGCCACCATTGGCGGGGATGATTTTGTTGTTGAGACAATAGATACCCGCACGCCCATGCCTTGCACATCTTCCAGCAATCGACAAAAATCGCCATCGCCTGAAAATAAGATGGCGTGGTCGATATGCGGGGCGAGTTTCAGCATATCGAGGGCCAGTTCCATATCCATATTGCCCTTAATGCGCCGCTTGCCTGTTTCTGGATCGGTAAATTCGCGGGTCAATTTGCTGACAACCGCAAAGCCGTTATAGTCCAGCCAGTCAATGAGGGGGCGAAGCGATGAAAATTCCTGATCTTCGGGAAGTGCGGTGTAATAATAGGCCCGGATCAAATTAACGTCAGCGCTAAAAAAACTATGTAGTTTGGCATAATCAATATCCATATTGAGCGCACGAGCGGCGGCATAAAAATTTGATCCATCAATGAAAAGGGCGGTTTTTTCTTTCGACATGATAAGTTCCAAATAAATAAATAAATTAATCTATAGCCTTCACCATAGGGGGTGTTGTAGTGAAATCCCAGCCTTTTATAACGGGGACTGATCTCTAATTGCCGATACAGGCGGTATTTTTTGGGCGTTAATAAAGGATGGTTTGGCTGTGACAGCAACAACACGTCTGTTCATTGGATTGGGCGCCAATTTGACCCCAGACGGGTTTGCTACGCCGCAAGCAGGGTGCGAAGCGGCAATGGTAATGCTTGGTGATCTTGGCGTTGATGTCATCAGAATGTCCCGCTGGTATGAAAGCGCACCGGTCCCGCCATCCGATCAGCCATGGTATTTGAACGCCGTGGCCGAAGCCACCACCAGCTTTGACGCCGCCGAAACGCTGGCCGTGTTGCATCAAGTTGAAGCGCATTTCGGGCGGGTGCGGTCAGTGCGCAATGCGGCACGTGTTCTTGATCTGGATTTGCTGGATTTTGGTGGGGAAATTCATCACCAGACGGCCCTGACGGTGCCGCATCCCCGCATGCATGAACGCGCCTTTGTTCTGGTGCCATTGCGCGATCTTGTTGCTGATTGGACACATCCACAAACCGGACAGTCTCTACATGCGCTGATTGATCGCCTGCCAGCCGACCAGTTGATACGGCCTGCCCAAAACTGATGAGCCTATTGCTTTATGCTTTTGATTCAGGCGGTTTAGGCTTGCCCCATTTGGTAAATTAGCGTAAACACGCCGCTGGATTTCGAAAAAATCTAACATATGGTTCGTGCCGACTGAAACATAACAGCTGGCGCAAAGCAGAATGCCTTTCAAATATGGATACAGCCAAAAGGCTTAACCCATTGAAAACATTATTTTAAGGAGAATGTGATGGCGCGCGTAACGGTTGAAGATTGCATCGAGAAAATCCCAAACCGATTTGATTTGGTATTGGCGGCTGGACAGCGTGCGCGTGGCATTTTGAAAGGCGATTTGCCAACCATTGACCGTGATAACGACAAAAACCCGGTGATTGCATTGCGTGAAATCGCGGCTGAAACCATCGATCTTGATGTGTTGAATGATGGGCTGATCAAAAAACTGCAACGCATTTCGATCCGTGAAGAACAAGAAACCCGCGACGATGCCGCGCTTGCTGCTGAAGTTGACTTGTCGGAAATGGTTGGCGATTACAACACAGACGAAGCCCAAGATAGCGGTATGCAGATCACCACGGCAGATGAAATGCAAGAACCTTCAGGCTTTGAAGATGTTGACCTTTCTGAAATTCAGAACGAGGATTAAATAATCCGCCAGCACGTTATCACCCATCGTTATATCTGCTGGCTGGCACCTTGATGATCAGCTTGGCACGACGATGATTGAAGCAGCGGACGATCTTTACCATAAAATAAAGGCCTATAATACGGCGGTTGATGGCGATAAGTTATGCCGTGCCTTTGATTTTGGCAGGCAAGCGCATGATGGTCAGATGCGCGCCTCGGGCGAGCCTTATTTTTTGCATCCGATTGCTGTGGCCAATATTTTGGCAGATATGCGGCTTGATCTCGATACGGTGATTACAGCCCTGTTACATGACACGGTTGAGGATTGTGATGTAACGCTGGAAACGCTGCAAAGTCAGTTTGGTGCCAGTGTAGCGCAACTTGTTGATGGCGTTACAAAATTAAGTCGTATTGGCATGCAGCCAAGTCCAAATAGCATGCAGGCTGAAAATTTTCGCAAATTGTTGTTGGCGATGAGCGAGGATGTCCGCGTTTTGTTGGTAAAGCTGGCGGATCGTACGCATAATATGCGCACCATCAGTTTCATTCCAAAAGATGAAAAACGCCAGCGCATTGCCCGGGAAACGTTGGAAATATATGCGCCTCTTGCCGAACGTATCGGGGTGACGCATCTGCAGCATGATCTTGAAAATGACGCATTCGCCGTTCTGCATAGCGAAATGAACCAAACCATCAGTAACCGGCTGGAATTTTTGGTACAGCAATCAGAAATTGTGATCCCGATGATCAGTGTCGAATTACAGGATGTTGTTGAGCAAGCTGGCATTGAATGCAGTGTGAATGGACGGCTAAAAACCGCCTATTCAATCTGGCGCAAAATGCAGCGCAAAAAAGTCACCATGGACCAGCTTTCCGATATCATGGCGTTTCGTGTGCTTGTACCAACAAAAGATGATTGTTATCGCGCCCTTGGGAGCATCCATGCGCACTACCCAACAGTGATGGGGCGGTTTAAAGATTATATTTCAACCCCAAAACGCAATGGCTATCAATCATTGCATACGGGTGTTATTGGGCCGGAAAATCATAAAATTGAAATCCAGCTCCGCACCCCAGAAATGCATGAAATCGCTGAAAACGGGGTAGCGGCACATTGGGATTATAAAAACCCTGAATCATCAAAAAGAATAACTAAAGTCAAGTGGATACAAGAACTAGTTGGTATTTTGGATGAAGAAGCTGGTGCCGATGAATTTTTAGAAAACACCAAGATGGATTTATATCATGATCAGGTGTTTTGCTTTACGCCGCGTGGTGATTTGATTGCCCTGCCAAAAGGGGCAACGGCTGTTGATTTTGCCTATGCCGTCCATTCCAAGGTTGGTGAAAAATGTTGCGGTGTCAGAATTAACGGTAAAAACCGCCAATTGGCGACCGAGTTGGAAAATGGTGATCAAATTGAAATTATCACCGCCACCAACGCAAGGCCACGTCCGGAATGGGAAAGTTTTGTAAAAACTGGGCGGGCGCGATCAGGCATCAGACGATCGGTGCGGGCCGAACGTATGGTCGAATTTAGTTTGATTGGTAAAACCATTTTGCAAAAAGTGTTTCGTGAATATGGCAAACCATTTCGCAGCCGATCGGTCGAAAAAATTATTTCGGTTTTCAATTTTCACAAGCTGGATGATTTATACGCGCATATTGGTGAGGGGCGAATTGAACCTGAACTGGTGCTGGAAAAACTGCATCCAGACCTAGCCTCCAGCCGAAAACTTGCCAAAACCGGCAATGTCCGCAATGGGCGTGGGGGGGATGCCGGTGTCCCCATGCTGCGGATCAAAGGTGGATATTCCGGTATTGCCATTAATATTGCGCGGTGCTGTCACCCGCTTCCCGGCGAGCCAATTGTTGGCATTTTTACCACAGGTAAAGGCGTTACCGTTCATCGTAAAGATTGCGGCAATCTGTCAAATTTTAGTGATGCACCGGAATTATGGATGGATGTGGCGTGGGAACATGAAGGGCCACGGCGGGTGCTAGCACGGTTGAATACCGTGCTGTCAAACGAGCCGGGGAGCCTGGCGGCAGTGGCCACCATTATCGGCCAGCAAGGCGGTAATATTTCAAATATTCACCTGACCGACCGGAATGCTGACTTTTTTAGTTTTGAGCTTGATTTAGAAGTCAAAGATGTTGAGCATATGCACACCATCATGGCGGTGCTGCAGGCGAATAATTTTGTCGAGCGCGTTGACCGGGCGCAAAGCTCGTAATAATGGATATGCCAACCTCTTAATCTCGTACCAAAACATCCCTTTTATACAAGACCTGAAAGACTGAATTTTACTCAAGGCATTGTTATGTTTCGACGCCGCACCCCTCTGACAAGACTACGTCAAATCCGCTCTGTTATTTGGCCAGAACGCGGGTTTCGGCGATTATTTGCCTATTTGTTTCAACGGGTGGTGAGATTGCCCGGCACATCAGGTTCGATTGCCATTGGCGTTGCCAGTGGGGTGGCCGCATCGTTCCTGCCATTCATTGGGTTGCATTTTTTGATCGCGGCTTTGCTTGCGCTGTTGTTGCGGGGCAATGTGTTGGCATCGGCGATTGGTACCTTTTTTGGTAATCCATGGACATTTTTATTCATCTGGGTGTCGGATTACCGGTTGGGATTATGGCTGTTGCAACAAAGCGGCCATGGCGATCAATTTGTGGCGCTTAATCTTCAGCAACTTGCCGAGGTCATGACCGTTTTTATGCATTTCTTTACCTTTTCAGGTGGTGTCGATTGGCAACAGGTGGCGGGACCTTTTGAGCAGGTATTTCTTCCAATGACAATCGGTGGTACGGTGCTGGCGATCTTGTCTTGGGTTGTTGCGTTTGTGTTGTGTTACTATTCGTTCGAATGGTGGCGGGCGCATCGCGCGAAACGGCTGGCAAATGCATCTAAATTGGTAAAAAGTCGGAAAAAAACCGGCCAATAATGGCCTTGGAACAAACGAAACGCGCCGGAATGACAAAACTGTTTACAGGAACTGCCCCTCATAGAGTGCGGCTTGGCGTAAATATAGATCATGTCGCCACAATCAGAAATGCGCGTGGCGGCAAGCATCCTAGCCCGCTTGCCGCGGCGCTTCAGGCCGAAGCCGCCGGTGCTGATGGCATCACCGCCCATCTTCGTGAGGACCGGCGCCATATACGCGATGATGATATGATCGCCATCAAAGCTGGCATATCGGTGCCGTTAAATTTTGAACTGGCTGCAACATCAGAAATGATTGCTATGGCCCTGAAAATCAGGCCGAATGCCGCTTGTATTGTTCCGGAAAAGCGGCAAGAAATTACCACCGAAGGCGGTTTGGCGGTGATTGGTCAAGAAACAAGGCTTGCCGATCAATTGGCGCCGCTGAAAGAAGCTGGTATTAAATTATCACTATTTATCGAGGCTAATCAGGCCGATATTGATGCGGCTGTTGCTATTGGCGCAGATATTGTTGAATTACATACTGGGCGTTACTGTCATGATAGCATGGGCCGGGATGGTGAACTTCTTCGCCTGCAAACAGCCGCACAGCACGCCGCCAGCGTTGGCATTGAATGCCACGCCGGGCATGGGCTTGATTATGATACCGTGTCGCCGATTGCCGCAATCCCCACCATTGAAGAATTAAATATCGGACATTTTTTAATTGGCGAGAGTATTTTTCGCGGTTTGCCGGCGGCCATTGAAAAAATGCGCCAGTTAATCGATGCGGCACGCCCCAACCCAGCTGGGATCAATTGATAGATGATTTTGGGTGTGGGTACCGACATTGTTGATGCGCGCCGGATCGGCAAATCAATTGAACGGTTCGCGGACAAATTCACAGGCCGGATTTTCACCAAAGCAGAGCGCGCCGCCGCCACCGCCACCGGCCAACCACAAGTCTATTTTGCGAAAAGATTTGCTGCCAAAGAAGCCGTTTATAAAGCATTGTCTGGGGCCGGGGTGTCTGGGCTTGGATGGCAACAGGCAGAAACCCTAAACCTGCCGAACGGGGCGCCAATGATGACTTTGACCGGGCCATGTAAAACGGCACTTGAGGCGCTGACCCCGGATGGGTATAAGGCCTACATATCAATTTCGCTGAGCGACGAGCCACCTTATGCGCTGGCGTTTGTAATTATCAACGCGGTGCCACTCAAACTGGATAGCTGAATATGTCAAAACGCAAGCCCGAAGGTAAATTTGAATTTATCAAAACGATTGTCATTGCCGGGGCATTGGCGCTTGGGTTTCGTTCATTGCTTTTTGAACCTTTTAATATTCCCTCTGGGTCGATGATCCCGACCTTGTTGGTTGGTGACTATTTGTTTGTTTCCAAATATTCATATGGCTATTCGCGCTATTCATTCCCATTTGGCATGGCCCCATTTGATGGGCGCATTTTTGAAACGCCGCCAGAACGCGGTGATGTTGCTGTATTTCGCCAACCACAAAATGAATCAGTTGCCTTTATCAAGCGTATTGTCGGATTACCGGGGGACCGGGTTCAGGTCGTAAATGGCGTCTTGCACATTAATGATGTGGCCGTTAACCGCGACCGCAAGGGGTTTGCCACTGCCAGCGATGGGTATAATGTGATCAGGTTTGCGGTGTATCAAGAAACCTTACCGAACGGTAAATCCTATCTGATTCAGGAACGATCTGATGATGATTTGCTTGATAACACAAACGTGTTTTTGGTGCCTGAGGGGCATTATTTCATGATGGGCGATAACCGTGATAATTCACGTGATAGTCGGACAACATCTGTTGGCTTGGTACCAGCAGAAAACCTGATTGGCCGGGCTGAACGCCTGTTTTTCAGCCATAATAGCAGTGCCCATTTGTGGGAAGTTTGGAAATGGCCCTTTGCGATCCGGTATGGCCGACTTGGTGATGGCATTATGTAATGACAAAGCGCCCACTTGCCGAACTTGAATCTTGCCTTGGCTATAAATTTGCCGATCAGTCTTTGTTGCAACAATCCCTGACACATGCCAGTTTTTCCGGGCCGACAGCAAGCTATGAACGGTTAGAATTTTTGGGTGACCGGGTGTTAGGACTTTTGCTGGCGCATTATTTCTATGAACATTGCCCAGATGATAATGAAGGTGCGTTGTCATTGCGGTTGCATAGCGAGGCACGAACAGCCACTTTGGCCATGGTTGCGCGCAAACTCAATATTGCTTATTTTTTGCAGGCGCAACCGGGCATGAGTTTTGCCGAAAATGACAATGTGTTGGCGGATGTTATTGAGAGCCTTCTTGCGGCTATTTATTTGGATTCCGGTTTGAAAGATGCCGCAGCATTCTTAAAAGCGCATTGGCCGCTCGCCAGTACCACACCAGCTAGCCGCGAAAAAGACGCCAAATCGCGGCTACAAGAATGGGCGTTGGGGCAGGGGCTTGGCTTGCCTGTTTATCGGCAACTTGCCAAATCTGGCCCGGATCACGCCCCAGAAATGACCTATGAGGTCAGCGTTGCTAATGCGGGGTCCAAATCGGCAACTGGTAGCAATCGCAAGATTGCCGAACAAAAGGCGGCGGCGGCGCTACTTGCGCGCTTGCAGGCCGGAGACGAAATGTAATGGTGGATGATCGTACAGATACTATGATGACAAAAGCTGGTTTTGTCGCACTCATTGGCGCGCCAAATGCGGGCAAATCAACGCTGATGAACGCAATGGTGGGCCAAAAAGTATCGATTGTGACGCCAAAAGTGCAAACCACGCGAAGCCGTGTGCGCGGCATTGCCATGCATAATGATACCCAGATCATTTTTGTTGATACGCCCGGTATTTTTAAACCAAAACGGCGGCTAGATCGGGCTATGGTACAGGCGGCATGGCAAGGCGCTGAAGATGGTGATGTGTTGCTGTTGCTTCATGATTGCGCACGCCGCGCTGTTGATGATGATACGGCGAGTATTTTGGCCAATCTTGCCGCATCTGGGCGCCGCGCCTCTTTGGTCCTCAACAAAATTGATCTGGCACCACAAGAACGGCTTTTAGAACGCGCCGCAGAATTATCAGAACAATATGAATTTGAACGGGTTTTTATGGTTTCGGCAGAAACCGGCAATGGTATTGGAGACTTAAAATCATGGTTGGCGGCGCAGATGCCGGACAGCCCCTATCTTTTTGACCCAGATGATTTGTCAGACATGCCGCTACGCTTGTTGGCGGCAGAAACTTTGCGCGAAAAATTGTTTTTGAACCTGCATCAAGAATTGCCGTACCAGTTAACTGTCGAAACCGATCATTGGAATGAACGCGATGATGGCAGTGCCGAGGTGCATTTATCCATCTATGTTGCGCGTGAGGGGCATCGCGGCATTATTCTGGGCAAGGGTGGCCAGACGATGCGGCGCGTTGGCACCGCGGCCCGCAAAGAATTAGAAATGTCGCTGGATCGTCGCATACATCTATTTGCGCATGTGAAATATCGCAAAGACTGGATGAATGATTCGGCGCGTTATTCGATTTGGGATCTAGACTACAATGCCTGAATGGCAAGCTGATGCCATCATTATATCGGTCCGGCCGCATGGCGAGGGCAATAGCATTGTTTCGCTGTTAACCGCCGATTATGGGCGACATGCTGGGCTTGTGCGCGGCGGTGCTTCAAAGAAAATGCGCGGCACGGTACAGCCCGGCAACCGGGTACAGGCCAGTTGGCGTGCAAGGTTAAGCGAACAGCTTGGTCAGATGCAGTTGGAATTAACCCAAGCTGTGCCTGCCAGATTTTTGGATTCACCAATGCGGCTGGCTGGTGTGGCGTCGATTTGTGCCTTGCTAGAAGGGGCGTTGCCAGAACGTGAACCGCATGCCGGGCTGTATGCTGGTACAGATGCGTTATTGTCTTTGATTGCTATGGATGATGATAACACAGGTTGGCTTGAAGGCTATGTCAGGTGGGAATTGGGGCTGTTGCATGCGGCCGGGTATCAACTTGATCTTGACCGGTGCGCCGCCAGTGGTGAAACGACAAATCTGGCCTATGTCAGCCCAAAATCAGGCGCGGCTGTCAGCCAGAATCATGCTGGTCAATTTGCCAACCGGTTGTTGCCATTGCCCAGATTTTTAGGCGGGGTGGCTTGCCCGGCACATGATTGGGTGGCTGGACTCGATTTGACCGGGCATTTTTTAGCCAAGCGGGTTTTTGCCGCGCATAATGCCGATATTCCAGCGGCACGCAGACGGTTGGCAGATATGGTCGAAACCCGCTATAAGCAAGCAGTTGATAATCAAGAGGCAGTACGATGAGCCGTGACAGTGATGTAACAACCGGTGAACATATCGATCAGACCGCCTTTTCAGATGCCCTGTCACAGCGGTATTTGGCCTATGCGCTATCGACCATCACGTCACGGTCATTGCCTGATGTGCGCGATGGGTTAAAGCCTGTACATCGCCGGTTATTATTTGCCATGCGGCAATTAAAGCTTGATCCCGGTCAGGGCTTTAAAAAATCGGCACGTGTTGTCGGCGATGTTATGGGTAAATTTCACCCGCATGGTGACGCGGCGATTTATGACGCCATGGTGCGTCTGGCGCAGGAATTTGCCATGCGCTATCGGCTTGTCGAAGGGCAGGGAAATTTTGGCAATATTGATGGTGATAACGCCGCTGCCATGCGTTACACCGAGGCACGAATGACAGAAGTCGCCCGCCTGTTGCTGGACGGTATTGATGAAGATGCTGTTGATTTCCGCCCGACCTATGATGGCGAATCAGAAGAGCCGGCCTTATTGCCTGCCGGTGTGCCAAATCTGCTTGCCAACGGCGCACAGGGCATTGCGGTTGGCATGGCAACGTCAATTCCGCCACATAATGTGTGCGAATTGGCAGATGCCGCCCTGCATTTGATCAAACATCCCAATGCCTCGATTGATACGTTGCTGCAATTTGTAAAAGGGCCGGATTTTCCAACAGGCGGTTTGCTTGTTGAACCAGCCGATTCCATTCGCGAGGCTTATGCAACGGGCCGCGGTGGCTTTCGGGTGCGGGCAAAATGGAATGTAGAGACCGAAAAGGGCGGGGCGTGGCAGATTGTTGTCACCGAAATTCCCTATCAGGTGCAAAAGTCCCGGCTGATTGAACGTCTTGCCGAAATGTTACAAGCGAAAAAAATACCTGTGCTTGCCGATATTCGTGATGAGTCCGCCGAAGATATCCGCATTGTGCTAGAGCCAAAATCCCGCCGGTTAGAAGCCGAATTGGTGATGGAAAGTCTGTTTAAACTTTCCGATCTTGAAGTGCGTGTGCCGCTTAATCTCAATGTTTTGGATGCAGATGGTCGGCCCGGGGTGATGGATTTACGCGCCGCACTTAATGCATGGCTGGCGCATCGCCGCGTTGTTCTGCAACGCCGGTCTGAATTCAGGTTGGGCCGAATTGCGACCCGGCTGGAGGTGCTGGAAGGCTATCTGGTTGTCTATTTGAATTTGGATCAGGTGATTGCCATTATCCGCGAATCTGATCACCCGCGTGATGAATTAATGAAACAATTTGGGTTAACCGAAAATCAGGCCAATGCGGTGCTTGATATGCGGTTACGGTCTTTGCGTCGATTAGAAGAAATGGCGTTGCGGACCGAACGGGACAAGCTTGTTGCCGAACAAACGGGCCTGCAAGACTTGCTGGCAAGCGAGACATCGCAATGGGCGGTGATCACCGACCAAATAAAAGATATGAAAGCGTCATTTGTTAAAACAGACCCGCGGAAAACAGTGCTTTCTGACGCACCACAAATTGACTTTGATCCCACTGATATTTTGGTTGAACGCGAACCCATCACGGTTATTTGTTCAGAAAAAGGCTGGATTAGAGCCATGCGTGGGCATCAGGATTTAAACAGTGAATTTAAATATAAAGAAGGTGACGCGGCGGGAATTGTTATGCATGCCGAAACCACCGACAAAATTTTATTATTTGCAGAAAATGGTCGGTTTTACACGTTGGCCGCCGATAAATTGCCGCGCGGGCGCGGTTTTGGTGAGCCTGTCAGCCTGATGGTTGATCTGCCAGCTGATGTATCAATTATAAAATTATTGCGTGTTGTGCCGGGCAAGTTGCTGGTCGCCGCTAGTTCTGGTCACGGGTTGGTTGTTGATATTGATGCCGCCGTTGCCCAAACCCGAAGCGGCAAACAAATCTTGAATGTGCCGGGTGATGCACGCGCGGTGGCGTGTTGCATGGCCCATGGCGATATGGTGGCGTCGGTTGGTGTCAACCGCAAGCTGATTATATTTCCGTTGAATGAAGTGCCCGAAATGACCCGCGGCAAGGGCGTGATCTTGCAACGCTTTAAAGATGGTGGGTTAGCCGATATTACGGTGTTTGACTCGGCCAAGGGGTTGAGCTGGCAGGCCGGTGGTGGCCGCGTGCGGACAGAAACTGATCTCGCAACATGGCTTGCTCGCCGCGGCGGTACTGGCAAATTGCCGCCAAATGGATTTCCGCGGCCAGCCCGTTTTAGCTGATTTAAAATTGGAATAAAACAGCAGTTTTTGGCCGAAAACCCTTGCCGTTATTCAGCTGCTTTTATTGGTGTTTCGGCTGTATCGCTGATGTCGGTAATCAGCATCTGGCCAGGTTTATGCGTAATACATAATGGCAATCCCGCGCGCATAATGGCCGCTTGCGGGGTAACACCGCATGCCCAGAAAACGGCCACTTCACCATCTCTAACTGGTGTTGGATCACCCCAGTCAGGCGCAGTGATATCATGAATGCCAATCACCGCTGGATCCCCCCAATGCACTGGGGCGCCATGGGCGAGGGGAAATTGCGCCGAGATGGTCTTTATCTCGTCAAGCCGATCAGCCGCGATAGCGCGCATGCTGACCACCATCGGACCAGAAAATGGGCCAGCCTCGACCGTGTCAATGGTGGTTTTGAACATGGGTACGGTGCGGTTATTTTCGACATGCCAAAGCGGAAATCCGGCCCGCAAAATGGCATGTTCAAAAGTAAATGAACAACCAAGCGCAAAGGCAACCATATTATCCTGCCACAGATGTGTAATGTCACTGCAACTATCAGTTAACTGCCCGTGGCGATAAATATTATATGAAGGGACGTCACTGCGAATATCAATGTCCTGACCCAGCGTTGTCATCATTGGATTGCCTGTATCGCTGACGCCGACGACCGGGCAAGGTTTTGGATTTCTTTGACAATATCTCATAAAATCCAATGCATGGACGTCTTCGACAATTACAAGATTGGCCTGCAAATAGCCGGTGGCAAGACCAGCCGTATGCGCCTGATAGGCCTCAGAACGAATGGCCCTGCGGACGGTTTGTTGGTCGGCATCTCGTAAAGCTTCAAAAGATACAGTCATGCTGGGTCCTTGTGAAAAATCTATACGCGGTGCCAAGGTCAATGATCATCATTATTTTCAAATAATTGCCAAGTGCCATCACGAAAGATTTCGGCTGGCTGAAAACGGGCTTTGTAGCGCATTTTCTGGCTTTGGGCCAAATAGTAGCCGAGATATAGCCATGGCAAATCCAGATCAACAGCACAATTAATCAAATCGATGATCATATAGGTGCCAAGCGAACGATGCGCGGCGTCTGGGTCAAAAAAACTATAAACAGCGCTCATCCCATCTTGTTGCATATCTGTTAGCACCGATCCCACCAGCCGTTGGTTTTGATCAAAATAGTCGATCAGCATGGTCTCGATTGGGCTGTTGCTGATCATGCTGTTGAAATCGTCGCGATCCATGCGCGCCATCTGCCCATCATCATGGCGGCTGGTCACATAGGATTTAAAAAGCTGATAATGTTGTTCTGTTGGCCGGGCTTCGCCAAGCTTGCGAGACAGATCACGGTTTGTCGAAATAATCCGCGCCATATTGCGACTTGGCCGAAATTGCCGGACATTCACCCGCCATGGCAGACAGGCATTGCAGTTCGGACAGGCTGGCTTATACACCCAATTTTCAACCCGTCTGAACCCGGCGCGGGCCAAGGAATCATGAACAGATGGCTGAAAATCAATATCAACAGCGATCCGTTGTTCGGTTTTGCCGGTGATATACGGGCAACCACTGCGCATGCTCAATCGCATTGGCAAAGGTTTGCTACGGTGTAGTCGTTTGTCCTGATCCATAGCCCTCAGAATGCCAAGAACCCTGATAGGAAATCAAGATTTATTGCATATGACCAATTAGCTGGCGCTGTCTTCAAGCTGTCTGACTTGAAAATTGGCGGCGCGCAACGCGGCGATAATTTCATCAACGTGTGCCGGGCCTCTGGTTTCGATCACGGCGTCAATTTTCGCCAGCTTTGCCGGTACGTCATAAAACAAGCGCTGGTGATAAATTTCGACAATATTGCCGCCGCATTTGCCAATGGCTGTTGAAATGGCGGCAAGCATGCCCGGCTCATCGGAAATATCAATCCGCAGACGGGCAATACGGCCATCAACCGCCATATTCCGGTTCAAAATAGAGGCCAATAGCCGGGGGTCGATATTTCCCCCGCAAATCACCGCGCCAACTTTTTTGCCCGCAAACATTTCAGGATTGCCAAAAATCGCTGCAATACCGGCGGCACCGGCGCCCTCGGCAACAACGCGCTGCTGTTCAACAAGCGCGCCAACGGCCCATTCAAGCTGGCGTTCGGTCACCAAAACAATATCATCAACAAGCTGGGCGACAACCGGCTTGGTGACACCCCCCGGCTTTTTCACCGCAATGCCTTCGGCCAGTGTTTCGCCGCCGCATTGAATTTCCTTTCCCGCCACCGCAAGTTTCATTGTCGGATAGGATTTGGTTTGCACCCCAATAATTTTAATATTTGGGCGCATTTCACGAGCAATCGTGGCAATACCGCCAATCAGCCCGCCGCCACCAATCGGCACCACAAGGATATCAAGGTCAGGTTCATCTTCTAGCATCTCTAGCCCGACTGTACCCTGACCAGTCATAACCAGTTCGTTATCATAGGGATGAATCAACGTTAAGCCGCGCTCTTCAATCAGTTTGTTAACTGTGCCTTCGCATTCGTTCAGATTGCGACCTTCCAGCACAACTTCAGCGCCATAAGCGCGCGTGCGGGCAACTTTTGCAAATGGGGTCTGTGCAGGCATCACAATCACCGCGGGCATGCCCATCCGTTCGGCGTGATAGGCTACCGCTTGTGCGTGGTTGCCCGCTGACATGGCGATGACCCCGGCCTTGCGCTGGGCGCTGCTAAGGCTTTGCATGGCGATATAGGCACCGCGCGCCTTGAAAGACGAGGTGTATTGCTGGCATTCCAGCTTTACATATAAATCGCACCCAAATTGCCGCGATAATAGGGGGGCGGACAGCATTGGTGTGCGAATGACTTGGCCTTGCAATCTGGTCGCGGCGGCGCGAATATCATTGGCTGTTACTGACATGGCGGTTCTCCCTGATTATGCGTGTTAGGCCGTGCCTGATCATTTTGGTCTGACCATCAGTGTCTAATCATCTATAGCAGGCACAAATATCACCTTTTGTGATCGCGCCCAACTAGATTTCGCTGGCAACCTATTTACCGCTGTTGATGAAGAAGTTTGGCGATATCTGGGGCAAAATAGGTTAACACCGCATCCGCGCCAGCCCGCCGAAACGCCATCATGGTTTCCAATATGGTACGTTCACGGTCAAGCCAGCCATTGGCAAAAGCGGCGCATTGCATCGCATATTCACCTGATACCTGATAAGCCACGCATGGCACGCCAAATTCGGACTTGGCGCGGGCCAACACATCTAGATAGGGCAGGCCCGGCTTGATGATGACCAAATCTGCACCTTCGGCCAGATCAAGCGCGATTTCATGCATGGCTTCGTCGCTGTTTGCCGGGTCCATCTGATAGGTGGCTTTACCAAATTTACCAAGCGACGCCCCAGCTTTTACAGCATCGCGAAACGGCCCGTAAAAGCTGGACGCATATTTAGCCGCATAGGCCATAATTTGCACATTGTGATGCCCAGCGTCATCCAGCGCCGCACGAATAGCCGCGACGCGGCCATCCATCATATCGGACGGGGCGATAATATCACAACCGGCGTTGGCCTGATGAATGGCTTGCTCGCACAAAATTTCAACGGTTTCGTCATTCAAAATTTCGTCCGCCTGCATCACCCCGTCATGGCCATGATCGGTAAAGGGGTCAAGGGCAACGTCACATACAATCCCAAGTTCTGGATAAGCAGATTTTACCGCCCGCACCGCACGGCACACCAAATTATCTCCATCTTGTGCGAGGCTACCTGATGGGTCTTTTAGGCTGGCATCAATTGATGGGAAGATGGCAATGGCGGGAATGCCAAGCTCAACGGCCTGATGCGCTTGTTCGAGCAACCGGTCAATCGAATGGCGCGAGACGCCCGGCATCGCATCAATCGCCTCGGTCTGGTCCTTGCCCTCAATCACAAATAGAGGCCAGATCAAATCATCGCTGCTCAGGCGATTTTCGGCAACAAGCCGGCGTGAAAAGGCCTGCATACGGTTACGCCGCATGCGGGTGTTAGGATATTGGCCTCTACTCATGGCGATGGTTTTCCGCTACTGTTCGTGAATTAATCTTAATACCCAGCAGACAACAGATGTGCAATGCCTCATTCCGATATTCACTTTGAACAAACGGCGACAGCCGGGCTGGTCACGCTAGACCGGCCAGATGCGCTAAATGCGTTAACTATGGATATGGTCTTGGCCTTTGCCGATCAGCTGTCGCGCTGGGCCAGAGATGAATCTGTCACACATTTGCTTTTATGCAGTTCATCACCACGCGCCTTTTGTGCCGGTGGAGACATCAAATATGCGCGCCAGTTGGCAATTTCGGGTGATCCAGCCGGGGCTGAACCCTATTTTCGTGCGGAGTATTTGGCAGATATCGCCTTGATTGAATTTGGCAAACCAGTGATTGCGTTATGTGATGGGATTGTCATGGGCGGCGGCGGCGGATTGGCCCAACACAGCCAACATATTGTGATGACCGAGACAACACGTTTCGCCATGCCCGAATCTGCAATCGGATTATTTCCTGATGTTGGCGCAAGTTTGTTTTTAGGGCGCTGTCCAAAATCTGTTGCCAGATTGATGGGGATGACCGGCCATGTTGTAGGGGCGGCTGATTGTTTGTTGCTGGGGCTGGCCACCGCATATGTGCCAAGCGCGTCATTGATCGATCTTAAAGAAAAATTGCTGCATTGCCATGTCGATCAAGTATATAAAATTATAAAACAATTTCAGATTGATACAGGACAATCTTTACTTTCCAGTCAACGTCAGCTCATTGATCATATCTTTGGTGATGGTTCGGTTGAATCGATGCGTGACCGCGCGGCCGGTTTAGCTGAAAACATGCCCCATAACAAATTGCTTGGTGCGATTGTCAAGGCTTTTGAAACGCGCTGTCCGCTGTCAATAAAGCTGTTTGACCGCCTGCTTTTTGAAACCAATGATCTCACTGATCCGATAGCGGCTATAGAACTTGATTTTCATTTGGCGCTGCGCATGACCAAACGGGCCGATTTTGCCGAGGGTATCAGGGCCGTTGTCCTTGATAAGGATCAGGCGCCGCAATGGACACCCAATTCGCTTGAGGCGGTCACTGAAACTATGCTAGATGCGGTGTTTGATCGGTCAGGCCTGCCATCCTTGCGGTAAAGATATAAAGATGTGAGCGCGGGGTGAACCGTTCCGATACCAAGACTATGTAAAAAAGGAAGTGACTATGCGTTTAAGTCAGTATTTCCTCCCGGTGCTAAAAGAAACACCAAAGGAAGCCCAAATTGCATCACATAGATTGATGCTGCGCGCTGGTATGATCCAGCAGTCAAGTGCTGGCATATATTCATGGTTGCCGCTTGGCAAGCGGGTGCTGGACAAGATTGAAAATATTGTGCGCGAGGAACAAAACCGGGCGGGCGCGCTGGAAATTTTGATGCCAACCATCCAGCCAGCAGAAATCTGGCAGGAATCAGGGCGTTATGATGATTATGGTGCGGAAATGCTGCGGATTAAAGACCGGCATGACCGTGATATGCTCTATGGCCCGACCAACGAAGAACAAATCACTGATATTTTCCGCTCGCATGTCCGCAGTTACAAGGCACTGCCGCTAAATATGTATCATATTCAGTGGAAATTCCGTGATGAAGTGCGCCCGCGCTTTGGCATTATGCGGGGGCGTGAATTTTTGATGAAAGATGCCTATTCATTCGATCTAGATGCTGATGGCGCACGCACAGCCTATAACAAAATGTTTGTGTCTTATCTCAAAACCTTTGCGCGCATGGGGCTGACGGCGATTCCGATGGAGGCCGATACCGGGCCAATTGGCGGCGATATGAGCCATGAATTTATTATTCTTGCCGAAACAGGTGAAAGCGGTGTCTTTTTCCACAAAGACTGGTTGCAGGCCGATCTTCTGGCAGATATCGATTATGACGCGGACTTGCAGCCATTTGTTGATAAATTCACCGCGCTTTATGCGCGTGCTGATGAAAAACACAACCCCCAAGATTGTCCGGTGGCAGATCAAGACCTGATGACCATGCGCGGCATTGAAATTGGCCATATTTTCTATTTTGGCACAAAATATTCTGCCGCCATGGGGGCGACGGTCAGCGGGCCTGATGGCCAAAATCTGCCGGTTCATATGGGGTCTTATGGCATTGGCGTGTCGCGTCTTGTTGGTGGTATTATCGAGGCTAGCCATGATGATAAGGGTATTATCTGGCCAGATTCGGTGGCGCCATTTGATGTCGCCATTGTGAATTTAAAGCCGGGGGATGTCGCTTGTGATTCTGTTTGTGCTGAATTGTATCAAGGCTGTATAAAAGCTGGCATGGACCCGTTACTTGATGACCGTGATGAACGTCCCGGCGCAAAATTGGCCGCAATGGATCTGATCGGAATTCCATGGCAGGTTGTTGTGGGGCCGCGCGGGTTAGACAATGGCGTGTTAGAGGTGAAACGTCGCAAAACCGGCGATACCGAAGAACTGACACCTGCTGGCGTGGTCAATCGTCTGCAACACCGCTAGACCAGCCATTTCAACAGTTGCTCAGCCAAGATAGGAACCTTAATGCGCCATTATTTTTCAGCCGTAGAGAGATTGCTGGCGTTTCGCTATATGCGGGCGCGGCGGGCTGAAGGATTTATTTCGGTCATTGCCTGGTTTTCGCTGGCTGGAATCACTTTGGGCGTTGCGACGCTGATTGTCGTGATGTCAGTGATGAACGGGTTTCGGGCCGAATTGGTTGGGCGGATTTTGGGGCTGAACGGGCATGTTTCGGTCTATGCAAATGATGTTGGCGGTATCGCGGATTATGATGGGCTGGCGCTAAAAATCGCGGAAATGCCAAATGTGATTGCTGTCACCCCGCAAATTGAGGGCCAAGCCATGGCCACCCAAAACACAGTCAGCCTTGGGGCCGTTGTGCGCGGGGTGCGATGGTCTGATCTGGCTGTGCGCAAGCCGCTATGGGATTCGCTTGATGAGGGTGAAATTGCCGGTTTTCGCGATAAAAATGGGGTGCTGATCGGGCATGCGATGGCGTTTAAGCTTGGCGTAAAACAAGGGGATAATGTGACCTTAACCACGGCCAAGGGAAAACCAACAGCGTTTGGCACCTTGCCATCACGCCGCACATTTCCGATTGCCGGCATTTTTGATGTTGGTATGTATGAATATGATTCCGGCTTTGTGTTTATGCCGTTGGAACTTGCCAGTGATTTTTTTGGCTATGATGGGCGGGTATCGGCGCTGGAAGTTTATGCCGCCACCCCTGAACAGATTGGCCCATTGCGCCGACTTGTCAGTCAATCGCTTGACAGTAATTTAAGCGCGTTTGATTGGATTGAGCGCAACCGGGGGTTTTTGAATGCTCTGCGGGTTGAACGCAATGTAATGTTTTTGATATTGACGCTGATTATTCTGGTTGCCGCCTTTAACATTATTTCTTCCATGATCATGCTGGTGCGGTCAAAAAATGCCGATATTGCGGTGTTACGCACGATGGGGGCCAGCAGTGGCAGCATTATGCGGGTGTTTCTTATGACCGGGGCCAGCATTGGTGTGGTGGGGACCACGACTGGCACATTGTTGGGCCTAGTGTTTTGCTGGAACATTGATTCGATCAAACAATTTATTGAAAAAATGTCTGGGGCTGAATTATTCGCCGCTGAAATTTATTTCCTATCTAATTTACCGGCAAAGATTGATCCGCAGGATGTATTCATGGTGATTTTGATGGCGCTTGGTCTGTCATTTTTTGCCAGCCTCTATCCCGCATGGCGGGCATCACGCGTTTCCCCGGCTGAGGCACTGCGCTATGAGTGAGGCCATGTTATCTCGATCAGCCCCGCCGCCGCTTCTTGAACTAAAAGATGTCTGGCGTAGCTATAATCAAGGCGGGTCAAAGCTGGATGTGCTGACCGGTGCGAGTCTAACTGTGCGGGCTGGCGAAATGAAAGCCTTGGTTGGGCCATCTGGGTCTGGCAAGTCCACCTTGTTGAATATTGCCGGTCTTCTTGAACAGCCTGATTCAGGCACCGTATTTATCGATACGGTCGATTCTGGGCTTTTGCGGCAAGGAAAACGCACCTTGTTGCGCCGCCAGCATATTGGCTTTGTGTTTCAGTTTCACCGGTTGCTGCCAGAATTTTCCGCGCTTGAAAATGTGATGATCCCGCAAATGCTGAATGGGCTTGATAAATTTGAAGCGGCGGATAGGGCTGGGCAATTGCTGGCGATGGTTGGTTTGCAAGACCGTGTCGATCATCGCCCCGGATTGCTGTCGGGTGGTGAACAACAACGAGTTGCCATTGCGCGGGCGGTGGCCAATGCCCCGCGGGTGTTGCTCGCTGATGAGCCAACAGGCAATTTGGACCCGGATACAGCCAAAGATGTTTTTGGACATTTGGCGGCCATCACCCGTGCCACCCAAACGGCGGCTTTGGTGGTGACGCATAACCAGCAATTGGCACTCAATATGGATAGCATTCTGACCATTGAAAATGGTCATGTTGTCGAATTGGCCTGACCAAATCAAAATATAGCTGACAAGTCGTTTGGCCGGACAGACCGATTGCGATATGCTATGAGGCCCGGTCCAGCCTAGAGTGTTTTATATGCCTGCCTCTTTTGTTCATTTGCGTCTTCATACTGCTTTTTCGCTGACTGAATCGACCCTGCGGATTGGCACATTAACCAAACTTGTCAGCGGCGATTTTCAACCCGCCGCCGCGATCACTGATACCAATAATATGTTTGGCGCTTTGGAGTTTGCGCAATCTATGGCCGCGGCAGGGGTGCAGCCAATCATGGGTACGCAGATTGAACTTGAGGACAAAGCCGGGCGCGGTGATGTGGTGCTGCTGGCACAAAATGAGACAGGCTATGTCAATTTGTCTCAATTATTGTCAAAAATTCTGTTGTCGAGCGATGCGGCGCAAACACCTGCTTGCGCTGTCGAAGATTTAGCCGATTACAGCGATGGGTTGATTCTGTTGACTGGGGGCGCGTTATCCGGCTTTGTTGGCGGCCCAGCTGGGGATGGGCGCGCCAATTTGGCACAACAACGTCTAGAAAGGCTGGCGGCTATTGTGCCCGGCCGCCTCTATATCGAATTGCAACGTCACGGATTGCCAGCGGAACTTGCTGGCGAGCCACATCTTCTCGAATGTGCGGATCGGTTAAATTTGCCTCTGGTCGCGACAAATGACTGTCGATTTGAAGATCCGGCTATGAGCCAGCCCCATGATACACTTGTGTGTATTGGTACAAGTCGCAAAATATCAGAGCAAGATAGACCGCGATATTCCCCAGAGCATTACTTTAAGACATCATCGCAAATGATTGAATTGTTTCAAGATATACCTGAAGCAATTGAAAATACTTTGGTCATTTCCAAACGCTGTAGTGTGATGGCGGAAACACGCGCGCCTATTTTGCCAGCCTTTGTGACATCAGCCGGGCGTGATGAGGCGGCAGAGTTGCGCGCACAGGCACAAAGCGGGTTGCAGGCTAGACTAGAGCGCCATGTATTTAACGAATCGCTTGATGAGGCGGCGCGTCAGTCGCTGTCAAAACCCTATATGGAACGGTTGGCCTTTGAGCTAGATATTATCGAGCAAATGGGATTTCCCGGCTATTTTTTGATCGTTGCTGATTTTATCCAATGGGCAAAATCAAAAAATATTCCAGTAGGGCCGGGCCGTGGTTCAGGTGCTGGATCGGTTGTGGCGTGGGCGCTATCTATTACCGATCTTGACCCGTTGAAATGGGGCTTGTTGTTCGAACGGTTTTTGAACCCAGAACGGGTGTCGATGCCGGATTTTGACATTGATTTTTGTCAGGATCGGCGTGACGAGGTGATCAGCTATGTGCAGGACAAATACGGGCATGACAGGGTCGCACAAATCATCACATTTGGGTCATTACAAGCCCGCGCGGCATTACGTGATGTCGGACGTGTGCTGGAAATGCCCTATGGACAGGTCGACCGGATCGCAAAGCTGATTCCGAACAATCCGGCCAATCCGACAACAATTGCCGAGGCACTAAAATCAGAGCCGGCGTTGCGCGCACAAAAGGACGAAGATGAACAAGTCGCTGACCTGATTACCGTTTCAATGAAGCTAGAGGGATTGTACCGGCACGCCTCGACGCATGCCGCTGGCTTGGTGATTGGTGACCGCCCGCTTGCCGAACTTGTGCCACTCTATCGCGATCCAAGATCAGATATGCCGGTGACACAATTTAATATGAAATGGGTGGAAAAGGCAGGTTTGGTCAAATTTGACTTTTTGGGTCTAAAGACGCTGACCGTCTTGCAACGTGCTGTCGATTTTATTGCGCGGCGCGGCATTGAAATTGATCTTGCCAATATTCCGCTTGATGATGAAACGACCTACAAGATGCTGTCCAATGGCGACACTGTGGGCGTGTTTCAGTTGGAATCTAGCGGTATGCGTGACGTGCTGCGCGGCCTCAGGCCTGACCGGTTTGAAGATATTATCGCTGTTGTCGCGCTATATCGGCCGGGGCCAATGGAAAATATCAAGGATTATGTGGCGCGGAAACATGACCCGTCGCAAATCACCTATATGCACCCACAGCTGGAACCGGTGCTGGCTGAAACCTATGGCATCATGATTTATCAGGAACAAGTCCAGCAAGCGGCCCGGGTTTTAGCAGGCTACACGCTTGGGGCGGCGGATATTTTGCGGCGCGCCATGGGAAAGAAAATCAAGGCCGAGATGGATGAGCAACGCCAAATTTTTATCACTGGCGCGGTAAAAAATGATCTGTCTGAACAATTGGCATCTGACGTTTTTGATCAAATTGCCGCATTTGCCGGGTATGGGTTTAACAAATCTCATGCCGCGGCCTATGCGCTGGTGTCGTATCAAACAGCCTATTTAAAGGCCAATTACCCAGTTGAATTTATGGCGGCTTCAATGGCGCTGGATGCCGGGAATACGGACAAATTGGCGGTGTTTCGTCAAGAATGTCAGCAAAAATCTATCACCATATTACCACCTGATATTAATAAATCTTTTGCAAGTTTTGCGGTTGAAGCTGTTGCCGATGCACCAGATACACCTGCGGCTGTGCGCTATGCGCTTGGGGCCATTAAAAATGTTGGCAGCGAGGCCATGGCACGGCTTGTCGATGTCCGTCAGGATGGTGGGCCTTTTTCCTCGCTTGAAGATTTGTTACAGCGTTTGCCACGTGAAGTAATTAACCGGCGGCAGATGGAGGGGTTGGTGCGTGCCGGGGCGTTTGACTCGATCCATCCAAACCGACGCGAACTTGTTGAAAACATGGATTTGTTATTGTCGCATGCAGATGCCATGCGGCGCGAGGCTGAATCGAATCAGGATAATCTTTTTGGCGGTGCGGGCGAGACTGGCGTCGACAGCATCCGTTTGCGACCACAAAATGACTGGGCGGCAATGGATCGGTTGAAAGAGGAATTTGATGCGCTGGGGCTATATTTATCAGCGCACCCCTTGGACAGCTATGCCAGCCAGTTATCAAGGTTGCGCATTATCACCCATGCGGCGTTAGCTGAACTTCTGGAAACTGGCCGGGCACCGCAACGGGTCAATCTGGCTGGTTCTGTGACCAGCAAACAGATTCGCGTATCACAACGCGGCAACCGGTTTGCCTTTGTGCAACTGACCGATCAGACCGGCGTTTTCGAAGTGACGATGTTTTCTGATGTTCTGGCCGAGGCCATGACGCTTCTTGAGTCTGAAAAACCGTTATTGATTTCAGCCAATCTTAAACTAGAGCATAACGGCCCACGTCTGTTGGCGGCACGGGTGCAATATCTTGATGATGCGGTTGCGGCATGGCATGGCGGGGGGGCGCTATGGCTGCAGGATGAAACGCCGCTTATCGCACTCAAAGACGCTTTGCGCAAGGATGGACCGGGCAAGGCAGAGGTAAAATTACAGGCCTTAATTGATGGGAATGAAGTCAGTATAGGCGTACCGGGCAGGTTCCGTCTCAGCGGTGAATTGCGCCAGCAACTAAAACGCATGCCGGGTATTTTGAGCGTACAGGAATTATAATTTTACGCTGTCTTGATCCTTGATGTTTTTTGGCGTTAACGGGTTGCAATTCCTGTCTGAACAAGCTAAACAACACGCGATTTCACACATGGGGTCGGTTAACACACAGTAAATCCTGTGCTGGTGGCCATCCGGTGAAGGCAATGGTCTTTCATTTCCCCATGGAGGTTTAACCGGAGAACAGGAGTAATAGATATGGCTCTCCCTACATTTACCATGCGCCAAATGCTCGAAGCTGGCGTTCATTTCGGACATAGCACTCGCCGTTGGAACCCAAAAATGGAACAGTTCATTTTTGGCGCGCGCAACAAAACCCACATTCTTGATTTGCAACAGACCATGCCAATGTTTCAGCAGGCATTACAGGCGCTGAGCGATGTGACATCACGCGGCGGCCGGGTTTTGTTTGTTGGTACAAAACGCGCGGCATCCGAAAAAATTGCCGAAACCGCGCGGAATTGCGGCCAGTATTATGTGAACCATCGCTGGCTTGGTGGCATGTTGACAAACTGGTCAACCGTGTCGCAATCAATCCGTCGTTTGCGCGATCTGGAAGCACGGTTTGAAACTGGCGAAATTAAGCAGCTGACCAAAAAAGAGATTTTGCAGCTTACCCGTGAACAAGAAAAGCTAGAGCGCACACTTGGCGGTATTAAGGAAATGGGCGGCATTCCTGATATGCTGTTTATTCTCGATACAAACAAAGAAGCCATTGCCGTGCAGGAAGCCAATCGTTTGGGTATTCCGGTTGTTGCCGTAGTCGATAGCAATGCCAACCCAGATGGTGTTGATTATATTGTGCCGGGCAATGATGACGCGATGCGTGCCATCACCTTTTATTGTGAATTGGTACAAGCGGCAGTGCTTGACGGGTTGCAAACCGAATTGATGAAAAGTGGCGGTGACGCCGGTGCGGCGATTGAGGCACCTGTTGAACCAGCCTTGGCCGAAATGGTGGCTGAAGATGCCCCGGCTGAGGTTCCAGCTGCTGATGCGGCGGCGGATGATGCGGCTGCAGAGGGTGCGGCCCAAGCGTAACATCTATGTGCCTGTGTTCCGCATGGATGGCTGAACACAGGTGCCATTTTTTGTTGTCTGGTGCATCGCACCGACAGTTTGAACTGAAAAACAAGGATTATTCGACATGAGTGTGACTGCTGCTCTGGTAAAAGAACTTCGTGAAAAATCTGGCGCTGGCATGATGGATTGCAAAAAAGCGCTTGGTGAAACTGGCGGTGATATGGACGCCGCGATTGATTGGCTTCGCACAAAGGGGCTGGCAACGGCCGCAAAGAAATCTGGCCGGGTGGCGGCAGAAGGTTTGGTGGCAATCGCTGTTGCCGGGACCAAGGGGGCTGTTATTGAGCTCAACGCAGAAACTGATTTTGTTGCGCGCAATACCGAATTTCAGGGATTTGCATCCGCGCTGGCTGGCCTCGCACTCGATGCGTCAGACCTTGATGCGCTGATGGCTGCTGATTTTCCTGGAACAGGCCGGACTGTATCAGAAGAGTTGACCCAGAAAATTGCAACCATTGGCGAGAATATGTCATTACGCCGGATGCAGAAAGTCGAAGTGTCATCTGGTGTTGTTGTGCCATATATGCATAACGCAACAGCTGATGGCTTGGGCCGGATTGGGGTGCTGGTTGGTCTGCAATCAGATGCTGATGCCGCGGCGTTACATGGGCTTGGCAAGCAGTTGGCGATGCATATCGCCGCAACCGCACCAGCCAGCTTGTCGGCGGATGATCTAGATGCTGAACTTGTCGAGCGTGAGCGCGAAGTACTGATTGAACAAGCAAAAGAGTCTGGCAAACCTCAGGAAATTGCCGAAAAAATGGTCGAAGGCCGGATGAAGAAATATTATCAGGAAGTCGTACTTCTTGAACAAACATCTGTCATTGATGGCGAGACACGTATTGCTGATGTCGTTGCGAAAGCTGGCAAAGATGCAGGTTCGGCTGTTGCCTTGACTGAATTTGTCCGGTTTAATCTTGGTGAAGGCATTGAGCGTGAAGAAACAGACTTTGCCGCCGAAGTGGCCGCGCAACTGTCTTAGTATCTCGCCAAGCCAAATATAGTTATGGAGCGCATGTGACGTGAGTGACCCGACCACAACCCAGTCTCAGCAACATTATAAACGTGTGATGTTGAAAATTTCTGGTGAATCCCTGATGGGTAAACTGCCCTATGGGATTGATCCGGAAATGGTTGGAACTGTCGCTCAGCAAGTAAAAGACGTTGTCGCCACCGGCATTGAGGTCTGTTTGGTCATTGGCGGTGGCAACATTTTTCGCGGGGTATCTGGGGCTGCGGCGGGCATGGAACGGGCCACCGGTGACTATATGGGCATGCTGGCGACCGTGATGAATGCGCTGGCGATGCAAAATGCGCTCGAACAACTAGATGTGCCGGTGCGGGTGCAATCAGCCCTGACGATTAGTGCGGTATGCGAACCCTATATCCGGCGCCGCGCAACGCGTCACCTTGAAAAGGGCCGTGTGGTTATTTTTGCCGCTGGCACGGGCAATCCATTTTTCACCACCGATACCGCCGCCGCGTTGCGTGCATCAGAGATGAATTGCGAAGCACTTCTCAAAGGCACGCGGGTCGATGGCGTATATTCAGCTGACCCGGAAAAAGATAAAACCGCAAAGCGGTATGATCAATTGTCCTACATGCAGGTGTTAACCGAAGATTTGCGTGTTATGGATGCGGCGGCTGTATCATTGGCGCGTGAAAATGCCATTCCCATTTTGGTGTTTTCTATTGAAACGCCGGGCGAATTTCAGCGTGTAGTGAAACATCAGGGGCGCTTTACCGTCGTGTGCTAGCGGCATTAGGCTTAAACATTCCAACCAGACGATAGGGGACGGATATGTCGGAAATGGACATCGATGATATCAAGCGGCGCATGGAAGCAAGCCTCACAAGTTTGCAGAGTGAATTCATGGGATTGCGTGCGGGGCGGGCAAACCCGGCGATGCTAGAGCCTATTATGGTTGATGCGTATGGATCAAAAATGCCGCTGAATCAGGTTGGTAACATATCGGCGCCTGAATCACGGTTGCTGACCGTATCAGTATGGGATGCGTCAATGGCCTCAGCCGTTGAAAAAGCCATCCGCGAGTCTGATTTGGGGTTAAACCCGATGGCCGAAGGCGGGCTGATCCGTGTGCCTATCCCAGATTTGTCTGAAGAACGGCGCAAAGATATGGTAAAAGTCGCCGGTCGGTATGCCGAAGCCTGCAAGGTGGCGATGCGCAATATCCGCCGTGATGGCATTGAAACAGCACGTAAAGCTGAAAAAGATGGGTTGATTTCAGAAGATGATCGGCATCAACAAGAAGCTGAAGTCCAAAAAGTAACTGACACATATGTTAAAAAAGTGGATGATGCTTTAGCGCATAAAGAAAAAGAAATCACGCAAGTCTAGTTTGTTTTCCTAGGCGTGCCGGAGTCTGGCCATGTCAAACACGCCAAATCATGTCGCGATTATCATGGATGGTAATCGTCGATGGGCGAAAAAACGGCGCCTAGAAGCCCTTTTAGGCCATGACAAAGGTGCCGAAACATTAAAGGACATAACAAAAAGCTGTGCGGATTCGCATATTAATTTTTTGACCGTATTTGCGTTTTCATCTGAAAATTGGACTCGCCCTGAACATGAAGTGGCAGGTCTGATGCGGTTAATCGCCAGATTTATTGATACACAAGCCCAAGAATTGCTAGATGCCAATGTGCGGTTGCGTATCATTGGTCGGCGTGATCGGTTTGCTGATGATTTATCTGCGGCGATTCAAGGTTTAGAACAGCGTTCATCCAAAAATACCGGGCTAAATTTGACGGTGGCACTTGATTATGGTGGCCGTCAGGATATTGCCAGTGCGGCTCTAGCCATCGCCAAAGAGGTCGAGGCAGGTATGTTAGCCGCTGATGATGTGAATGACGATCTGTTAAAATCGCGTATGTCGACCAAAATTCTGCCAGCAGTTGATTTGCTCATTCGTACCGGGGGTGAAAAGCGGCTTTCAAATTTTCTGCTTTGGGATTTGTCATATGCGGAGCTGTTTTTCAGCGAAAAATTATGGCCAGATTTCACCCGTAGTGATTTGTTTGATGCCATAACATCCTTTCAAGGACGCCAGCGCCGGTTCGGCGGTGGTCACTATGACAATGATCAACCGCTTCGTGTTGTTGTGAGCGACTAACCATATGGTTGGTCCCCAGCTATCTGGCACGGCGCGGCGGTTTCTTGGGGTGTTGGTTTTGATCCCCATAATCACGGCTGTATGGTTTGATATTAAAATTGCCAGCATTGTGGTTGCGATTTTGGCCGCTGGTATGGCGTATGAATTCAGCAAAATGTTGAAAATGCCTGTCATTGCGGCAATCGGGCTTACTCTGCTTATCGCTTTACCGTCATTTCCCGTCTGGTTGTTTGATGCGGGGGCAGTTTGGCATAGCGGGTTAGCGCTGTTGTCTTTTGGTATCGCCATGATGTATCGCGGGGTTTTGGCTGGGCTATTTGCGCTCGCTTTATCGATATGTCTTTATTTTTCGGCATTATTGCTAGACCAGCCAGATGGCCACTGGCTGCTTTTGGTGCTGGCCGCGGTGGTTGCTGCCTGTGACAGCGCTGCCTATTTTGTTGGTCGGTCTGTTGGCGGCGTCAAGCTGGCACCTCTGGTCAGTCCAAATAAAACCGTGTCGGGAAGTGTTGGCGGTATTGTTGCCGCCGTTGCTGTCATGGTGGGTTTTGCCAGCATACCCGCGTTGGCACCGGTTGCCGGGTTGGCACCCATCACTGGCTTGGATGTGGTCACGGCATTGGTTTTGGGGTGCGGCGTCGCGGTTTTATCGCAAATTGGTGATTTGCTTGAATCTGCTTTAAAACGGCATCTCAATGTCAAAGATAGCGGCGCAATATTGCCCGGCCACGGCGGTTTGCTTGACCGGTTTGATGGTTATCTTTTTACTGTTCCTGCGTTTTATCTATTCTTTTTCGTAAGTTAGGTCGCCTCTAGATGGGCACAATGAAAACCATAACGGTGATGGGGGCAACCGGATCTATCGGGCAAAGCACATTGGCGTTGGTACGGCAATTTCCCGAATCCTTTTCCATCCATGCTTTGGTTGCGGGTAGCGATGCAGAAGGGCTAGCCGCATTAACCGCAGAATTTAGACCAAAAATTATTGGGCTGGGTGATGCAACCAAGTTGGATCACTTGCATGAAGCGCTTGACGGTATAGAGGTTGATATTGTTGGCGGAGAGGTGGCTTGTTCAAAAATTGCCGCCATGCCTGTCGATATTGTTGTGGCTGGTATTGTTGGTATTGCCGGGTTGCCATCAGTGCTAGCGGCGGTGCAAGCCGGGCAAACCATTGCGCTTGCCAATAAAGAGGCACTGGTTTCGGCTGGCGGGTTGGTGATGGCAGAAGCCGAACGATGTGGCGCGCATATTTTGCCAGTGGATAGCGAGCATAATGCGGTCTTTCAATGTTGGCAGGGGTGGAAAGGACATGGGGGCAGGCAGGTGGCACAAGCCGATACCGCCGCGCTCAGCCATATTTGCCTCACCGCATCTGGTGGCCCATTTTTGGAAACGCCACTTGATCATCTGGCAAACATGACGCCGCAACAGGCTGTCCGGCACCCAAATTGGGCGATGGGACAAAAGATTTCGGTTGATAGTGCAACGATGATGAACAAAGGGCTGGAAGTGATTGAGGCCTATTGGCTCTTTGACCTGCGCCCAGATCAAATTGAAGTGTTAATCCATCCGCAACAAGCGGTACATGGCATGGTGTATTTTCGTGATGGGTCAGTGGTGGCACAGCTTGCCGGGCCTGATATGCGGACACCAATTTCCTATGCATTGGCATGGCCAGACCGTTTGCATTGGGCGTCTGCGCGTCTTGATCTTGCCGCTATGGATCAACTGACGTTTGCATCTGTTGACACACGGCGCTTTCCCGGCTTTGCACTGGCGCGACAGGCCCTGTGTGATGGCGGCGCTGCCCCAGCGATTTTGAACGCGGCAAATGAGGTGGCTGTTGCGGCTTTCTTGCAAGAAAAAATAGGGTTCACTCAGATACCAGCCATTATCGAGACGGTTCTTGGCCAGTCTATAACTCTGCCGATTGATCATTTAGACGCGGTGATGGCGATTGACGCCGATGCACGGCGCGTGGCGGCAGAGGCTGTGACAAAAAACCGGCGTTACTTGTCACTTTAACTGCGCTACTCTCATTCGTTATAGAAAGCGCGGCGTAAATAAATGAGTTTTAGAGGGATAATGCCATGCCAGATTTAGGCGCAGCCGATTTAATTTTAGGGTTTTTGCTGCTGATCACGCCAGTCGTGTTCATCCATGAATTGGGACATTACTGGGTGGCGCGTAAGGCAGGCGTTATCGTTGATGTGTTTTCTGTTGGCTTTGGTCCAGAGATTTACGGCTGGACGGCAAAAACAGGCACCAGATGGCGCATTGCGGCCATTCCGCTTGGCGGCTATGTGAAAATGCGCGGCGACGATGATGCGGCAAGCACGCCGGCATCACATGCGCCCCAGCAGTCTGGCAGCTTTGCCGGTGCCGGGCTGTATTGGCGTATGGCGATTGTGGCGGCCGGGCCGGCGGCGAATTTTATTTTGGGCATTGCGCTATTCGCAGCCGTTTATATGTCGGTTGGCAAGCAAATTATCCCCGCTGTTATTGGCGATGTTATGCCAGATATGCCGGCGGCAGAGGCCGGTTTGCAGCCAGGTGATAAAGTCATTGAAATTGACGGCATTGATATCCGCAATTTTGATGATATGCGCGGCCTTGTTGTGGAAAGCCCGGGCAAGACTCTGCAATTTGTGTTGCTGAGAAATGGTCGGCATTTAGCAGTTGATGTGACGCCGCAATCGCAATTTAACAAACAATTGCAAATCAATATCGGGATTTTAGGGGTTACGTCAATTCCAACGGGTGAGTTTAGCCGCCTTGGTCCAAGCGCAGCAATTGTTGCGGCAACATCAGATGCGTTTCATATGTCGATTATGATTGTGCGCGGGCTTGGCCGTGCCATCACTGGTGATATGCAGCAAGGAGAGGTTGGTGGCCCGGTTCGAATTGCGGAAATTTCCGGCACTGTCCTTAATCAGGGAATCGTGCCGTTTATCTTGTTAACGGCTGTCATTTCAATCAATTTGGGTCTGATTAATCTTTTGCCAGTACCGGCACTTGATGGAGGGCATTTGACGTTTTTCCTGTGGGAAGCAATCTTTGGGAAACCCCTACCTATTTGGGTGCAAGCTGGCTTAATGCGTGGGGGGATCGCTATTTTGATGGGGCTGACGCTATTTTTGGTTGTTGCAGATTTGATGCGGTTAATTTCCGCCTGATCGTGTCCATGGGTAAATCATTTTGGAAAAACAACGCCAAAAGCGTTGTCTTTCGGCAAGTTTGGCTTTCACGATTGTTTTAGCCGGACTATAGTTTTCACATATAGTGATGACCCGGCCATAGTATATTAGGACAGTTGATGCGCAAATTATCGATAGCCTTTATAGCTTTTTGCATTTTTTCTATTTATTACAATGTGATGCCGGTTCAGGCGCAAGCCACAACGGAACAAGTGCGTATTACCGGCATTAACGTTACTGGCAACCGGCGCGTTGCTGAAGGCACAGTCTTGTCGTATTTGCCAGTGCAGATTGGTGATGTTGTATCACAAGGCGGGCTGAGCCAGTCATTGGAACGTTTATTTGCGACCAATTTGTTTAAAGACATAAAGCTGGATCTAGATGGGTCGGTATTGACCGTTACAATCGTCGAAAATCCGATCATAAACAGGGTCAATATTGAAGGTAATGATGTCATCACCGATGAACGATTGCTCGAGATCATCGATGTACAACCGCGCCGAATTTATAACCGTCAGGTTGCGTTAGGTGCGGCAGCAAAGCTTCTTGATGTTTACCGCGCGAGTGGCCGTTTTGCTGCGGTTGTTGAACCCAAAATCATTGAGCTAGACGAAAATCGTGTTGATCTTGTGTTTGAGGTTGATGAGGGGCCGCTGATCAAAATCAACTCTATCGTGTTTTCTGGCAATCAAAATTTCAGCGATCGGGCGCTTGGTCAGGCCATTGTCAGCCGGGAACAGCGCTGGTGGGCATTTTTAACGCCAAACGACAAATATGATGAAGGGCGTTTGGATTATGACGTGCGGCTTTTGCGTCAATATTATCTCTCGCGTGGCTATGCTGATATCAATGTATCGCGGGCGCGTGGCGGTTTGCTGCCCGACCGTAGCGGCTTTGCCATCACCTTTCTGATTGACGAGGGGGTCCGCTATAAAGTCAACAACATCGATATGACCAGTGAGATTGAAAATATCGATCTCGACTCTCTTAAAAGCCTGATGACATTTGGCGATGATAACTGGTACGACGTGCGCCGGCTTGAACAGGGGTTGCTGGATATTTCCAATCAACTTGGGGTTTTTGGCTATGCCTTTGTTGATGTTACGCCAGAGATTAAGACAGATCCGGCAACAGGCACGCTTGATATTGCTATCACAATAGGTCAGGCGCGCCGTAATTTTGTGGAACGTATTGAATTTATTGATAATACAAGAACGCTGGATAGCGTTATCAGGCGTGAATTTGAACTGGTTGAAGGGGATGCATTTAACCAACTAAAACTGGATCGTTCCGTCAGAAATGTGCGTAATCTCGGCTATTTCAGCAAAGTTGATGTGCAAAATATCAGGGGAAGCGATGCCGACCAAACCATCACCAGAGTTACCGTTGAAGAACAGTCAACAGGTGATTTCTCGATTGGCGTTGGCTATTCATCTTTGGACAAAACAAGCCTGACGCTTGGTATAAATGAACGTAACTTTCTAGGAACGGGTCGCCGGGCCAGTGCATCGATCAGCACATCTGATACGCAAACAGATTTTGTATTTGGTTTGACGCAACCCTATCTTTTCGGCCGTGACCTAACTGGTAGTATCGATGTATTTAAGACCAAATCAACGGCGAATAATACCTCAGCCAACCGGACTGGTGTTGATTTGGGGGCGCGGTTTAATGCGGCGAATGATGTGTATCATAGTGTCACTTACGGCATCTCCACGTCAAAAATCACCAATACAGCAACGTCGGCGACATCTGTCACTGGTGAAAATGGAAAATCACTGTTGAAATCTGCCGTTAGCTACACCATCGGCAGAGATACGCGGGACAGCCGCTTTGACCCGACCGAAGGGTTTTTCACTGAGATTTCAGAAACCTTTTCCGGGGTCGGCGGTGATATGAATTTCCTGCGCTCAAACCTGCGCGGTGGGTATTACAAACCTTATTTATTTAAATCACTGGTCTTGGGCGTGAAAGGCCGGGTGGGGCATATCAGCGGTCTTGGTGACGATGTCACACAGTCAGAAAGATTTTTCCTTGGCGGCCGGGACGTACGCGGGTTTGACTCAAACGGTATTGGGCCACGTGATACAGGGTCGGGCGGTGCTGTTGGTGGTAACAACATTTATAGCGGCACTGTTGAAGTCGTATCAAATCTTGGTGTAACCAAAGATGCTGGTGTGAGATGGACAGTGTTTTCCGACTTTGGGTCTGTATGGGCAACTGATTTTCCATCTGGTGTGACAAAGCCTGATGATAAAACCATGCGGAGCAGCCTTGGCTTTGGTATCTTGTGGAACACGGTGATTGGTCCGCTGTCATTTTATTGGGCAAAGCCTTTGACGGAACAAAGCCACGACAACACAAAAACTTTCCAATTCTCTATTGGCACGAGACTGTAAATGAAAATATATGGCTTTCCTCTTTTTGCGGCACTATGCAGCTATCTTGTCTTGGGCATGCCAGCCGTCTTGGCGCAATCTGCAACTGAACCAGCACCGTCATCACCGTCAATGGAGGTGCAGCGTATCGGTCTTGCTGATTTGAATGGCATTTTGCGGGCAGCCGATGCCAATGTAAAAGTACGCGAACTTCTCGATACACAAAGACAAAAATTTCAGGATGAATTTAGTCTTGTTGAAGCTGAACTACAGCAAACTGAGAGAGATTTGATGTCAAAGCGCGAACTGCTCTCAGCTGATGAGTATGACCGGCAAATCAAAGCCTTTCAGGCGCGCGTAACACAGCTCCAGCAAGATATTCAGAGAAAAAGACAAGCCATTGATAACGCGTATCAAAAAGCCCAGTCAGATATCCGTGCCGAAGCCTTGTCAATCATCACTGAAATCGCCAGAGACATGAATCTCGATTTGGTGTTAAACCGTGATGCAAGCCTGATTTTCCTGCCGCATCTCAATATTTCGGATGAGGTGCTAACCCGTCTGAATGAGCGCACCAAAAATGCACGTATAGAAATTCAAGTGCAAGAACCGCAGTCTCAATAGGCGGTGGTTTGATGCCGGTCGATCCTAGATTTTTCCGTATTGTTGAGGGCATCAGCGCGGTTGACCTTGCTACCCATCTTGGCGCGTCGATCAGCGGCGGTAACAAAGACCAGATCATCACCGGGGTTGCGCCACTGCCCATGGCAGGAAAAGGCGATGTGACCTATCAGAGCGCCGGGCCACAAGTAGATAGCGTGCCTGTGGCTGGTGCCATTCTCATCACAACCGCCGATATTGCGGCCCAACTTGCCCAACTTGCCAAATTGGAGAGTCAGCAAACGATCCTGATTGTCGATCACCCGCGCAGATCCTTTGCCGCCGCGCTTGAAATGATTGTGCAGGCGGCTGAACCGGAATCGAACAAAACCTCTATTGATCGGTCAGCGCAAATCCATCCAAAAGCGTCTGTTGATAGCGGCGTTGTGATCGGTGCCAGGAGCGTTATTGATGCCGGGGCTGTGATTCAGTCTGGTGTGGTAATTGGCGCAAACTGTCATATCGGGGCGAATAGTGTTTTATCGCATTGCGATATTGCCAGCCATGTCACCATTGGGGCGGGTACAGTCATTGGTGATAGCGGCTTTGGGTTTGAAATGACAAAGGATGGTGCCATTCGCCTGCCACATGTCGGCATTGTGCGCATTGGTGATGGATGCGGCATTGGCAGTCAATGTGCGATTGATCGGGGCAGTCTTGGCGATACCGTGCTTGGCCGATCTGTGATGATCGATAACATGTGCCATATTGCGCATAATGTGCAGATTGGCGATCGGTCGATTATAGCGGGACAATGCGGCATTTCTGGCAGTGTTAAGATTGGCGCAGATGTGCAAATAGGTGGGCAGGTAGGGATTGCACAGCATGTGACAATCGGCGATGGTGCTGTATTGACCGCGCGAAGTGGTGTAACCAAGGATGTGGCACCACATACCCAAATGGCCGGGTTTCCGGCGATCGAGGCTGGGCAGTATTGGCGCGAACGTGCGGCGTTACGGCGTTTGTCAAAACCATCTGGGATGTCCCGAAAAAAACAGTGAACCGAAATGAAACGCAATGAAAAATAAAGATAGGGTAGAAGGGGTGTGGATATGTCAGATGTGATTGAGGTTATTAATATTGACCGGATTAAGAAACTGATCCCGCATCGAGCGCCGTTTTTGCTGATCGACCGGGTTGAACATGTCGTTTTGGACAGCGAAGCCACCGGTATTAAAATGGTCAGCGGTAACGAACCCTATTTTGTCGGACATTTTCCCGATTTTCCGGTGATGCCCGGAGTCTTGATTGTTGAGGCCCTTGCCCAGACAGCATCGGTTATGGTGGCCGCCACGATACCTGATCTAACCACAGGCAAACTTGTTTTCTTTACCACTGTTGAAAAGGCAAGATTTCGCCAACCCGTGCGGCCTGGTGATGTTGTCAAACTGCATGTGGTCAAGAATACAAACAAAGGACCGTTGTGGAAATTTACCGGAAAAGCTTCGGTTGATGGCAAGCTTATTGCTGAAGCTGATTTTGGCGCAATGATTGTAGACCCGGACCGTTAGATCATGACACAAACGATTCATCCAACGGCGATCATTGACGGTGCGGCAAAACTTGGTAGCGATGTGTCCATTGGCGCCTATAGCGTGATTGGCCCAGATGTAACAATTGGTGACGGTGTAAAGCTACATAGCCATGTTGTAATTGATGGGTGCACCTTTGTTGGTGCGGGATGCGAGGTGTTTCCATTCGCCATGCTAGGAGGCGCGCCTCAACACACCCGCTATGATGGTGAAAGGTCAGAACTACATATCGGTAAAAATTGTGTAATCCGCGAACATGTGACGATGCATCCGGGCACCGCCATTGATGCCATGAAAACGGTTGTTGGTGACAATGGGCTATTTTTTGCCGGGGCGCATGTGGCACATGATTGTGCGGTTGGAAATAATGTTATTTTTACGAACAATGCCGCGCTTGGTGGCCATGTAAAGATTGGTGATCATGTGATGCTTGGTGGATTTGCAGCGGTTCAGCAATGGTGCCGGGTGGGGGATCATGCGATGATTGGGGCGCATAGCCTTGTTGATGCGGATGTGATTCCTTATGCAATTGCTGCTGGTAATCGGGCGACATTGAGCGGTATTAATGTGATTGGTCTTGAAAGGCGCGGGTTTTCGCCTGAAATCATCACCGGGCTGCGCGATTTGTTTCGCAATTTGATCCGCGGCGGCGGGTTGTTTGCGACACGACTTGCGGCGGCCGAGGAACGGTTTTCAGGAACGGCTGAATATGATGCTGTGTTTGAATTTATCAGCATGGCGGGCCGCAATGGGGTGTGCCAATCCTATAAGCGTCCGTAAACAGGGTGGGCAGGAGACAATATGACGCGTCTTGCCATAATTGCCGGGCAGGGAAATTTGCCGCTTCAGGTTGCGCGGGCAGCTAATGAACAAGGCTATGATGTGGTTGTCTTTCCCATTGAAGGTCAAGCAGACGCCGTGTTTGATGGTTTTTCCGTTCAGCCTGTTAGACTGGGCGCGATTGGACAGATACAAGGCTTTTTGAGCCATCATGACTGTCGCCAAATGGTGATGGTTGGCAAGGTTGTTTGGCCATCGCTTGGTGCGTTGCGGCCGGATGCGGCGGGCATGAAGCTTTTGGGCAAGCTAATCAAGCGTGGTGATGATTCGGTTTTACGGGTGATTAGCCAATTTTTTGCTGAACATGGGGTCAAAACGTTGCCGGTAAGCATGTTTCTAGAGGGGCGTGCGATGCCATCTGGGCATGTGGCTGGACCGGGCCTTGATGACCATGGCAAAGCCTTGATTGAGATTGGCATGTCTATTTTGGACAAATTGGGCGCGTGCGATGTAGGACAGTCTGTTATCGTGCAGAACGGGCGCATTCTGGCGATTGAGGCCGCCGAGGGGACATCGGCCATGCTTGCTCGTTCAGCCGATTTGATCGATACAGATGCTGGACCAGCGGTATTTGTAAAAATGCAAAAATCGGGTCAGGATCACCGGCTGGACACACCGTTTATTGGTGCCGAGACCATGCGGGCCGCCGCCGCCGCCCGGATTAATATTTTGGCCATCGAATCTGGCGCGGTCTTGCTGGCTGATGATCTGCAAAAACTGGCTGATATATGCACAGAATACGGCATGAGTTTTGTTGGCATATCAGCAACGGCAGGCACATGACGGCCCCCATTTTTATTCTGGTGGGAGAGGCGTCTGGTGATCTATTGGCCAGCCGCATCATGCGGGCGGTAAATGGTCATTACGGTCAGCAGAAATGGGTTGGGCTAGGCGGCGATTATATGACCGCCGAAGGGCTGCAATCTGTTGGTGAAATGCACCGGTTATCAGTCATTGGCCTAGGCGAAGCTATAAAAAATTACAGAAGCTTGTCGGTATTTGCTGATGAATTGGTTGAATATGTCATGCAACAGCGACCACAACTCGTCCTGACCATAGATGCCAAGGGGTTTTCGGTTCGGTTTGCGGCGCGATTGCGCGGCCGCATGCAGCGTGCCGGGTGGTCGGTCCCAATCATTCACACGGTTGCCCCAACAGTATGGGCGTGGGGGATGTGGCGGCGGCATAAATTTGCCCGTGTGTTTGATGGGCTATTATGTCTATTTCCGTTTGAACCAGATTATTTTGCCCCATTGGGGCTGACCAGCCATTTTATTGGCCACCCGGCAGCATTCGACATCCAGCCACAAGCACCAGCAAAACAGCCATCCACCTTGCCAGCTAGTATGCCGCAGATTGCCATTTTGCCAGGCAGCCGCAAGTCGGAAATCAAATATATTTTACCTACCATGTTATCGGCGGTAGACCTTTTACACAAAGCCTATCCAAAAGCGGTCTTTACGCTGCCGGCGGTGCCGCGGCTTCTCCATCAAATCGGTTCGATTTGCGCGGGAAAACCGATCACGATCGTTGATGGTAACTCGCATCTGGCGGCCACACTAACCAATTGTGACGCGGTAATGGCGGCATCGGGGACAGTGACGCTAGAAGCGGCACTATATGGGGCGCCGGGTGTGGCCTGTTACAAGGCCGAGTGGATCAGCGCCACATGTGGCCGGATGATTGTTGATATGCAAAAGGTGATCTTACCAAACGCAATTTTGCGGCGCGAGGTCTATCCATTTTTATTTCAGGAACGTTTTACTGCCACCGCGCTATCAAATGCAGTGACGCGCATTCTAAATGACCCACAAGCAAAATCAAATGCGTATGAAACGGCCCGGCAATTACGCACCAGCCTTGTGGGTGAAGCCGGGCAATTTGACAAGCTAGTGACCGATGCCCTCGCCACATGGCTAGAGCCGGCACCGCGTACGATCAATTAACGTTTGGCAAGATCGACAAAGGCACGCTGTTCGGGGCCGGTATAAAGCTGGCGTGGACGACCAATGCGCTGAGCCGGGTCTTTGATCATTTCATTCCATTGCGCAATCCAGCCAGTTGTACGCGCCACAGCAAATAGCACGGTAAACATTGAGGTTGGGAAACCCATGGCTTTGAGGATAATGCCCGAATAGAAATCTACATTCGGATAGAGTTTCTTTTCAATGAAATAGCTATCCTCAATCGCAATCTTTTCGAGTTCCATTGCCAATTCTAGAAGCGGGTCATGAATGCCTAGCTTGCCAAGCACGTCATGACAGGCTTTGCGCAACACTTTGGCGCGTGGGTCAAAGTTTTTATAGACACGATGACCAAACCCAAACAGCCGGAATGGATCATCACGATCACGCGCTTTTTCGATATATTCAGGGATATTCTTTTTATGGCCGATTTCGTTCAGCATATTCAACACGGCCTCGTTCGCACCGCCATGCGCTGGTCCCCACAATGAGGCAATACCAGCGGCGATACAGGCAAATGGATTGGCCCCAGATGACCCCGCAAGCCGCACTGTTGATGTTGACGCATTTTGCTCATGATCCGCATGCAGGATCAAAATTTTATCCATCGCATCGGCCAGAATAGGGTCAACCACATATTCTTCAGCTGGGACAGCAAAACACATATACAGAAAGTTTTCGGCATAGGATAGGTTGTTACGCGGATAGTTGAATGGCTGACCAAGCGAATATTTATAGGCCATCGCCGCCAATGTTGGCATTTTTGCAATCAAGCGACGCGACGCGATCATCCGCTGTTGCGGGTCGTGAATATCGGTCGAGTCATGATAAAAGGCCGACAGCGCGCCAGTCACCCCACATAAAATGGCCATTGGGTGGGCGTCACGCCGGAATCCCCGCAAAAAGATCGACAATTGTTCATGCACCATCGTATGGCGGGTGATGGCGGTATCAAATGCAGCTTTTTCTTCGGCTGTTGGCAGATCACCGTCAAGCAGCAGATAGGCAACCTCTAGGAAATCTGACTTTTCGGCAAGATCCTCGATCGCATATCCACGATGCAACAAGATGCCTTCTTCACCGTCAATATAGGTTAGCCCCGATACGCATGATCCGGTGGCACCATAGCCCGGGTCAAAGGTGAACATGCCAGTTTCTGCATAAAGCTTGCTAATATCAATAACGTCCGGGCCAATAGTACCGGCTCTGACGGGCAGTGTTACCGATTTTCCTGTGCTGTTGTCTGTCAGCGTAACAGTTTTTTCAGAAACTTGACTGTCGGCCATTGGCGAACCTCTTTTAAGATACGGTTTGAAGAATAAAACATCGGCTGTCGTGCAGATTTAGCAATCCGCCTGCGCCTTAATGGTTTAACGCAAACGCATATTATTTGCAAGCTACACGAAGTCTCGCTAGCGTTTCAGCCTCGCCAAGAACCGCCATGATATCAACGATAGATGGCGATTGTTTTGTGCCGGTGATCGCCGCCCGCAATGGCAAACCAATATCACGCATTTTCAACGCGTTATCTTCCAAAAATCTTTGAATCTGGCTGTTTAAATCATCCTTTTCCCAGTTTGTGCCGGAAAGATTGTTGGCAAGCTTTAACAGGGTGCTTTTGGCATCATCACTCAGCAACGCGCCAGCCTCTTCGGTCATGTCTGGCGCGCCATCATGCACCAGATATCCAAGCAGAGGCACAATATCAAGATGCGTCTTAGCACGCTCCTTTAACAGCGGAAGCAGGGCAATCACCCGGTCTTTGGCAGAGGCGCTGGTTGGGGTGATATGGGGCGCGATCAGATCATATAATGCCGTACCATCAAGCTTTTGCAGATAATGGGCATTCACGCCGCGCAGCTTTTCAAGATCAAATCGGGCTGGCGATTTGCCAACATTGTCCAGCGAAAATAATGCAATGGCCTGTTCTCGGCTGAAAAATTCGGTATCACCGTGACCCCAACCAAGCCGCAATAGATAATTGACCATAGCATCTGGCAAAAATCCCATGTCACGATAGGCATCAACACCAAGGGCGCTATGCCGTTTGGATAATTTTGCGCCATCACTGCCATGGATGAGTGGAATATGGGCAAAAACAGGCGCTTGCCATCCCATACCCCGATACACCATAAGCTGGCGGAACGCGTTATTCAGGTGGTCATCGCCGCGGATGACATGGGTAATGCCCATGTCATGGTCGTCAACCACAACGGCCAGCATATAAGTTGGACTGCCGTCACCCCGCAAAATCACCATATCATCCAGAACCTTGTTTTGAATAGTCACGGCCCCTTGAACGGCGTCTTCGATTGTGGTGCTGCCATCTGATGGCATTTTCATGCGCACCGTAAATGGCCGGTCAGGCGCGCCAGCCGGGTCTAAATCGCGCCACGGTGATCGCAGTGGGGCGCCGGTTGCCTGACATTCTGCGCGCAAGGCCTGTAATTCAGCGTCATCCAAAAAGCATCGATAGGCCGCCCCTTTATTGACAAGTTCGGCGGCGATCTCTGCATGACGCTGGCTTTGGGCTGACTGGCTGACCGCTGGTTTGTCCCCGCCAAGTCCCAACCAGTTCAGACCATCATGAATGGCCGCGACCGCGGCATCGGTGGAGCGGGCTTTATCGGTATCTTCAATGCGCAGCAGATAAGTGCCGCCGTGATGCCGGGCAAATAGCCAGTTGAACAAAGCTGTACGGGCGCCACCAATGTGAAGATATCCAGTCGGCGAGGGCGCAAAGCGGGTGACAACAATCATAATTCATTAAGGCCTTTCTGCTAGGCTGGAACAGCAGTTCAAAACAGGCGCAAATGTACACCAATGCAGGCGAGAATGGCACCCCTGATTATTGCCGAGCGGCGTATCATCTTGTTTCTGGTCAGCTTTATTGCTGGCATTGTCTGTTTTCATCAGCTTGATCATACAGCGCTGCAGGGGACGCCATTGTGGCACATTACCGGCGCGGCATTTTGTGTCACTTTTGTTCTTGCGATCATCTATGTCTGGCTATGGGTTCGGGCGCGTTCCGGCCCACTATTGGGTATGGTGATGTTTTCACTCTTTTGCGGGGCTTTTGGCTATGCGCTTGCCGCGCTTCAATATAGCCTGCATCAGCCAGCGCATCTGGACGCGCCCTTTCGCGCGGCAGTGACAGCCAAGATTATTGATATTGATGGGCGGGCATCTGGTCGCAGCCGCCTATGGTTAGAGGTGATTGATACAACGCCGCGCCATCAGAATCTGTCAGATGCTAGATTGCGCCTATCGAGTAAAGATATGCCAAAGGGGGCGGTGATTGGCGCTTTGGTTGAAATGCGCGCACGGTTATTCCCGCCGCCACGCCGCATCTTGCCCGGCACCCCCAATTTTAGCCGCAATGCCCGCATTGCCGATATTGTCGCCAGCGGCTTTGTAACCTCTGATATGCATGTTGTCGCACCGCCATCCCAGCTTTCCGCAGCGCTCTTTCTTGGCGGTGTTCGGGCAAATTTGGCCGTCACCCTGTATCGTAATCTGAAAATGCGAGCTGGTGGCATCGCGGCGGCGCTTATTGTCGGTGACCAGCGATTTATCAGCGAACCGGTCTATGACCTGTTTCGCGCATCTGGTCTTGCACATTTGCTTGCCATTTCAGGGTTGCATATGGTGCTTTTATGTTTTGGCTGTATGGCAGCGTTACGGTTTTTTGCTGCCTTATTTCCAAAAATGGCAAGCCGTGTGGCGGTGCATAAATATGCCGCGGTAATAGCTGTATTGATTGGCTTTATCTATGTGATTTTATCTGGTGCTTCGGTAAGCGCTGTTCGTGCGTTCATTATGGCGTCGCTGGTTATTTTTGCGGTTTTGATTGATCGGCGGGCGCTTACCATCAGAAATGTTGCGTTGGCGGCATTTGTGATTTTGGCGATTAATCCTATCGCGATATTTGGTGCTGGCTTTCAGTAGAGTTTTGTCGCGACTGCTGTCTTGGTCATGGCCTATGAAACATCCCAGTATTGGCCACCCTCACGCCGCCGCCGGTTCATCGGCTATATGATTGGCATTTTCGTGGCGTCAGTGTTGGCAAATTGCGCAACAGCACCATTTACAGCCCAGCATTTTGGCAGTTTTACCTCGTGGGGCGTTCTGGCCAACATGATTGCAATCCCACTGACTGGATTTTGGATCATGCCATCCGCGTTGCTATATGTGATGGGACTACCATTCGGACTTGATAGCGTGATCGGGCCAGTGTTTGCATCTGGTATTTTGGTGCTGATAGAAATCGCGGCTTTATTTGCTGGACTGCCATTTGCCGATACCGCGTTATCGCCGCCGGGTTATCCGGTGCTGATGCTTTTGGTGGGCGGCGTTATTATGTCCTATATAGTGATCAAGCCTGCGCACTTAGCCGGGTGGGGAGTGGTCGCATCGGCGGTTTCTTTGTGGATCATCAAACCAGTACCAGACGCGGTGTTATTTGCTGAAAATCGTACGCCTACGCTCGTGGTTGCCAGCGCCAATGGTCATCTAGTCAGCTATGGACGATTATCTGATTTTCTGATGGACATGGCGGCATTGCGTCTTGGCCAACGGCATGTGGGTGCCCGCCATCAAAATTGTGATGATATGTGCCACCATCAGCTACGGTCTGGTCAGTTGGTTGCCATTGTGACAAAGAGACATGGTCTTTCTGCCGCTTGTGATGATCGTAACGCCGCCTTTATCATCTCGATGGTGCCGCCGCTCTATCCATGCAGATCTGCAAAACCAATTTATTATTTTGCTCAAAGTATAAAAGATAATTATCTGTTATTTATAGACAAAAATATAATTGAAATTATCTCTAATAATTTCGGATCAGGCCAGATAGCTTGCCTTGCACCTCAACCTCACCCGTGCTGAAATACCGTGTCTCATATTTCGGGTTGGCCGCTTCAAGGCCAATTCGGCCGGGCTCTTTGAGCAGGGTTTTCAAGGTGGCTTCCTGCTTGTTGATGAGGGCAACGACAATATCACCGTGATGCGCTGTATCGGCGCGTTGGATCAAAACTGTATCACCTTCAAGAATGCCAACGCCGGTCATAGAATCACCAACAATTTCGAGGGCGAAATGTTCGCCGCTGCCAATCATGCTGGCAGGCACCTCAAGATGATTTGTCGGGTCGCTCAACGCCTCAATCGGGGTGCCGGCGGCAATCCGTCCTAAAAGCGGCAATGTCACCTGTTCGACAGCGCCGCTTACCGCGCGGGCAAACGCGTTTCCAGCAGTCGCCGGTCGCAAAATTTCAATCGCGCGCGCCCGGTTTGCCAAACGGCGGATATAGCCGCGTTCTTCAAGCCCTGATACCAGACGGTGAATGCCAGATTTTGATGCCAGCCCCAAGGCGTCGCGCATCTCGTCAAATGACGGTGGCACGTCATGTGTGTCCATATGTGATGTTAGAAATGCCAGCAGTTCACTTTGCTTTTGCGTGAGCATACCATATCCCTTTGTCAAAAAATCCGGTTACGTTCATGTAACGTTCTATCTATGTTCACGTTTTTGCGCAAGTTGTTTTTTTTCAACAGAGATGGTTTTTTGGCCCAGCCGCGGAGACCATCGGGCGGCGATGGCCCGATCATAGACAAGGGTTAGAAAAGGCGCGGCATGGGCAGGATCGTGACGATATCACCAGCAGTTTTTGCCGGGTCAAATGGTGGTCTGACAATAAAGGCATCCGCATGGGCCAGCGTTGCCATCATAGAACTGTCTTGACGTGGTGCAGGGCGCACGCTGGTCACACCATGGTCAGCGCGCCCCATGGTGGCACGAATATAATCCTGTCGCTGGTCATTTTCGGGAAGATCAGTTGTGATCGCGGCAGAAAACAAATGCTGTTGATACGTGCCGCCAGCCAATTTGCTGATCGCCGGGGCTAAAAACACCAAAGCGCAAACCGCGGTGGATACTGGGTTACCGGGCAGACCTAATAGCGGGGTCTTGCCAATCTTGCCCCAAATTAGCGGTTTGCCGGGGCGCATGGCTATTTTCCAGAAATCCAGTGCGCCGTCAGCCAAATCACCGACAATATGGTCATGATTGCCAACAGATGCCCCGCCTGTCGTGACCACCAGATCAAGATTGGTCGCGGCCATCACCGCATCGGATACCGCGCCCGATTTGTCGGCGGCAATGCCAAGATCAACAGCCTCGGCCCCGCAGCTTTTCACAAAGGCAGATAAAAATGCCGCATTTGAGCTGATAATCTGGCCGGGGCCGGGGGTCTGGCCGGAGGGGACGAGTTCATCACCTGTTGATAAAATGCCAATACGCGGCGGTTGTGATACCAGCGCGCTTGTTGCACCGGCGGCAATGGCCAGCCCAATACAGCGGGCAGATAACAGGGTGCCTTTGCCAAGTGCAAGCTCGCCAGCCGAGATATCAAGCCCAGCTGGCCGTACATACCGGCCCCGAGCGGCGCCTTCACGCACGGTGATCACTGTTTGGTCAGCCTCGCTGGTCGCATCGACATTTTCTTGAATGATGATTGTGTCCGCACCATCCGGCACATAACCGCCAGTAAATATGCGCACGGCCTGTCCGGTCTCAACACGGCCAGTCCACGGGTGACCAGCAGCTGATTCACCAACACGGGTCAGTTTTGCTGGACAATCAGCCACATCATCAGCCCGCACGGCATAGCCATCCATTGCCGATACATCATGCGGCGGCAATGTCAGTTTGGCGTGGATGTCTTCGGCCAGAATTTGCCCGAGTGCATCGCCAAGCAAAAGATGCGTTGGCATGGTTGGCGATAGTGATGCCAAAATCCTGTCCAAGGCCGCATCGACTGACAGCAAGCTGGACCGATTGCGGCTATTCGCCATCAAACACACCTGATTTGCCACCCGATTTATGGGTCAGGCGTATCGCGCCTATTTCCATGCCCCGGTCAACCGCCTTGCACATATCATAAATTGTCAAGCCAGCGACGCTTACCGCAGTCATCGCTTCCATCTCGACGCCTGTTGGCCCGGTTACGCTGCAGGTTGCGGTGATGATAATGCCCGGCAATTTGTCGTCTGGATCGAGATCAATGCTGACATGGTCAAGGCCCATTGGATGACACAGCGGGATCAGCGCGGCTGTCTGTTTGGCCCCCATAATGCCAGCCAATCTCGCAACAGCAAGCACATCACCTTTTTTGGCGGTGCCATCACAAATCATTTTCAGCGTTGCTGGGGCCATTTTGACATGGCCTTTGACAATGGCACGCCGGGCGGTTGCAGGCTTGCTGCCGACATCGACCATATGGGTGTTACCATCACCATCGAAATGGGTAAATTCAGCCATCAATCCATCCCCGTAAATACTGTTTCATCGTTGCATTGCGCACCGGACCGCATATTAGCCCGCCCGCGCGGTCGCGCCAACTGGATTGGCAAGAATTGTGGCTGTTGCCGCCGCCACATCATCTGCCCGCATCAGTGACTCGCCGATCAGAAAACAGCGCGCACCGCTAGCGGCCATGCGGGCAAGGTCTGCCGGATGGAACAGGCCGCTTTCAGCAACAGCAATGCGGTCTGCGGGTAAATGTGGCAACATCGCTTCGCCAACATCTAGCGATATCTCCATGGTTTTCAAATTGCGGTTGTTGATGCCAATAAGTGGTGATTTTAGTTTTGTTGCCCGTTCAATTTCGGCATTGTCATGGCATTCGATCAGCACATCCATGCCATATTCAAACGCGCAGGATTCAAGTTCAGCCGCGGTGGCATCATCCAACGCCGCCATAATTAGCAAAACACAATCAGCCCCAAGCCCGCGTGATTCGACAATTTGCAACGGGTCAATCATAAAATCCTTGCGCAGAACCGGCAGGCTGACAGCCGCCCGCGCCGCAACCAAAAATTCTGGCGCGCCTTGGAACCAATTACGATCGGTCAATACCGATAAACAACTAGCCCCGCCTTGTTGATAGGCGCTGGCAAGGCTGGCCGGGTCAAAATCGGCGCGGATCAATCCTTTTGAAGGGGAGGCTTTTTTCAGTTCGGCAATTAACCCATAGCCGGTACGAGATGCGCTTTGCAGCGCCACCACAAAGCTGCGCGGCTTGGATGCGGCTTGTGCCGCCTGATGCAGATCGGCAAAGCTGTTATGCGCCGCAAGATGGCGGACCTCATCACGCTTTTCGTCAATAATCTTTGCCAAAACATTATCCATCATAGGGTCTCCGCAAACGCCATTAACTGTTGGTGATGGCAACAAGCTTGTCTAGTGCGGCACGGCCGTGACCATCATCAATAGATGCAGTCGCGCGCTTTGCGGCGTTATGCAAATTTTGTTCATGTCCGCCCGCAACCAAAGCCGCCGCCGCGTTAAACAAAACGATATCACGATAGGGGCCGGTCTCGCCATCAAGCAGGGCGCGTAAATAATGTGCATTATGCGCGCCATCGCCGCCGCGTAATACATCTAGCGTAACCGTTGGCAGGCCAATATCTTCGGGCGAAATGCTGAATTCTGTGACGGTTCCATTTTTCAATTCGGCAACATATGTCGGGCCTGTGGTGCTGACTTCGTCCAACCCATCAGCCCCGTGCACAACCCATGCGTGTGTGGTGCCAAGCTCTGCCAGTACATGGGCAAAGGGCGCGCAATAGCTGCGGTCATACACACCAACCATGATGCGTTTGACCAAAGCCGGGTTTGCCAATGGTCCCAACATATTAAAGATGGTGCGCACCCCAAGGGCGGCGCGCACAGGTGCCACATGGCGCATTGCCGCGTGGTGGCGTGGTGCCATCAAAAAGGCAATATTGGCCTCGTCTAGGGCTTGTTTTACCAAGGCAAAATCACAATCAAGTTTGATGTCAAGGGCGGATAACACATCGGCGGCACCGCTTTGTGATGACACCGCTTTATTCCCATGTTTGGCGACCGGAATGCCGCAACCAGCAACGACAAAGGCGCTGGCTGTTGAAATATTATAGGTGCCAAACCCATCGCCGCCGGTGCCAACAATATCCATGGTCGCGTCGCTGGCGGTGATTGTGGTGGCTTTTTCCCGCATAACGGTCGCCGCCGCGGCAATATCAGCAACCTGTTCGCCGCGCATTCTTAATGCAATCAGGAACGCCCCCATCTGGGCTTCGCTTACGTCACCATTCATAATTTCTTCAAAGCAGGCACGAATGGAATCAGGGCCGGGGCGTTCACCTTGGATCAAACTTGTGAGGGCAGATTTTATAACGTCAGACATGGAAAATTCCCTGATAAGAAGACCAAAAACAATGCCCTGCCGACTATATTGACCCGGCAAGGGCATTGCAAGCCTGCCATCGGCGCGGGGCATGTCGACTAGCCTTGGCAGAAATGTTCTGGTTAATCTCGTTATGCTGGATGCATAATCGAACATAGGAGAGGGGGATGGGGCAAAAACAGATCATCACCAGAACGCAAATTGCAAAAATGCCGGGTACAGGCGCGGTGCATTTTTTGAACAGCCGCGCAAGCTGTGTCACAAAATCGCTTGGTGATCGTGCTGGGCTTCAAACATTCGGGTTTCATCTGATCAATCTGCCAGTTGGTTCAGTGGCGTCAGAATTTCATCGTCATTTATGTGAAGAAGAATGTGTCTATATTCTTGAGGGCAGTGGCGTAGCACGGATTGGGCCAGATATGTTTCAGGTTGAAGCTGGGGATTTTATTGGCTATCCGGCTGGTTGCGAGGCGCATGATCTGCGCAACACCGGTTCAACACATATGATTTGTATCATTGTTGGACAACGGCTGGGTTTTGACGTTGTTGATTATCCAGAGCAAAATAAACGGCTGTATCGTCATGCGGGTCAGCCAGCTGATCTTGTCGATATTGCCGCTGTCAGCCACCCGCGTTTATTTGATGACTAGGCCAAGCCTGGCATTGATCTTTGGGGGCTTATGCGTGCATTTGCCCGGGAAAACGTTCATCCAACCGTAAAATTTGTGACTCGAGCTGGCCAAGCCTATCATCGGATACAGTTTGGTGGCCGCAAATATTTAAAAATTGTGCCAAAATGCGGTACCCAGCGACAGATGCGATTGATTCAGGGTGAAATTGCACGCCATGAAGTTTGGCGCTTTTATGTGATATTCCCATAATTGCGCCAGCTTCGGTGCGGGCGGTAACGGTCAAATCATTAGGCAGATTGGTTTCATCAACCACCAGCGAATGATAGCGGGTGACCGGAAATGTTTCGGGGCAGAGCGCAAATAGATCAGTCGCCACGTTATTGCTGTGGGTGCGCACAACACGTGATAATTTGCCATGGACAGGTGGGTCGACGCGTTTGACGCTGCCACCAAATGCACAAGCTAATGCCTGATGGCCAAGGCAAACCCCCAACAAAGGCACACCGGCGTCGTGACATAAAGAGATTAGTTCAATTGTCATGCCCGCATCTTCGGGGGTGCCGGGTCCGGGCGAAATAATCACCCCTTGCGGGCGTTTTGCGATGATATTTACAGCGGCACAGGCGTCATTACGGATGATGTCAACTTCAACCCCCAAATCAGATAAGAAATGCCATAAATTCCATGTAAAGCTGTCATAATTATCGATCAGGATAAACATAGCAGATCTTTCTGGCGGAATGCCGTGGCACCAACGGGCAGATTACGCCCACAAATAGCGCAAGCCCCAAATACAGCTTTTGTTCTATCAATCTGCCCTTTGTCTTTCAATGGATTTGTTATAGCTGGCAATAAAGTTCAGAAACCATTGTAAAAAAATGTGGTAAAATAAAACCACATATATAATACATTGAAATTAAATAAAAAAATAAATTTCATTTTCAATAATTTATTTGACCTATGCAGAAAACACGCCTATAACCCGCGGCATTGGTGATCTGTACAGGGTGTCTGGCGGATCATGGACTCAGTGGAGATTATAACATGCCTTTGCCAAGGACATATGTCGCAACGCCAAAAGATATAGAGAAAAACTGGTTCGTTATTGACGCGGCCGATCTCGTTCTTGGGCGTCTTGCGTCTTTGGTCGCGATGCGGGTGCGGGGAAAGCACAAGCCGACCTTTACGCCAAACATGGATTGCGGCGATCATATCATTATTGTAAATGCCGAAAAAGTGCGTCTGACCGGCAACAAGCGGTCACAAAAGACCTATTATTGGCATACCGGCTACCCGGGTGGTATCAAAGAGCGGACAGCCGACAAGATTCTGGATGGACGGTTCCCAGCACGGGTCATCGAAAAAGCCGTACAGCGGATGATTCCACGTGGCCCACTTGGTCGTCAGGCAATGCGCAACCTGCATATCTATGCCGGTCCAAGTCACCCACATGAAGCACAACAGCCTGTCGCGCTGGATATTGCCAGCATGAACGACAAGAACAAGAGGTAGTTATGGCCGAAGAAACGCAAACTGCAGATGTTCAAGCTGCGAATCCAAAAGCCGCAGGTATGGCCGCACTTGGTGCACTTTCTGGCGATGCGCCAGCCGAAGCCGCGCCGCAAGAGCCTGCCGAACCTAAAATCGACAACCTTGGTCGGTCATATGCCACTGGGCGGCGTAAAGATGCCGCGGCACGTGTATGGGTCAAGCGCGGCACCGGTCAAATGACCATCAATGGCAAAAATATCACCGAGTATTTCGCCCGCCCTGTGTTGCAGATGATTTTGGCACAGCCATTTGAGGCAACCGAGCGTCTTGGTGAATTTGATGTGATCGCAACCGTTCGCGGTGGCGGTTTGTCGGGACAAGCTGGTGCGGTACGACATGGCATTAGCCGGGCATTGACACTATTTGAACCGGGTCTGCGTCCAGCGCTGAAATCAGGTGGTTTCTTAACGCGTGACCCACGTGTTGTTGAACGGAAGAAATACGGCAAGGCCAAAGCCCGTCGTAGCTTCCAATTCTCAAAGCGATAAAATATTTTATAAAAATATCAATAAAAAACAGAGGGTTAGGTTTTCTAACCCTCTTTTTTTATAGGTTACAAAAAGGTTACAAAGG
>JAQCEA010000017.1 GCA_027620495.1 Pseudomonadota bacterium | reverse complement strand
AACGCTGATAAAACAGTGCTGAGAAGTGCCTATGCGAGGAACATAACCCCGCCCCCGGGCACCACTTTTTTTCAAATTTTCCAGCCCCCAGACTGTCTCGCATGTTTCTGTCGCGCATGTGATTATGTCCATAGACAACAAAATTTTTAGATCCCGCTTGGCACGCCCATCGATAACCAATAATCGCATCTGGTTAAACGCCATCCTGCCTGCAAATGGTGCATTTACAGTGCCGTGAACAAACCAATGTCTTGGTGATATATGGTAAATTTCCTATGTTATTGACCTAACCATTGCGATTGGCCACTCTATGCGGTGATATATCGGGGGAGGTCGTATCGTGCAGAAAGTATCTATCATCATTTTCCTTGCCGCTAGCCTATCTGCCAGTTCTGTCAGCGCAGAAGATTTGCTGGCTGGCGCGGATATCGGTTACGGCGAATATTTATCTGGCGAATGCGTCACCTGTCACAGCCAGAATGGAACCAACAGCGGCATACCGGCCATTAACGGCCTTGACGCGGGCGTGTTTGCAACGGTGATGCACGCCTATAAAGCGGGTGATATTGAACATCCGGTGATGCAAATGGTGGCGGGCCGCCTTGATCGTGAACAAATCGCCTCGCTGGCTGTTTATTTTGCCAGCCGCCCATCTGCCCAATAATACCCACGCTCGCATACTCACAACTGCACTATATATGCAAAAATGCGCATATATGGGCCTTTGTTTTTGCATTTTTACACATAGCCAATAGGCTTAATGCCATTATAACCGATGTAAACGGATAGATGTAAGGGGAGGAATCATGACTAAACTTTCCAGAAGACAATTTGCCGGGGGTATTCTTGCAGGCACAACCGCACTGGCAATGCCCTCATTGGCATTCGGCGCGGCACCTCGTGTTGTTGTTATTGGTGGCGGTGCTGGCGGTGCCACCGCGGCGCGCTATCTTGCCAAAGATTCAAAAGGTGCCATTGACGTAACGCTGATCGAAGCGTCAAAGCGTTATTACACCTGTTTCTTTTCTAACCTGTATCTTGGTGGGTTTCGCAATTATGGGTCAATCGGCCACAATTATTATGGCCTTGCGGTAAATCATGGCATTAACGTTGTTCATGAATGGGCCGCCTCGGTCGATACCGCGGCAAAGTCAGTGAATCTTGGCCACGGCGGCAAGGTTTCATATGACAGGCTTGTGTTGTCACCGGGCATTTCGCTGAAATATGATAGCGTGCCGGGATATTCAGCCGAAGCACAAAGCATTATGCCGCATGCTTGGACCTCTGGTACACAAGTACAACTTCTTCGCAATCAGGTGATGAATATGAAGAAGGGCGGTACCTTTGTGATGGTGCCACCACCAAACCCATATCGTTGCCCGCCCGGACCGTATGAGCGTGTGTCGATGATTGCGCATCTGCTAAAAGAGCGGAATCCAACAGCCAAGATCATCATTCTCGATCCAAAGGCGAAATTTTCAAAGCAGGGTCTGTTTATGGCAGGCTGGCAAAAGCATTATCCGGGCATGGTTGAATGGCTTGACCCAGATACGCATGGCGGCATCAAGAATATCAATGTCGCGAAGATGGAATTTGAAACGGATATCGATACCTTTAAGGCAGACGCCGCGTCAGTGGTCCCGGCCCAGCGTGCCGGTTCTATTGCCATGGCCGCTGGCGTTAATGATGGCGATTGGTGCCCGATTAACCCAGCGAATATGTCGGCCAAAGCAGACTCGAACATTTATGTTTTGGGTGATGCATCGGTCGCCTCTGCAATGCCAAAATCTGGCTTCTCGGCCAACAGTCAGGCCAAGGTCGCGGCAAACCATATCCGTGGTGAGCTCACTGGAAGCCGGGTTTATGAAGCACGCTATGCCAACACTTGCTGGTCACTGATCGGCACAAATGATGGCGTCAAGGTTGGTGCGAATTATAAAGCTGGCTCTGAAAAGATTGATGTCACTGACAAATTTATCTCACAGGGCGATGAAAGTGCGGATGTACGTCAAGCGACCTATGAAGAGTCAATTGGTTGGTACAACGGCATCACTTCGGACATGTTCTCTTAAAAGAGCAGGCCACAAAGCAGAAATAACGAAAGGCGGCTTCATCAAAAGCCGCCTTTCTTTTTTGATCAATTGAAACCACGAAAAGCACTGTCTGGCAGGCTGGCCTAATCCATCCCAACAACTGTTACTGACTGGCTGTTCGTCGGCGTCACAACGCCTTTTGCGGTGATGTAATTTTCTAAAAGATCATAAATTGCCGGTCCTTTGGTATCAGGATTCACTGATGCCCAACCACCAACCATGTAACTTTTTTCTGCCTCAATGGGGGCGCCAGTGCGGGTCAGCACCATGTCACTGATCCGGCTTCCCATCGACGCCTTTGGCGCACAGCGATAGCGCATGCCACCAACGCGAACCATATCCCCACCCTGTTGGAAAAATGGGTCCGGGTTAAATAAATTATCGCAAACATCCTCAAGAATATCTTTGAGTTGCTTGCCGGTAAATTCCATCCGATAGACCGCCGGGTAATTCATGCTTGTTTGCGTATACATGTCATCAATGGTGATGGGCTGTCCAGCAAGCAATGTTGTCCCCCAGCGGAAACCCGGGCTTAGGGCGATATCAACATCGCGCTCTTGGCGGATCGCATCGCAAATAACGTCATCCCAGCTGCCATTAAAATTGCCGCGGCGATATAATAAGGCCCCTGCGGTGCCAATAACGCGGTTACATTCGGCCTCATAAGGTGCGCGCAGCGCATCGATATGCGCCGCCATTTCGGCATCCGGCGTGATCACATCAGAAAACACTGGAATAACTGTGCTGGCGGCATCCACAACACGGCCAGCTTCAACCTTCAGATCAATGCGGCCAAGATATTTGCCGTGTGACCCAGATGACAAAAGCAACGTGTCGTTGATCCGGATGGCTTGCGGGATGGCATCATGCGTATGGCCGGTTAAGATCACGTCAATGCCAGTCACTGTCGCGGCGATTTTTTGGTCAACGTCAAAGCCGTTATGCGACAATAAGACAATGATTTCAGCCCCGGCCTCTCGTGCCGCATCGACATTGGCTTGTATCTTGTCGGGCCGGATACCAAATGACCAGCCTTCGACCATATGGCGGGGATTGGCGATTGGTGTATAGGGGAAATGCTGGCCGATGACGGCGACATTCACCCCGCCGCGTTCAAAAAAAGCGGTGCTTTCAAACACCTGTTCGTCCCATTCGGTGTCAAACACATTGCCACCAAGAAAAGGATAACCCATTTCCTCGATCAATTCTTCGACCCGGTCTTTGCCAAAGGTAAATTCCCAATGACCAACCATGGCATCTGGTTTTAATAGCTTCATCGCCGAGACCATATCGGCCCCTTGCGTTTTGAGCGAGGTATATGACCCTTGCCACGTATCGCCGCCATCCAACAGTAAAACATTACCGTCACCACGTTCGGCGCGGATGGCTTTGATCAAGGTTGCGGTTCTATCGAGGCCACCTAACCGGCCATAAGACCGTGCCAATGATTCATAATCCACCATTGTATGTGCATAGGCGAGTGCCGACCCCGGTTCGATACCAAAATGGCGCAAGAAATTCGCACCAACAAGATGCGGGGGGATACCCTCAAAATTTCCAACACCGTAATTTTCTGATGGCGGCCGGAAATAGACGGGCTTTAGCTGGCCATGAATATCTGTCAGATGAAGAAGCGTGACCTGACCTTTGGCATCAAACGACAACAGATCATCTTGTGTCAATTTTTGCCGGGCGGCGGCGGTGACAAAGCTGGGGTAGGCGGCGAAGACGCCGGCGCTGACAGCAGCAAACTGGAGAAATTCACGGCGCGAGCGCATGGTGGCGATGCCTTTCTTCTATAGTGGCTTGCTGGCAGTTATCACAACCCAGCAAGCAGTGTTTTAAGCTCTTTCTTGCTCTTACCCGGTAGCTTGGCTTGATGCTAGATTGTGGCTTAGCTTTCCTGATCGGGCGTGACGTCAATATCGCGCGCCCGGCCAATCACATTGATTGGTACGTCGCAGTTACGCATGCAAGGCTCACCGTTGGCAGGTTGCGCATCAGGGCGCGGGTCTGGCAGGAAAAACCCGTCACGATTTGGCATTTCAATGCCGCCAATATTTTCATGACTCAATTCAAAATCATCATCAATGATGTCATTCATATATAGCAGATAGGCAACAATCTGATAGGTCTCATCATGCGAAAGCGATTGTGCCTCGCCAAATGGCATTGCCCGGTAGATATAGTCATACATCGTAGAGGCGTAGGGCCAATAACTGCCAGTGGTTTTTACGGGGTCTTTGTCGTCTAGCGTGCCGGCACCACCCACCAAAATTGGCCAATTATCGACCGCCTCACCAAAATCACCATGGCAAGCGGCACAACGCTCGGCATAGATTTCCTCGCCATCTATCGCGGTTCCCATGCCAACAGGTGCGCCAAGGCCATCTGGCCGGACATCAATGTCCCAGCCTGCGACCTCTTCTGCGGTGGCCATGGTGCCAAGGTTAAAGGGACGATCCGACGCCAAAGATGGCGCCGCGGTCAATGCCAACATGAAGCTGCTTGCCAACCAAATCTTAACCGAGCCGGACATTGTCAACACTCCCATCCTTGTTCACCATCCAAGTGGCAATCGCATTGTTATGATAGATAGAGTTTAAGCCACGCTCTGCTTGCAGGGCATCAATTGTCGGCTGCACATAGCCGGTCTCATCCATCGCCCGCGACTGCACCAGCATTTCTTCACCATTCCATTCGAACGGCATGGTAAATCGTGTCAGGCACTTGTCGAGAATGGGGCCATGAAGATCGGCTGTTTGCCAGTTGCGCCCGCCATCCAGCGACACATCAACACGGGTAATCTTGCCACGGCCCGACCATGCCAGACCGCGGATTTGATGCACACCTTTTTGCATAATGGGCTTTTCTGGGCTTGGCGAGGTGACAACGGATTTTGCATCCATCACCCATGTAAACATCCGCGCTTTGCCGTCTTCCATCAGATCGGTATATTTTGATGTTTCTTCACGTGCCATATAGGGCATGTCGCCAAACTCAAGCCTGCGGATCCATTTGACCCACATATTGCCTTCCCAGCCCGGCACCACCAGACGCGCTGGATAGCCTTGTTCCGGGCGGAGCGCCTCACCATTCATCGCCCAAGCGATAATGCAGTCATCCATAATTTTTTCAATCGGGATGGACCGGTTCATACCAGCCGAATCACCGCCTTCGGCGAGAATCCATTTGGCTTCGGGCTTTACGCCAACCTCGCGGGCAAGGTCCTTTAGCAACACACCGGTATATTGCACATTATGCACCATGCCAAAAGTGAACTGACAGCCATTTAACTGTGCGCCGCGCCATTCCATACCGCCATTTGCCGCACATTCCAGAAAATAGAACCTGTTGGTCTGAGGAAAGCGTTTCAGATCATCAAGCGTGAAGATCAATTCCCGATCGACAAGCCCATTAATCATCAACCGGTAATCTGATGGGATCACCTCTGGCACGCCGCCATGGTGCCGTTCAAAACAAAGCCCGTTCGGCGTCACAAACCCCTCTAATTCGTGAAGCGGGGTGAAATTCACTGATGATTCGGTGCTAGCTGTCAGCCATTCAACATTTCGGCGGATCACATGCTCTTCATAGGGCGATGGCATGCCATAGGGATTCGCATCAACCCCCGCGCCAAGATAAGGTGTCCATTCAGAAACATTTGGTGGCAAATTTTCTGGATTAGATGTCGTACCAAAGGCGGCATTGGCCAGCCCTACAGAACCAAACGCCGCCGCGCCGCCAATGAGCGAGCGCCGGGACAGGGTAGTATTTAAGGTCTTATCATCTTTCATCTTCACTTCCCCTTCACTTTACCCACTTAAGATCAACCAGTGTTTAGCCGACGCTGATCTCTTCTGATTTTTTATATTCTGTGCCGTCATCCTCTACCCATAGAAAGTCAAAGGTTCCAGACTCAGTGACTTTGAACGGAAAGGTAAAAAACGGGTTGGCGGAAACTGATGGCTTTAAATTAACCGACATCACCTCGGTGCCATTAAAAGACACATGAAAGCTTTTAATGATTTTTCGGGGGATCAAATTGCCATCACCATCCACCGCTCTACCGCTATGCATAGGGTGAGAAATCAAGGTCTTGATCTCGATAATCTCACCGGCTTCGGCGGTATTTGGAACTTTTACGCGTGGTTTGACTTTTGCCATATCTTCCTCCTTATCCGCCACAGCCACCAATGGTGACCTTGACCAGGGCAGACGCATTTCCAAAGCTGCCGTCACTAAAGGCGGCAATCACATGAACATTTTGTGTCTTTGATAAACGCATGCGTGTGCTGGCGTGGCAGGCGCCCATATGCGGTGTGAAATTGAATGTAGCGACATCCGGTTCTGGGTTGCCATCGGCTAAAATATGAACGGCTTTGACATAATTGTCTTGGGTCATTGGGCTATCGATATCAAATGCCACTTTTACCGCATTACCATTTTCAGCAATTTCTGGCAGATCCAGTGTGATCCGAGTGTTGTCACCAGCGGCGCCATTGGTAATATCATTGATCCGCGCTTTGACCTCATCAGGCCCGGCGAATGCGATTCTGGAAAATGTTAAGCTAGCAGCGGCAACGCCAAGATAAGATAGCGCTTGGCGTCGCGAGATCGGTTTAAGGACTAGTGTCTGCACGAACTGGCTCCCTTTGCTCTGTTTCGTCATGGGGAAGCTTCGCGCCTTGCGCTGCCTTTATTATTTTTTGCCTGATTTGTTTTTTATAATTTTCAGGCCTAGGCGGCGGTATAAGCCCTCTCCCCATAGTGATAGCATGATCAAACATGCGCTGTTTCACAATTTAAAATTTCTTTACATGCAAAATTCAGCATATAACTGGCCTTAGGGGTTAGTCACCCTTATATGCGGATAGCCACCACCAGAACATTTCGGCATTTTCATAGCCAAGCTGTCGATCAATTTCTGTCCCATCACGCAGTATCACAAAGGTTGGCGTGCCGACAACGGGCATATCTAACACAATTCCATCAGGCATGGTTGCGCCCATCTGTACCCGCGTTAAGGGTAAATCAGGCGCATAAGGTGACTTGTCATAAACCTTGCCAACATCACGTTCCCACGCTCGGCAAAACGGACAATGGTCTGATGTCACCATAATCAGCCGTGTCGCTGCAAACGCCAATTGCGGCATAGACGCCAGTAAAACCGCGATCGTAAAGGCCAGAAGACTGAACCGCCTAGCGAACACGGGCAAATCCACCAGCTTGTTGTTTTTTATCCAAATCGGCCATTTCAAATTGCTCTGCTGGCTGTACCAGATTGGCGATACTGACCCGCAATATTCGGCGCACCTTGTCATTGCTTAGAAGATAGATAATGTGGCGCGCATCGCGTTTTGTGGCGACAATTTCAGCCTTGCGGAGAACCGCAAGCTGCTGAGACACCGCATATTGCTTGAGATCCAGTGCCGCACATAATTCGCCAACGGAATGTTGCCGCGTCATCAGCCGCCGACAAATCTCAAGGCGAACCGGGTGCGAGAGTGCCTGAAACACCTCAAGCACAGCATTTATCGTGTCGAACGGGGCCGCATCATTTGGTGTGAACACTCTACCCATCGACACGCTCACTGATTGCAGAGGCCAACCAGTCATTCGCCTCCATCGCATTCATATCAAGTGATGATCTAAGATATTTGTCACCCGGTTGCCAATTGGCTGGGGTCGAGAGTTCATTGTGATGCGTGTCGATTAATGCCTTTTGCACACGCAGCAACTCATCAATCGAACGGCCAACATACATTGGGTAATAGATAACCGCCTGAATGATTTGATCTGGATCGATAAAGTAACAGGCACGAACAGTGGCGGTGGTCCGGCTTGTCGGGTCGAGCATGCCATAGGCGTTTGCGACCTCCATTGATAAATCTTCGATCACTGGAAATTCCACATTAACGCCGATTTTATCTCTGATCCAATCCAGCCAGCTGATATGGCTGTAAACACTGTCAACAGAGAGGCCAAGAAGTTCGACACCCAAAGCATCAAATTCATCCTTGCGGCGTGCCATTTCGATAAATTCGGTGGTGCAGACCGGGGTAAAGTCAGCCGGGTGACAAAACAGCATGGTCCAGCTGCCCTCAAACGCCGATAGTGACAATTGCCCTTTTGATGACCGTGCGGAAAAGTCTGGTGCGCGCTGGCCAATCATCGAGTGGCGCATTTCATATTTATTAGTGTTATCCATTACCAGCAGATGTCCCACGCTTTGTTGTGATGAAAATTGATATAGTAAATATTGCATATAACACGACTCACCGACAGACACAAAGATTCACCATCATGGGTGATTGCTTGCCAGCTGGGCGGGTATTCACCAATTTTTTTATCTGCCTGTCCCTTATGATGCATGGCATGTCGGTCCGTTGAGCGATCATTTTACTTATTTTCTCGGAATTATGGCTGAGCATGTTATACAAAGCCCGTCGGTGCTGATGGGCAATCGGCGGGCAAAGCCTATCAGGGGATAACTGATTTAGATTTTTGGTTCGGGGATTTTAAATGGGTAAGAACGACGTCGATTCATCAAACCGATATGTCAATGATTTGCGGCGGTTTGATTTTACCAATGGCAAAGTGATGCAGCTTCGTGGGCGGCTCTTACCCTTTACCCTTGCCGCGGCCTTTCTTGTGATCGCTGGGTTAATCGGAAATTTCAGTCTTCAGGCCGCCTCTGAAGATATCATCCTACTGGTTGCCGCATCGGTGATTGGTGGCTATATGGCGCTTAATATTGGTGCGAATGATGTTGCCAATAACATGGGGCCAGCAGTTGGCGGCAAAGTATTGACGGTTACCACTGCGGTGCTAATTGCCGCTTTTTTTGAGAGCGCCGGTGCCATGCTGGCTGGCGGGGATGTCGTGAAAACAGTGGCAAAAGGGATCATCAACCCAGATGGGGTTGTCTCGGTAAACAGCTTTCAAATTCTGATGTTAAGCGCGCTTTTGGCGGCGGCGCTTTGGGTGAATCTGGCGACATTTTTAAATGCGCCTGTGTCGACAACCCATTCAATTGTTGGCGGGGTTATGGGCGGCGGCATTGCGGCGGCTGGTTTTGGACTGGTGAATTGGGTGACCATGTCAAAGATCGCCGCAAGCTAGGTCATTTCGCCAGTCTTTGGCGGCATTGTGGCAGCATTGCTTTTGTTTTTTATCGAAAAAAATATCATGTTGGCGGCGGATAGAAATACCGCAGCAAGGCGATTTGTGCCGATGCTGGTTGGTCTAATGGGAACAGCTTTTACGGCCTATATGATGATGAAGGGGCTGAAAAAGATTTGGCGGCCAGATACTGACCTTATCGTCATTCTATCCATTGCCATTGGCTTGTTTGTCTGGATTGCTTCGGTGCCATTTATCAAAAGCCGCGCGGTGAAAATCGGCAATCGTAAAAAGGAAATCTATGGTCTGTTTCATCTGCCACTTATTCTTGGCGTTTCCCTGTTGTGTTTTGCCCATGGCGCGAATGACGTTGCCAATGCGGTTGGGCCGCTTGCGGCGATTGTGTCGACTTTTGATGCGGGCAGTGTACAGGCCAAAGTTAACATACCCATTTGGGTGATGGTGATTGGTGCGGCAGGGCTTGCCTTTGGCTTGCTTTTATTCGGGCCAAAATTGATCACCACAGTTGGAGAAAAAATTACCCGTTTGAATGCTCCGCGGGCCTATTGTGTTGCCTTGGCATCTGCCATCACGGTGTTGATCGCAACGACGCTAGGTCTGCCGGTCAGTTCAACGCATATTGCGATTGGTGCAATTTTCGGCGTTGGGTTTCTGCGCGAATTCATGGAGAGTCCGAATAAACGGCGGATGAAGCCGGGTCATAAGATAAACGCGACCGCTAGTGACGCGTTTGCAAATGTGCAAGCACGGCTAAAAAGAAAGCTGGTTCGGCGGAGATTTGTGCTGTCAATTGGTGCCGCGTGGGTGATTACTGTGCCTGCATCGGCGCTGTTAGCCGCTTTTCTTTTTTACCTTTTGCAGCTGCTAAAATCCACGGTTTGATATTGTTAAATTGCATAACCAAATTCAGCAAATCATCGCGCTCAACCAATCGACCGGCATCTTCTAACAAGGCCCAATGGCGTTCCCGCTTCGAATCTTCAGGCCAGTTATCTAGCTGATTGGTCACCAGCAGCGGATAATATGTGACGGCAGCGCTGTTGATATCTGAGGAGTCATTCTTGTTGATTCGAACAGTCATCGGAAAATTTTTTAACAATTTTCCCTCTATGCCGGCTTCTTCATAGGCTTCGCGTTTGCAGCCGGCTTTGTGACTCTCTTTCGTCTTTAATTCACCTTTTGGAAAAATCCACCGGCCACGGCGCTGTGATGTGACAAAAAGAAGGGAAATACGGTCATTTTGAATATCGAAAGGAATCGCGCCAACTTTATGCATCACATTGTCTCCTACTGTCTCAAACCTGATGTCTTAAATCTTATATCTTTGCCTATTTAAAGCGGCATGGCTATGCGGCTAAAATAGCAACTGATGCGCATCTCGCCACCCATAAAAATAGCCCGGTGGTGACTTATGACAACTCTCTATGTGCATCAGTCATACAGCGTTGGTTCGTCTTGTGCCATTGAAAACAAGGGGCAACAGCCCACATATAGCGCATGACAAGACAGGAGGGCGATTATGATCACACAGCATATGCCTGCAATGCTAACCGCAATTTTGATTTCACTTGGCGCTCAAACGGCGCTTGGTGCGGGCGGCGATAGCAATTATTCATCAGCACCGCAAAAGCCAGCTGGCTATGACGACGCCGTGGCGCTGATCGCGGCTGAAAAATATCAAGAGGCAATCTTGCCGCTTCAATCTGCTGAAAAATCAGCGCAAAATGATGCCGACATCCAAAATCTACTGGGGTTTGTCCACCGCAAAACCGGCAAACTTGATGCGGCTGGTGGCTATTACCAACGTGCGTTGGAAATCAATCCAAAACATAAAGGCGCGCTTGAATATCAAGGTGAGTTATTTTTGATGCGCGGCGATAAAGACGCCGCCGAGGCCAATTTGGCAAAGCTAGATAAAATATGTTGGCTGGGGTGTAGCGAGTATGATGATCTCAAAAAAGCGATTGCCGAGTCACAATAACGGGCCTGCCTTTGGGGAGTATGTTTTAAACGGTCACCCTGACGACATTTATTGCCGTCAGGGTGCGCGTCATCAGCCTATAATGTTATGTGCAGGGCCATAGGGAAACCCAGTGATATTTTCATTGCCATCTTCGGTAATGATTAAAATATCATGTTCCCGATAACCGCCAGCGCCCGGCTGACCATCTGGAATAGTGAGCATCGGTTCCATCGAAATCACCATGCCCGGTTGCAAAATGGTGTCGATATCTTCGCGCAATTCAAGCCCGGCTTCACGCCCGTAATAATGGCTCAAAACGCCGAAAGAATGGCCGTAACCAAAGGTACGATATTGTAACAGATCACGCTCTGCAAAGAATGCGTTGATCTTTTGCGTGACATCGGCGCAGGACACGCCAGGTGTTAGCAAACTCATCCCATATTCATGCGCGTCAACATTGGCCTGCCATATCGCCAGCGAGTCAGCATCGACCGTGTCAACGAAAAGCGTGCGTTCAAGCGCGGTATAATAGCCTGAAATCATCGGAAAGGTATTGAGTGACAAAATGTCACCAGATTCCAGTTTGCGCGCGGTGACCGGGTTGTGGGCACCATCGGTGTTGATACCTGACTGGAACCAGACCCAACTGTCACGATATTCGGCATCAGGATAGCGTTTGGCAATTTCCAGTTCCATCGCGTCACGCCCGGCCATGGCAATGTCAATTTCACGGGCGCCAGATTTAATCTGGTCGCGGATCGCATAGCCGCCAACATCGGCAGTGGCCGCGCCAGCACGAATTAATGCTAATTCGGCGGGTGATTTATGCATGCGCTGCTTCATGGTTGCTGGTGCGATATCAATTTTTTCTTTTGGTTCTAAAAATGAGTCAAGCAACTGCATTTGGCTGATGCTGATATGGTCGCCCTCAAACCCAATGGTTTTGCCAGTGCCAGTGACCGAAAGAATGGCCCGCCAATAATTATGTCTTTGCCAGTCTGTATAGGTGATATTGTCACCATAGCACCGGCGCCATGGTTGCGCCGCGTCAATGCCAGCGCTGAAGGTGACGGTGTCGGTCGCTGTGACAACCTGTGCATAGGTGCGGCCAAACGAACAATATAAAAACCCGGAATAATAGCTGACATTATGCATCGATGTCAGAACGCAGGCGTCAACGCCAGTGTCCTGCATGGTTTGACGCAAAATTTTTAGACGTGATTCATACTCAGCATCAGCGAATGGCAGTTGTTTCTGCCCCTGATGAAAACGATAATATTGAGGGCGGTCCATCAAAATGCTCCTTTACTTCACACTCGTCATAGGCAGAGGTGATGCGGAAGGAGCCCTCCCTCACCGCTGTCTAAGGCAAAGCAAGATCCCGGCGTTCAGGATGGTGAATCAGACATAAACGAACCATGGTTCGGTGCGACGCCATCGCCATGTCCAACACATCGCGTCTATAACTATTTTTTGGGGCAGTCAATATCAATAATATCGCCGGTTCAAGCGTGATAGTAACGATCTGACTTTTTGGCTGGCAAGCCGGTGAACTGATAGACTAAAGGGTGCGCAAACTTGTGGATGGGTAAGCCGGCGGGTGGGCAAGTTAGACTGTTTGATGTTCAGATGACAATATCTGCCAGCCCGGTGATTTCAAGAACCATAGAAAAGCAAGGCTAAACGCCACCGCTAACCCAATATGCAATAATTCTGGCGATATGACGGTCAGCGCGGCACCAGCCGCTAGCGGCCCGGCGGCGGCCCCAATGTCGCGCCATGTCTGGTTGCGTGCCAGCGCCTTTATTTTGCTGTCTTGATATATTTTTGCCACAGCGGCGGCAAATAGGGTGCCCAAGGCACCGCGTGCAAGGACCAACAGGCATGACCCAACAATCAGCCAATTCATCCCAATCATGGCAAATCCCAAAATACTTGCCACAACAGCGATGGTCAGTGGCAATCTGGTGCCAAATCGATCGGCAATTACACCCGCAAAAGGGGCAACGAGCATTTCGCTGAGGCGCCGTGCCGCCAAAATGCTGCCACCAAGTAAAATGGCAAGTTCAAGCGAAACATGCGCTGCCCACATCAGTGAAATTGACAGGGTAAAGACCCCGTCGATACCGGCCCCCATCCAGAAAATCAAGGCATCAAGGCTGTCAGGCTTTGGAAATAGGCGGTCGCGTTTTGCCGGGCGCTTGATGCTGTTTGGCTGTGCTTGTTCAAACAGGAAAAATGCCAATAAAATAGCCAGGCTAGAGCCAACAGCCAAATATCCAAACACAGTTTTTGGGCCAACCATTGTTGCCAGCCAGGCCCCGGCAGTCATCGCCAAAAGCGGGCCGATTTGTTCCACCGATCGGCTAAGCCCGATTCTTGTGCCGGTTTTAGCAGGGTTAATTGCCGCATAGGATAATGTAATCAACAGCAAGGCCGCATAAGACAAGCCCCACAAAGCGCGTGACAGGCTGAGCCAAAATGCCCCATCCAAAATTGTATAGCCAAGCGTAGAGGCCACGGCCGTGGTCGCGGCGATTAAGCATAATTTCTTCAGCCCAATTCGCGCGGCAATCTCGACAATAATGCCATAGGCAAAGGTGCGGATGATACGATTAATGGCGAGCAAAAAGCCAACCATCGCCAGACTGACACCAAAGGCATCAGCATGAACTGGTAAAATGACATAAAGAAGCGCATCACCAAATAATGACAGTGATAAGACAAAGGACGAAACCCAGACGTTGCGTAAGACAAGATGATCAGCGTAAGACACACGCGCCCCATTTTCTTTGTGCCAATTTTATATCGTTCATGACCATGGTCAAAACCTAGCCTTATTGACCTCACAGATGATGTCATGATGACTGGCTATGTAAGGCGCCGATGATAGCGGTTTTTAGAGATTTTATTATGTATCTGAGACTAACCGTTGCGGAAAGTGCTTTATGCAATCGGCGTCAATCGTCAACATCGGTTCAGCTGAAACAATCGGGGGATAGAATTTTTGTTTTCATCCGCTTGAAAATCCCTATGATTTATTCAGGGTTTGCAACTATAACGTGCGTTCATTCATTTGATATTTTCTCTGACGCGATTTTTCATCAGCCTTGGCCAGCATTGGTTTGGCATTGTGATGCTTCTTCATGTCACTGCCTTTATCATCCAGATGTCTATAATTTTGCCGTTTGAGATCGCCGCGGCTGGTCATATCGGATCATTGGCGAGTGTGTTATTTTTGCCGCATGCTGTTCGTGTTTTATCGGTGTGGTTGCTTGGCCCAAAGGCATTTTTTGCCCTGTTTCCAGCATCGCTTTTTATCAGCTATCTTTTTTTCTGGCATGATTACGATCCTGTCACCTTGTTTTTGATTACGCTTTGTGGGTCGGCATCGGCGGTCATTGCATTTGAATTTTTGCGGTTTATGAATTTGGATGTTTATCCCAAAAATGCGGAGAGCATTAACTGGCGTTCGCTTGTTTTTGCCGGATGTTTGGCCTCGTTCTTCAATTCAGTGGGGGGTACCTATTTAAAACGTGAGGGCCTCGCGCCAGCCGAGATTTTTGAGCTTTTGAGCCGGTATTTAATCGGCGATATTGGCGGGCTGTTATTTTGTTTAATTGTTTTAATGTTGATACTGCGCTATCATCGGCTTTCGCATCGGTAAACCAATTAACGTGAGGATATAGTGCCAATTTTAAATTCATATGCGAAATTGCGCGAGGTCTTGTTCCAGATTGAAAAAGATTTGGGCATTGAAGAATTGACAGAGACAGAGCGCAAAGTTTTGGCAGTGCTAGCCAATTTGTCTGGCGGTACCGAAAATGATGTGTCGTTGGATGATATCAGGCACGATGCCATCGTTACGGATATCCCAGCACCGTCGCTTTATCGGGCATTTAGCACATTGCAAAAGCGTGGCTATATTGGCCGTTCAGGTGGCCAACGGTCTGGGCTGTATCATTTGCGTGAGCAGGCGCTCGATTAATCACATCCCCCGATTATTCACACCAAATGGCCGTCGCATTCTGGCCGATCATAAATAGAAGGAAAAAAGCGGTTAGGCTTTTTGTCAATCCGCCCTCTATCTGGCGTTTATCGGCGACCATCACATCTTGATCTGCTGCTATCTGATTTCGTCTATTGCCCGGGCGAAGTGCGCCCCCATAGGTGCTGATAAATTTTCATTTGCGGGCTGTATTTCATGATTTGCGCCGCCGTTGTTAAACGGTAATATCCATCAGAAAAGGTGGGTGAGGCGGTCATGAAAATCAATCTAATTGAGAGTTTTTGCAATCAATATGTGGGTTTTGTTAGGGTTTTGGCCGAGGATGGCAGCTTTGGATGGGGGCAGCTATCCACCTATAATGCGGATATCACCCAACAGATTTTGCATCGTCAAGTCGCGCCTTGGGTGCTAGGCCGCGATGTCAGTACACCGGCGATGCTGGATGACACGCTCGATTTAGTCACTGAAAAAGAACATAAATTTCCCGGGTCTTATTTGCGCCGCGCGATGGCTGGTTTTGATACGGCGGTCTGGGACCTTTATGGCCGGCAACAGAACAAGCCCGTCGCAGAATTGCTTGGCGGCAGTGCTGGACAAGTGCGCGCCTATGCCTCGTCGATGAAACGGGATATCACCCCGCAGGATGAAGCCAAGCGCATGTGCGCCTTGCGCGATACATATGGGTTTGATGCGTTTAAAGTGCGGGCTGGTGCTGAAGTTGGCCGTAATCAAGATGAATGGCCCGGGCGCACCGAAGAAATAATTCCGGCCATGCGGCGGGCCATGGGTGACAAGGCTGCGTTATTAATTGACGCAAATAGCTGTTATGCGCCGGAACGGGCGATTGAGGTGGGGTTGCTGTTACAGGATAATGGCTTTTGCCATTTTGAAGAGCCTTGCCCCTATTGGGAACTTGAACAGACAAAACAGGTCACGGACTATCTTGATATTGATGTGACAGGCGGCGAACAAGATTGTGATTTGCCAACATGGCGCCGGATGATTGATATGCGGGCAGTGGATATTGTCCAGCCTGATATATTGTATCTAGGTGGCATCTGCCGCACGTTGCGGGTTGTCGAAATGGCCGCCAAGTCTGGCCTGCCGGTCACGCCGCATTGTGCGAATTTGTCAATGGTGACGTTGTTTACCATGCATCTGTTACGGGCGATTCCGAATGCTGGCAAATATTTGGAATTTTCTATCGAAGAAGCAGATTATTACCCATGGCAATATGGCCTGTTTGTCGAGTCGCCCTATCGCATAGTTGATGGACATGCCACGGTCACCGACAGGCCCGGCTGGGGGGTTGAAATTAACCCGGAATGGTTGGCCGCGGCACAGTATCAAAAATCAACAGTTGCTGATATGCCAAAGCTGTAAACTGACCGGTAATGCGTTATATTTTTGGAACCTGATCTGTATGAAAATCATTGTTAAAGAATCGGCACTTCACGGACTTGGCGTGTTTGCCTGTATCGATTTTGCGCCCGGCGATGTGATTGAACGCTGTGCCTATCTGGTGATTGATGATGATGATCTTCAGGAAATTAACCGGCTGAATGACTATTTATTTACCAGCCCGGACAATAAAGATGATTATTTATGCGTGCTTGGATGCGGCATGATTTATAATCATGGTGCCCCGGCAAATGCCGAATGGCAGATTGACGATGATGACAACCGCTTTATTCGGTTTACCGCAACGTCTGTAATCAAATCAGGTGAAGAAATATTGCATGATTACGGCAATGAATATTGGGACAGCCGCACATAGGGCATGCTAGCGGTGCTAGGATAGCTTAACCGGTGGCACGTCCAATTGTGCCACCTTGCCATCAAAACCATCTACCGCAGGATAAAGCTGCATCACCAACGGGTCATGACCCGGAATAATATGATCGCGGCTTGGTGCCACTTTGCGCAGCCTGTCAAAACTCTCCAGCATTTCACCAACATGATAGGCAATGGTAAAGGGCCGGCCGCTATCCATATTTTCATAAAAATGCGCGGCATCAGAGGCCAAAACGACCCAGCCACGTTTGGTATGCACCGACACAAATTGCAGTCCAGCCGAATGGCCGCCGGTGCGGTGCAACCTTATGCCCGGGCATAAATTGTCATCACCATCATAAAACATCACACGTTGTTTGTAATTCATCCGCACAATGCCGCACACATCATCAACCTCAAATGAATAGGACATGCGCGGGTGCCGCATATATTTTCCCGTGGCAAAATGCAATTCTTTTTCCTGCAGATGAAAGCTGGCATTGGCAAACCGATCAAAATGCCCGGAATGGTCATAATGAAGATGGGTGAGAATGACATCTTGGACCGCATCTGCGGCCACACTAAGTGCCGCCAATATGTCAATCGGGCAATGTAAAAACTGTCGCCCGCGACGTGTTGCGACCGCTTCGGTAAATCCCGTATCAATCACCACATTATGCGCACCGCATCGGGCCAACCAGACAAAATAGTCCATCGGCATTGGCCCGTCATGCGGATCACCACCAATAAAATGTTCATTTCTGTTGGCGTCGCGCATGGCATAGCGGATGGCGTAGAGTTCATAAACAGGCAGATCATTTTGCATGACGTGTCACACCTTTTAAACCTAGGGAAAAGCGCCTGTCTGTCTATCAGGAGCATCTGTTGAAATAGTAGGAAATGCCGCCTTTGTTTGGCAACCCTAAAGCGGTATCAAAAATGGCTGGCGGGGCATTGAAAACTATGTATGAATAGATGCGGCAACGGCAATGATATGAGCGATAATGATGCAGCTGACAAGCACGCATTGGGGTACCTATCACTATAAAACTGAAAATGGCAAAGTGACCGCGTTGACGCCATTTGAAGATGATGCAGAACCAACCACGATCGGTCAGGGCATTCTAGATGTGCTTGATCATGAAACTCGTATCACCCAGCCAATGGTCCGACAAAGCTGGCTAGAAGGTGGCCCCGGCAATCGCCAAACAGAAAAACGCGGGTCTGACCGGTTCGTCGCGATTGACTGGGACACCGCCAGCCAGTTGGTTGGTGACGAATTGCAACGGGTCATTGATGCGCATGGCAATCAGGCTATTTATGCCGGGTCCTATGGCTGGGCCAGTGCTGGCAGATTTCATCATGCACAAAGCCAAATTCACAGATTTTTGAATGTGATTGGCGGTTATACAAAATCAGTCAACACTTATAGTTTTGCCGCGGCTGAAGTGATGATGCCGCATGTGATCGGCGATTTTAGAAATTACACCTATAACCAGACAAGCTGGGCCTCGGTCATTGCCAATACCGAATTATTTGTGGCCTTTGGCGGGGTGCCGCTGAAAAACGGACAGATTGGTCAGGGCGGTGTTGGACGCCACATACAGCGTGATTCAATTTTGGCCGCGCATAAAAATGGCGTTAAATTTATTTCCATATCACCACTAAAAAGTGACATGGATGATGATGTAGACGCCACATGGCTGACCATTCGGCCAAACACTGATACCGCTCTGATCATCGCGCTTTGTTATGAATTGATGGACAAGCAGCTGTATGATGCGAATTTCCTAGATCGCTATACAGTTGGCTTTGACAAATTTTCTGACTATCTGCGCGGCACGCATGATGGTGTTGCCAAAACCGCGCAGTGGGCGGCGGCAATTTGCGATATATCAGCCGATCATATTTGCCATTTGGCAGTCCAGATGGCATCGCATCGTACCATGCTATCATTAAGCTGGTCATTGACCCGCCAAGCCCATGGAGAACAGCCATTCTGGGCGGGAATTGTGCTGGCGGCGATGCTTGGGCAAATTGGCTTGCCAGGTGGCGGTTTTGGGTTTGGTTATTCGGCAACAAATACCGTTGGCAATAATTTTCAGCGCAATATGCCGATTGCCGATCTGCCGCAAGGCCGCAATCCGGTCAACAGCTTTATCCCGGTGGCACGGATTGCCGATATGTTGGAATATCCGGGCGCCGATTTCACCTATAATGGCGCGACCTATCAATATCCAGATATCAAGATCATCTATTGGGCTGGTGGTAACCCGTTTCATCATCATCAAGATTTGCGGCGACTACGTCGTGTCTGGCAGAAACCGGACACGGTGATCGTTAATGACTGGTGCTGGAACGCGTCGACAAAACATGCTGATATTGTGCTGCCGACAACGACCACGCTTGAACGATCTGATATCGCGATGTCACCGCGCGATAATTATTTTGTGGCAATGCGGCAGGCACAAGCACCCGTCGGTAGCGCCCGCGATGATTTTGACATTTTGCGCGGCATTGGGCGCGTGATGGGCGTCGAGGACAAATTTACCGAAGGGCGTGACGCCTGCGCATGGCAGCGCTGGATGTATGATGTTACTCGCCAATCAATGTCTGCATTTGGCCATGAATTGCCATCCTATGATGCCTTTCTAGAGCGGGGCTGGTTTAAAATTGACGAACTTGGCGAACCAGCGGTCATTTTGGATAAATTCCGGGCTGATCCAATCGTCAACAAACTTGATACGCCATCTGGCAAAATCGAAATCTATTCAGAACAGGTTGCCGGGTTTGGTTATGACGATTGCCCCCCACATCCAAGCTGGCTGACACCGCCAGAATGGCTGGGTGCGAGACAGCACAGTGCCCAGCTTCACCTCTTATGCGCGCAACCAGCCAATAAATTACATTCGCAACTTGATCATGGCAGTATCAGCCGCGCGACAAAAATTAACGGGCATGAACCATTGCTGATCAATGCTGAAGATGCGGCGACGCGCGGCATTGTTGATGGTGCCATTGTGCGGGTGTTTAACCAGCGCGGTGCCTGCTTATGCGGTGCGCGGGTGATCCAAGATATCATGCCGGGGGTGTTGATGATGTCCACCGGGGCTTGGTTTGACCCAGACATTACCGGCGACAGTGGTGTTGATTGCAAACATGGCAACCCAAATGTGTTGACCCCCGATCGGGGTACTTCATCGCTGGCACAGGGGCCAGCGGCGCATTCCTGTCTTGTCGAGATTGAACCATGGGCCGGTGCACCGGTCGTGGTGACGGCGTTCACCGCGCCCGATATTGTGCCGTCTGGCCCCGCCCCAACCAGGCCGCGCACGTCATGAGCTGGCGTGATTGGACGGACCATGGCATCGAATCGCAATTTAACCCGCGTCTGGCGGTGGGGGATGCGGCTGAAAGCTGGCTTAATGGATGGGCCGAAGAGTCATTGCGCCGACAAGCCGAACTTGGCGGCGTTTTTGACATTGCCTATGGCGCGCACAAGCTGATGCGGTTTGACTATGCGCCGCGAGATGTCGCACTGCCGGTCATTATCAATATTCATGGCGGTTATTGGCGGGCGCTGGATAAATCGGCGATGATGCATCACATGGCTGATCTGGCGGGCGCTGGATTTGGCATTGTCAATGTGAATTACCCGTTATGTCCAGAAGTTACGCTGAGCGAAATCATCGCCTGTCTAAATGATGGTATGGCGGCGATTGTCGCGCATGTGGATGCACATAGAAAGCTGCGGCGGTTTATCTTGATGGGGCATTCGGCTGGCGCGCATATGGCGATGCATCTATCGCATCATCCAACGCTGAAAGACCGGCTATCGGGGGTGGTGGCTTTGTCCGGAATTTATGAAACCAGTGTGGTTTGTGAATTATCTGTCAATGCGGATGTCAGATTATCAGCCGATGAGGCAGATCGTTGGGATTGTTTAAAACAGATGCCGGCATCAGGCCCGTCATATTATATCAGCGCCGGTGGGGCTGAACCATCTGGTTGGATTGACCAATCATGGATTATGGCAGAAGCGTTGCTGCGGCGCGGCGATGATGTGCGGTTTCATATAGCTGGCGGTGCGCATCACTTCAGCCTTGTTGATTGGCTATGCGACGGCCAGAACGCAGAAGGCGCAAAGCTGCATCGCTGGATGGCTGGCCGCTGATTTCACCAAACTAATTTGCGTCAAGATAACCGCGCAATATACGCGCGCCCAAAATAGCCATAGGCGCGGCTTGACTGCCAACTGATGCCGCATTGCTGGCCGAGGCATTGCCATCAAGATGGCGTTTTAGAACGCCTTGCAGGATCGCGGCAAAACGAAAACATTGAAAGGCAATCAGCGCGTCCCAGTTTGCCGGTTTGTCATAGCCGGTCTGATGACAAAATCGGCGGACAAGATCATCTTCTGCCGGAATGCCAAGAGCGGCCCGATCAACCCCACCAAGCCCGCCAATTGGCCAGTCATGATCCATGCGCAGCATCGCGCACCAATAGGATAGATCGACAAAAGCTGGCCCTAAGGTGCTGAGTTCCCAGTCAATTAATGCCTCAATATCAGTGCCATTTTGGAGCAACATATTATCAAGCCGGAAATCACCATGGATGACACAGAACCCCGGCAAGGCCCCTTCCAAAGCCTCATCAAGATGTGTGATCAAAAATTCCATATCAGCCAGATCCTCGGTCTGGCTGGCACGATATTGCCGCGTCCATGTGGCAAATTGGCGTTCCATATATCCAGCTGGTTTGCCAAAACCATCCAGCCCAATGGCGACTGGGTCAAGCGTTGCCAACGCCGCTAATATATCGGTTTGGTTGTGATAGAGCTGGGTCCGGTCGGCGGCGGTGTAATCGGCAAGTGCAGGGTCAAAGACGGCTTGGCCCGCCATTTTTTCCATGACGAAAAATTTTCTGCCAATGACATCACTGTCACGGCATTCTGCAATCATTTTGGGTACTGGCACCGCGGTGCCATCAAGCGCGGCCATCACCCGGAATTCACGATCGACCGCATGTGCAGATTTCAATAAAACGCCAGCTGGTTGTGCGCGCAAAACATAATGGCCTTGTTCAGTGGCCAGCTCATAGGTCGGGTTAGACTGCCCGACAGAAAATTTCGTCAGCTCGACAGCTTGGCCAATTTCTGGCGCATATTGGGCCAGCCATGGGGCCAGTTGCACCAGCAAATCAGCGGCATCAGTAGTATCTTTTGTCATTCATTTCCCTGCTGGCTGGGCTTGCGTGATTGGTCATAAGGAAGAAAAATTGGCGCGCAGTTGATTACAAATTTCGGTTTTGTGTGGCTATTGCTTTCGCCTAGTCTAATATGACAATCATATTGCGCAAATGAAACAATGGCTGATGTCTAAAAAGGGATCGCTCATGGGGAAAAAGCTTGAAGGGCAGACAATTTTGGTTACGGGTGCCGGCCGCGGTCTTGGTGCCAGTTTTTGCCAAATTGTCGCCGCAGCCGGGGCGCAGGTGCTGGCACTTGGCCGCCAACAAGCCGCTTTGGGCGATATGATCAACAGCCTGCCTGGGTCTGGTCATGACCTTGTTATCGCTGATGTAACAGACCCGGCCGCGCTAAGTGCGGGTTTGGCTGGTAAATCATATAACGCGGTGATCAATAATGCGGGTGTTACGACAACGGCCCCCCTTCATAACAGCGCGGTGGATGATGCCAAACATGTCATCAATACCAATTTGCTGGGTAATTTATGGGTGTTGCAAGCCAGTGTGCCAGCACTGGTGGCGGCTGGCGGCGGTGTTATTGTGAATATTGCGTCTGTTTTGGGGCATCGTCCGCTTCCACAAACCGGCATTTACGCTGCCAGTAAGGCGGCCGTGATCCAGATGACGCGGTCAGCGGCGCTGGAACTTGCGCGTGACAATATCAGGGTAAATGCCCTTGCCCCGGGCTATATTATGACCGACCTCAACCGCGATTTTTTGCAAAGTGAAGAAGGCGCGAGGCTGGCCAAAAAAGTGCCAATGCGCCGCTTTGCTGCAATCGAGGAATTATCGGCCGCATTGATTTTTTTACTGGACCCGCAAAACAGCTATATGACCGGCGAAACATTGACCATTGATGGTGGGATGGCGGCTGGCCTTTAAGCGCGGCGGGATATTTACGGAACAAGGAACCGCTTTATGGATTTTTCGATTACTGCAGAACTGGCGGCAGATGCAAAACGGGTAGACTCATTCGTGGCTGATGAAATCATTCCGCTAGAGGCTGATCCGGCGCATTATGATGCCTATGGCAATATTGACATGGCGGTATTGCAGTCTTTGCGAGCCAAGGTAAAAGCCGCCGGGTTGTGGGCGCCCCAAATTCCAAAGGCCCAAGGCGGCATGGGGTATGGCCCAACGGGTATGGCGGTGCTCTATGAAGCCATGAACCAATCAATTTTTGGCCCGGTGGCGTTTAACTGTGCGGCCCCCGATGACGGCAATATGTATATTCTGAATAAAGTGGCATCGCAGCAGCAAAAGGCCAGATGGTTACAACCAATTATTGATGGTGATGTGCGGTCGTCTTTTGCCATGACCGAACCTGCACCGGGCGGCGGGTCTGACCCGGGGATGATCCAAACGACCGCAACCCGAAAGAACGGGCGGTGGGTAATCAATGGGCGTAAATGGTATATCACCGGTGCGGGAGAGGCCGGTCATTTCATTTTGATTGCCAAAACCGGCAGTGACGCCAGAAACGGATTGACCGCATTTCTGTTCCATCGTGATGATCCCGGTTGGCGCATTGAACGGCGTATCGGCATCATGGGGCCAGAAGAACATGGTGGCCATTGCGAACTCATATTTGATGGGCTGACACTTGATGATGACCGTATGCTGATGGGTGAAGGGCAGGGGTTGAAAGTCACACAAATCCGCCTTGGCCTTGCCCGATTGACACATTGCATGCGCTGGCTTGGTTTGGCGCGGCGGGCGGTAGCGATCGCGGCTGATTATGCGGCGATTCGCCAAGGCTTTGGCATCAAGCTGGCGGATCGTGAATCAATCCAGATCAAGCTGGGGCAGGCGGCCATGGATATTGAAATTGGCCGGGTCATGGTGATGCGCGCCGCATGGCGTATCGAACAAGGATCAAAGGCCCGGCAGGATATTTCAATCGCCAAAATCCATGTGTCGCAATTATTGAACCGCGTGACCAGCGATGCCATCCAGATTTGCGGTGCGCGCGGCTATTCCAAAGACACGGTTCTGGAATGGATTTATCGATATGGTCGGCAGGCTTTGCTTGTTGATGGGGCCACTGAGGTTCATCAGATGGTGATTAACCGGTTCTTGCAAAATCAAGGTCAAGCCTTTTGGGGATGGGGCGTTGGCAACGATTAACGCGGCAGAAATATATGCATAGGCGAGATGCGAGGAAGGACACGATGACAACATCTTTTTCGATCAAAAACACGGCTTTTGCATCGCTTGATATGCAGGGTGCAGATACCGCGCCATTGTCACCAATAGATTTTTTGACGCGTGCGGCCCATGTATTTGGCGATAAGACCGCGATTATGTATGAAGACAGGCGGCGTGATTATCGGACAGTGTATCAGCGCTGTCGCCGACTGGCATCAGCGCTACAACGATCTGGCATTGCCCCCGGCGATACGGTCTCGGTGATATGCCCGAATCTACCTGAAATGATCGAGTTGCATTTTGCGGTGCCGATGACAGGTGCGGTGTTGAACACAATCAACACGCGGCTTGATGCCAAATTAATTGCCAGCATTTTAGATCATGGCGAGGCGCGACTTTTATTTGTTGATCGTGAATATAGTGATGTTGTTGAAGCGGCATTGGCGCTGATTGATCGCGATATAACGCTGGTGGCAATCGATGATGCAAATTGCCGGTCTGGCCGGTTGCTGGGGCGGCTGGATTATGAATCATTTTTAGTCACCGGAGAGGCTGATGATGTGCTGTTTGATTTGCAGGATGAAACCAATCCGCTGTCACTAAGCTATACATCTGGTACAACGGGCAACCCAAAAGGCGTGGTCTATTCACACCGTGGTGCAGCATTGAATGCAATCGGTAATGTAATGGCCATGGGGTTGCAATCGCGCAGCGTGTATTTATGGACATTGCCGCTATTTCATTGCAATGGCTGGACCCATCCATGGGCGGTCACCGCGGTCGGTGGCACGCATATTTGTTTGCGCAGTATTGATCCAGAGAAAATTTTTCACCTGCTGGCATCAGAGTCTGTCACCCATATGGCAGCCGCCCCGATGGTGTTATCGATGCTGATTCACGCCCCAGCAGAGATAAAACAGGCATTGTCACAACCCGTGCAGATTGCAACAGGCGGGGCGGCTCCGCCAAGCAAGGTGATTGATGATATGGAACAAATGGGGTTTGAGGTCACGCATCTATACGGGCTGACTGAATCTTATGGGCCTTCATTGATTTGTGAAATGCAACATGACTGGGTCGATATGCCCTTGGCTGACCGGGCGCAAAAAATGGCACGTCAAGGGGTGCCGCATATTTTGGCTGGCACGTTCCAGATTGTCGAACCGGTGACCATGCAACCAGTCCCAGCAGATGGTAAAACAATCGGCGAAATTATGTTGCGCGGCAACACCGTGATGAAGGGCTATTTCAAAAATCCCGAGGCCACCGCCGCGGCATCGGCCGGGGGGTGGTTTCATACAGGTGATCTAGCTGTTATGCATCCAGATGGCTATGCCGAGGTCAAAGACCGGTCAAAGGACATCATCATTTCTGGCGGCGAAAATATTTCCAGTTTGGAAATTGAAGAAACCCTCTATCAACATAATGACATCATGGAGGCCGCGGTGGTGGCGCGCCCTGATGAAAAATGGGGGGAAACGCCTTGTGCCTTTATCACCCTAAAGCCGGGGCGTGATGGTCTCGATGCTGATCAGCTTCGTGATTGGTGCCGGGCGCGGCTGGCAGGGTTTAAATTGCCAAGCCATTTCGTGTTCAGCGATTTGCCAAAAACACAAACGGGTAAAATTCAGAAAACGGTGCTGCGTGAACGTGCCAAAACCATCAAATGACAGCGTTTTAAAAACAAGTCATGCTGATGTTTTGATATCATATTCGACACAGTCATAAAGGAGACATAAACCATGTCGGATTATTCTGATCAAGCTGGTGATGCGGCCGCCCGGTCAATGATGGATAATTTATATTGGTGGGGGATTCCCTCGCTATTTCGGGCGGAGATTGCAGATAATCCAGCAGATCTTGATATCGCGCTTGTTGGGGTGCCGCATTCAACTGGCAATGGCACCACTGAACGTGACCAGCATCTGGGGCCGCGCGCGGTGCGGCATGTATCTGCCAATATGCGGCGTGCGCATATGCGCTATGGGTTCTATCCACTGGAAACTGGTCGTATCGGTGATATTGGTGATGTGCCTCTACCAGAAGCAAACAACAATGAAGCCTGTATCAAGGATATCACCAATTTTTTCCGACAGATCGATGCGGCGGGGGCCCGGCCGGTATCAATAGGCGGCGATCATTCGATCACCGGCGGCATTTTACGCGCCATTTCCGGGCCAGATTCACGGCTGACAAATGGCGGCAAAGTGGCCCTGTTGCATCTTGATGCGCATACCGACACATTTGAGAGCCTTGATCATTTTTTAGGGGCCAAAGATAGCGCCGCGCATTGGGCTAGTTATCTGGTGCATGAAGGGCATGTTGACGCCTCGCGCAGTTTGCAGATTGGTTTGCGCGGCAATACACGCCGTCTTGACTGGCTGGAACCAAGCCACCGGTTGGGGTACGAGGTGATCACCATGGAGGATTACCGGCAGATGGCGTTTCAAGATGTCGTGGCCAAAATCCGCGAGGTCATTGGCGATATGCCTGTCTATATTACCTTTGATCTTGATTGCCTCGACCCGGCAGTGGCACCGGCAGTGTCTAATATTGAACCGGGTGTTGCGGGATTTGGTATTGATGAGGCAATCGGGCTTGTGCAGGCTGTTAAAGGGCTGAATGTCATTGGCGGCGATGTTGTTTGTCTTATGCCGACAAAGGACAGCCCGAATAATATCACCGCGATGGTGGCGGCGTCTGTGGCCTATGAAATTCTCAGCCAGATTGCGTGGTATAAACATGCAGAGTGATCAGCACGCGCATGGCATATCTGCCAGCCTTTCTGGTATTTGCCTGTCCGGCATTTGTCTTTCGGGTGTTTGTTTGTAATGACAACGGGGGTTGATGGCGAAGGCCGGGAAAATGAGTCTTTCCATTTAGCCGTCGCACAATCGCCGGCTGGGCTTGCTGGATCATCTGCCAGATTGGATTGGCTGGAACATCAACTCAACGCCCATGCCGCGGCCAAATTTGATATGCTTGTTCTGCCAGAATTATTCGCTTGTGGATATAATATTGGTGACGAGGTGGTCGCCGTGGCAGAGCCAGCAAACGGCCCAATTGCCATGCAGATTTCCAAGCTGGCCCGCCGCTATAATTTGGCTATTCATTATGGATTTGCCGAACGTGATGCAGACAAGCTGTATAATGCGGCACAAATCTTTGGCCCGGATGGAACGTGCTATGGGCGGCATCGAAAATTGATATTGCCGCCCGGCTTTGAATCCAGTTATTTCACCACTGGTCGGCATATTGATCTGTTTGATTATGGCGGTCTGACCTTTGCCACCTTGATTTGTTACGATGCCGAATTTCCAGAGCTGGCTCGGCATGCCGCCATGCGTGGTGCGGATGTCATTTTGGTGCCAACCGCGCTTGGTCATCAATGGGGTTGGGTGGCGCATCAAATGATACCAACCCGCGGGTTTGAAAATGGTGTGTTTCTGGCCTATGCCAATCATGCTGGTAGGGAAGATGGGTTGTCTTATCTTGGGGCCAGCTTTATTGCCGCGCCAGATGGCGAGATTTTGGTGCGGGCGGGTGCGGTGCCAGATATCATCGCGGCGCCTATTGAAAAAGGCCGGGTGACTGCCGCTAAGAAACGATTGCCCTATCATCAGGACGTTGGCAAAATCCAGCTTGCCGACATCCTCTTACGCTAGCAGTTGGTGATGGCTGGCCGTATCAATCCAAAGCAGGCATGCTATTTTGGGATATAGCGTTCGCCAATGGCTGGCTTGTTCACGCCTAGGCCGGGCAATTCCCATACCCCGGCCCCCGGTGGGTTCAAATCGCCGCCAATATTCGCATCGATCAGATAAGGCCGACCGCTGGCAATACCAGCCTGGATGGCATCGCCAAGATCACCAGCGCGGTCAATGCTGACACCTTGCACACCAGCGGCACGTGCCATCGCGGCAAAATCTGGGTTATAGGGCTTGCCAGTTTCTGGATGATGAAAATCTGTTGCCAGCTCGCGCCCGCCTAAATAGCCGCGTTGCAGGCCACGGATGGACCCATAGGCATAATTGTTCCAGACCACCCATACCACTGGAATATTATATTCGACCGCTGTGCCAAGCACATTGGCATGCATGAAAAAGGCACCATCACCACATACAGAAACAGCGGGCCGGTCTGGGGCCGCCAGCTTGGCACCCATCACCCCGGCAACGCCAAATCCCATTGGGCCAAACCCCATCGACCCAATCAGAGAATCAGGTCGGCTGGGGCGGCAAAATTGTAATAGCCAGTTATGATGCACCCCGATATCGCTGACCAAAATAGCGTCTTCGGGCAAGGCTTTGTCAATTTCAACAGCCGCGCGTTGCGGGTTAATTGGGGTGCTGTCATCGATCATGCCCGGGGCAACAAATGCATCCCATTCCCGCCGATAGCCGTCAATGGCATCTAGCCATTTGCCGCGTTTTTCTGTTGGCGCACCATCATGCCCGCGCCGGTCAAGCTCGGCTAGAATCTGGCGCAAGAAAGTGCGCACATCAGCCATCAGCCCCAGTGCAACCGGGTAATTGCGGCCAATTTCTTCTGGGTCAATATCAACATGAATCAGACGTGTTGGCGGAATCGTAAAGGAATAGCCGGGGATCCATGAACTCGATGTACGGTCATCAAACCTGACACCAAGTGCCAGCAAAACATCGGCTTGTCGGCAGGCGTGATTGGCCTGATAGGTGCCGCCACGCTGAACAAGGCCAAGCGATAACGGGTGTTCGACTGGCAAAGCACCAAGACCGCTGGCGGATGCTGCCACCGGAATCTGTAAGCGTTCAGCAAGCTGTAATAATTCGGCTGCCGCGCCGCCATAGCGCACACCTTGCCCCACAACAATAACAGGTTTTTCCGCGCCAAGAAGCATATCAACGGCTTTTACCACACCATCTGGATCGGCCCCACAACGCGAAGATATATTGGCGCTCCATGCGGCTGGATCGGGCGTTTCAGTGGTGGCGGATTCCTTGAAAATATCAAAAGGCACATCCAGCACAACAGGCCCCGGCCGACCAGTGACCATGGTCTTCCATGCCTGGCGGGTCATTAATGGGACCTGTTCACCGCGTGTTGGTTGGTAAACACGTTTGCAATAGGCCTGCACGGTTGACGGAAAATCTGCCTGATAATGCCGATAAGTTTCTTGAAAGGCGCCCCGGTTAAACTGGCTAGTTGGCACATTGCCAGTAATTGCCAGAAACGGCACTGAGTCAAAAAATGCATTGGCTAGACTGATCGGTAGATTCGCCGACCCCGGACCACATGAGGTAAAGGTGGCTGTTGGCTGGCCAGACACCCGGTAATAGACATCTGCCATAAAACCGGATACGCTCTCATGATGCACCGAAATGGTTGATATTTCATCGGCACGTTCATGCATCGCATCAATCAGCCCAATATTGCCATGCCCGCAAAGGCCAAATAGATAGGGCACTTTTTCGCGGATAAGATAATCAATGATCACCTGTCCGCCATTGAGCAAATTGCTGTCATTCATGCTGTGGGTCCCCTTTTTTATGGTGATGCTGGTACAAGCGCCATCTCACCTAACTTAATTTTATGAAAATCTAATATACAGAAAACTGGCGAGGTCACAAAGCCAGCGGTGCAATGCTGTTTATGATCTGGGTCAGCTGGGTTTATCTTTGTTATTCTGGCCCATGAGCAGGTTAAAACCCGATACCAAATCATTAAATCGTTCGCCCAAAATGGTAATGTGATTGCGCATCGTGTCGATGGCTTTTTGCACATCTCCATCACGAATGGCGGCTAGGATGATATTATGTTCATCCATTGATTCACCCATGCGGCCTCGCACCCGCAATTGTAACCGGCGGAATGGCCGCAATCGGTCATGCAGCCGTTGTGCTTCGGCGGCCAGAAAGCTATTGCCTGACATTTTGTAAATCTGTCGATGCACGGTGGCGTTCAATTCATAATAGCGTTTGGTATCTCCGGCCTCAAACGCCGCCCGGCAGGCCTCATTTGACTCGGTCAATGCGTCAATGTCAGCGTTGGTTGCGCGGCGGGTGGCAAGCCGTACCGCCATACATTCAAGCTCTGCCATCACTTCGAACATTTCGACAAGTTCAGATAGGCTGGGGGCGCTGACAAAAGTGCCGCGCCGCGGCAAATGTTCGGCAAGTCCAGATTCGGCAAGCCGTTGCAAGGCCTCGCGCACCGGGGTACGAGATACCCCGTAATGCGCAGATAATTCCGCCTCGTCAAGGCGTTTGCCAATGCCCAATTCACCCTCAACAATGCGTTGCTCGAGCGAATCTCTAATTTTGGCGGATGGCAATCTGGTCATTGACAGCTCTTTCACAGATGTCCTTTTTTGTGTTTAGTCAGTATCTTTTAAATGGCTATCTAGAACAAGCGCGACATGTTTGGCGGTGCGGTGTGCGCCATCCTTGATCTGGCACCGACATGATGTGCCATCGGCTATGATCAGATGGTTTGGGTCTGCATTGCGGATGGCCGGCAACAGATTTGCATTCGCCATTTGCATGGAAATGTCATAGCTGTCGGTGCCATAGCCAAAGGCCCCCGCCATGCCGCAACAGCTTGATTCAATGCTGGTTACCTCTAGCCCATCAATCCAGCTTAGAACCTCTTCGATTGGCCGCACAACATCAAACGCCTTTTGATGACAATGACCATGTAACAAGGCTTTGCCAGTTGCTTTTTTCAATGGGATTTTTGGTTTGTCACGGGCAAGCAATTCTTCAAATGTCAGCGCCATTTCGGCCACTTTTGCTGCGGCGGCATCATTCAGCAACGCTGGCACCTCATCGCGCAAGGCAAGCAGGCAGGATGGTTCAAGACCAACAATGGTGATGCCAGCTTCGGCAAATGGCAGAAATGTTGTTACCAACCGGCGTGCCTCGGTGCGGGCGCGATCCACCATGCCGGTCGATAAAAAGGTGCGTCCACAACATAGTGGTTGCTTTGCTTTTGTGGGAAGGGGCGCAAAAACATCATAGCCAGCCGCCCGCAAAACGCGCACAGCGGCGCGCAAATTTTCCGGCTCTAAATAGCGGTTAAAGGTATCCGCAAACAAGATCACCGGCATGCCGCCGCTTGATGGGGCGGCTGGCAATTCATCTGGCCTGAACCAGTTGCGTTGCCATTTTGGCAAGGGACGTTTGGCGGTAAAACCGGTGATTTTTTCACTGATCCAGGCGGCACCGGGGATCATGTCACGCAGACGCAGAACCGGGGCAAGCCACGCTGCATATGGCGCATAATCAGGGATATGTGCAATCAATTTATCATGCCATGACAGCCCGTTTTTTTCGGCTTGCAAGGTGGTGATTTCAATTTTCATGCGCGCCATATCGACGCCTGTCGGGCATTCGCGTTTGCAGGCTTTGCAAGACACGCACAGCTTCATGGTTTCGGCCATATCTGGGCTTGCCAAGGCATCAGCCCCTAGCTGGCCAGAAAGCGCAAGGCGCAGGCTGTTGGCCCGGCCACGCGTTGAATCTATCTCGTTTCGTGTAACCCGAAAGGATGGACACATCACCCCGCCGGTCAATTTGCGGCAACTGCCATTATTGTTGCACATTTCAACCGCGCCCTGCAGGCCGCCAGCCGCCCCCGGCCATGCCGACCAATTCAGCTTGGTCGGAAATGAATCGACCTTATAGCCGGGCGCAAAACGAAAAAGATGGCGGTCATCCATTTTTGGCGCATTGGTGATTTTCCCCGGATTCATAATATTTTGCGGGTCAAACATTTGTTTCACATCAGCAAACAGCCCGGCCATTTTTGGCCCAAACATGACAGCATTAAATTCAGATCGGGCAATGCCATCTCCATGCTCGCCAGAATGTGACCCGCCATAGCGTTTCACCAGATCAAATGCCTCTTCGGCAATGCCGCGCATGGCCGCGACATCTTCACCACGCTTCATGTTCAACACTGGCCGGACATGTAAACAGCCAACCGACGCATGCGCATACCATGTGCCGGTGGTGCCATATTTTTCAAAAATGCGAGTGAGCTGGTCAGTATATTCAGCCAGATCAGATAATTCGACCGCGCAATCCTCGACAAAGGATACAGGTTTTGCCTCGGCTTTCATCGACATCATAATGTTTAGGCCAGATTTGCGCATTTCGGTAATACGCGCTTGATCATCTGTTTCGGTCAGGCAAACCACGCCGCCGGTCGCGTTTGCTGGCTTGTGCCAGCCATAGCCAAGCCCAGCCATCATTTTTTCCAGTTCTGCCAATTTGCGCTGATTTGCTGATGGTTCGTCTTCGGCAAATTCGACAACCAGCAGGGCGGCTGGCGTGCCGCGTACATATTGTTCAACCGTTGGCTTAAAAATAGCGATAGACCGCGCCAAATCGAGCATGGTGCTGTCGACTAATTCGACGGCAACTGGATCCAAAGTTACCAGATGCTGGGCGGCGTCCATGGCTTTATAAAAAGTTGGGAAATGGCATACCCCCATCACCTTTCGGGCTGGCAATGGCGATAGTTTTAAGGTGATGGTTTTGGAAATTGCCAAGGTGCCTTCCGAACCAACAAGAAGATGCGCCAAATTCATGCCATCGCCAGTTTTGCCGCCCGGCCGAAGTGACATAGCGTCAGGCATCAGCGCATCTATGTTATAGCCGCCCACCCGGCGCAAAACTTTGGGAAATTTTGCCAATATTTCAGCCTGATTAGCACGGCCAAGTGCCAGCAAGTCTGGCAAAATTTCTCCAAGCAGCCCATCTGGCAAAGCCGCCCCCGGGGCAAGCTTGCCAAATGTGGCAAGACTGCCATCTGCCAACCACGCATCTATCGCCAGCACATTATCGCGCATAATCCCATAGCGGATGGACCGTCCGCCACAAGAATTATTCGCCGTCATACCACCAATGGTGGCACGGCTTGACGTGGATACATCAACTGGAAACCACAAGCCATGTGGCTTTAAATGCCGGTTCAATTCATCAAGTACAATGCCCGGTTCAACAACGCATTGCCGGTTTTCAACATCTAATTCAATAATGTTGTTCAGATGTTTTGTGGTGTCTAAAACAATGGCATGATTGACCGTTTGCCCACATTGCGAGGTGCCACCACCGCGCGGCAGTAACGCCGTTCCAGTTTCACGGGCAAAGGCCAGACAGGCGGTGATATCATCATATGTTTTCGGCACTACCACGGCATGTGGCATCATTTGGTAAATCGAGGCGTCAGTGGCATACCGGCCGCGATTGAAGCTGTCGTCAAACAGATCACCTGAAAGTAACCGCCGCAGTCGTTCAAAATCGTGAAAACCGCTTCCATCTGCCATTTTTGGCCCCATTTTCTAGTATACAATAATGTTCTGTAAATATACAGTATGCTCGTTTTGCACAATAGAGTTAAAACAAAATAGCGCAATGCTAGATTTTTATGCCAATGATGGGAGGCAATTTTCATGTCTGTACCGCATGCCGCTGGGCGTCATTTTTTGCAAATTCCGGGTCCAACCAATGTGCCGGACCGGGTGTTGCGGGCGATGGATTATCCAACCATTGATCACCGTGGGCCGCAATTCGCCGCGATTGGCAAAAAATGCTTGGACGGCATGAAAACGATTTTCAAAACCGCCAGCCCTGTAGTGATTTATCCGGCGTCAGGTACAGGTGCGTGGGAAGCAGCGTTGGTAAATGTCCTTAATGAAGGGGACTTGGTGTTGATGGTGGAAACTGGTCATTTCGCAACATTATGGCACAAAATGGCGACAAAGCTGGGGCTAGAGACTGAATTTTTGGCGACCGACTGGCGGCGCGGGGTTGACCCGCAAGCTGTTGAAGACCGATTGCGGGCGGATGCTGACGGAAAAATTAAAGCTGTATGTGTGGTCCATAACGAAACATCTACCGGATCGACCTCTGCCATTTCCGAGGTGCGTGCGGCCATCGATGCTGTGGGCCATGACGCATTATTACTTGTTGATACGATTTCATCTCTGGCATCGATTGATTTTAGGCATGATGAATGGGGCGTGGATGTGACCGTGTCTGGGTCGCAAAAAGGTTTGATGTTGCCCCCAGGCTTGTCTTTCAACGCCGTGTCTGGAAAAGCCCTGTCTGTGTCGCGCGCGTCTGGGATGCGGCGGTCTTATTGGGATTGGTCTGAACAGATTGCGGCGAATGCTGATGGGGCGTTTCCCTATACGCCAGCAACTAATCTGTTGTATGGGCTGGCTGAAGCGATTGCTATGCTGCATGAAGAAGGCCTTGACGCGGTATTTGCCCGGCATGACCGACATGCGGCTGCTACCCGCCGTGCGGTCCAGGCATGGGGACTCGAAGTTTTGTGTCAGGAACCGCGTGATTTTTCTAGCTCATTGACGGCTGTTTTACTGCCCGATGGGCATGATGCCGACGCGTTCCGGGCAGGCGTGTTAAAAAAATTCAATATGTCGCTTGGCAATGGCCTGTCAAAACTAGCTGGTAAAGTATTTCGTATTGGGCATCTTGGGGACTTTAATGATCTGATGTTGCTTGGTACGTTAAGCGGTGTTGAGATGGGGCTGTCGCTCGCTGACATCCCGCATCAAAAGGGCGGCGTTGATGCCGCCATGAGCTTGCTAAATGACAAATAGTAGCCTTTAATTTGTTCCCTCATCGCATTGGGAATTCGCCCAAGTAGCAATCGAATAATCAAAATGCAATTCTGTACTGTTCTGTCTGACAAAACAGACCGCAATCTATTTTTTGCTCAAATCATCTCGCTCATCGGAACAGCTATGGCAACTGTTGCTATTGGCTTGTTTGCTTATAATTTAGCCGGGGCAAACGCCGCAATTGTACTTGGCACTATATTTAAGCTAAAAATGACAGCCTATGGTCACCCTTGGAACGTTTCATACTTTTTTGGTTCAATTAATGCTGATCCTGATTGGATTAATGGTAGTTAAATTCTGGTCAGCGAGAAAGACTGAAATCATATAGCACAATCATGAAGACTTTCATCTGGATCATTCTCATAAAAAAGGGCTTAGACAGCATTCACACGCTATCATTATTTATAATTTGCACCTTAAATGGCCGACAGTTTACTGATTAACAATCTGATCGATTGATGGAGTTACACTACTATGACGACATATCCGACAATTCTTGGCGTTGAGGCAATTCCAATAGAAATTAGGGGCAAAAGAGAGTTTGCTATTTCGGAAGGACAAACAAGCACGCACAAATCAATCATTATTAGAATTATCACGGAAGATCCAAATGTTGATGGTGTGGCGGAAATTGTTTGCGCGCCACCAGGAAAGCCGGAGGAAATTCAGCACGAGATATACGGTGCATTGAATGCGGTAATTCAAAGCTCGCTGATTGGCATATCTTCAGAAGATACACTCTCAGCTCGAAGAGTAATTAACGAGCGGATTAAGGGAAAGGTATGGACCAAGGCTGGACTGGATGTCGCATTGCACGACCTTCGAGCAAAAGCTTTAGGTATTTCGTGCTTGTCAATGCTTGGTGCGCATGGTCAGGATCCTAAGGTTCCCGTCATCGGTACAGTGATTGGCATAATGCATCCAGATCAAATGGCCACACGTGCAAGACAACTGAGTGACCTTGGCTTTAGCACTTTGAAGATAAAAGTAGGCAAGGATGTGAGTTCAGACTTTGAGAGAGTTAGATGCGTTCGTGAGGCAGTTGGAGATAGTGTGAGTATTCGTGTTGATGCCAATGATCACTACTCACCGGAAGAAGCCATTAAATTTATAAATAAGATAGAGCGCCTGAATATAGATCATGTAGAGCAACCTATTTCCAGATACGATATTCTGGGGATGAGTGAGGTTAGAAAGTCTGTTCATGTACCCATAATGACAGATGACATGGTTTCGTCTCCATTTGATGCGATGAATATTATTCGTCTAAATGCGGCTGATCGTGTGAAAGTAAAGGTTACAAAGCATGGGCTTGATGGAGCAGCTCAAATAGTTTCAATGCTCTCTGCTGCAGGCAAGAGGGCCGTTTTGGGACATGTTTTTGAGACAGGTTTGGCTGCTGTTGCTGAAGCACACCTCGCCATGCTTTTTCCAGATATTATTAGTCCTCACGAAATTGGATCCATGGAGCCCCTTGGACTCGCTGATAATCTGTTACTGGAGAGCCCATATTGTAATAAGGGTTTTATAACAATTCCCGAAGGGTTGGGGCTAGGTTTGGCAGTTAATTGGGATCAAGTAGAACGCTACAGGGTAGATTTGTCGTATTGAAAATTATGGAGTGTGCATATGTTGGAATCTAGTTTGATTGCTGCCCGAGCCTATGAGGAAGCTTTGGTAAAAACTGTATTTGAGCCGTGGGCAAAGCGCGCTGTAGAGATCGCTAATCCACTATCTGGAGAAGTTGTACTTGACCTTGCTTGCGGAACAGGCATTGGACTGAGGCTTATGTCCTCTTTGGTCGGGAAATTGGGCAAAATAATTTCCGTTGACAATGACCCTGCTATGATAAGTGTTGCCAAAGAGCTTTTTGCAGACATTGATGATGATCATAAAGCAAGAGTTGAATGGTATGATTGTGGAGCAGAGGCGTTGATCCTGAGCCCCAATCAATTAGATTTGTGCACTTTGCTTCAGGGTCCCAATTTTTTAAAAGATCCCAAAAAAGTGCTCAGAGATGTTCTAGTTGCGCTAAAGCCTGGGGGGCGCGTAGTTGGAAGTGCATGGGCTGGAATCGAGGAAAATAAGGGGCATTTTGCGATAGCTTCAGCGCTTGAAAAGCTCGGATACCAACCTGCGCTAAAACCATTTTCGTTAGGCTCACCCGATACGTTGAGAGATGTTTTTATGAGTTCGGGTTTTGCCATTGAAAAATTTTACACAGAGCAAAAAATTATCAGCTTTAATTCTGTAAAGGAGTTTGTTTCAGGTGTGGCGGCTGGAGCCCCGGCCACAAGACATGCCATTTCACAATTAGACCCAAATACATATGAAAAATTTTTTGAAATGGTAGAAGAGCTACTCTCTAAATATTCGAGCACTAATGGTGTTTCACTGCCAACGCAGGCGCATATCGTCGTGGCCGTGTCAAAAGTTTAAAAATTCACCCACCCAACTTTATACTCCGTTGACATTTTCGCACACAATAGGGGAGTATGAAAATGTAAGTTTAATTTTGGGAGGAATTAAAAATGCGCATACACAAAAACATACTGGTCTCAGCAGTTTTAACATCATTTATTTGGGCAACTGGAGCAAATGCCGAAGCGCTCAAGATTAGAATGTCTGTTGAGAGCACACCAGGCGCCTCAACTCAATATATGCTTGCGTCTTTTCGGGATGCTTTAAAGGCAGAAATGGGTGACTCCGTTGCAATTGAATATTTTGACAGCGGCACTCTTGGTGACGAAATTGTCCACATGCAGCAAGTAAGGACCGGCCAGTTGGATGTGATTCCAATTGGCTCAGATGCTGTGCAACTAGATAAAAAATTTGCTGTGTTTGATATACCATTTTTATTTTCCTCAAGAGAACAGGTCTCAAAGCTTTTGGATGGGCCGATAGGCGAAGAACTAGACAAGTCGTTCCAGAGTAATGCTGGTTTAAAAGTGCTGGGGTTTGGCGAAATTGGATTTCGTCAAATAACTAACAATGTTCGTCCAATTGTGAAGCCTGATGATCTTAAAGGCCTGAAGCTACGCACGCCAGGGAGTAAAACACGGATTTTATCGTTTGAAATGCTTGGTGCTTCTCCGATTAAGATGAATATGGGAGAAATATATTTGGCACTCCAGCAGGGTGTCATTGATGGTCAAGAAAATCCATATGGAAATATCGTTAGTAAATCATGGTACGAGGTCCAAAAATATATCTCCGTTTCACGTCATGTATACACGCCTATAACTTTTGTTATGAACCTGAAGCGTTACAATGCGCTTACTGCAGACCAAAAGGAAAAGGTCAATCGTGCGGCCAGAAAAGCGGTTCAAATGAGCAGAGATTATGGTGAAAGGAATGATGCCACTCTCGAAGAAAAAATCCGTAAAGAAGCGCCCAACGTCAAGTTCAACAACATTGACTCAGCAGCGTTCCAGACTGCGGCAATACCCATAGCTGAAAAAATAGGCGAAATCGCTGGGCCAGACTTTACCGCAAAATTTGTTGCTGCGGCAGCAAACTAGAAAAATGTATTGCAGCGCCTTTAGAGGCGCTGCTTGTATTTATTTTCTGGTGTAAACATTTGAGCAGCTTTGAGGGCTTTTTTTGATGAATTTGTCTGAAAAAATTGGGGAGGCTACCAAAAGACTTGAGCTTGCTGATCCGGATGAAAATGCTAGCTTCTTGGACAAATTGGTTAACCGGTTAGTTGAGGCTGTTGGAGTTTCAGTACTGGTAATGATTGTTGTTGTTATTTTTGCAAACGCTTTTAGCCGTTATGCTTTGAATTTTAGCTTCTCTTGGGCCGAAGAGTTAGTTCAGATGTCGATGCCTTGGCTTGCTATGACAGGGGTTTTTTTGTCAGTGCGTCGAGGTACAATGATCAAGATTGATTATTTTTTTGAGAAAATTCCTGAGAGTTATCAGCCGTTAATTGCTTGTTTTGGTTACTTGCTCAACATACTAATCTTAATAAGTATGGCGATCGTTTCGCTGGAGTTTGTCTTTCTTTTTGGCGGTGATGAAGCATTATATGTTGGTTTGCCTGTTGGGTTCTCCACATCTGCGTTGGTTTGGGGGATGGCTGGTGCTGCAATGGCCTATTTCGCCGAATTTTTTCGATTTTGGCGGCAGAAATACTCGTTAGAAAAAGTCGGTGGAGAAAAAAAATGACACCTCTCCTTGGCGCGGGTATCTCAATTTTCTTGATTTGTCTTCTGTTGGTTTTTCGAGTGCCAATGCTGGTGGCAGTTATGGCCGGCGTTTTTTCAGGGATTTATTTCTCCGATGCTTGGGCGATCAGTTTGCCTCAAACAATGATGTCGGGTATGGGACGGTTTGTTCTAATTGCTTTGCCATTGTTTGTGTTGGCTGGAGGGCTGATGAATGCAGGCGGGATTTCCGGCAGATTATTCGATTTTGCGCGCGCGCTTGTTGGTTCCTTGCGAGGGGGGCTTGCGCATGTCAACGTCGTAACAAGTATGTTTTTTGGTGGTATGATAGGTTCCTCCACTGCTGATTTGGCGGGTACGGGCTCGATAGTTATACCAGCGATGAAAGAAGCGAAATATCCAGCTGACTTCTCTGCCGCTTTGACTGCCTCTTCTGCTGGTATCGGCCCAATGATTCCACCCAGTTCGCCAATGATACTATATTCTGCAGTAACCGGTGTTTCACTTGGCGCACTTTTTTTGGCGGGGTTGATTCCTGGTCTCCTTCTTGGTCTTAGCCAGATGCTTATAGTCGCATATTTGGCGAGAAAGAGAGGTTGGCTACCGTTCTCAGTTTTTCGGCTTGGTGATGTTTGGCGCTCGGGGAAGCGAGCGGTTTTGGCCTTTGGTGTGCCTCTAATTATTGTAGGTGGAATGGTCCTCGGCATTTTCACGCCTTCGGAGGCTGGGGCTTTTGCTGTTGTGTATGCATTTTTTATTTCGGCTTTTATATTCAGATCATTAACTGTTTCTGCGCTATACAGAGTTTTAGTCAACTCAGTTCAGATGTCTGGGGAGCTACTTATCATTGTTGGCCTGTCTTTTGCACTTGGAGCTGGGCTTACGAATGCACACGTGCCTGAGTTTCTCGTGAAAATAATTGATGCAGTCGTTGTTATGGACAGTGAGTATTTGAGGATTTTTGCACTAATTTTTCTCGCCATTCTAGCTGGTATGATATTAGATCCGCTTATTCCAGTGCTTTTGCCGATTATTCTTCCTACGCTCATAACGTTCAATGTAGACTTGATTCATTTCGGTGTGCTTATGGTAATTGCAGTAGTTATTGGGCAGGTTACACCACCGATGGCTATCGCGCTTATAGTCGCTGGCAGAATCGCCAATGTAGACCAAATCCGAGTGCTAAAGGCGAATACGCCATTTTTCATCGGCATCATTGTGTTTTTGCTTATTTTGATTGCAGTGCCAGAAATAGCAACATGGCTGCCCACAATAGCCAGATAAAAGTCAAATGACATGAGGAATTTTTTCAATGAAGACTAGAATTGGTGTGGATGTAGGCCGGAAGCTCTCAGTAGAAGATGCGATAGTTTGGGCATCCAAAAATGACGTGAAATATATTGATTGCCAAATTGATGTGGAGCCAAACTCTCTCTACTCTTTCAATGACGCGCGCTGCGAGAATATCAAACTTAATTGCGAGCATGAAAATATTGTTTTGGGCTTACACACTCTATCATCAGTCAATGTAGCGGAGTTCTCACCTTTTGTTGGCGAAGCAGTAGACAGCTATCTCAAAGCATATGTGGATGCTGCATCTCGACTCAACGCCAATTGGATTGTCGTTCATGCAGGTTACCATTTTACTGATGATTACAAGATACGGCGGGAAGCCGCATTAGAGCGTTTGCAAAGAATAGTAGAATATGCTGAAAAAAATGATGTTTTGCTGCTGCTTGAAAACACCAATTGGGAACCAGAAAGAGCTGAGGTTCATTACTTTATCTACAGTCTTGAAGAATTAAATTATTTCATGGAAAGGATTGACTCTCCTTATCTTGGCTGGTCGTTTACGATAAACCACGCGACTCTCGTTCCCGAAGGAATTGAGGGCTTTGTTAAGCATGGGCCTACAAGTCGGTTGGGAGAAGTAAGAATGGCTGATAACAACGGCGAATATGAAATACATATGCAACCGGGCACTGGTATTATCGACTGGGAAAAAATGTTTAATCTCGTTGAGGCAACGGGTTACAAAGGTCATTATATGAACGCATTTGGCTCTCTTGAGGATATGTTGAAGGGTAGAGAGTACCAACTTAGCATTATACGATCTTGATATTTCAAAAAATCATAGCCTATTATATCAGTAAAATTAATGCATGAGCTTGACAACCTTGATGGTTTTCAGCCTGTTACCTTTGCGTTTCACGATCCGAAACCGGATATCATGAAAGCGAAATTCCTGACCGGGGC
>JAQCEA010000005.1 GCA_027620495.1 Pseudomonadota bacterium | reverse complement strand
AAGATCTCAAACCTGGTCGACATATGGCAACCAAACATATTGTAACTAGACTCCAGCGTGATTTATTGGTCTTTACTAGAAAGAGAAGCAGGAGCAATTTATTTTGCACCTGCCTCGTCCCTTGACCGCAAACAAAAATCTCGTTCCAATTCTGGCGTTCTCTCGTGCCCAGCGGTGCTTGCTAGCCGCCAACGGACCTATGTTGTTTGTTGTCCATTTGACCTCCGTCTGCGACTAGTGGGTAATCTTGACAAGCCTGCAGTGCATATTATTGACAAAGGCACGTCAATTGCCCCCGACAAACTTAAAGGCATGTTTACACTTATGCCTAACGTCGACTGGATAAATCCATCTGTTCCGGTCTTTCAAATCGCAACGCCTTATATATTTTTTTCTGAACAGAAAACATATCTTACACAAAGGCACCCCTACGGCTTAATCGGCAAAGACCTCCCGCACCGTGTGGTTGAAGGGCGCTTTCCAATAAGCAGCTGGAAAAGGCCTTTAAGCTGGGCATGCGAATGGGTTAGGACTGAAAACGACTTTATAATGAAGCGCGGCGAACCGTGGTTTGATATAACTTTTGAAACAAATGACGCGGCGAAGCCTGTTAAATTAGAAAATTACGCAATGACAGAACAGTTATCAAAAGAAATTCTTAAGAACTCTGAGGTCACTGGATATGTAAGAGGCACCTTCACTCTTTTTGGGCAAGAAGATGGAAAGTAAAATCTTTGATTTTGAGAACGTTGACGGTATCACACTCGAACAGTACGCTGATTTTGGTATTCTTCCAAAGTTCTATGCCGATGGTGTTTCTCAGATATTTGTTCAAAATGGAGTCGTCAATATTCTGTTTTATCAGAACACTGGTGTTACAGGTTCAAATTCAGAAATAGCCTCAGCTGTTTTTAAAGCAAGCATACCGATATCTGCATCCTTAGAATTGGCAAAGGGAATTCAATCGATGCTTAGCGTTGAGAGTTCTGAAAAAAAAGCTGAGCAACCAATCGAAACTGACACCCCTATTCTCCCGTTGGGCGATAGAATAGCCTAGACTAATAGGACCCTATGCGGCGCTGAGTTAGAAAGAAATTTGCTTCGCCTTATCTGCTTACTTGCTGATGCAGCAATTGCCCTTTAAGCATCATCAAAAATGCTTATCAAGGCGAGGGAATATGATATTCACATACTAACTTTGCCGTTTTCATTCTCTTTTTCAAGTTTTGTAAAGCCGGTGCTAGTTATCCACGCGATTAAAAATCCATTTAAGTTGAAGCCGGAAAACCTTTGGACAAAGCCTATTCCAAATGAAAAATTTGGTGAATTCTGTAAATGTGACACAGCAAAATGTAGCGGTAAGGTTGAGGGGCTAAAAGATAGGCTTGATAGTTCAAACCTGTTCATTGCTAGTTGAATGATTGGGTTGTCGGGCGACCACCAAGACCTGAGATGCTCAAAGCGGCCTTGTCATAACCTCTCACCACCACCTTCAGCCTTAGCTTGAACCTCTATAGCTTTGTCGATGGCTTTGGCTGCAAGATAGTCAAACATCTTGATATTAAGAGATAGGGTTTGCTCTGAGGCGAATGGCAACAAAACGTGATGCTTAAAGAAGACCTTTCCATCACTCTCGATCAAATTACCAATTTTGTTAGCTTTGCTCCATTCATCACCTGCTTTATTTAGCTTAGGTATAAATTTAGACATATTTGCAACGAACCTAAATAGGCAATTCTTGTATCCAACCGATACATAAAACACGCCTTCGTCTTTGCTCTCAATTTCCCAATCAGTGTCACCAAAGTGTCTTACCTTCATGTCCGCCAACTCTGCCGCCTTCTCCAAAGATGGGCAGGTCAATCGTTCCTTCGCTTCGGCATTGGTGTAAAAAAGGGCGGCCAATGCTGCTAATAGATAAAGCGATTTCTGGAATATCTTGATCATGGCACTCCACCCTTTTGAAAATAACCAAATTATGATCTGATCAAATTGTGGCGGTGGAATGCCGATATCTTGTTTTCATTATGCAGGGATTTTGGACGTCAGAGATGTCTTCATTAAATAGAAGGTACATCTGGCCAATCATTGGATTGTTGCTGGCCATTTTCAATCTCGCGATAGCCTATTATTTCCGCGATAACACCAGCCAATTCACATTTCCAGATATCGATGACCTGAATTGGTTCTTTCTGTCTGAGCCTGTTTTTAACTGGGGCGGCTTTTTTGTAGATGGTAGTTCACCAACAATTCATCGACTGCCAACAGTTCTGTTCCTTCTTTGGGCAAGCATCAGCCTCTTCAAGTACCTTTGTCATGATCGCAAAAGGATTCAGCAATTGTCTGCGGCAGTTCTGCTTGGGGGACTGGGCGGCTTGACGCTTGATATTCTTGCTTTCGGAAGCGTGTGTGATTGGCTGGGCTTTTCCGTGCCCGGAGCCATGTTTTATTCGATGCTAAATTTGTCCGACTTGATGATACTATTTTCTGCACCGGTTGCGTCGCTGGTTTGTTTTGAACGCTGGCTATTCAAGGCCCCTGCATTCATGTTTGCAATGGCAGTGATTGGCGCAAACACATACTATCACATCGGGTACCTTCTATTTGGCATTCAACCAGAGGGTTTGTCATGAATCAATTCAAAGACAAAATCCTCAAAGAATTTGAATCAAAGCTGTATCGTTATCTTAATATGTCTCTAAGCGAGTTCTTGGGCGTCTTCCGTAAGCACGGTGAAGATCCCATGGTAGAGTTTGATAAAGTTTTGGAAGAAGACGGACCAGATGAACTTCGTCTCTTGATGGATGTTTATATCAATGGCTTGAGCATTCTTTACCTTGAGACTGAATTGGGGCGAAATATGACCACAGCAGAAATGGAAGCCAATGCTGACCGTTTGGGTCTTCGTGTGAGAATGGCTGATTACAAGGCTGAACCATTTCGGGTGCCGAAACGCATTCAGAACGGGGAAAGTTATAGCCTGTGTTTCAAGGACTTCAGCATTGAGGACCTTAAAGGCAAAACTTCTGAAAAATCCATCCTTAAGATTTGCTGTGGGGAATGTGAGGAGCAATCTGAGGTTTCAATGGAAAAGGTTCTTGCCACGAAATCGTTAGATCACTGGCAGGTGAATAGTTTCTTCAAAGACTGGGTTTGTCCTAAATGTGAGATGCCAACGGACTACCGGCGTTATTATCTGGATGACGAGATGATAATCGAGGCTGAGTTAGTTGTTGATGAGGGAAGCCCCAACCAATTATGAATTGGCCCAAAACCCCCTTGCTTTTTGATCAACTAAATTTAGGTTATCACCTGCCAACGCCAACACTTTGTCCTTGAACTCATCCGCAGCCTTGTCACTAGCCAACAGACGCAACGACTTGATTACACGGGTTATCCGTAGATGATTGTGGTTGTACTTGATGATCCAGTGGTCGTTTCTTTCAAGGAAGCCAAGAAACCAACGTGCTGACTCAGCCAAGTTAGCTTGGGCAAGACTGCTTTGCCTGATCTCATCAATATCCAGTTCAGTCAGCACCGGTACGCCGTTTACAGAACGGCTTGGTTCATTGAGGGGAAATAGCCACTGGATGTAGTCGTGTGTGGTTTCTGCTTGATGGTCGGTTTGTTGTAAAAGCATGGCAAGGATGCGGCCACGATGGTTAGGTGCTTTGCCCTCGAGGAAACTGACTATTTCAGTCACACAAGTGTTCCTTGATTAAAATAGTCCTGATGCCTTTTTAGCCGTCTTTGATAGCCATTGGTGGGATTGCCTTTAGTTATCCAGTCAAACATTCGGAGATACCAATCTCTATCCTGTGCACCATGAACTGACAGTTGTGTCTTGGTGAGATTTTGATTGTATTTTACTTCGATACCAACTTTGTTGGTTACATCTTCAAAGGCCTCTTTCATCAGCTGATTAAGCCTATCTTCTTCCCCAATAGGCACAATGAAGCTGTCATGGACAGTCAGGATAGGTGTGCTTGTTTTAATAAAATCAGCAATGACATAATCGCATATACGGCTATCAATATTCATAAGCCTCAACCCAGCACCACTGCATATCATATGACTAATGTCTGGGTGATTTTCTTTTATGGTATCAAGCAATCCTGACAGCACATCATCTGGAAAACTATATGGATACTCCTTGTAGTCTAGTTCAGACCGAAATGCTTTGTATAAGGCTTGCTCATCTGAGGCATTGAAGGACAGCAAAAAGAATAGCTTTGCAATGTCACGGCAATGCTCTGGATTATTCACTCCCCCGACAGGCAAGTCATACGGGTCCTTGTTAGTTGTCTTCCAGTAATCAATGCCAGCTTCTGAGTAAGCAAGAATGACGTGCAGTGCGGAGTAGTCTATTTCCACTGTCGGTGAATTATTCATCCGGATGTCTTTACGGAACTTACTATCTATGCGCTGCCACCAGCCACCATAGAACCTGCCACCATCAGAGAATGACTTGTTGTTAAAGATGCGTCTGACGAACTTGTCATGATGTGTGATGTTCACAAAGACAGGCTTGTTTTTAAATCGTCGTTTCTTCTTTTCTGGAAGTTCGATACGTGCTGGCTTATCGACGGACTGGATGTCTATGAAAGTCTTTTCTAAAAGCTTGTTATAAGCTTGAACGAGCAAACGCATCTGCTTGATATGTGTTTTGTCTTCGTACTCGACATCATTTTTGTTTTCATCACGAAGGATGATGGCTTCCCTGCCATCAGAATAGCCAATGTCAAAATAGCCAAATGCGGCATTCTCGAACATCTCTATCAATTTTTCAGTGGGCCAGATACGAGTGACAAAGCCCCGACCTCCAGCATCCTGCCAACCCTCTTTATAGCCGATCAAACGTGCATCACGAAGGCGATGAACGATGTCTATCGTACTTACCTTGATATTCAATTCATTGTATCTGGATTTTCCTTTGTTGAAGACAGTTCCATCACTGTAGGCAGACTGTGTCATATGAACTGCAATATTCAAATCTGGGTCATTCAACCAAGCAACGTAAAGATCAAGAAGCACCAGCTTGAGATGCTTCTTTTTGATCGATGTATTTTCTTTGTTTCTTTTCTTTAAGAATTGATCAAACACTGCATTAACGAAGCTATTCACTTCGAGGTGGTCTGACCATCGATGAACATCTAAAGCCCTTGAATGTTGGTAATCTCTAACTGTCATAACAGTCTAAACATTACAGGATAATTCTGGTACGTCACATTACTATTTCATGCACCCTTTCTTTTTTCCCTTCTTTTCATTACCAGAAGATTTCTAGACCGTTCTGTTTTACTGATACCACTAACTCCCACCAACCAAATCTCTCTCTTTGCCACCAGCACATACCAGACCACCCCCAGTGGCCCTAGTCGCCCCTCAACGAAACCGACGATTAATATATTCCCGTTCGGTTGGTTTGCTTCGGGTCGAGAAACCGACGTGCTGGGGGGATTGCCTTCGGCCTTTCCTAACTGGGCCCCTTTTAAAAAACCCGTCGGTTTCCCTGCCCGATAACAGTTGCAACTTGGCCTGCAGTAGTCCGGATTCATGACATGGCTAGAGCCTGTCAGTGGCTCTCTAGTCGCTAGCAATCGACCATTTATCAACAAAGATACAACAGGTAACTATCACGTCGGTTTTGATTATGTTGGAGTTTGAACGGTAGTACAAACAGTAGGTCACAGACAGCAATTGACAGATCCAAGAAATCTGTAAAACTGTTGAAAATGCTTGTTTCAAAGCAATAGCTGGATCAGGAGTAGGGCTTCAATCCCTTCACCCGCTCCATAGCCCTTCCAACGGGTTTCATTTAATCCTGCTATTTCAATCAGCCCCAAGATGCTAAGCCCTGAGCCAAACTGTGGCGCATCAAAGTTTAGCTTCAAGCGATCTTTTGCATCCATTTAGCAAGGATATTTAACTGAAAACCGGCCCCATATTTTTGGCCGACTGACTTGTTAGCCCAACCACCAAGTGTGTCGGTAATTTCTGTTGGTGCCTCTACGTCTCTCAACCGGTCACGAAAGCTGTGTCGAAAAGAATGGATAACGCAATTCTCCGGTAACATAGGACGAAGCCATTTATTCAGGGTGGCACTTGCTGAATTTGAATTGCACCGACTGCCATTCATGTAACGTGGAAAGGCAAAAACTGAATCCCCGTTACTCAAGATGCGATCACAAGCCCATAGACTATATCCAACCAGCGGTATCAACCGTTTGCTATTTGCTGTTTTTAATGGCCGCCATTCATGCGGTTTGAGTTCTATAAACGGTATGTCGGTTTCAAGGTTTATGTCGGTTTTAAGTAGTCCAGCTGCCTCTGCTAACCGCATACCGCTATCGCTTATAAGTGCGATAAGCCAGCGCATATCATCATCGATTGAAACACACTTGGCCTGTATTTCTCGAAGGCTGTCTGTAGGAATAGGCATGCGCCGTTTTGGTCCTTCCTTTTCAGGAATGAAGGTGCTTGCAAATCCATTTACGCAATTCAAGCCATGTTCTTTAATTGCCAAATTTATGATTGCGCGAATGGATGAAAATGCTCGTCGGACGCTGCTTGAAGATAGTCCACGATCAAACAAATGATCTCGAAAGGCTGATGCGTCTGATGATGAATAATCAGCAACATGGCGGTCACCTAATGCGTCAATCAGATATTTGCAAAACCGGTCAGATGTTGTGAAGAACAACACGTCCTTTCCGATGCCCTTCAAGGCATGATAGCTAGCCAGTGCGTCTGAAAGCTTAATGGTATGTTGTTTGATTATCCCAGCATCTGTGGCCACTAGCTTAGGGATCTTCATTTCAGCTATCCGAATTGACATCCAATATTCATCAAGCCGACTGGTTATAGCTGCAGCTGAACGTCTTGCGGCAGTGATGCTTTTGGTACGCAAAGACATCACGATGCGTTCTTCATCGTATCGAATCAAAAGATCTTTTGGAACGCGGCGGCAATAGTAAAAAATGCCGTCTTTGCGGTAAGTGTGTTGCGGATTTTGTACTACCATTTGTCCTACTACTCACAGTTACAAACAGGGTTATTTGCTTGTATCTGATTGAAATAGCAGGATTAAATGAAACCCGTTGGAAGGGCTATGGAGCGGGTGAAGGGATTCGAACCCTCGACCCCAACCTTGGCAAGGTTGTGCTCTACCACTGAGCTACACCCGCGTTGCACCATGTGCATCGATAACTGTTTTCGTCTGGCAAACTTATCTCAATTTACGACAAACCGAGATAATATGCCGGGTCCCCTTACAGGCGAAACAGACAATCTTTAATCGCGAACCGCTGGCCGTTTGTATAATCCAAGAGCCAGCACCTTGCAAGAGGCAAATAACCATATCTGATCGTCGGCGCCTTGTTTGATGACGGGCTTGTCAGCCGGGCAGGATAAATAAGCGTTTTGCCAGGATTTTTGCCGACTGGCGGCCCTATAGGGCGTTTCGTAATTCTGCGGCAATATGCTGTTGTTGTGCCTCGTCCAAATAGGGATGCATGGGCAGGGCCAGAACCCGGCGGCATAAATCAACCGTCACGCCAAGACCGCATTGGCTTTGCGGAAACTCTTTATAGGGCGGTTGCTGATGCATCGGAACAGGATAATAGATCGCGGTTGGCACCCCGCTGGCACCAAGATGTTTGATCACATGATCGCGGTCGCTGGCTTTTGGCAGTTTGATGCAATATTGCGCCCAGCTTGATGTGGCACCAGCCGCCAGCCGTGGGGCCTCAACGATATCGCCAATCAGTGTTTGATATCGGTCTGCCACGGCCTGCCGCAAGGCCAACTCTTCTTCAAAAATATCAAGTTTGGCGTCCAGCACAACAGCCTGCATACTGTCCAACCGGCCGGTCATGCCAATACGGATATTTTCATATTTGTCTTTGCCCATGCCATGAATCCGGCAGGATCTGATGATATCAGCAATTTTGTCATCATCGGTAAAGACCGCGCCGCCATCACCGTAAGCACCAAGCGGTTTGGCTGGAAAAAAGCTGGTGCATGTCACATCGGCAAGCTGGCCAACAGGGCGGCCCTGCCATTGTGCACCAAAGCTCTGCGCTGCATCGTCGATAAGCCACAAATCATGGGCGTTCGCAAATGTGCGAATGGCATCATAATTGGCAGGTTGGCCAAACAGCCCGACACCAATAATGCCAACAACGTCAATATTGGCCGCTTGTCCGGCGGCTAGTACGGCTTCAAGCTTGTTTGGGTCAAGGTTGAAACTATCCGTTTCGACTTCAGCAAAAATGGGGATTGCCCCCATAATTGGCATCACCTCGGCACTGGCGGCAAAGGTAAATGATGGCACAATAACGCCCTGGCCGGGCTGCAGTTCTAACCCATGCAATGCAAGCAATAATGCATCTGTCCCTGATGAACAGGAAATATTATGTACGGCCTTGGTCCATTTCCCAAGCCGGCTTTCCAGCGCGCTAACTTCAGGCCCCATAATATAGGCCCCGTGGTTTAAAACGGCGGTTAACCCCGCATCAATTTTGTTGCGGATGCGGGCTTGCTGTTGCGCTAAGTCAATAAATGCGATGTTCATTTGGCAGCTAATCCTGTGCGTGATTTGTATCAATTAACGCGGTTTGCATCTGATCAAGAACGATCTGTACATTCAGCGCTTCGGCAATGTCGCTTGCCGCCGGATGGCCAGTTTGACAGCATGTGATAAAGGCCCGCATTTCATCTTTTAATGGTTCAGCTTCTGCAACCGGTAAGGCCACGGGACTGGCGCGGTCGACAATAAAATGTTCACCATTCAAACGCATCGAGTCTTGATAGAGTGTCAGCTTTTCAGGCCATGGTTTGGTATCGTCAAACACCATTGATCCAGCGGTGCCAGTCACGGTCAATTGATGTTCTTTGAACGGGCTGAGCCAGCTAGTTTGCATGCCAGCTGAAACCCCATTTTCAAATCCAAGAAAACTGCTCAAATAATCGACCACACCAGCGGTCATATGGCTGCTGCCGGCACAGTGAATTTTATTTGGCAAGCCGCCAGTCAGTGCCAGAATTAGCGATAGATCATGCGGGCATAAATCAAACAAAACCGATTCTGTGTTGCGGATGCGGCCCATGGCCAAGCGATTTGCCTGAATATGTCGCAATGTACCAATGGCACCAGCGCTGACCTGTGCTTGTAATTCGCAAAAGGCGGCATGATACCGAATCAAATGCCCGACCATCACCCGCCGTCCGGCTTTTTCGGCGGCATTGGCGATGCTGGTGGCACCCACAAGTGTCAGCGATAAGGGCTTTTCGACATAGACATGTTTGCCAGCCTGCAATGCGACAATTGCCAGCTGGTCATGGCTGGGCGCCGAAGTGGCGATGACAACACCATCAATGCTAGGATCCGCCAAAATGGCATCAAAATCACGTTGCTGGCTGTGAAATTGTGCGGCAAATTCAGCGGCATTTTCGTCATGACGGTCGGCAACCGCCGCCAATACATTAAGCTGTGCCAAGTTGCGCGCAAGGTTGCGCCCCCACATACCACAGCCGATCAGCCCAATTTTTGTCATGTCATAATGCCCGATTGCCTGTGAGATGCGGTTGTCTTAATATGCAACACGAATCTGGTCAATCGTTGCATTTTGTTACAATTTCGACAGGGTGTTATGACCGATCAGGCCCGCCAGATAGCATATGCCACGACCAATTGGAGTGTTTCAGATGGATGCGTCGTCTCAGTTTAAAGACAGTTTGCCAACAACACCGGACCGGTTAATGGCGGTGCTGACATCATTGGATATCAGCTTTACCACACACACACACCCGCCCTTGCGCACCGTTGAAGATGCCAAGGCGCTCCGTGGTGACTTACAAGGCGCCCACATAAAAAACCTATATTTGCGTGATCGCAAAAAACGAAATTTTCTGCTTGTATTAGAAGAAGACAAGCCCATTGACTTAAAAGCGCTGCCCGGCCTTATTGGTTCTGACAGATTGTCATTTGGCAGTGCCGACCGATTGTTTGAAATGTTGGGTGTGCGCCCTGGCGCGGTCAGCCCTTTCACGCTCATCAATGACCCGGATCATAATGTTCAGCTTATCCTTGATGCCGATTTGGCTGATCAGCCCTGCCTGTTTGCGCATCCGCTGGTGAATGACATGACATTAGGCGTTAGCGGGGCTGATCTGATGCGGTTTTTTGCCCATACCGGACACGACCCCCGGCTTTTGACTTTCTGATCGGGTGAACAAAAAACTGGTCTTGTTTAACGATTTTATCATGCCTACATAAAGAACAATCTCGCCCTTGATCGGGCGTCTATGACAGCTGTGGTGCCGCTTGGGCGTCTCACATCATAAAGGAAACAGAATTTATGGAACATATCCTTGGCACCGCCGCCAGCGCACCAATTGATGTTGATATGAATAATTTTATGGCTGAGGTGGTCGAAGGGTCATCAAAGCAGCCAGTGATCGTGCAGTTTTGGGCGCCATGGTGTGGGCCGTGTAAACAGCTTGGCCCGGTTCTTGAAAAAGTTGTCGCCGCGGCAAATGGCAAGGTCAAGATGGTGCGTGTCAATATTGATGACAACCAGCAGATCGCCCAGCAATTGCGTGTGCAATCTGTGCCAACTGTCTATGCGTTTGTTGATGGCCAGCCAGTTGATGGTTTTGCCGGGGCCCAGCCGGAATCAACCCTCACCCAATTTATCGAAAAAGTGTCCGCACTTGGTGGTGCCGGGGCTGATATCGCCAGTATGTTAGAGGCGGGAAATGCCGCTGTCGAAACACAGGATTTTGCCAGTGCCATGCAAATGTTCCAACAGTTGATGGAGGCCGATCCAGAATCAGCAGAGGCGCTGGCTGGTTTGGTGCGGTGTCTGACTGGTATGAAAGACCATCAGGCGGCGCGTGAAATTGTTGATCAGTTGAATGATGAATTTCGGGAAAAACCAGCGATGCAGGCGGCCATTTTGGCACTTGAACTTGCCGAACGTGCAGCAGAATCGGCTGGCAATCTTGATGTGGCACAGGCGGCGGTTGATGCCAATCCAAATGATTTGCAGGCGCGTCAGGATTTGGCCATGGCGCTGTTTGCCACGGGGGACAATGCCGGCGCGATGGCCCAGCTTTTGGAATCAATCCGCATTGATCGTGGCTGGAATGAAGATGCGGCGCGGCTGCAGCTTTTAGAATTTTTCAAAACCTTAGGGGCGGCCAACCCAGATGTGATAACTGCACGGCGACAGCTATCAACCTTGCTGTTTGCCTGAACTGATAGGATGTTTTTACCAACGCTAGCCATGACAATAACCCGATAAGGTGAGGATCACCAAGATGACACAGGATATGCCAGCCTTTAGCGGTGATGATTTGCCAGCGACCATCCCGATGTTTCCGCTGCCAAGCGCACTGCTTTTGCCGGGCGGCCATTTACCGTTAAATATTTTTGAGCCACGCTACCTAGCGATGGTCGATGCCGCATTGGCCAGTCCCAGCAGGCTAATTGGCATGGTCCAGCCAACCGAAGATGATCAGGCCAGACAAAGCCAAAACCAGCCAGTGCCCGGGCTATTTTCAATTGGCTGTGCGGGGCGGATCACCTATTTTCAGGAAACTGAAGATCAACGCTATTTGATTGCGCTGACCGGGGTTAGCCGGTTTCGGTTGTTGGATCAGCGGCTCCAGCCTGCCGGGTTTCGCCATGCCGAGGTTGACTGGGATGAATTTCAGGCTGATTTGCAGGCAGATACAAGCCCGATTGACCGGCAACCTCTGATTGCGGTGATGAAACAATATTTCAAGCTCAAAGGGTTTGATGCTGATTGGTCGCAAATCGAACAGTCAAATAATGATCAGCTTCTGGCAACTTTATCAATGGTCTGCCCATTTGAGGTGGCTGAAAAACAGGCGTTGCTTGAGGCAAATGATTCATCGACACGTGCTGATTTGCTAATCGCGATGATGGAAATGGCATTACATGAGGATAATGGAGGTCAAGATGCCCGACACTGATACAAACGCGAATCAGCAAAATCAGGCTGATGTTGATCCACGGCTTCTTGACGTGCTGGTATGTCCGCTGACCCGCAGTGCGCTGCATTATGATAGGGCGCGCCAAGAATTGATCAGCCAGCAGGCACGCAAAGCCTTTCCGGTACGTGCTGGTGTGCCGATCATGTTGCTTGAGGAAGCCCGCGATCTTGCTGATGATGAATAGGGCGATGGGCGGCATGACAAGGCCGCTTATCCGCGCGCAAAAATGGGTGAAATCATGACAGCAGAACCAACCACGCTATGGCCCGAAGAAATCCGTTTATCAAAGGGTAAAGACAGCCTGTTTGTGAAATTTGACAATGGGTATGAAACCACATTGTCGGCTGAATTACTGCGGGTTGAATCACCCTCGGCCGAGGTTCAAGGCCATGGGGTCGGGCAAAAAACCACGCCTGCTGGCAAGGCCCATGTTACCATTTCAGCACTTGAACCGGTTGGCAATTATGCCATTCGGATCAGCTTTAGCGATGGACATGATACCGGGCTTTTTAGCTGGGATATTTTATATGATTATGGCCAGCGTCAGCAACAATTGCTTGCTGATTATCTGGAACGGCTGGCGGCGGCTGGCGGTAGCCGACATTAATCTGGCAAGCGCCCGTCAAGTAAATTGGCCCGGGCCAGCACACCGCCGCGCGCAATTGATTGAAACAGGTTTTTTGCCGGGCTGGCGTTGATCAGGGTCATCCCCATACCAGCCAGTTTAGCCAGTGGGTTTGGTGCATAGGACATCATCGCGTTCAGGCCACTGTTAACAGCTGTCATGGCGGCGATTTCAATTTGTCGGCCCCGCTGATAGGCCTGCCTGACAGATGCATGGCCTGCTGACAGACCGCGCCGATGGGCCTTGGCGATACAATCGGCCAAGACGGCGGCATCGGCTAGGGCTAGATTATATCCTTGTCCGGCAAGTGGATGTATGTGATGTCCGGCATCACCGGCAAACAATAGCTGGTCAGTGCCGAGCTTTGGCATCCATGTGGGTTGCAAAGGCCAGCCAAATCGTTTGCCAACAACACGCAGTATACCAAGATGTGATCCAAAGGCATCATTACACGCCTGATCAAATACATCATCATCCGCGCTTAATAATGTTTCAGCGGTTTGTTTTGGCAAGGTCCAGACAAGCGAGGCTAGATGGTCACCTGATGGCATCAGGGCGATCGGGCCATCTGGCAAAAATCGTTGAAATGCGGTGTTGTCATGGGGGCGTTCCAGCGCCAAACTACCAACGATTGCTGTTTGTCGGTGGGCCGAGGTGAATTTTCGCAACTGGCTGGCGGCAACGAGCTGGCTTTTTGCCCCGTCACAGGCAATGACAAGATCAAAATCAGGCAGATTTATATCGGTGCAATTCAAATGGGCTTTGCCAGCGACCAATTCCATGCCGGTTACCGTGGCTGGCTGTATTACCGTTACTGGCCGTTTAGCTAGGGCATGACCAAGCGCCTCGAGCAAGGCCGCATTATCAACAACATAGGCCATAGGGTGGTCAGCGTCTTGCCAGCTAAGACCAAATTCCTGTTGGCGGCGTGCCATGCGCCCGGTCTGGATTGGCCCCTCGGCAACCATAATGCGGGTCACCGGGATTGCGGCTTTTGGTAATTGTGACCAGACCCCTAAAGCTTCGAGCATGGCTTTACCAGCGGCATGTATGGTGGTGGTGCGGTTGTCATCATGACGGGGTTTTGCTGTGGGTGGTGCTTGCGTCACAAGTGTTACCGTTTCCGAACAATGTGACAGCGTTACCGCCATCATCACGCCAGTCAGGCCGCCGCCAACAATTCCAATTTCAGACATCATATGTTTTGCCATTTGGGTGAAAATGCGTGGCAATAATCTGCTGGGCCAGCCGATTGAGATCATCACCATCAAAAAGATAGCTGTGACAGCCGGCCCGTTGTCCGGCTTCAACGTCACTATTCCGGTCGCCGACCATCACCGATCGGCCAAGGTCAAGTTGCCATTTATCGGCAAGGTCAAATAAAAGGCCGGGTTCGGGCTTGCGACATCGGCATGGTGTTTTCATCGCCTCGGTAACAGCAAGCGGGTGATGCGGACAATAGGCAATATCCTTTATTTCACCGCCAACTGACCGGGCCATTTTTTGCAAATGCTGATGAAATAAATGCATCTCATCCACGGTGAAAAGCCCGCAGCCAATGCCGCCCTGATTGGTCACAATAAAAACTGGTATGCCGGCTTGGTGAAAGGCGTTTAATGCCAGCGGGGCGCCACTCACCCATTGAAATTTTTCAATTTCGAAACTAAAGCCTTCATCGATTGTCAGGGTGTTATCCCGATCAAGAAAAATGGCAGGTGTCAACGTCATCACAAGCTGGCCTTTTGTGCCGGAATTATCAGTTACAGGGTTGCGTCCACCAGTTTACAAAAATCACATGGTTTTACCAGTGACTTAAGATTGCCCCTTGGTGTGTCATGCGTTACCAATGACAACAGATAATCACCGATCGCTATTGTTAACCTTTTTTGCCGGTTTCTGGCATGGTCATTTTGGAGCAACAGACAGCTTATGAAACTCAATCCATCGCATGCTATTTTTGATGGCAATATGTTTGTGCAGCTGCGCTCTATCCTTGAGCCGATTGCCCCCCATCCCAGCTTGCCAATGCTTGATATGTCGATTGGCGAACCGCAAATGCCGCCCTGTCAACTCTTGCTGGACAGTGTTGCCAAACATAATGCAGCCTGGCAATTCTATCCAAAGGCAACCGGCAATGCCCGGTTTATTGGCGCGGTTCAAAATTATATTGACCGGCGCTGGCCAGCCGCCAGCCAATTGGCTGATGACGGGCAAATTATTCCGGTGCCGGGTACCCGTGAACCACTGCATCTTTTGGGGCATCTTGTTGCTGGCACAAAGCCAAATGCCGTGGCGTTGGTGACCAACCCATTTTATCATGCGTGGCGGGCCGGGGCATTGGCAAGCGGTGCAGAAATTCAGTTTCTGAACAGTGGAGCCAACCATAATTTTTTGCCTGATCTAGCCGCGGTTGATGCCGATATTCTAGCGCGTACAACATTGCTATATTTATGCAGCCCAACCAACCCGCATGGCAGCATCATGGATTTAGATTATCTGAAAATGGCGCTTTCATTGGCACGCCAGCATGATTTTCTTGTGGTGATGGATGAATGCTACAGCGATATCTGGCGGCATCAACCACCGCCTGGCATGATCGAGGCCGCCGCCGCACTTGCCGCCGATTCATCTGGTCTGGACCCGCTGCGCAATCTGGTTGTGTTAAACTCACTGTCAAAACGATCTGGGGCGGCTGGTTTGCGTGCGGGATTTATGGTTGGTGATCATAGCGTGATCAGCCAATATTTGAAAATTATCGGGAATGGCGGCAGTTTGGTACCAACGCCATTGCTGGAAGTGGCGGCAGATTTATATGATGATGATGACCATGTGGCGGTGATTAGATCTTATTATAATGCAAATTTTGATATCGCGGCGGCGCATTTGCGCATCACCCCGCCAGATGGCGGATTTTTCTTATGGTTGAAAGTTGATGATGATATTGATTTTGTGCAACGGTTGATGGCGGAACAAGCGGTACGCGCCCTGCCCGGCAGTTTTATGGCGGTGACAACCGATTCTGGCAATCCGGGCAGTGGCTATGTGCGGGTGGCACTGGTGCATGATGCAGACCGTACCGATACAGCGATCCGCCGCATTGCAAAAATTTACCAACAGCCATAATCAGCATAAAGGGTCCCAGAATAGATGGCAGTGAGCGACGATAAAAAGCCTGTTTTATCCCCAGCATTGGCGCAATTTTTGCGGCGGCGGGTGATGGAAATTGTCGGGCTGGCGCTGGTGATTGCCGGGGCCGCATTATGTGTTGCCTTGGCCAGTGCTGGTACGCATGACCCATCCTTTAACCGGGTGTCGAACGCACCGGTGTTAAATGTGCTGGGCAGTGCCGGTGCCAATATCGCGTCAATTTTATATGGCGGGGCTGGCCTTGCCGCATTTTTGCTGGCCGTTACGCCGATTTTCTGGGGGGTGCATTTACTTCGTAAACAGCCGCTGACCCGACCAGAATGGCGTTTGCTATTATGGCCGCTTAGCGTTGCGCTTGTGGCGGCGGGTCTATATGGGTTTGATGGCGGCGAAGTCAGTGATAATGGCGGTGCTGTTGGCGCCGTGCTGGTCGGAATCACAATGCGGTTTTTGCGTCCGGTACCGCCCCTTATGGGGCTTGAAACCATCCATTATGTTGGCGCTGGCTTTAGCTTTTTGGGCGCTGTTTTATGGATTTGGGTGGCGGCATTATCGCGGCGCGAATGGGCGGTGGTACAAGCACCATTGTCATTGATCGCGGCAGGTACCGCAAAATTGTGGCAGATATACCAAAAGCTGATGTCAAAACGGTCGCAAACCGCTAGCGCGACACCAGCGCCGCGCCGCGCCAAACCAGCCCCAAAAACCCGGCAGGAACCGGTGCTGGTTGGCACGCTAAATACAGCGCAGCGCCCGGCCAAAGCCGCAAAATCAGCCAAAACAGACAACCGGCAGGACAGCCTTGATTTTTCTAGCAGTGGTAGTTTCCACCTGCCGCCAGCCCGCTTGTTAAATGCCCCCGGCAAGGCCTTGTCCGGGCCATCAAAACAAGCATTGCAAGCACGTGCCGAAGCGCTGGAAAATGTGTTGTCTGATTTCAGCGTCAATGGGTCGATCGCGGATGTCCGCTATGGGCCAGTTGTCACCAGATATGATCTGAACCCAGCGCCCGGCACCAAATCCCAGCGGGTGATTTCCCTTGCCGATGATATTGCCCGTTCAATGAGCGCAATTTCGGTGCGTGTGGCGGTGGTGCCGGGGCAAAATGTGATTGGTATTGAATTGCCAAATGAAGATCGCCAGACCGTTATGCTGCGCGATATCCTAGATGATGATAGCTGGGCACATGATCAGGCCAATTTGCCGATGGCGCTCGGCAAAGATATTGCCGGGGCACCGGTGATTGTTGATCTGGCTAAAATGCCGCATTTATTGGTGGCTGGTACCACCGGGTCGGGCAAATCGGTTGGCATTAATGCGATGATTCTCTCGATGCTCTATCGGCATACGCCAGATACCTGCCGGATGATCATGATTGATCCAAAAATGCTTGAATTGTCGGTGTATGACGGTATCCCGCATCTGCTAAGCCCGGTTGTGACTGACCCATCAAAGGCAGTAACTGCGCTGAAATGGGCGGTGCGTGAAATGGAAAACCGCTATCGCAATATGGCGAAAATGGGTGTGCGTAATATCACTGGCTATAATGAACGGCTGGCCGAAGCCCGCGCCAAAGGCGAAGTGCTGACCCGGCGTGTGCAAACTGGATTTGACCCGGAAACCGGCAAGCCTGTGCATGAAGAAGAGGTGCTGGATCTGGCGCCGTTGCCGTTCATTGTTGTGATTATCGATGAAGTCGCTGATCTGATGCTGGTGGCTGGCAAGGAAATTGAAGCCGCGGTCCAGCGTCTGGCACAAATGGCACGGGCGGCTGGCATTCATGTTATTATGGCCACGCAACGACCATCAGTTGATGTGATCACTGGCACCATTAAGGCGAATTTTCCAACCCGCATCAGCTTTCAGGTTACCTCTAGAATCGATAGCCGCACAATTTTAGGTGAACAAGGTGCCGAACAGCTTTTGGGCCGCGGTGATATGCTGTTTATGGAAGGCGGTGGCCGGGTGGTGCGGGTGCATGGCCCATTTGTCGATGATGGCGAGGTCGAAGCGGTGGCAAATTTCCTGCGCCAACAGGGCGAGCCGGAATATGATGACCGGGTGGTTGAAGACCCAGCCGAAGAAGCCGAAATATCTTTTGGTGGCGAGATGCCAACAGGTAACAGCTTGTATGAACAGGCGGTTCAGCTTGTTGTGCGTGAACAAAAAGCCTCGACAAGCTTTGTCCAGCGGCATTTGAAAATTGGCTATAACCGCGCCGCCACGATCATTGAAGACATGGAGAGCAATGGGGTGATCAGCGCCGCCAATCATGTTGGTAAGCGCGATGTGTTGATCAGCAATGACGCTGATCAAGGGGGGATGTCTTGACCATAATGGCCCGGTTGATACACCGCCGGTGGCACCTCGTGACGATCATGTTGGGGCTGCTGATCGGCTATAGCCCGGTAGCTGGCGCTGATGCTGTGCAACAGGCTGAACGCTGGTTTGCAAATGTCACAACGATGCGTGCTGATTTTACTCAGATTGCGTCGGACGGGTCGGCCGCAGAAGGCAAAATGGTTATGCGCCGACCAAGCCGCCTAAAAATCACCTATAACAGTGAACCAGCACTTAATTTGATCACCACGCCTGTATGGCTTCATGTCGACCAGCCAGATGAACGCCGTGTCACCAGCTATCCGATCAGTGAAACGCCGCTTTCGCTCATTTTGGCTGACCCTGTATCTTTGCGGCCAGCTGGCTATGAAACGATTGTGACAGAGCGCGCTGGCGGTATCACGCAGATTGCCATTCATAAAGACAGCGGCGAAGGGGCGGGTCGTCTGACATTGGAATTTACCGACAGCCCGTTTCAGCTACGCCGATGGATTGTAGAGGATGTGGCCGGCATACAAACCAGCGTGACATTGCAAAATATGGCTTTTGGCCTGCCTGTCGAAAATGCCGAATTTAGCCTGCCAAATTATATCGACAATTAACTTAAATCATGTTGGGGTCTGAGAACTGTTTTGTGAAATTTGCAACTTGGAAGAAAAAAGTCATTTGCCTGACTGAGAGAAAATATCAAATTTCCTATCCAGATAAGGCTCAAAGTGCTTCCATTTCTCCGAACTGCCTGAGTAAACAGTTTGCCTGACTTGTTGACTGGAAGCGGTTAGAACTAGCCTGTCATTGAGTTCTGGCTTCAAACAAGCATCTTCCCAATTCAGGCCTATAAAAGAGATAAGATTTCTGGCGTTTTGCTCCAAGTTTTCTACTAGGGCCTCGTACTTTATTGAAAAAATTTGATGTGGAAATTTTTGCCGCCAAGACTCCATTAATTCTGCGTAAAGTCTGTGATATTCAATCAAGTTGGAGAGATTGCAACTGTAACCATGAGATGAACCTGAGAAATAATTTGTATAATTCGACCAGCACACCGCAGCGGGCGATCTGCTAATGTCGATTATTTTTGCCTCTGGTAGTAAGAGTGCAATTAGCCAGACATGCATGAAATTGTGAGGTAGTTTATCAGTGATAAATTTTGAATGAGGAGCAATTTTTTTCAAATTCTCAAAGTAAGAGTCACGAATTCTTTGTAGCGTTGAACTTTCAGGGACAAGCGCTTTTGAAACTATCTTATCTGCTAGTTTGAAAAACAGTTCAAGTTCACCGCCTGGAAAAACGTTTGAATGCGCAGAGATTATGTTCTCTGTTAATGTCGTGCCAGAGCGTGGCATCCCAACAATAAATATTGGTATAGTCGGTGCATGACTCTTTGGATAAAATTTTATTGTTGAGAATTTGCCGACGATTTCTTTAATTGCGTCAAACTTTTTGAGGTCGTCTCGAAAGTCGTAATTTAGCGCTTGATAACGGTGTTTGTTGGCCTTTTCGTAGTATTCTGCAGCAAGATCAAATTTTAAATTTTTTTCATGAGCAACTGCTAAAGCGAAGCAAATTTGGGCTTTGTCGTCGGCTTTTAGATTTGCTGACTGGTAAACGCTCAACATTTGATTGATCCAAAGATTTTTCACTTTTGATCGTTGAAGATTAATAGCCATACGATGTGCGAGAGCATAATCTGTTTTTTTTGTTATGGCTTGTTTAAAGCTTTTTTTAGCTGCTGTGAAATCGCCTTGGCTCTGGAAAATGAACCCCAAATTAGCATATGCATACGCAAAATTTGCATCAGATTTAACTGCCTGTTGAAAATACGCCATGGCTTTACTGATCTGTCCCTGCTGCATCATTGAGATGCCGATGTTGTTAAACAAAATCGCTGACTTTGGGGGTTTATCTTAATTGCTTTTCTAAAGGCTTGAAAAATATCGTGGAGTCGATTTTTTTCAATCAACAAAGAGATGAGATTGACATGAACGTTCATATCCTTGGGTTCAATAGCTAACGAGTTATTGTAGGCATTGATTGCCTCATTTGTGTCTATGTTAGTCAGAGCATTCCCAAGGTTGCAGTGTGCACCAGCACTTTGAGGTCTGATTTTAATAGCGTTTTTGAATGCAATGCTGGCGTCCTGGTAAACCCCTTTATCCAAAAAAACATGACCAAGGTTGTTTTGTGCTTCAAAAAAGTTAGGGTTAAGTGCGACCGATTTTTTGAGTGCAACAATTGCATCGTCTAGTTGTCCCATTTTTTGATAAGTGTTTCCAATGTGGTAACAAATGCGGGAATCGTTTGGCGTAGTTTTTTGAATGGTTCTGAATACCTCAATGGACTTAGGGTATTGCTCTAAGCTCTGTAACGCTAGTCCTCTGCCAATCTGAGCTTCAACATTCTTTTGGTCGAGAGATTGAGCGCGCAAAAATGCATTCAGCGCTTCTTTCGGCTTGTTGGTGTTTAAATACAAATATCCGATGTTAACAAACGGTTCGCTTGCTTCAGGTTTGAGGCTCATTGCGCGCTTGAGGTATTTAATTGCACGATCGGTAAGTTGGGTTTGCGCCGCTACGATACCGCCTAAGTTGTGTAAGAAAAAATCATTTGGAAACTTTTTGGCAAGGGTAAATATTTCAGAATTTAATTCGCGATACCTTCGCTCTCTATAAAGCATTAGTAGCCGTTGAGATCTCACTTCACCAAGTAATTTTGTCATGTTATTTTTTCTTTTGCGTTTCACTGACTTTGATCAGACGGAGGTGCAAACATGACTTTTACACAGGCATATTTGCTGTCTCCCATTCAGCAACAAATTTCTTCGTTTCTATAATAATCCTATATTATAAACGAGATAGAATAATACTACTGAGACTACGATGAGGGCAATTTAAACGCGTGCGCAAAAACTTTTATTTTTGTTGATAAGTATTGTTCTTGCCACAGCAATATTTGCAAGTGTTCAAAAAATCATATTATTTGTTGTACAGCCAATTGGTGTTTGATGTTCATTTGAATTTTCTTGCCAAGCGCAACGGCTTGTTCAAGCATCGACCCCACAAGGGGAATTCTGCCGTTTTGAGACAGGTTAGACCGCTTGGATTGCATTCGGACGCTTCGCCTATGTGGTGGCGTCTACAGGCAATCGTGCGCCGATTGCCTATCGCTTAGACCTATTGTAAAATGCGGAATTAGCTGGTGAGTATTTTGAGCCAAAAAAGGATTGGAATTTCAAAGAATGGGCGAGTGAAAGTTTTGGCGTTTTCATGGCGATGCGCTATGGAGCATCAAAATCAGATTTGCAAAAGAAGTTGCCAAGAGAGCTGAGAAAGTCCAGTTTCACCCATCGCAAAAAGTCAGTCATGGCAGAAATGGCTCATTAGTGATGGAGTTGCGATGCAGAGGGCATCGTGAGTTAATTTGGGAATTGATGCATCCTGATTGGTTGGGCTTTGTTCAAATTGAAAGTCCAGATAGACTAAAAAAGGAATATTCTGAACAGCTTGAAAGAGCCAAATTAGCGGTCTAATTGGGACAAAATTGGGACAAACAAAAAACAATGCGAATTGCAACTTGGAATATCAATTCGGTGCGGTTGCGCTTTCCGCTTGTTCTTCAGTTTTTACAAGAGGCCGATATTGATGTGTTGTGCCTTCAGGAAACCAAGACCGAGGATCAGTATTTCCCGGCGGCGGCATTTGCCGAGGCTGGCTGGCCGCATCAGGTGTTTCGCGGCGAGAAAAGCTATAATGGTGTGGCGATCATTTCCCGCCATGCATTAACTGACGGTCAGCATAATGACTGGGCTGGCAAATCAGATTGTCGGCATATCGCGGCTGTCACTGCTGATGGTGTGCGGATTGATAATTTTTATGTGCCAGCTGGCGGTGATATTGCTGATCCCGATGAAAATCCAAAATTTGCCCATAAATTGCAATTTATTGATGAAATGACCCAGCATTTTATGGCCAAACCGCCGAAGCGACAGATTTTGGTGGGCGATCTGAATATTGCGCCACTTGCCGAAGATGTCTGGTCGTCACAGCAATTATTAAAAGTTGTCAGCCATACGCCGGTGGAAACAGCCGCGCTGAAAAAACTGATCGCCGATGGCGGATGGCATGACGCTGTACGCGGCTATTTTGGGGCCGATGCCAAACTTTATTCCTGGTGGTCATATCGCGCCAGAGATTGGGCGGCAAGCGATCGTGGGCGGCGGCTCGATCATATCTGGGTGAGCCATGATCTTGCTGATGATGTAGAGGAAGTGTCGATCCACCGCGGCTGGCGCAGTGCCGAAAAACCATCTGATCATGTGCCAGTGGTAATCACTGTATGATTGGCATCTGCCCGACCAGATGTGGGATGCTAGGGACTTTCGCCCGGCGCTAAAACAAGCTATATGCTCAGTTATGACTGAATTTTTGAAAATGCATGGCCTTGGCAATGATTTTATTGTCTTTGATGCCCGTGACCCGGCAAATGCGGTACCCGATAAAATCGGCCCGGCAGCTGCGCGGTGGCTGGCTGATCGGCATTTTGGCATTGGCTGCGACCAGATTCTGGTGATCCGTCGGTCGACCAAGGCTGATGTGTTTATGGAGATTCTGAACAGCGATGGCTCTCAGGCGGCGGCCTGCGGGAATGGCACCCGCTGTGTTGCAGATTATGTTATGCCAGCTGGCGGTTCTAGCACCTCGATAGAGACCGCCGCTGGTGTGTTAATGGCGCGGCGTGATGCAAAAACTGGCCATATCGCGGTTGATATGGGACCGGCCCATTTGGGCTGGCAGGATGTACCGCTGGCCAGCAAAATGGATACATTGGCGGTTGACCTCGGCCCGTTGGCACCGGTACCAGCCATTTGCCATTCAATTGGCAACCCGCATGCGGTGCTGTTTGTCGATGATGCCGAGGCGATTGATCTTGCCAAGATTGGCCCGGCGCTGGAAACACATCCGTTATTTCCTGATCGGGCGAATATTTCCTTTGTGCATCATCTTGGTGCAAATCGCTTTCGTATGCGGGTATGGGAACGCGGCGGCGGCATCACGCTGGCTTGTGGCAGTGGGGCATCTGCGGTTGGCGTGGCGGCGCACCGGGCGGGGTTGTCTGGGCGGGTAAATGACATTGTTATGGATGGCGGTATGGTGACCATCGATTGGCAGGATGATGGCACAGATTCAGGCCGGGTGATTATGCAGGGGCCTGTTGCCTATGTTTGCCGCGGCCAGCTGTCTGATGAACTCGACCAATGCCTAAGAGCGGTGTGATGGCCCGGCGCAATCATCCTGAAATTCAGACATTTGGTTGCCGATTAAATATTTGGGAATCCGAAGTGATGCGCGAACAGGCTGGAGCCGCCGGTCTGCAAGATGCCATTATTTTTAATACCTGCGCGGTAACTGCCGAAGCAGAACGGCAGGCACGCCAAGCCATCCGCAAAGCCCGCCGCGAAAACCCCGATATACAAATTATTGTTACAGGATGTGCCGCACAAATTGACCCAGATGGGTGGGCGGCAATGCCCGAAGTGTCTCATGTCATTGGCAATCACGATAAATTGCAACCGCATAGCTGGACGAAACTTGCCAATGGTGCGGTATCGCGTTTGCTGGTCAGCGATGTCATGGAACTGCGTGAAACGGCATCACATATGGTTGATCATTTTATCGGCCATACCCGCGCGTTTCTCCAGGTACAGCAAGGATGTGACCACCGCTGTACATTTTGTGTGATTCCCTATGGACGCGGCAACAACCGGTCATCACCTGCCACAGATATCATTGCGGCGGCGCAGCAGCTTGTGGCCAATGGGTGTCAGGAAATTGTGCTAAGCGGCGTTGATATCACGTCATGGGGCGGCGATATGGATGGTCGACCGCGTCTTGGCAATTTGGTCAGACGATTGTTGCGCGAGGTTCCAGATTTGCCCCGGCTACGCCTGTCTTCGCTTGACCCGGCCGAACCTGACGCTGAATTGATGGATGTGTTGGCAGACGAGTCCCGCCTGATGCCGCATTTGCATATTTCTGCGCAACATGGTGATGATTTGATTTTACGCCGCATGAAACGTCGCCATCTTGGCCGCGATATCATACGGTTTTGTAACGAAGCCCGCCGCCGCCGCCCAGATGTGGCGTTTGGCGCGGATATTATCGCCGGGTTTCCAACCGAAAACTGTTCGGCCCACCGGCAAACGATGGCGATGATCAAAGATGCCGGTATCAGCTATTTACATGTGTTTCCCTATTCCCCGCGCCCGTCAACACCAGCGGCTGATATGCCGCAGCTCGATGGCGCGGTGATAAAACAGCGTGCTGGCGAATTACGGGAACTTGGCAAGGCCCAGCTTCACCAGCATCTTGACACAGCCATTGGCAACACAGACAGGATGCTTGTCGAATCTGGCAATGTCGGCCATGGCAGAAATTTCGCAAAAATTCGACTTGATCAGCCTTTCGTGCCAGCCTCTAGTTTGGTTGATGTGAAAATTTACCGGCGCGATCAGGATATGTTGTTGGCACATGCCGTTTAAAGCAGGGTAGAGAGTATGGGTTGGCTTCAAAAACTGAAACAAGGGCTGAGCAAATCGAGCCAAAAAGTCGCCGACTCGCTAAAATCACTTACCAGCCTATCATCTTTGATGGGGGCTTCGAAACTTGACGCCTCATCGATTGAAGAGGTTGAAGATGCGCTGATTGGCGCCGATCTGGGGACAAAATCAGCCGCCCGGCTCGCCGAAGCTATGCGCAAACATAAATTTGATGGGCCAGTGACATCAGATAGTCTGGCGGCGGCATTGGCTGATGCAATTGCCGAAATTTTGCGACCCGTTGCGACACCACTTGTGCTTGATTCGGCGCATCGGCCACATGTTTTGCTGTTGGTTGGAGTGAATGGTTCGGGCAAGACCACAACGGCTGGCAAGCTGGCACAGCAATGGCATCAGCAAGGTAAATCCGTCATGCTGGCGGCTGGCGATACCTTTCGTGCCGCCGCTATTGAACAATTGCAAATCTGGGGCGAGCGCACAGGCACAAAGGTGATTGCTGGCGACCAGGGCGGCGATGCGGCGGCGCTGGCTTATACGGCACTTGAAAAGGCACAAAAAGAACAGGCCGATATTTTGATTATCGATACCGCAGGACGGTTGCAAAACCGAACTGAATTGATGGATGAGCTGGCAAAAATTGTGCGGGTGATCAGAAAATTGGACCAGTCTGCACCGCATGATTCGGTGATTGTTTTAGATGGCACTGTGGGGCAAAACGCGCTGAGTCAGGTCAAAGCCTTTCAACAGGCGGCCGATGTAAGCGGGCTTATTGTGACCAAACTTGATGGTTCTGCCAAAGGCGGCGTCGTGGTGGCGCTTGCCGAGGAATTCGGCCTGCCTGTTCATGCGGTCGGGGTTGGCGAAGGGGCTGACGATCTGCAGCCATTCGATGCACAAGAATTTGCAAATGCCTTGACCGGCGTTGCAGATCGTCAGGACTAAGACGGCAGAAAATCTGAACTGCGGCCACTAAGCCAATAGACCAACAGCCCGGCATATTCATGGAGCGCTCTGCCAACAAGGCCGGTGCCATGGCCGATATCCCAATAGCGGCTATAGCCTGTCTCTGGCGTTTGGTAATCGACCGGATAGCCTAAAATTCCACTCCAGCCAGCGGCACGAAAACTGCCTATTGCGCGCGGCATATGCGCCGCTGATGTGATTAAAATCCAATGTGACCCGGGGGTCGGTGCCATCAGATCATAGCTATATCGGGCGTTTTCATAGGTGTTGCGGCTTTTATTCTCGAATAGGATATGGGTGCGATCGACAGCCAAATCATCCAGCAATTGTCTGACAATCTCGGCTTCGCTGGCACCATCTGGTACCAAGCGTCCAGAAAAACCGCTAAATACCATTGGCTTATCAGGAAATTTTAGATGCCATTGCAATGCTGCGGTGAATCGTTCGGCGGCTGGCCCCAAACTGGGTTGATTGCGGCTTTCTGCAACAACGCCATCACCGGTAAAGCCGCCAAGAACAATGATACCGTCAATTTGGCGTTCGGCTAGATCGGCTGGTTTGATATGGTTTTCAAGGAACCGCAATGGCTGGCTTGATAGGGGGATGACCCCATAAAGCAAGGGCAATAAAATCGCCGTCATCACAGAGAACCGGCCCAGCAAACGCCGCCGCCGCCAAAACGCCAGCACCGCGCAAATCAGGCACAAATAGGGAATGATTAATGGCTCTAGCAACAGCCCCAGCGTTTTCGATAAAACAAAAAACATGGGTTATTCTTGACAATTCACCGCAAAAAGCGCAATAGCTGTCTGACAAATCAGGCCATTGCCAGTCATCAAGACCTTAACGGGTTCCACGCGTCCTTGAAGTTTTCGAGCACGGGTGCCGCCGGTCTTTCACGTCATGAAGTGCTGGCAAGCGGTAAATCATAAGGCTGGGTACAATCTGGAACGGGTTTCATGTTTGAAACATTGAAAGGCAAATTACAGACGGTTTTTGACGGGCTTGCCAAGCGTGGCGCGCTGTCCGAGGCCGATGTTGACGCCGCGTTGCGCGAAGTCCGCTTGGCATTGCTTGACGCGGATGTCGCCCTGCCCGTTGTTAAAAGCTTTATTGAAAAATTGCGCAATGACGCGGTTGGCGTTGCCAGTTTGCGTTCAGTCCGGCCAGACCAGCAAGTCATTAAGATTGTGCATGATGCGCTGGTTGAAATGCTTGGTGGTGATGCGGCGCCATTAAATATTGCGACCAACCCCCCAGCGGTAATTTTGATGGCGGGTCTGCAAGGGTCGGGCAAAACAACCACTGCTGGTAAGCTGGCGTTGCGCCTTAAAACCCGTGAACGCAAAAAAGTTTTGGTGGCTTCGCTTGATATGACGCGGCCAGCGGCGCGTGAACAATTGCGCCTTTTGGGGGAACAAGCAGAAGCCGGTGTTTTGCCCGAAGCCGATTCAGAAACCCCGGCACAAATTGCAAAACGCGCCCTGCAAGTTGCCAAGCTGCAGGCCTATGATGTTTTGATTTTGGATACGGCTGGACGGCTGAGCATCGACGAAGCCTTGATGGCGGAATTGCGTGATATCAAGACCATCACCAACCCGCATGAAATCTTGCTGGTAGCTGACGCAATGACTGGCCAAGATGCGGTGAATACCGCCGAAGCTTTTCACAAAGCCATTGGGATCACCGGCATTGCCCTGACCCGGCTTGATGGTGATGCGCGCGGTGGTGCCGCGCTGTCGATGCGGCATATCACCGGATGCCCGATCAAGCTGGGAGGTGTTGGTGAAAAACAAGACGCGCTGGAAGAATTTGACCCGGCCCGTCTTGCTGGCCGCATCCTTGATATGGGTGATGTTGTCGCCCTTGTTGAAAAAGCGTCCGAGGCAATTGAGGCCGAAGAAGCCGAGCGTATGGCCCGCCGTATGGCAAAAGGCCAGTTCGATATGAATGATTTTCTGACGCAAATTCGTCAATTGCAAAAAATGGGCGGTCTTGGCGGGCTGATGGGCATGTTGCCGGGTATTGGCAAAATGCAAAAACAGATCGCCGCCGCTGGCATTGATGATTCGATGATCAAACGCCAAGAAGCCATCATTTTATCGATGACCAAGAAAGAGCGGGTGTCGGTTGGCCTGTTGAATGCGTCACGCCGCAAACGTATTGCTGCCGGATCAGGCACCAGCGTTCAAGATGTCAATAAGCTGGTCAAACAATATCAAGATATGGCGCGTATGATGAAAAAGCTGGGCGGCAAAACCGGTGCCGCGGCGATGAAAGCGATGATGGGCGGCGGCCTAGGTGGTATGGGCGGCGGTATGGGCGGCGGGCCAGGTGCAGGTGTGCCGGGCGCGGGCATGCCGGATTTGAACGCATTATCGCGCGGGCTTGGTGCTGGCGGATTTGGAAAAGGATTGGGTGGTTTGTTAGGCGGTGGGCCGCCAAATGGATTGCCGGGTCTAGGCGTTAAGCCTAGCGGGAAAAAGAAGTAGTTTTTAATCATGTGACTATTGCCGATGAGAGGATTTAAATCATGGCTTTGAAAATCAGACTTGCACGTGGGGGCGCCAAAAAACGCCCATTTTACAGAATCGTTGTTGCCGAAGCATCAGCACCGCGTGACGGCCGTTATGTTGAACGTGTAGGCACCTATAACCCAATGGTGCCAAAGGATCATGAACAGCGTCTGGCGTTAAATGGTGAGCGTATCAGTTTTTGGATGAGCAAAGGAGCACAGCCAACCGATCGTGTGCATAAAATGTTGGCCTCTGCCGGTTTGATGGCGGCACCGGCCCTGCGCGACCAACCAAAGAAATCAGCCCCTGGCAAGAAGCGCGCCGACCGTGAAGCCGCCGCTGCCGCTGCTGCTGCCGCAGAAGCCGAAGCTGCACAAGCCGCCGAAGCCGCTGCTGCTGAAGCCGCCGCAGCCGAAGATGCGGCTGAAGATGTAGCCCCAGCTGAAGAGGCTGTAGCTGACGCCCCAGCTGAAGAGGCTGTAGCTGAAGAGGCGCCAGTTGAAGAGGCCGTGGCTGAAGAGGCAGCTGCTGAAGAGGAAAAGGCAGACAGCTAGTGACAACAGACCATCTTGCTGTAGGTGCCATCGCTGGTCCACATGGTGTCCGCGGGCAGTTTAAGGTAAAATTATTTGCCGAAACCCCAGCGGCCTTGGAACAATATGGTGCCTTGCAGATTGACGATGGTCGTACGCTAAAGCTGACGGTCAAATCTGTTAATAGCAAAGGGTTGGTGATTGTCAGTGCTGTTGGCGTGACCAGCCGCGAGGCTGCCGAGGCATTGCGCGGGATGTTGCTGTCAACATCACGTGCCTGCCTGCCTGATCCGGCTGAAGATGAGCTGTATCATGCAGATCTGCTGGGGGCGGCCGTGTTTCATGAAGATGGAACGAATCTAGGCGAGGTGGTGGCGTTATATAATTTTGGCGCTGGCGAAATTATCGAGGTGAAACCTGCTTCTGGTACCAGTGTTATGCTGCCATTTGCAGGCGAATCGGTGGTATCGGTTGATATCCCAAATCGGCGGGTGGTGCTGGCACCGCCAGCTGGGTTTCTGGATGATGACACCAAAGACCACGACCGGGCTGATCAAAACGACGGATAAGGCCGACAAAATGAACGATAGTGACAGTGAGACAGCACAAAAAGCCGCAGGATCAGTGTCAGATTGTCCGAAAACTTTATGGCAGGCTAACGTTTTAACTTTGTTTCCAGAGATGTTTCCGGGGACGCTTGGTCATTCTTTGGCAGGAAAATCGCTGAATGACGGCATTTGGACGCTGAAAACACTGGACATTCGCGAGTTTGCGCGCGATAAGCACCGAACTGTTGATGATGCCCCGCTTGGCGGCGGCGTTGGGATGGTGTTAAAACCGGATGTTGTGGCGGCCGCTTTATCTGCCGCCGAATCATGTCCCGGCCCGCGGATTTATCTGTCACCCCGCGGGCGGCTTCTGGATCAGGCGCTGGTACGTGAACTGGCGGCAGCACAAGGAGCGGTGTTTTTGTGTGGCAGATATGAGGGTGTTGATCAACGGGTGATCGACACGGCCGATATGATGGAAGTCAGTATCGGCGACTATGTGCTGTCAGGCGGTGAAGTTGCCGCGTTGACGGTGATGGATGCGGTGGTCAGGCTGTTGCCCGGGGTGATGGGTAAAGAGGCTGGCCATTTAGAAGAAAGTTTTGAGACTGGGTTGCTAGAGCATTCGCACTATACGCAACCTCGGCTCTGGAATGGCATCGAAGCGCCAGCTATACTGGCATCGGGCCACCACCGCAAAATCGCCGAATGGCGGCAAGCGGAGGCAGAAAAGGAGACGCAGACCCGCCGACCAGATATGTGGCAACGCTATCTAGCCCGGCAGCAACTGCAAAAAGGTAAGACGTAAGTCAGCCACATAGCTGTGTCGCAGGATCAAAACTGCGGGACAAAAATGACAAATAGCTGGTGGATGACAGACCATTGATGAAGGGAACCGGACGATGAATATCGTTGATCGTATTGGCAAAAAACAAATTGAAAAAGTGCTGGCTCAGCGCAGCTTACCAGACTTTGCCCCCGGCGATACCGTGCGGGTCGATGTGAAAGTGGTTGAAGGCGAGCGTGAACGTATTCAGGCATTTGAAGGCGTCTGCATTGCGCGCCGCAGTGACGGTGTCAATTCATCTTTCACTGTTCGTAAGATTTCTTATGGTGAAGGTGTTGAACGTGTATTTCCAACACATGCGCCGCAAGTGGCTGGTGTCACCGTGATGCGTCGCGGCCGGGTACGCCGGGCCAAGCTCTATTATTTGCGTGGCCGTACAGGTAAAGCGGCGCGTATCGCTGAAAAAACAACCCATCGCGAGGTATCGTCTTCTTAAATTGCCTGACCGGCTTTGAGACGATCTCCTCGCCGGCAGCAATCAGGAGAATGATATGTCGGCTCCAAAAACCTTATTTGACAAGATTTGGGATGCGCATGTTGTGCATCGCCAAGATGACGGCACCTGTCTGATTTATATCGATCGCCATTTGGTGCATGAGGTCACAAGTCCGCAGGCTTTTGAAGGGTTGCGTAACGCCAAACGCGCGGTACGGGCACCAAACCGCACATTGGCGGTGGCTGACCATAACATCCCGACAACAGATCGCTCTGCCGGTATTGAAGATGAAGAAAGCCGGATACAGGTTGAAGCGCTGGAAAAAAATGCTGCCGAATTCGGCGTGCCTTATTTTGCAATGGATGACAAGCGCCAAGGCATTGTCCATGTGATTGGCCCAGAACAGGGATTTACCCTGCCCGGCATGACAATTGTTTGTGGTGATTCGCATACCGCAACGCATGGTGCCTTTGGTGCTTTGGCATTTGGCATCGGCACATCCGAAGTTGAACATGTGTTGGCCACCCAGACATTGATTCAAAAGCCCGCAAAAAATATGCGCATCACCGTTGATGGCACGCTTGCCGATGGGGTTACGGCAAAGGATGTGATTTTGGCGATTATCGGCAAAATCGGCACCGCCGGTGGGACTGGTCATGTGATCGAATTCGCTGGTTCAGCGATCCGCAGCCTGTCAATGGAAGGCCGTATGACGGTGTGTAACATGGCCATTGAAGCTGGCGCCCGTGCTGGCATGATTGCCCCAGATGCAACGACATTTGCCTATTTAAAAGATCGTCCAATGACGCCAAAAGGCGACAATTGGGATAAGGCGGTTGCCTATTGGCAGACCCTGCCATCTGATGAAGGCGCGCGTTACGATAGAGAAATTGCCATGGCGGCTGAAGATATCGCCCCGACCGTAACATGGGGTACCAGCCCGGAAGATGCAATTTCGATCAATGGGTGCGTGCCTGATCCGGCGAAAGAAAAAGATCCAAGCAAACGCGCAAAGATTGAGCGTGCCATTGAATATATGGGGCTTGAAGCTGGTCAGAAACTGACTGATATCAAAGTTGATACAGTCTTTATTGGATCATGCACAAACAGCCGTATCGAAGATTTGCGGGCGGCGGCGGCATTGGCCGATGGTCGCAAGGTGGCGGCTGGCATGCGGGCCATGGTTGTGCCGGGGTCTGGCCTTGTCAAAGAACAGGCCGAAGCCGAAGGGCTGGATCAGGTGTTTATCGCGGCTGGATTTGAATGGCGCGAGCCGGGATGTTCGATGTGTCTGGCAATGAATGCCGATAAGCTGACCGAGGGTGAGCGGTGCGCGTCAACATCTAACCGTAATTTTGAAGGTCGTCAGGGCCGTGGTGGACGCACCCATCTGGTTAGCCCGCAAATGGCAGTTGCAGCGGCATTAACAGGTCACCTTGCCGATGTGCGCGACATTTAAGTGAACGGAGCGACAAGATGCAAAAATTTGATCAATTGACCGGCGTGGCGGCGCCGCTGGATATTCTGAATATCGACACCGATATGATTATCCCGAAACAATTTTTGAAAACGATCAAACGGTCGGGCCTTGGTAAAAATTTGTTCGACGAAATGCGCTTTGACCGCAATGGCGGCGAGGTGGCTGAATTTGTGCTGAACCGGGCACCGTACCGGCAGGCAGAAATTTTGGTAGCTGGTGACAATTTTGGCTGTGGGTCCAGCCGCGAGCATGCCCCATGGGCGCTTCTTGATTTTGGTATTCGCTGCGTGATTTCGACAAGCTTTGCCGATATTTTTTATAATAACTGTTTCAAAAATGGCATTTTGCCAATTGTGGTTTCGCCAGATGAGCGTGATGCGTTGCTGGCAGATGCGGCAGATACGGAAAACCCAGAACTATCTATTGATTTGGTAGCGCAGACGATCCGGCGGCCAAATGGCGTGACGATTTCGTTTGAGGTAGATGCATTTCGTAAAAAATGCCTTCTTGAAGGGCTGGATGATATTGGCTTGACCATGGAAAAAAGCGGCTCAATAGACGATTTTGAGGCAAACCGCACACAACAACAACCATGGCTCTAGGCATAGGGGAAGTGTAAATATGGCGTCTAACCGCAAAGTAATGGTGTTGCCGGGCGATGGTATCGGTAACGAGGTCATGGCCGCAAATATGAAGCTGATTGACTGGCTGGTGAAACATCGCAGCCTGGGCTTTGACATATCAGAAGGGCTTGTTGGCGGGGCGGCGTATGATGTGCATGGCGTGCCGCTGACCGAAGAAACACTTGCTGACTCAATGGCCAGTGATGCGGTTTTATTTGGTGCTGTTGGCACACCAAAATATGATGGGGTGCCATTCGAACTGCGCCCAGAGGCAGGGCTGCTTCGGTTGCGCAAAGAAATGGATTTATTTGCCAATTTGCGCCCGGCGATGGTATTTCCGGCACTGGTAGAGGCCTCAACACTCAAGCCAGAGGTTGTTTCTGGTCTCGACATTATGATTTTGCGTGAATTATGCGGCGGTTCATATTTTGCTGAACCGCGGGGCATTGATGACCTTGGCGATGGCATCAAGCGCGGCTATGACACAAACGCCTATACAACGCCGGAAATTCAGCGTATCGGGCGTGTTGGCATGGATTTGGCGCGCAAACGCAATGGCCGACTGACGTCAGTTGAAAAAGCCAATGTGATGCATTCGGGCGTTTTATGGCGCGAAGTGATGACCGCTTTACATGCGGCCGAAGGTGACGGCGTCCAGTTGAGCCATATGTATGCAGATAATTGTGCAATGCAGCTGGTTCGTAATCCAAAGCAGTTTGACGTGATTGTGACCGATAATTTGTTTGGCGATTTATTATCAGACTGTGCTGCCATGTTGACAGGTTCGCTTGGCATGTTGCCATCAGCCTCGCTTGGCACGCCAGACCCGCAAACAGGCTTGCCAAAGGCAATGTATGAACCGGTGCATGGATCGGCCCCGGATATTGCTGGTCAGGGACTGGCCAACCCATTGGCACAGTTTTTGAGTTTTGCGATGATGCTGCGTTACAGCTTTGACCAAGCGGATGAGGCAGATTTGGTTGAAACCGCGGTGAATAATGCGCTGCAAAGCAAACGCACCGGCGACATTATGGCACCGGGATGCGAACAGACCGGTACTGATGGCATGACCAAGGCTGTGCTTGACGAAATGGACCGTTTGGCGCGCTAAGCGTATTTTTCACGATAACCCGGGTGGGGTAACCCATCCAATCTGGGGCGGGTCTGACAGGGGTCAGGCCACCGCCCGTCAATAAAGGATATGAACATGGGATACAGAGTGGCTGTAGTGGGGGTAACTGGTGCAGTTGGCCGTGAAATGCTGCAAACTTTAGCCGAACGCCGGTTTCCGGCAGATAAAGTTTATGCGCTGGCCTCGGCAAAATCAGCTGGCCGCGAAGTGTCTTATGGCGAAGATCAAACGCTGATTGTCGAACCGCTTGAAAAATTTGACTTTAGCACGGCCGATATCGCGCTGTTTTCGGCTGGTGGCGACACGGCAAAGGCGTTTGCACCAAAGGCGGGTGCGGCCGGTTGCATTGTGATCGACAATTCATCAGCCTTTCGCATGGATGATGATGTGCCGTTGATTGTGCCTGAAGTGAATGCTGATACGGTCGAATCATGTTTGATCAAAAATAAAGGGCGCAATATCATTGCCAACCCAAATTGTTCAACCGCCCAGCTTGTGGTGGCGTTGAAGCCGCTCCATGACGCTTTTTGCGTACGCCGGGTAGTGGTCTCTACCTATCAGGCGGTATCGGGTGCTGGTAAGCCAGCGATGGATGAACTATTCAATCAAACCCGTGCGATTTTCGTCAATGATGCAGTTCAACCAGAAATATTTACCAAGCAGATTGCCTTTAATGCCATTCCGCATATTGATGTGTTCCTTGATGATGGGTTTACCAAGGAAGAATGGAAAATGACCGTCGAAACCAAAAAGATTTTGGACCCGGCGATCGAGCTTGTGGCGCATTGTGTGCGTATCCCAGTGTTTGTGGGCCATAGCGAAGCTGTCTTTATTGAAACTGAAAAGCCGATGACAGAGGCGGGTGTGCGGGCCTTATTGGATGATGCCGAGGGCGTTGTGGTGGTCGATCACCGGGCGAATGAGGGCTATGTCACACCGCATGAGGCGGCTGGCGAGGATGCTGTCTATATCAGCCGCATTCGTAAAGACCCAACCGTGCCAAATGGGATGGTGTTTTGGTGCGTGTCAGATAATTTGCGTAAAGGTGCCGCGCTGAATTCGGTACAGATTGCCGAACTCATTGCTGAACGCGGCCTGTTCGGGCGCGCCTAGCTGGCGTGATCAGCCGATTTACAGGCGGTCAGCCGGTGTAGATTGTCAAACAGTGCAATATCAATGGCCGTGGCGCTGTCATCTATCATGCGGTGGGCGTCATGGCTGGCGGCGGCAAAGGCGGCGTTAAGGTCATGTCCGGCGGTAAGCCAGCAGGCCAAAATAGCGGTGAGTAAATCGCCCCCCCCAGCAACACCATGTGGCCGTTTTGCATAATCTAATCTGGTCACATCATGCCGGGTCACTTTGATATCACTGATGCCACGGTCTTCATTGGCAATGCCGGTGGCAATGACAGCCCGCAAGTTTGGGTTTTGTTGCAGCATTGTTTCGGCGGCTTTGGCGGCCTCATGAGCTGTCTCAATATGGCTATCTGTTAGCAATCCCAGTTCAAATTGATTAGGTGTGACAATATGCGCCACTGGCAAAAGCTTTTGCCGGATCTGGTCGACAATAGCGCTATCAACATAAAGTCGGCCCCCGTCGCCAAGCACCGGGTCAAGAACATAGACCCCATCAGGCCGTGCCGCTTGCCAGTTTTGAATCATGCTATGAATCGGATCAGCTTGTCTGGCATCACCAAGATAGCCGGTCACAACACTGTTGATCTGCGGCAAAACATGAAGCGTGGTAAGTGCCTCTAAGATGGCGCTAAATTGCGCTTGGTCGGCGGGGCCACCAGCAATTGTGCCATAGCCGGGATGCGCCGCAAGTGAAATGGTGTCGATCCGTAACGGCTGCATACCCAATGTTGTGATCACCGGTGCAGCAACACTATTGCCGACAAAACCACAGGTCACGGCTGACTGTATCGACAGAATTTGTTTCATTGGCATTGTTGTGCCGTGCTTTTCCAAAAAACGCAAACATCAAAATATTTTTGTCCAAATCGCCGCAGGACAAAAGGCATTTGGCCTTTCACATTGACTATTTTGCCTGAACGTCTCATATAAAATATCAGTCTTATCGTTGCATAATTGAGGGCTGTAATGGCGAAACCGCGTCCGTTATCACCGCATCTGCAGATCTATCGACCACAATTGACATCGATTATGTCAATTTCGCACCGGGCGACCGGTGCCGCTTTGGCGGCTGGCACATTGTTGTTATGCCTATGGCTTGTGGCATTGGCGGCGGGTGATGTTTGGTACGCATTGGCAGCAACGGTGATTGGCCATCCAATTGGCACATTCATATTGTTTGGCTATTCAGTGGCGCTTGTCTATCACGCGCTGAATGGGTTGCGGCATTTAACGTGGGATCGCGGCATCGGGTTGACCATTCCTGCGGTCTATCGAAGCGGGCAGATTGTGTTGCTGTTGACGATTGTGATCACCGCATTGATATGGGCCGTGTGGTTGTAAAGGCGGGTTGGGTGATGGGTGGAAAATCAAATAAACCGCATGGATCGGCTGTACCGCACTGGAAGTGGCAGAGGGCCAGCGCGATCATGACCTTACCGCTGATGGTCTATTGTGTGTATCTGTTGGGTGGGTTGGCGACGCTTGATTATCAAGCGGCTCGGCAGTTGGTCGCTGCCCCGACAACATCCTTGCCGCTGGCAGTGCTGATCAGTGTAGGTATTTATCACGCCGCGCTTGGTGTGCAGGTGATTATTGAAGATTATGTGCCGCTGGCAAGTGGCCGTAACGGTCTGATTATGTTTGCAAGAGTTGCGTTGGGGGGAATCGCGCTCGTCAGTCTTATCGCACTGGCGCGCATTTCATTTTAAATTGGGTCTGTTGGTCTGATCTGTCCAGCACCGGAAGGTTTGTCATGACTGCATATGAAATTACTGACCATCAATATGACGTTGTTGTTGTTGGTGCGGGTGGCGCGGGATTGCGTGCGACACTCGGGATGGCGGCATCTGGATTGAAAACCGCCTGTATCAGCAAGGTCTTTCCCACCCGGTCACATACGGTGGCGGCGCAAGGTGGCATTGGTGCGGCGTTAAATAATATGGGTGAAGGCGATAATTGGCAGTTTCATATGTATGACACTGTCAAAGGCTCTGATTGGCTAGGCGATCAGGATGCCATTGAATATATGTGCCGCAATGCGATTCCGGCGGTTATTGAACTGGAAAATTATGGGGTACCATTTTCCCGCACCGAAGAAGGTAAAATTTATCAGCGCCCATTTGGCGGTCATACGCTGGACCATGGCAAATCAATGGCGCGGCGCGCCTGTGCCGCCGCCGACCGGACTGGCCACGCTATTTTGCATACCCTCTATCAGCAATGTTTAAAATATGCGGCGCATTTCCATATTGAATATTATGTGCTTGACCTGTTGATGACCGATGCTGGTGAATGCGCCGGGGTGATTGCGCTGTGCATGGAAGACGGCAGATTGCACCGGTTCTGGGGCCAGCAAACGGTACTGGCAACAGGTGGCTATGGGCGGGTGTATTTTTCTTGTACATCAGCGCATACCTGCACCGGCGATGGCAACGCGATGGCGTTGCGGGCAGGTTTGCCGCTACAGGATATGGAATTTGTGCAATTTCACCCCACAGGTGTTTATGGCGCTGGTGTATTGATCACCGAAGGGGCGCGTGGTGAAGGCGGATATCTAACAAATTCCGAAGGCGAACGTTTTATGGAACGGTTTGCCCCAACAGCAAAAGATCTGGCCAGCCGCGACGTTGTAAGCCGGGCCATGACAATTGAAATTAACGAAGGTCGCGGGGTTGGTCCAAATAAAGACCATATCATGCTGCATTTGGAACATATCGATCCAGATACGCTGCATGTTCGTTTGCCCGGCATTACCGAAACAGCGCGGATTTTCTGCGGGGTGGATGTAACCCGCGAACCGATTCCGGTATTGCCGACAGTGCATTACAATATGGGCGGTATCCCAACCAATTATCATGGCGAAGTGTTGTCACCGACAGATGGTGACGAAAATGCCGTGGTGCCGGGGTTGATGGCCATTGGCGAAGCCGCCTGTGTGTCGGTGCATGGTGCCAACCGGTTGGGCACCAATTCACTTCTTGATATCGTGGTGTTTGGCCGGGCGGCGGCGCATCGTGCCAGCGAAACGGTGACCGCTGGTGCGGCGGTTGCCAAGGCACCGCAATCGGCCACTGACAAAGCCCTCGATAGATTTGATCGTATGCGTCATGCCAATGGCAGTGAATCAGTGGCCCAGCTTCGGCTTGATATGCAACACGCGATGCAACGTCATGCCGCGGTGTTCCGGTCAAGCGAGTCTTTGTCAACTGGCGTGCAAAGCATGGATAAAATTGCAAGCCGCATGGGACAGCTTGGCGTTGCCGACAAATCATTGATCTGGAATACCGATTTGATCGAGGCGCTGGAACTTGACAATCTGATGGGGCAAGCGCTGGTAACCATTCGGTCTGCGGATCAGCGGCAGGAATCACGCGGGGCGCATGCACATGAAGACTGGCCCGAACGCGATGATGAAAATTGGATGAAACATACGGTGATGTGGCTTGACGAAAACAACAAATCAAAGCTCGCCTACCGCAAGGTGGCCATGAATACGCTGAGCAATGATGTGGCACCTATTCCACCAGCCCAGCGTGTCTATTAGGCAGAAGTGAAAGAGGACGATCATGGCCAAATTTAAATTGCCTAAAAATTCAACCCTGACCAAGGGCGTAACGCATAAAGCTGATAGTGCGGCACAAAATGTAAAGACCTTTGAAATCTATCGCTGGTCACCTGATGATGATGCCAATCCGCGAATTGATAGTTTCGAAGTTGATCTTGATCGTTGCGGGCCAATGGTGCTGGATGCGCTGATCAAAATCAAAAGCGAACAAGATAGCAGCCTGACCTTTAGACGGTCTTGCCGCGAGGGGATTTGTGGGTCTTGTTCAATGAATATTGATGGCACCAACACGCTGGCTTGCCTTAAAAGCATTGATGATGTGAAAGGCACAGTCAAAATCTATCCATTGCCGCATATGCCGGTGGTAAAGGATTTGGTACCAGATCTCAGCCAACCATATCGGCAGCTTACCTCTATTGAGCCATGGTTAAAATCTGAAACCGCCCCGGCAAATGGTGAAGAGCGCCGGCAATCTCCGGCCGAACGCGAAAAGCTCGATGGGCTGTGGGAATGTGTTTTATGCTTTAGCTGTTCAACAGCTTGTCCAAGCTATTGGTGGAACAGTGATGAATATCTTGGCCCGGCGGTTTTGCTGCAGGCCTATCGTTGGATTGCCGATAGCCGTGATGACCACAAAGCAGAACGGCTGGAGGCGCTGGATGATAGTTTTGCCCTTTATCGGTGTCACACCATCATGAATTGCGCCAAAACATGTCCAAAGGGCCTGAACCCGGGCAAAGCGATTGCAAGCATAAAAAGTGAGATGGCTCAACGTTAGGCGTATGGCCGCCACTGGCGAGGTGGTACCGCGCAGATAACCACGCCAGTAAAGGTGGCAAGTTGCGATGACCAACCCGTCAGACCACCAGCAAGCATACCCTAGCCGTCAATTAGCCGCGAAAATTGCGGCTGGTGATTTTACCGAAGATCAGGCGCAAATGGCGGCGGCCAGACGTCTTGATGATTTGATTGACAAGCTTTGTTGGCACCAGTCGCAAAACTGGGTCAAAAAAATCCTCCGACCGTCCCAACCGGTGATGGGACTGTATTTTTATGGCGGGGTTGGCCGCGGCAAAACCATGCTGATGGATATGTTTGTCAACAGCTTGCCGCATCATAAAACGGCGCCAACGGTCTGGCGGTTGCATTTCCATGATTTTATGGTGCTGGCCCAAGACAATATCCATGCCGCCCGCCAAGCTGATGATGATGACCCGATCGAGGCCGCCGCACAGATGCTGGCGGCGCGCGGTCAGGTGATCTGTTTTGACGAGATGGAAGTGCGTGATATTGCCGATGCAATGATTTTGGCGCGGTTATTTTCGTCGCTTCTAGCACGCGGTATCACCGTTGTTGCCACCTCAAACCGGCATGCGGATGATTTATATAAAGACGGGCTGCATCGGGATCGCTTTTTGCCCTTTATCGAATTGCTGAAATCGCGGTGCGATATGGTCGAACTGGGCGCTGGGATTGATTGGCGTAGTACCGTTCTGGCATCAATACCAACCTGGTATCATCCATTGAATGCGGCCACAAAAACCGCGCTTGATGTGGCATTCCGGCATGTGACCGATGACAAGGTCGTGACCAGCGAGACCATACGGGTGGCGGGGCGTGATATTACCATCGAAAAAGTGGCGGGTGATATTGGCTATGCCAGTTTTGCCAGTTTTTGTGATGCACCGCTGGCGGCGCGCGATTATCTGGCCATTGCCGGGCGATTTGCTGGGGTGGTGCTTGCCGAAATACCGCAATTTACTGAGAGTGATGAACATCTGGCGCGGCGATTTATGTGGTTGATCGATGCGCTTTATGACCGTGGCCGATTTTTGGTTGCGTCAGCCGCAACCGATATAGATGACTTATATGCAGGCCACCAATGGCAGTTTGAATTTGACCGTACGGCATCGCGGCTTGGTGAGATGGTGGCCCGTGGTCAAACAACAGGGTCATAGACGGGTCTTTGCGGCGGCCGAGTTTTTCCAGATTTTGGGTGATTGCCCTTGTATGTTTTTGGATAGTTCGCTACACCACAGCAACACGCCGTTGCTGCGAGATTGTGATTCCCCAAAGCGGCGTCATCTGGATAAAGCAACAATGGAAGTAAAGCATCATGGCACGACATAAAATCTCTTTAATTGGCGCTGGCAATATTGGCGGCACCTTGGCCGTACTCGCGGGTCTGAAAGAACTTGGCGACATCACATTGTTTGATATTGCCGAAGGCATTCCGCAGGGCAAAGCCCTTGATATTGCGCAATCAAGCCCGATTGAAAGATTTAATGCGACGGTCACTGGCGCAAATGATTATGCCGCATTAGCCAATAGTGACGTTGTGATTGTCACCGCTGGCGTAGCCCGTAAGCCGGGCATGAGCCGTGATGATTTGATTGGTATTAATACCAAAGTGATGAATCAGGTTGGTGCTGGCATCAAAGCCCATTGCCCGGATGCGTTTGTGATTTGTATCACCAACCCGCTTGATGTGATGGTTGGCGTTTTGCAAAAAGCGTCTGGTTTGCCAGCGGCCAAGGTGGTTGGCATGGCTGGGGTGCTGGATTCAGCGCGTTTCCGTTTGTTCTTGGCAGAAGAATTTAACGTATCAGTCGAAGATGTGACGGCGTTTGTTCTGGGCGGACATGGCGATACGATGGTGCCGCTGGTGCGCTATTCGGCTGTTGCTGGCATACCGGTGCCAGATTTGATTAAGATGGGGTGGTCAAGTGCTGATCGCATTGCCGATATTGTACAGCGTACACGTGATGGCGGGGCTGAAATTGTTGGCTTGCTGAAAACAGGTTCGGCATTTTACGCACCGGCATCATCAGCCATTGACATGGCCGATGCCTATCTAAAGGACAAAAAACGCCTGTTGCCGTGTGCTGCTTATGTTGATGGTGCTTATGGGCTGAATGGTCTTTATGTTGGTGTGCCGGTGATTATCGGTGCTGGCGGTGTTGAACGGATTGTCGAGATTGATTTGAATGCCGAAGAACAGGCGATGTTCGATAATTCAGTCGCGGCGGTCAAGGCGCTTAATGATGTTGTTGCTGGGCTTTAATAACCCATTGTGATCATTACGAATTATAGCCGGTATAAAGAGGGATATTACCTTTTTAAACCGGCTTTTTCTGTATCAAACACCTGCCTGATTATTGATTTTATGTGCGGTCTAACTTGAAATACAAAAATTACCGCATAGACTGTCATTGTAATCATTTTATTAGCCAATTATTGGAACGCGATCTGTTATGGATGATGCTGCTTCGACTTTGAGTGACGCTGGTGCGCAAATTGATTTCAGCCTGTTATCAGGGGCAAATGCGACCTTTATCGCGGAAATGAACCGGGCATGGCGGGCCGATCCTAAATCTGTTGATCAAAATTGGAACGCCTATTTTCAAGCCTTTGGTGATTTGGCCCAGGCTGGCGATGATATCGAGGCTGGCCCAAGCTGGGGACGTGAACAAAGCCGCGTTATTGGAGCGGTTGATCCAGATGCGTCGATAAAGGCTGTGGCCAAAGGCCATGTATCGGGGCGGATGATCAATGCCGCCGACATGCGCGCAGCGACACTTGATTCGTTGCGGGCGGTGATGCTGATCCGGGCTTATCGTATTCGTGGTCACCTCATTGCCAACCTTGACCCGCTGGCACTAGAGGATAAGCCGCTTCATCCAGAACTTGATCCGAAAAGCTATGGGTTTGGCGATGATGATTGGGACCGCCCTATTTTCATTGATCATGTATTGGGTCTAGAAACAGCCACGCTCACTGAAATTATTGACCGATTGCGCCAAACCTATTGCGGGACAATCGGTGTTGAATTCATGCATATTCAGGATCCCGCGCAAAAAGCATGGATCCAAGAACGTATTGAAGCCATCGGTAATCACACAGATTTTACCGTCAAAGGCAAAATGGCGATTTATGAACGCCTTGTTGATGCCGAAGAATTTGAACGCTATCTCCATAAAAAATACACTGGCACCAAGCGGTTTGGCATGGATGGTGCCGAAGCGGTCATCCCGGCGCTGGAACAAATTTTAAAGCGTGGTAGCCAACTTGACCTGCGTGAAGCGGTGATTGGCATGGCACACCGAGGTCGCTTGAATGTGTTGCATAATGTCCTGCAAAAGCCGTTTCGTGCGATTATTTCGGAATTTCTTGGCAACCCGGCAAACCCAGAAGATGCGGGTGGATCAGGTGATGTCAAATATCACATGGGGGCATCTGCGGATCGAGATTTTGACAATGCCGGTGTGCATTTGTCACTAGCGCCGAACCCATCGCATCTAGAAATTGTTGATCCGGTTGTCGTGGGGCGGGTGCGCGCCAAACAACAACAGCTTGAGGATCATGACCGAACAAAGGTTTTAGGTATTTTGCTGCATGGCGATGCGGCATTTGCTGGACAGGGTGTTGTTGCCGAAACATTCGCCTTTTCTGCCCTACGGGGATATCGCACCGGCGGCACAATTCATGTCATCATCAATAATCAAATCGGGTTTACCACCAGCCCGTCATTTTCACGGTCGTCACCCTATCCGACCGATGTCGCCAAAATGGTGATGGCGCCGATTTTCCATGTGAATGGGGATGATCCAGAAGCGGTGGTACATGTGGCGCGGATCGCAACAGAATTTCGTCAGGCATTTGGCACGGATGTTGTCATTGATATGTTCTGTTATCGCCGATTTGGTCATAATGAGGGTGATGAGCCAGCCTTTACCCAACCTTTGATGTATGATGCCATCGGTAGGCATCCATCAACACGCGATCTTTATGCCCAGCAATTGATTGATGAAGGGCTTATCGATAAAGCCGCAGCGCAAAAGGTCATTGACGACCGTATCGCGTATCTGGATGCCGAGTTTGATGCCGGCACAAATTATCTGCCGAACAAGGCAGACTGGCTCGAAGGTCACTGGTCGGGCATGGTGACAGCACATGGCGATGATCGGCGCGGGGAAACCGCTGTTGATCTCGATTTATTGCGGCAAATTGGCGCCAGCATGACCAGCTTGCCAGATGACATGACGCTGAACAAAAAGCTCATTCGCATTATCAACGCCCGTGCTGATAACATTAAAACGGGCAGTGGCATTGATTGGGCAACCGCTGAACATCTGGCGTTTGGCTCTATCTTGATCGAAGGCAACCCGGTTCGATTGTCTGGGCAGGATTCACGCCGTGGGACATTCAGCCAGCGCCATGCTGTTTTTGTCGATCAAGTCACGGAAAATCGCTACACACCGCTTAATAATTTAGCCGATGATCAAGCCTATTTTGAGGTGATTGACTCGCCACTTTCCGAGGCGTCGGTTATGGGCTTTGAATATGGCTTTTCCCTTGTTGAACCAAATGCACTGGTGATGTGGGAAGCCCAGTTTGGTGATTTTGCCAATGGCGCGCAGGTAGTGGTTGACCAGTTTATCTCATCTGGCGAGGCCAAATGGTTGCGGATGAACGGGCTGGTTTTGTTGTTGCCGCATGGGTATGAAGGCCAAGGCCCAGAACATTCATCAGCGCGTCTTGAACGGTATTTACAACTATGCGCCGAAGATAATATGCAGGTCGTCAATTGCACAACGCCAGCCAATTATTTTCATGTGTTACGGCGCCAGTTGCGGCGTAATTTCCGCAAGCCGCTTGTTGTGATGACGCCAAAATCATTGCTGCGCCACAAGGCCTGTGTGTCTGATCTGGCCGATATGGGGCCGGGCACAACTTTTCATCGGTTGCTTGATGAACGCGATACCAAGGTCAATCATGGCAAGGCCAAGCGGATCGTTTTATGTAGCGGCAAAGTTTATTATGATCTGGCCGCCGCACGTGACGCGGCCGCGGCCTGGGATATTGAAATTTTGCGTGTTGAACAGCTATATCCATTCCCCAGCAAAGCTGTCAAAGAGATGCTAGAAAAAACCCCAAAAGCCAGCATCGTATGGTGTCAGGAAGAACCAAAAAATATGGGTGGCTGGACATTTGTCCGCGATTTCATTGAAGACATCATGGCCGAGATTGGCATGACGCAACAACGGCTGGCATATGTGGGTCGGGCCGCCGCCGCATCACCGGCAACCGGCACATTATCGCGCCATAATCGTGAACAAAAAGATCTGGTCGAGGCAGCATTAGACCTGCCAACCAAGTCAAAGATATAGGGCATAACCTAAAAACGGTCATTATTATAATGACTTGCGTAAAGTGAAGGCACCGCAAGGAGGGCGCTGGAAATGGCCATTGAAATTATCGTTCCAACTTTAGGTGAGTCGGTCAGCGATGCCACTGTGGCGCGCTGGATCAAAACCACCGGGGATAATGTGGCGGCAGATGAACCGGTTGTCGAACTTGAAACTGACAAGGTCACGCTTGAAGTGCCTGCCCCAGCGGCGGGTCAGATTGGTGAAATTGTGGCGGCTGAAGGCGCTGTAGTTGAGGTGGGTGCGATCCTTGCCCGGTTGGAAGAAGGTGCTGGTGCCGCCCCGTCCAAGCCAGCAAAAAGTGAGGCGAAAGCATCTGCTGAAAAGCCAGCTCAACAGCCGGCTGAAAAACCAGCTGTGCAAGATGCGGCGGCACCCATGGCACCAGCAGCCGCAGCCAGCCATGATCATTTGTCGCCAGCAGTGCGCCGCTTGGTAACGGAACATAATCTTGATCCGGCAAGGATCAGCGGAACCGGTGTTGGCGGCCGGTTGACCAAGGCTGATATATTGAATGCGGTCAACAAAGCCCCATCAGCAACAATACCTGCCGCCGCCACACCCACGCCATTGGCGCCAGCACCCACGCCATCACGGGCACCATCACGTGATGTCGATGCCGCGCGCGAAGAACGCGTGCCAATGTCAAAATTGCGAAAGGTCATTGCCAGCCGGTTGAAATCGGCACAAAACACCGCGGCCATGTTGACCACATTCAATGAAGTTGACATGTCGGCGCTGATGAAATTGCGCGCCGATTTTAAAGAAGCATTTGAAACGGCGCATGATATCCGTTTGGGATTCATGGGGGTATTTGTACAGGCGGCGATTCAGGCGCTTCGTGAATTTCCGGCGGTGAATGCCGAAATTGACGGCGATGATATCATTTACAAAAATTATTATAATATTGGTGTTGCCGTTGGCACGCCGCAGGGGCTTGTGGTGCCGGTGATTAAAGATGCGGGGGCGATGAGTCTGGCCGCAACCGAACAAGCCATTGCTGATTTTGGCACCCGTGCGCGTGACGGTAAAATCGCACCTGATGAAATGGCTGGCGGCACCTTTACCATTTCGAATGGTGGTGTTTACGGCTCGCTGATGTCGACGCCGATCTTAAACCCCCCGCAAAGCGCTATTTTGGGCATGCATAAGATCGATAAGCGCCCGGTTGTGGTTGATGATCAGATTGTGATTAGGCCAATGATGTATCTGGCATTATCTTATGACCATCGCATTATTGATGGCCGCGAGGCGGTATCGTTCTTGAAACGTATCAAAGATGTGGTTGAAGACCCGCGCCGTTTATTGCTTGGTGTATAAACTGACAACGCTGGCAGCGGCGCATAGAAAAAATAATAACAGATGATAGGCTGCAGTCATGAGCAATGAAAATTTTGACCTAATTGTCATTGGGGCTGGCCCTGGTGGGTATGTGGGGGCCATTCGTGCGGCACAATTAGGCATGCGCGTTGCCTGTATTGAAAAACGCGCTAGCCTTGGTGGCACCTGCCTGAATGTTGGCTGTATTCCGTCAAAGGCATTGCTTCATGCATCTGAACATTATGCCAATGCGGCATCCGGCCATTTGGCCAGCATGGGTGTGGCCATTGGGTCGGTCAAACTTGATTTGGCAGCGATGATGCAGTCCAAATCAGATATTGTGTCGGGGCTGACCACAGGCATTGATTTTTTGTTCAAGAAAAACAAAATCACCCGGCTTGAAGGCACCGCGCGGATTGATGGTTCTGGTGCCGTGACGATTGTCGATGGCAAAGACAAAGGCAGCTACAAATCGGAAAAAATTATGATTGCCACCGGCAGTCACGCCTCTAGCTTGCCCGGCATCACCATTGATGAAAAACACATCGTCAGTTCTACTGGCGCGTTAAGTCTGACCAAATGTCCAAAAAAATTGGTGGTGATTGGTGCAGGTTATATCGGGCTAGAGCTTGGCACTGTATGGGCCCGGCTTGGTGCCAAAGTTGAAGTGATTGAATTTCTGCCGCGCATCCTGCCTGGCATGGATGATGAAATTGCTAAAAAATTCATGGCGATTGCCAAAAAACAGGGATTGTCTTTCCGTTTGAGTACAGCGGTAAAACAGGCAAAATCATCAAAAACTGGGGTCACGCTGACTGTGGAACCTGCAGATGGCGGCAGGTCTGAATTGATCAGCGCTGACATTGCATTGGTATCGGTTGGTCGGCATCCGGCAACCGATGGTCTTGGTCTAGAGGCGGCCGGGATTGTCTTGACCGAACGCGGCCGGATTGCAGTTGATTCGCGATTTGAAACCAGCCTAGATGATGTCTATGCCATCGGTGATGTGATCGAGGGGCCAATGCTGGCGCACAAGGCTGAAGAAGATGCGGTGGCTGCGGCTGAAATGATGGCGGGTAAAGCTGGCCATGTCGATTATAGTCTGGTACCCGGCATCGTTTATACCGCCCCAGAAATTGCCACGCTGGGGCAAAGTGAAGAGACGCTGAAAGTCGCCAATATTGACTATAAAAAAGGCGTCTTTCCGTTTTCAGCGAACAGCCGCGCTCGCGCCCAAGGCCATAGCGATGGGTTTGTTAAAATCCTGGCTTGTAGCCGCACCGACAAGGTGCTTGGCGTGCATATTATCGGGCATGAGGCTGGTACGGTAATTCATGAATGCGCCGCGGCGATGGCGTTTGGCGCTTCGGCCGAAGATATCGCCCGTACCTGTCATGGCCACCCGACATTGAATGAAGCGGTAAAAGAGGCGGCATTGGCCGTTGATGGCCGCGCCATTCATATGTAGTTAGCGCCGCGCCCGGGGGTGGGTGTCACGATGAATCTGGATCAGATGGCTTTCATCAACCTGCGTATAACGCTGGGTTGTTGATAGGCTGGCATGGCCAAGCAGTTCCTGAATCGCCCGTAAATCGCCACCATTGCCAAGAAGATGTGTGGCAAAGGCATGTCTGAGCGCATGCGGTGTGACATGCGCTGGCAAATCAAGGCTGGCCCGCAAATCTTCGACCAATCTTTGTACCGCCCGCGGGCCTAATGCGCTGCCGCGGCTGCTGACAAACAAAGGTGCAGACGGGCCATCATCAAACGGACAGGCTGCCAAATAGTCATCAACAGCTTCGGCCGCCGCGGCAAGTACCGGCACCTCGCGGGTTTTGTTGCCTTTGCCGATAATTGTCAGCCAGTCGCCAAGTGGGGCGTCGCCGCGGCGCAATCCTAGTGCTTCGGAAATGCGAAGCCCGGCACCATAGAGCAGGATCAAAACGGCAAAATCGCGTTGTTTCACCCAATCAGCACCGCGCCGGTAAAAAATCGCCGCAAGCAGAGATTTGGCGTCATCAGCAGATAGTGATTTGGGCACGGGCCGGTTGGGTTTTGGCGACCGAAGCCAGCTAAGATCGGGTACATCAAGAAGCTGGCGGCGGCCACAAAACCGGTAAAAGCCGCGCAGGGACGACACCCGCCTTGCGATGGTGGTTAGGGCCAATTGCCGCGCCGCCATATTGGCGAGCCAGCCGCGAAAAATCTGTCGGTCAATCATGCTGGGTGCCGCTGGCGTGGTGGCGGCAAATGCCGAAAAATCATCCAGATCGCGGGCATAGGCGTCGAGCGTGTTGTCTCCATAGCGCTTTTCAGTTGCCAGCCATGTCAGCCATGCCGAACGATGCGCGGCGTCAATCATGTTGGTTCCGCCAAAGATTCAAGCCGGGCTGCCAATGTCACACCGACCATTTCCGCCAGTAATACCAGTAAATCACTTCCCAAGTCGGGTTGAAAACTTGTCGCATGTTTCCCGGCAAGGAGTAACACGCAATTTGATACTGGTGCTGGCAAACGGTCTGGCAATCTGATCAAGGCCATGCTTGGTGCGGCCTGTCCCATGATCGCTGTACCTGCCTCGTTTGGCGTGCCTAGATAGAGCGTGCGATCATGCAGGGCGGCGGCAATTTGCGCGGCAGGCCGGACATCAAGCCCGGCGGCAACCATGCCGGAATGGCTGGTTTCTGATTCGATAATTAAAGCAGATTTTTCGACATCAAAAATAACTGGAAATTCGGCTGAAATTACATGGCATAATCCAGCTAGATCAGTGCTTGCCAAAAGCCCCAACGTCGCATGATGCAAGCGCCGCCAACTCACCATATTTTCAGCTGCCACATGCAATAGTGATTTATGCGCTAACCCGGCGCGCCGTGCTTCATCACGCGCCCGTGCCGCTAATGCCGGGCTTAAATCCACAATGTTGGCTTGATCATGGGCGTTATCACCCGATACAGATTTGGCCGCATCAAGACATTGGGCAAGAAGATCGGGATGATGCGCCAGACAGTCTGGATGTGCGGTGATATAGGCCACAACATCATCTGCTGAAATTGCTGATTTATCCTTGGTCATTTCCGGCTCCCACCTTTGGGTGCTTTTAGCTGACGCTGTCTGAACCGCCGATCATCACGCTAGAGGATTGACTGCCCGGTTTTTGCCCAATCTTTTAAAAAGGCGTCAAGCCCACTATCGGTTAGCGGGTGATGATACAAGGCCGTTAGAATTTTTGGTGGCAAGGTAACCACATCCGCCCCCATCAGCGCGGCATCAACAACATGTTGCGTGCTACGCACAGATGCGACCAACACTTCGGTAGGGCAATCATAATTTGCATAGAGCGTGCAAATCTCTTCGATCAATCCCATGCCATCTTTGCCAATATCATCAAGCCGACCCACAAAAGGTGAAATAAATGTGGCCCCGGCCTTTGCCGCTAGCAACGCCTGACCAGCGGTGAAACACAGCGTCACATTGACCTTTGTTCCCGCATCACTGAGCGTCCGGCAGGTTTGCAATCCGGCTTTGGTCAGCGGGACTTTTACCGCAACATTTGGTGCAATGGCGGCCAATTTACGGCCTTCGGCAAGCATTGTGTCATAATCAGTCGCGGTAACTTCGGCGCTAACCGGCCCGTCAACAATCGCACAAATTTCAGCAATTCTATCAAGAATATTATGGCCCGATTTGGCAATGAGTGAGGGGTTTGTTGTCACACCGTCAACAAAGCCGGTATCACGAAGCGCGGTGATTTCATCAAGGTCTGCGCTATCAAGAAAAATTTTCATTATTTATAATCCTGCTATGGACAGATGGCTCTGCGCACTTTTTGATAAAGCATCGCATAAATGAGAGGGCCAGTTTACCGTAACCGGTCTTGCAAATCTATAACCTTCATGCTCGGTGTTGGGTCAAGCCATGTTATGATGCCCCCGGCAACTAGCCAGATAAACTATTGAAGCTGTAAAAGCCCAGCCAAGCTAAGCCCAGCCAAGCTAAGCCCAGCCAAGCGAAGAACGCCCCGGCTAAGAAAGCCCGGCTAAGAAAGAAAGAAAGCATAATCATCCCATGTCCTTGTCCCTGTCAAAACCATCCTTGCCGAAAGATGCGGTGCGGCATGACCGTGTCTCGGTGGTTTTGGCAACGCCGGTGCCGGGATGTTTCGACTATCTGGTACCGCCGCAATTATCTGTTGGTATTGGCAGTGTGGTGATTGCGCCTTTTGGTAATCGGCGCTTGCCGGGCATTGTGCTGGGGGCTGGGGATGGCGATGTGGCGGCGGAAAAACTGCGTAGTCTGGAAGATGTCGCCGCTGTCGCCGCTTTGCCAGAGTCTTTGCTGCTTTTTATGAAGCGGTTTGCCGATTGGACGGTATCGCCGCTAGGTGCGGTTGCCAAAATGATTCTCAGTCAACCATCTGCATTGGCTCCGCCGGCCTTGCAAAAGCAATATACCCTGCCGAAAGTTACACAGCTTGACAAACCCCTGACAAAAGCGCGCCAGCGTGTATTTGACCTGATGGCTGACCAGCTACGGCGCAGTGCCAGCGACATTTCTGCCGCGGCCAATGTCAGCCAAGCGGTGATCACTGGCATGGTGGCACAGGGGCTTCTTGCGGTTGAACATGTGGCGGCAGACCAGCCGCCCCCGTCCCCCCGCCATGATCTGCCCGGGCTGACGCTCAGTTCGACACAGGCCGCTGCGGCTAGTGATTTATCGGCAATGATTGGCCAGGGGTTTTCGGCAACGCTTCTTGATGGGGTCACCGGGTCTGGCAAAACCGAAGTCTATTTTGAAGCGGTAAAAGCCGCGCTGCAGGCTGGCCAGCAAATTCTCATCCTATTGCCGGAAATTGCCCTATCGGCGGCGTGGCGCAACAGGTTTGCCACGCGTTTTGGGGTATCGCCGGAGGAATGGCATTCAGATGTGACTGCCGCACAGAAACGCCGCGCGTGGCGATTTGCGCTGGAAGGCAAGCTATCGGTGGTGGTTGGCGCCCGGTCAGCATTATTTTTACCCTTTAAAAATCTAGGGCTGATCATTGTTGATGAAGAACATGAACATGCTTTTAAACAGGAAGACCAAGTGATTTATCAGGCCCGTGATATGGCTGTCTTGCGGGCTCGAATCGAAACCTGTCCAATTATTCTGGCCAGTGCGACCCCATCGCTTGAAAGCTGGGTGAATGCTGGTGCCACAGGTGGGGCGGCCCGCTATCGGCATGTGGTGCTGTCAGACCGGGTGCATGGTGCCAGCCTGCCACAAATCAGAGCCATTGATTTACGTAAAACGCCGCCTGAGCGTGGCCGTTGGCTTGCCCCCCCGCTGGTTGCGGCAATGCGGCAACGCCTAGAAGATGGTGAACAAAGCCTGTTGTTCCTCAATCGGCGTGGATATGCCCCGCTCACCTTATGCGGGGCCTGCGGTGCGAAAGTGAACTGTCCGCATTGTGATTCTTGGATGGTGGCGCATCGTCTGGCTGGCCGGATGCGGTGTCATCATTGCGGCCATGAAACACGCCCCCGCCAAGATTGTCTGCAATGTGGCCAAAGCGACAGTATGCAGGCTTGCGGCCCAGGTGTTGAACGACTGGCTGAAGAGGTATTGTGGCGGTTTCCAGAAGCCCGGTTTGCGGTGTTGTCGAGTGATACGGTTGGCACGCCAAAAGCCGCGCAAAATTTCATTGAATCGGTACAAGCTGGTGAGGTGGATATTATTGTTGGCACGCAAATGGCCGCGAAAGGACATCATTTTCCAAATTTGACCTTGGTTGGCGTGGTGGATGCGGATCTTGGCCTTGCTGGCGGTGATTTGCGTGCCAGCGAACGCACATTTCAGATGCTGTCGCAGGTGGCTGGCCGGGCGGGCCGCGAATCGCGCACTGGCGAGGCATTATTGCAGACGCTTGATCCGGAAAACCCGGTTCTAACAAGTTTGCTTGGCGGAGACCGGAACCAATTTCTGGCCAATGAGGCGACGGCGCGGGCAGAAGCTGGCATGCCGCCCTTTGCCCAGCTGGCTGCAGTCATTTTATCTTCGCCCGACGACACCAAACTGCATGAAGCCATGCGGTTGCTGGCGGCCAGCCGACCAGTATTTGATCATGTTGATTGTTTTGGCCCGGCGATGGCGCCTCTGGCCTATTTAAAGGGGCGTCATCGTGCCAGATTTTTGTTGCGCGCTGAAAAAACCATTGATTTACAACGCATTTTGCGAGACTGGATCGCAGATGTAAAATTACCGGCACAAGTGCGGCTGCATATTGATATTGACCCCTATAGTTTTCTCTAGCGGCGTTTGAACTTGTATATTTCTTTGGCAGAGGTCTGCTAGTGCCGGAAACATCACGAAAACGTCAAATTTTCGGCGTCTGACTGCTTGCCTTTCGGCCATGGCTATGATAGCACCCATGACGTCACTGCAAGGAACAGCGAACAGCGCGTTTGACGCTGGGCCGGGCCGTGCAGCCACAAAATGGTTTTTTCAGAACGAGGTTAGTTCAGTGAGTTCAGGCGCTACAGGTCTTGCAGGACGTTATGCTGGCGCGCTTTATGCGTTGGCTGTTGAAAGCAAAAAAATTGACGCAATCCATGCGGATTTGACCGCATTGGCCGGACTTGTCTCTGAACATCAGGATCTTAAAAAACTTGTGGAGTCTCCGATTTTATCGCGCCATGAGCAGCAAGCTGCGATCACTGCAATTTTACAAAAGGCCGGCACTGATGCGCTGACTGTTAAATTTGTTGGAACGCTGGCCGCAAATGGACGTTTAAGTGCGCTTCTTCGTGTTATCCGGGCCTTTTTAGAAGAACATGCCCGGCGGCGCGGTCAGATCTCTGCAGAAGTCATCTCGGCAGTGCCGCTTGATGACAGCCGTAAGGCATCTGTAGAAAAAACAGTCGCCCGGCTTGCCGGTAGCGACAAATTGTCACTTTCGATGCGTGTAGACCCGTCTTTGATTGGCGGGCTTGTTGTGCGTATCGGATCTCGTATGATTGATACCTCAATCAAAACCAAACTTAGCCGGCTGGAAACGGCCATGAAGGGTGTTGCGTGATGGATATTCGTGCGGCTGAAATTTCAGCTATCCTCAAGGAACAAATTGCCAATTTCGGTAGTGAAGCAGAAATCGCCGAAGTTGGGCGTGTGCTGTCAGTAGGTGATGGTATCGCCCGCGTTCACGGGCTTGACGAAGTGCAAGCTGGTGAAATGGTCGAATTTGAAAGCGGCGTAAAGGGCATGGCCCTGAACCTTGAAGCGGACAATGTTGGTATCGTTATTTTCGGCGATGACCGGTCAATCCGTGAAGGTGATGTGGTTCGCCGTACAGCTTCTATTGTGGATACGCCAATTGGCAAAGGCCTGCTTGGCCGCGTTGTTGACGCGCTTGGCAACCCAATTGATGGCAAGGGCCCGCTGAAAAACGTCAAGCGGAGCCGGGTTGAAGTCAAAGCCCCCGGTATTATGCCGCGCCAGTCCGTGCATGAACCAATGCAAACCGGCTTGAAAGCGATCGACAGCTTGATCCCAGTTGGCCGTGGTCAGCGCGAATTGATCATTGGTGACCGCCAAACTGGCAAGACAGCCATTGCGATTGACGCCTTTATCAACCAGAAGTCAGTCAATGACGCAGCTGGCAAGGATGATGGGAAAAAGCTGTTTTGTATTTATGTGGCTGTTGGCCAGAAGCGTTCGACAGTGGCGCAAATCGTGCGTTCGCTTGAAGAACAAGGCGCGATGGAATATTCGATCGTTGTTGCGGCAACCGCATCTGACCCAGCCCCAATGCAGTTTTTGGCACCTTATTCAGCCTGTGCCATGGGTGAATATTTCCGTGATAATGGTATGCATGCGCTGGTGGTGTATGACGATCTGTCAAAACAGGCCGTTGCCTATCGCCAGATGAGCTTGTTGCTACGCCGCCCACCAGGACGCGAAGCCTATCCAGGTGACGTGTTCTATTTGCACTCACGGCTGTTGGAACGTGCAGCGAAACTGAACGCAAGCAACGGTTCAGGGTCATTGACCGCCCTGCCAGTTATTGAAACACAAGGCGGTGACGTGTCGGCCTTTATTCCGACAAATGTGATTTCGATCACCGATGGGCAGATCTTCCTTGAAACAGAATTGTTCTATAAAGGTATCCGGCCAGCGGTGAATGTGGGCCTGTCGGTGAGCCGCGTTGGTTCAGCCGCACAAATCAAAGCGATGAAACAGGTCGCTGGCACCATTAAGCTGGAACTTGCCCAATATCGTGAAATGGCCGCCTTTGCGCAATTTGCGTCAGATATGGATGCCTCGACACGGGCGCTTTTGGCACGTGGTGAGCGTTTGACCGAGCTTTTGAAGCAGCCACAATATAGCCCGATGCTTGTTGAAGAACAGGTTGCGGTGATTTTTGCGGGTGTGAAAGGCCATCTCGACTCAATCGCCGTTGGCGATATCGGTAGGTTCGAAGCGGGTCTTCTGGATCATTTGCGTAGTTCCGAGCAGGCGCTTCTCGACACCATTCGTGACGAAAAAGCCTTGTCTGACAAAACTGAAGAAAAACTGGGCAAGGCCATCGCGGCATTTGCCAAGAGCTTTTCATAAGACGGTAGGATAGGTCGAAGACGTTTTTGAGTCGTCTATTGGAGTTCGGTAAATGGCATCTTTGAAGGATCTAAAGACGCGCATTAATAGCGTCAAGTCCACGCAGAAAATTACGGCTGCCATGAAAATGGTGGCAGCGGCAAAATTGCGGCGTGCGCAAGATGCCGCCGAATCCGGTCGCCCCTATTCGACCCGCATGCGGCAGGTGATTGGCAATCTTGCCAGCAAGGCGGATGCCGCATCTGCCCCGCAATTGCTTGTTGGTAATGGCAAAGACAAGACACATTTGCTGGTGGTGATGTCAGCTGACCGTGGTTTGTGTGGCGGTTTTAACGGCACAGTAACCCGCCAGACACGCGCCGAAGTTACGCGGTTGCGGGCAGAAAACAAAAACGTGAAGCTGTTGATGGTCGGGCGTAAATCAGCTGACGCCCTGCGGCGGGAATTTGGTGATCTTTATATCGACCGATATGAAGGCCTGCAGGGTACCTCAGTGAATTACAGCGATGCGGCAAAAATTGCTGACGCGATCCGTACCGGGTTTGAAGCTGGCGAATTTGATGTATGCACATTGATTTTCAACAAATTCAAAAATGCCATCACACAGGAAATCACTTTGACCCAGCTGATCCCAGCCGAAGTGGACAATAGTGAAGCTGGCGATGGTGACGCCGCTGCGGTGAGCTATGAATATGAACCAGAAGAAGATGAATTGCTGGCGAGTTTATTGCCGCGCAATTTGTCGACACAAATTTATGGTGCGTTGCTTGAATCATCAGCTGCTGAATTGGCGGCACGTATGACAGCGATGGATAACGCCACACGCAACGCTGGTGAGCTGATCGACCGCTTGACGCTGGTTTATAACCGGACGCGGCAGGCCAACATTACCAGTGAATTGATCGAGATTATTTCAGGTGCCGAAGCGATTTAGTTAGCTTAGCGGCCAAATATGTGAAGAGTAAACAAACCTAATCGGGCAATCTTGCCCACAGCAAAACGGTTCTAGCCCGGAGTAACAAGACCATGGCAAAAAACGGAATTGGTAAAATCAGTCAGGTGATCGGCGCGGTTGTCGACGTCAAATTTGATGGTGAACTGCCAGCGATTCAAAACGCGCTTGAGGTAAATAACAACGGCCAGCGATTGGTGCTTGAAGTTGCCCAGCATCTTGGCGAGTCAGCAGTACGCACAATTGCGATGGATGCGACCGAAGGTCTGGTTCGTGGTACCGACGCTGTCGATACAGGCGCCCCAATCACCGTGCCAGTTGGCCCGGAAACACTTGGCCGGATCATGAATGTCATTGGCGAGCCTGTTGACGAAGGCAAGCCAGTTAAGTCAAAGAAACATTACCCAATTCACCGCCCGGCCCCAGATTATGTTGACCAGTCAACCGAGGCTGAAATTTTGGTGACAGGTATTAAGGTTGTTGACCTTTTGGCCCCTTATGCCAAAGGCGGTAAAATCGGCCTGTTTGGCGGTGCCGGCGTTGGTAAGACGGTGTTGATTATGGAATTGATCAACAACGTGGCAAAAGCCCATGGTGGCTATTCAGTGTTTGCTGGTGTTGGCGAGCGGACACGTGAAGGTAACGATCTGTATCATGAAATGGTCGAATCAGGTGTGATCAAAACCGATGGGCCGGGATCAAAAGCCGCGCTTGTTTATGGCCAGATGAATGAGCCGCCAGGAGCGCGCGCACGTGTGGCCTTGACCGGTTTGACGCTGGCTGAATATTTCCGCGACGAAGAAGGCCAGGACGTGTTGTTCTTTGTGGATAATATTTTCCGCTTTACTCAGGCCGGTTCTGAAGTGTCAGCGCTGCTTGGCCGTATCCCATCTGCGGTGGGCTACCAGCCAACATTGGCAACCGATATGGGTGCGTTGCAAGAACGTATTACAACAACAAACAAAGGCTCGATCACGTCAGTGCAGGCGATTTATGTGCCAGCCGATGACTTGACTGACCCGGCACCAGCCACATCATTCGCGCACCTTGATGCGACAACTGTGTTGTCTCGTCAAATCGCTGAGCTTGGCATTTATCCAGCGGTGGATCCGCTTGATTCATCATCACGCATGTTGGATCCACGTATTGTGGGTGAGCATCACTATAATGTGGCACGTCAGGTCCAAGAAGTGTTGCAGCAATATAAGTCACTGCAAGATATCATCGCCATCCTTGGTATGGATGAATTGTCGGAAGAAGATAAGCTGGTGGTTGCCCGCGCTCGTAAAATCCAGCGCTTCTTGTCGCAGCCATTCCATGTGGCTGAAGTGTTCACCGGTTCACCTGGTAAGCTGGTTAGCCTCGAAGATACAATCGCCGGTTTTGAGGGTATCTTGAAAGGTGATTATGATCATCTTCCAGAAGCCGCTTTCTACCTTGTTGGCACCATCGAAGAAGCGGTCGAAAAAGGCAAGAAACTGGCCCAAGAAGCCGCTTAAGCAACAGTGCTGACAGGATTTGGCAGCAAGGGATAGGCAATAATTATGGCTGAAACAACGCAATTAGAACTTGTCACACCGGCACGTATCATGGCGCAGCAGGCTGTTGAAATGGTAGTTGCCCCGGGTGTTGAAGGCCTGTTCGGGGTGCTGCCACGGCATGCTCCTTTATTGGCTGATCTCACCCGCGGTGTTGTCGAACTGCACCAAAATGGCAAAGTCACTGATCGTTATATGATTGATGGCGGCTTGGCGGACGTATCTGGTGAGAGTGTTACCATCCTTGCCGAACGTGCCATTCATCTTGGCAGTGCTGATGCCGCGCAATTAAAAACAAAAGTGGCTGATGCCAGCGACGAAGAAGCAGATTTTTTAAATGCGGCAATTGCGGCATTATAAACCGCTATAAAGATATAAAAAAGCCGCCGTTGACAAGCTCGTCCAAGGCGGATTTTTTATTGGCGCGTTAGACCAGAATTGGCGCGAAAGCTGTTAAAACATTTTGGTAAACATCACGCTTAAAAGGCACCGCCAGATCAACTAGATCATGCGGCGACAGCCATTTCCATTCGCAAAATTCAGGTTCTTCGGTGGCGATGTTGATATCATCGTCATGCCCGGTAAACCGCAATGCCATCCATTTTTGCTTTTGTCCCTTATACTGCCCCTGCCACAATCGGTCAGCCAGAGGAAGCGGAATATCGTAATATAGCCAATCGTCATGTTGACCAACTAATTCGGCAGCATTTGTGCCAATTTCTTCACGCATTTCCCGCATACAGGCATCAAGCGGGCTTTCCCCGGCGTCAATGCCGCCTTGTGGCATCTGCCAAGCTTCGGCGCGGCTATCGATACGCCGCCCGGCAAACACCTTGCCATGATTGTTCAACAAAAAAATGCCAACACAAGGTCGATAGGGACGATCATGATAGGGCGTGGTGGTGGCATGTGACATTTTATTCATGGGGTGGTCTTATCCTTGGTAAAAATGGCAACGCCTTGAATCAAATCCAGCGCCCGGGCCAATTGATAGTCAATTTTTGACTGGTCTTGCTCTTTCGGGGTGTCTTTGGCGGCCGCGTCACTGTCTGATCCAGATGTATTTTGTCCATTTGCATCTTTATCAAGCGCGCCTTTTAGATTTTCTTCACGTGTATTGCCGCCTTCCAGTTCCTCGATTCGTGCCAGCGCCACTTCAATATTGGGGGTAATGCCGGTCGCCTGAATCGACACACCTGATGGGGTATAATAGCGTGCTGTGGTCAGCCGCATCGCCCCAGTGCCCGATACTGGAATCACCGATTGTACTGACCCTTTGCCGAATGACCGGGTACCAAGAAGCACGGCGCGCTGATGGTCCTTTAACGCCCCGGCAACAATTTCAGATGCCGATGCTGATCCAGAATTAATCAGCACAACAAGTGGCAATCCGCGGGCGATATCGCCGGGCTTGGCATAGGCCCGGCTGGCATTTTTTTCATCGCGACCACGTGTTGACACAATTTCACCAGCATCAAGAAACGCGTCACTCACCGCAATGGCCTCGTTCAAAAGCCCGCCCGGATTATTCCGCAAATCAAGAACAAAGCCTTTTACGCGATCGCCATGTTCGGTGAAAATTTTCTCTACCGCATCATTCAGCCCGGGGCTGGTTTGTTCGGAAAATGTAGTGATTCGCAAATAGCCAATGTTATCAAATACATCAGACCGTACCGAACGGATTTTGATGGTATCTCGGGTAACGGTCACATCAAACGGGTCATTTTTTGCGCGCTGGATGGTAACGGTGACATCTGAACCGACTTTGCCGCGCAATTTATCAACCGCGTCCGCCAGCGCCATGCCCCGAACGGCTTCGCCATCAATGCCAATGATGTAATCTTCAGGTTGCAACCCAGCTTTGGCCGCCGGTGTGTCATCGATCGGCGACACAATTCTGATCAGGCCATTTTCCATGGTGATTTCAATGCCAAGCCCACCAAATTTACCTTTTGTCTGGACCTGCATATCGGAAAAATTTTCGGTATCTAGAAAAGATGAATGCGGGTCAAGCGAGGTCAGCATGCCATTAATGGCCGCTTCTATCAGGGCCTTTTCGTCCACTTCGTCAACATAATTTTCGCGCACCCGCTGGAAAATATCGCCGAATAACCCAAGCTGGCGGTAAATTTCTTCGTTCTTGTTAGACTCAGCCGAGGTCAGTGACGGTACCGCAAAAACGCCAGCCACCAATATCCCGCAAAGAAACGGCACCATAACCCGCTTTGCCCGATTACCTGCTGGTATTAAACCGGTGATGAGTTGCTTCATTGGTTGCTCCTGTGCGGACATCACAAAATATCACTGTCAGAATGGGTCGGCTGGTCTGTTAAAGATAATATGCTTCGCGCGTTCTGACCATAGTGATACACCGTATTAACGTTTCTTTAAGGCGTCTTCATGTTGCCAGTCAAAACAGCTTGATTCAACCCCACGTTAAAATTTCATATCGTTTCAGGGCCGGCTGGGTTAAACCGCCGCAAACAGCGATTTACCCGTCATGCTAGCCGGTTGATCAATGCCCATCATGGCCAGCAGGCTGGGGGCTAAATCAGCCAATCTTCCATCGGTAAGAGATGCCCCATCATTGCCATTGACCAGAATCAGCGGCACCAAATTAGTGGTATGGGCGGTATGCGGCGACTCCGCCTTACTGTCCCACATTACCTCGCAATTGCCATGATCGGCGGTAAGCAGCATTTGTCCGTCTGCCGCTTTGATCGCCGCGACCAATTCACCAACGCACGCATCAACGGTTTCAACCGCGGTGATAGCCGCCGCAAGATCGCCTGTATGACCGACCATATCGGGATTGGCAAAATTAATCACCAATAAGTCATGCGATTTGGCTTTGAGGCTGGCCACGGCTTTGGCCAGCACCCCGCTGGCGCTCATTTGCGGCAACTGGTCATAGGTCGGCACATTTGGCGATGGCACCAAGGCGCGATCTTCGCCATCGCGCATGGTTTCGTCACCTCCATTAAAGAAAAATGTGACATGTGGGTATTTTTCGGTTTCAGCAAGCCGAAGCTGACGGCGCCCTGCTGCTGCGACAACTTCGCCCAAGGTGTCGGCCAATTCAACTGGTGGGTAAAGCGGGGTGACAAATTCATCAAGGTCAGCAGAATAGCTCGTCATGCCTAAAGCCGGGCGTAGGGCAATTGGCTGGGTCTTGCAAGATGTTGTTTCTGGCCGATAGAAACAATCGAGAATCTGCCGCGCCCGGTCGGCTCTGAAATTCATCATCACCAGCCCGTCACCATCGCGCATGCCGGTATAGCCACCGACAATTGTCGCCTGCAGAAATTCGTCGCTTTCGCCGCGAACATAACCGGCCTGCAAGGCTTGCAAACCGCCATCTGCATGAAACTCTGCGTGTCCAAGGGCGATGGCATCATAGGCTTTTTGGGTGCGACCCCAGCGGTGATCGCGATCCATGCCAAAATAGCGTCCAGTGAGGCTGCCAAGTGTGGCATTTTCCGGCAATTGCGACAAAAAGTCCGGCAAGCTGATCCCGGCATCGCGCGGCAACACATCACGGCCATCGGTAAATCCATGGATCACCACAGGCGCCCCGGCATCTGCCAGCCCTCTGATAACCGCCAGCATATGATCTTGATGGGCATGCACGCCGCCCGGCGAAACCAGCCCGATCACATGGACGGCCCCACCAGTCAATGCAAGGTTACTGGCAAGGTCCTTTAGGGCCGGGTGCGCGGTTAATGACCCATCTTTGGTGGCGTCATTCAGCCGCGGCAAATCTTGTTGGACAACCCGCCCAGCACCAATATTCATATGGCCAACTTCAGAATTGCCAACCTGTCCGTCTGGTAATCCAACATCTGCACCAGATGCCGCCAAAAAACTATGTGGACAGCCAGCCCATAATCTATCAAATACCGGCGTGTTTGCGAGTGCGACCGCGTTATGGGCAGGGTCGGTCCGATGTCCCCACCCATCCATAATACACAGAACCACAGGCCCCTTTGCCGGATGATATGCTGTTTTTTTCATGGCGTTTTTATACTGTTGTGCCGGGCTGAAGTATAGTGCAAACCCGTTTCGTTAATTGCCGCGATGATAGGGGTGTCCAGCCAAAATCATGCTGGCCCGATAGAGCTGTTCGGCAAGCATCGCCCGGCATAACATATGCGGCCATGTCGCACGTCCAAAGGAAATGGTACGCAACGCTTTTTGACGAATATGCGCTGCATGACCATCCGCACCGCCAATCGCAAATGCGGCTGATCCATAGCCGCTGTCACGCCACGCGCCGATCAGTGCGGCCAGATCCTCGGAAGAATGATCCTTGCCGCGCGGATCAAGAATGGCAAGCGCCGCACCTGACGGCACCGCCCGCAAAAGCCGCATGCCTTCATCATCCGTGCGTTTGGCACCGGCTGGCAGTTTGGATTCGATTTCATGGATACCGCCACCATCTGGAAGCCGCCCTAGCCAGTCTTCGGCAAGCCGGTGTTCTGCTGACCCACGCGCTTTGCCAACGGCGACAATAAAAAGCTGCATGGTCGGTGTCCTTGGGGTTATGACAGTTTGGTCACGCGCTATCCGTCGGTACCAACAGTGACGATTTCTTCAGCCGCATCATCGGCCCACATACGTTCAAGGCCGTAAAATTCGCGCACTTCAGGACGGAATAAATGCACAATGACATCATTCGCGTCGATCAGCACCCAGTCCGCTTGACGCAGGCCCTCTAATCCCAAAATGGCAATTTTATTTTGCTTCAGCTTGAATTCGATATGTTCCGCCATAGCGGCAACCTGGCGCGATGATGTACCGCTGGCCACAACCATATAATCGGCCATAGTCGATTTACCCTGCAAAGGAATTGTCAGGATGTTTTCGGCTTTGTCATCGTCTAATGAGGTGGTGATTAATTCAAGGATCTGGTCTGCATCACATGCAGTATGTGGTTTAGAAATGGGTGTCTCCTTCAAATATCCAGCCTTTGCGTTTCATCCTTACGCGGTTGGCATTCATCGCGGTTTTTCCGAATATCGGTTGCCGACGCGTGATGCCGTTGTCCAGCTATAAAACACCACCCCGGCCTATCTATTCTGGTGTTCACAAGTCTGCGCCGCAACTGACGAGCGGTGAAGCGGCGCGTAAATAGATGCCGACCAGCGCTTATAGCCTGATAAGAATAGCCCGGCCTGTCGATTACGGCAATGGGTAGTAAGTCTACTATGTCTTGATAGCGTTTCCACTGCCTAAATTGTACAAGATTATCCGCCCCCATGATCCAAACAAGCCGTGCTAAAGGCATGGTTTCATTGAGATATTTCAAGGTTTCATAGGTGAAATTACTTGGCAATCTAGCTTCGGGCGCAATGACATGTATGAACGGTGTCGCCGCGGTGATATCGCGGGCGGCGGCCAGCCGGTCTGGTAAACTGGCCATATTGGCAGATGGTTTTAGCGGATTTTGCGGGCTGACCAACCACCAGATCTGATCCAGTCCTAGCTTGTGATAGGCCTCAAGGCTCATATGCATATGGCCGGCATGTGCGGGGTTAAATGATCCGCCAACCAAACCAATTTTCAGCTTTGTCCGGCTGTGAAACAGCTGCGGGCGATGGTGCCGGGCGCGGTTAACTGCGGATTTGGCCATCGCCGCGCACAACATATTTGAAACTTGTCAATTGGGCGGTACCGACTGGGCCGCGCGCATGCAATCTACCGGTGGCAATGCCAATTTCGGCGCCCATACCAAATTCACCCCCATCAGCAAATTGCGTTGAGGCGTTGCGCATCACAATGGCGCTGTCGACCCGGGTTAGAAAATCTTCACCAGCCTCGTCCGATTCGGTAATGATCGATTCGGTATGGCCAGACCCATAGTGGGCAATATGATCAATCGCCATATCGATGCTATCGACAATCCGCACCGACAAAATGGCATCAAGATATTCGGTGCGCCAGTCATCATCATTGGCAAGTTGCATATCAGATACCAGTGATGTTGCCGCGCTATCGCCGCGTAACAGACAGCCAGCCTTTTGCAAGTCAGCGGCAATGGCTGGCAACATATCAGCCGCCACATCCTGATGCACAAGCAAGGTTTCGGCAGCACCACAGATACCGGTGCGTCGCATTTTTGCATTGACTACAATGGTTCTGGCTTTATCGAGATTTGCATATTTGTCGATATAGATATGGCAGATGCCCTCTAGATGGGCAAATACCGGCACCCGTGCTTCGCGTTGGACACGCTCTACCAGTGATTTGCCACCACGCGGGATAATGACATCAATCCCGCCAACCGCGCCAAGCATGGCACCAACCGCGGCGCGATCTGTTGTGGGCACCATTTGCACAGCCGTACGCGGCAAACCGGCGGCCTCTAACCCGCGGGTCATGATATCACCAAGCAACGCCGCGCTATGTTGGCTATCACTGCCGCCGCGCAAAATCACCGCATTTCCGGCCAGTACACATAGGCCAGCAGCATCAATTGTTACATTAGGGCGCGATTCATAAATTACGCCAATAACGCCAAGCGGTGTTGATTGACGGGTAATATCGAGACCATTTGGACGTTGCCAACGTGCCAGTTCCGCGCCAATAGGATCTGGCTGTGTGGCAATGGTTTCCAGACCAACGGCCATATCCTCGATACGCGATTCGGTGAGTGTCAGCCGGTCAATGAAGGCATCGCTCAGGCCAGATTTCACTGCGGCAGCAAGATCTTTTTTATTGGCGGCAAGCAGATCTGATCGCTCTGCCCGAATGTGTTGTGCTGCTTCACGCAGGGCCATTTGCCTGGCGGTAAAATGGCTGGTACCAAGCGCCATTTGCGCGTTGCGAGCGGCGGTGACCAAGCGGTCGATCAAGCGCGTTGCGGTTTCAGTTTGCGCGGTGATTTCTGTCATTTTGTTTCCGGTCCGGCTTTGTTTGCAAGCCAAGCCCCTGTTGCCATGGCCCTAATTATCAATCACCACCAGATTATCTGCATGGATCATTTCATCGCGACCACGATACCCCAGCATGGTTTCAATTTCACGGCTTTTGTGGCCTTTGATTTTGCTGGCGTCGGCGGCGCTGTAACTGGATAATCCATGGCCGATAATCCTGCCTGACTGGTCTTCAACAGCGACAAGATCACCGCGATCAAACTGTCCATCAACGGCCACAACACCGGCTGGCAAAAGTGATTTTCCGCTACGCAAGGCGGTGGCGGCCCCGGCATCAACGCCTATTGTACCGCGCGGCGTTAACGCCCCGGCGATCCATTGTTTGCGGGCCGCGTGCGGCGTTTCTGTTGCGATAAAACAACTGCAACGTGCGCCATTTTCCAAACGCAAAAGCGGTTCTGGGTCCCGGCCATCACAAATAATCATATGACAGCCTGCGGCGGTGCTGATACGTGCCGCTTCGAGCTTGGTGACCATGCCGCCAGAGGCATATTGCGCATTTGCGGTGCCAGCCATGGCCATAATATCATCGGTAATATGATCAATCTGGGGCAGATGTGTGGCGGCGTTATTTTGATTCGGGTTACCTGTATAGAGGCCATCAACATCCGATAAAAGAATCAGCAGATCCGCCCCAATCATCGCCGCCACCCGCGCGGCCAGCCGGTCATTATCACCAAAGCGGATTTCGGCTGTTGCCACCGTGTCATTTTCATTCACCACAGGTACAGCGCCAAGCTCTAGCAATGCCCCCATTGTTGCCCGTGCATTCAAATGTTTGCGCCTGGTTTCGGTATCGTCTGGCGATAACAAAATTTGCGCGGCTTGCACCTTATAGGCCCCAAGCGCTTCCATCCAAGCATGCGCCAGCGTGACTTGCCCGGTGGCGGCGGCGGCTTGTTTTTCTTGCAGGCTTAGCGCTTTGTTATGAATTTTTAACAATCGGCTTCCCAGCGCAATGGCACCGCTAGAGACCACCACCACGTCTTTTCCCGCCGCTTTGAGCCGTGAAATATCGCTGGCAATTCCAGCCAGCCACGCTTTGTTGATGGTGTTTTTATCTTCATCAACAAGCAAGGCTGATCCCACTTTTACAACGATTCGCTTGGCGTTTGGCAGGGCGCTAGGTCCGGTTATGGCGACCATGGTTCAACCTCTTCTGGTTCGGCATCTTTGGCCCGGCTTGTCTCTATCACGGCGATTAATTGCCGCAACATGTCGGTCACACCACTGCCGGTGACTGACGACAAACACATCACTTGGCCAGCCCCCGCCGCGCGCAGTGCAGCCGCCAATTCATCGGCATAATCTGCTGGCGTGGCGTCTAGCTTTGTCAGCCCGACAATTTCTGGCTTGTCATAAAGGCCGCCGCCATAGGCTTGCAATTCGCGCCGCAATATCTGCCAGGCCGCGACCGGATCGGTGCCGGTGGCATCAACAAGATGTAATAAAATCCGGCAACGTTCGACATGGCCCAAAAACCGGTGGCCTAGCCCCGCACCCTCATGCGCGCCTTCAATTAATCCGGGGATGTCTGCCATCACAAATTCTTTGCCATCGATACCAACAACACCAAGGTTGGGGTGAAGCGTGGTAAAGGGATAATCGGCAATTTTTGGGCGGGCCGCTGATACCGCGCTTAAAAAAGTTGATTTGCCCGCATTGGGCATGCCAAGCAAACCCGCATCAGCAATCAGCTTTAGCCGCAACCATACCCACATTTCCTGCCCGGTTTCGCCGGGCTGTGATTTGCGTGGCGCACGATTGGTTGATGATTTGAAAAACGCGTTGCCTTTGCCGCCGATGCCGCCTTTGGCCAGAATAATGCTTTGGCCTTCATAGGTCAGATCAGCCAGTACCGTTTGCTGGTCATCTGATAATATCTGGGTGCCGATTGGTAGGCGCAATGTTACATCTTTGCCCGAGGCGCCACTGCGGTCACGACCAGCCCCCGGGCGGCCCGAATCAGCCTTAAAATGCTGTTGGTAGCGATAATCAATCAGCGTGTTTAACCCATTTACCGCTACCGCTACAACATCACCGCCGCGCCCACCATCACCACCATCTGGGCCGCCAAATGGCACATGCGCTTCCCGCCGGAAACTCACCGAACCCGGCCCGCCATTGCCAGAACGCATATAGATTTTGGCTTGGTCTAGAAATTTCATTTTGGTGCTTTCGATTCACGCTGTCTGGCTGATGCTGACAAAACACATGTTTAAAAAAAACAAGAGGGGAACAACATGCATGTCATTCCCCTGTAATCTGTTTCAGGCCAGTTGAATCTAACCCCGGTCAGTCACATCACCTGCTGGTGATGACAACGGGTTTTATTCGGCGGCCTCTGCCATCGGCACAACATTCACGAACATTTTACCGCCAGATTTTTGCCGAAAGGCAACTTGACCTTCGGTCAGCGCGAACAGGGTATGGTCTTTGCCCATGCCAACATTGTCACCGGGATGCACTTTTGTGCCGCGCTGGCGCATGATGATGTTGCCGGCCAGAACCGATTCGCCACCAAATTTCTTTACACCAAGACGACGTCCAGCCGAATCGCGACCGTTTCTGGAGCTACCACCTGCTTTTTTATGTGCCATAGTTCAACACCCTCTTATCTATTTTGATGCCGCGGCGCGGCGCGGTAATTAGTCTTTTTTTGCGGCCTTTTTTGCGGCTGGCTTTTTCGCGGCTGCAGCTTTTGGCGCGGATTTTTTGGCTGCGGCCTTTTTTGCGGCTGGCTGTTTCGCGGCATCATCAGCTTTTGGTGCGGCTTTTTTGGCTACTGGCTTGGCTGGTGCAAGTTTCTTTGCATCTTCAGCAATGTCATTGATCTTCAGTAACGTCAGATCCTGCCGGTGGCCTTGCGTGCGGCGATGGTTTTTCCGGCGCTTGCGGCGGAAAATAATGATTTTTGGGCCACGTGTCTGATGCATGACAGTGGCACTGACTGCCGCGCCATCTACCTTTGGCGTGCCAATCGTCACTTTATCACCATCGGCAAGCATAGCGATGTCATTCAAAATGACTTCAGCGCCTTCTTCTGCGGCGATGCGCTCAACTAGGATGGTGTCATCCTTTGCTACGCGATACTGCTTGCCACCTGTTTTCACCAAAGCATACATGGCGATCTTCCTTATCATAATAATGTGACGACATCGCACCCCAGCCAGTTTGGCTTTTGGGTGTGCCGCTATCGTCAGCGTAATTCGACTTTTACAACCGTTGCCGGTGATAGAAATGCGGTATAGTTTGCCCGCACCAATCCGCGCCCGTCCAGCGGTCCGTACGCGACAATGCGGCGGACTATACGCTTTGCGGGTGAACTGTCAAGTGTTTGCGTGTGTTTGCACATGGTTAAACAGCCAGTTTTTCCACGGCCATTATGATATGGCGCGCATCATGTGGCCCCTAACCGCCAGCAAAATCACCATCGTGCACCGGATCATAGGGATTTTGCCCCATTTCCAGATGCAATTTATCGCCATCCCATGGATGTTTGGCAACAACATCCATATTCAGTGTTACGCCCAGACCCGGGGTTTTTGGCGGTATGATATAGCCATCTTCCCAGCTTAAGGGTGTGTGCAGCAAACTGGCGTGAAACCCATCCATTTTCTGAATTGATTCAAGGATCAAGAAATTTGGGGTCGCGGTGGCCAGCTGAATATTGGCGGCCGCCACCACTGGCCCGCAATAGAGATGCGGTGCGATCTGCGCATAATAGGTCTCGGCGATGGCGGCTATTTTCTTGGCTTCCAAAATACCCCCGGCCCGGCCCAGATTCGGTTGTAATATGGCCGCTGCCCCACAGCGCAATACCCGGGCAAATTCATATTTGGTGCAAAGCCGTTCGCCAGTGGCAATGGGCACCGGGCTACGGGCGGCGACCTTGGCCATTTCTTCGGGCATGTCGGGCGGTGTTGGTTCCTCGAACCACAGCGGGTCATAGGGGGCTAATCGTTCGGCAAGCCGGATCGCACCAGCCGCGGTAAATTGACCATGTGTACCAAATAGTAAATCAGCCTGATCACCGACAGCGTCTCGAATAGCCGCGCAAAAAGCTGCAGACCGGTCAAGTGCTGGCAAATCTGGCATGCGGCCATCAAACACCGTATATTGGCCAGCCGGATCAAATTTCACCGCGGTAAACCCTTGTTTGACATAGGATAATGCTGCTTCGGCGCTGGCCACTGGGTCATTGTAAAATCGCCCGGCATCTTGATCAGCCCGCGGATATAAATAGGTATAGGTACGCAGCCTGTCATGCACCTGACCACCAAGCAAATCATAAACTGGCCGGTCTAGGGCTTTGCCGATTATGTCCCAACAGGCCATTTCCAGCCCACTGACAACGCCTTGAAGCGATGGGTCTGGACGATGCGAAAAGCCGGACCCATGCGCGCGCCGACAAAATTGTTCGATCTGAAACGGGTTTTGACCTTCCAGATAGCGCTGAAATATATCGCTTGCCATGGCGGTGATGATTTCTGGGGCAAAGCTGGCGGCATAGATTTCGCCAGTGCCGGTGATGCCGCAAGATGTTGTTAGGGTAACAAAAATAAAATAGCGTCCACCAAAACCGGGCGGCGGGTTTTTCACAATATAGCTATCAAAGGTCGCCAGCTTCATGATGCGTCTTTCCTCGCCAATGCGACGCGGTCTTGGCACCGCGTCTGTTACAGACCGTTTCACGCTTTGTCAGCTTGGCGCAAAATATCATAAAAAAACAAGTATAATCTGTGATAAGCTGTTATCAGTGTTATGTTTTTTCATTGATCTATTCACCATTATGCACCAGTGCTGATCCAGTTTTGGTTTGGGGGTGTTGCAGGCAAAAAAAGGAGGCCTATATGATGGCATCTGTTATGGCTTTCCTGCGCCGCCATATTGTGATGTTTGGGGTTGTGAAATTTTGTGCGGGGTTGGTCGTTGGATTTGGGTTAGGGGTATATTTTCTGCCCATTCTGATCGCTGAAAAGGGTCTTGATTCAGCGTCGATTGCGGCTTTGTCCGACAGCGCGTTGCGTCGCGGCACATTTGTCCGGGATTTGCCGGGGTCAGATGGGCTGCATTGGGGTGATGGGGTGATTATGGTCAATGCAGATCGTATCTGGCTCGATGGCAAGGTTGCGCCGGGGCCTGATTATCGTTTGTATCTGACCCCGAAATATGTTGAAACTGGCCCCGGATTTCAGATGATTAAGGCACAATCACTGCAAATTGGGCCGATCAAAGCGTTTGAGAATTTTTCACTCGATCTACCAGATGGGGTGGATGTGACAAATTACCGGGCGGTTTTGATTTGGTGTGAAGCTTTTGGCCAATTTATCACTGCGGCTGAATTATAATAATCGCGTGTTAAAAAAGTAAGGTTGTGGGTGTGAGTGAGGCATTTGTGATTCCAGCGCCAGATGCGCTAGATTTGACAGCGGTTATTGATATTTACCAGACCCAGCGTGCGATGATGCCACAGGCGGTCCCCGGGGCCGGTCGCCAACGTCGCGCCTTGATTGATATTTTGGATGAATTTGACGGGCTGATTCTAGATGGCTATGGGGTGATCAATGTAGGCGACAATCTGGTGGCTGGCATTGAAGATTTGTTGCAGCTGGCGGCAGATCGCAACAAGCCAGTTGTGGTGCTGACAAATGGCGGCAGTTTTGAATCATCATTGGCGGCAGAAAAATATGCCAAATGGCGTTTGCCAATCATGCCGGATGCGGTGGTGTCGAGCCGTGATGCCTTGCATGCCGCCCTTTGTGGGAACGCCGCGGGTGCGCCGCTGGACCCATCAAATGTAATCGGTTGTCTTGGAGGGGTGGTCACAGCGTTACCGGGCGACCATATTTTGGCCTATGGCAAAACCTCAGATTTTTGGCACAAAGCAGATGCCTTTGCGCTTCTTGGGGTGATTGATTGGACAGATCAGGATCAGGCCGGTTTTGAGGCCGCGTTAAACGCGCGACCGCGCCCCGTATTTGTTGCTAATCCAGATGTTGCGGCACCACAGACCGGGCATTTTTCGCCAGAACCGGGCTATTGGATGGCCCGCGCCATGCAGGCGGGAAAAATGCCAGTGCATTGGTATGGCAAGCCCTATCGCCCGGCTTTTGACCTTGCGCTGGACAGGCTGAACAAATTGGCTGGGCGTCATCTTGATCGCCGCCGGGTGGCAATGGTTGGCGATAGCTTGCATACCGATATCTTGGGCGGCGGTGCGGCTGGTCTGCAATCGGTTCTGATGACTGGGGCGGGCCTGTTTCGTGATGGCGGGGCTGAACGATTTATTGCCGCCACCGGAATCCAGCCAGATTGGATTGTGCCGGGGCATAGTTAGGGCAAATTAAATGCCGGCAAATTAAGTACGGGCAAGATGAACGATAATCGAATAGGGATGATAATCAATGACCATAACCCGCAGATTTTTGCTGGAAGGGCTAAATTGTCAGGTATCAATCGGTATTTACGATGCCGAACGACAAGCCAAACAGACGGTGTTGATTGATGCTGAATTATTGCTGCGTGACGGCACTGAACCACAAATGGATTCGGTTGATACGACAATTGATTATGATGTGATTCGCGATACCATTCACGCCCTTGTTGGGGCGATGCATTACGATCTTCAAGAAACGCTGGCACGGCGCATTTTTGATGCTTTGCTGGCGCTACCAGAGGTTGCGTGTGTGCGGGTGCGTACCGCCAAACCCGAGGCCTATGATGATTGTCAGCAGATTGCCTATGAGTTGAGTAATCTGCCATCTTAAATCCGGGCTGATCTGCAATTCATTTTTGCACAAGGCTGCGCTATCATCTGCATCAGGACATATCAGCCGACATAAAAGGCAAACCGTCATATGTATGATGATGTGATTGCATTGCGAGATTTCTATAAAACCCCACTTGGCCAGCATGTGGCAGGCCAAATGCACCCCCATATGACCCGGTTTTGGCAAGCGGATGCCAGCGGTTGCAATGTGATGGTGGGATATGGCCTTGGCTGGTTGCCACCCACATCCCGCAATCATCACATACCGGCAAATCTGTTGTCCTTGATGCTGGCACGATCCGGGGTGATCGCGTGGCCAGAATCCGGGCCCGGTCGCAGCGGCCTTGTTGACAGTCACGCCCTGCCCCTGCCGGATGTTCACATTGACCGGCTATTGCTGGCTCATGCGCTGGAATTTGATGCAGAACCTGGACGGCTTCTTGATGAATGTTGGCGGGTGCTAGATGGTGCGGGCAGACTATTGGTGGTGGTGCCGAATCGGCGGGGGTTGTGGGCCCGGCTTGAACATACGCCTTTTGGGCATGGCCGCCCCTATTCTAGTCGCCAGCTTTGCCAGCTTCTTGACATGCATGGGTTTGTGCCAAAACGCACCTATCGAACTGTGTGTTTGCCGCCATTACATAACCGGGCGATGGTGCGTTTTGCGACAACGATTGAACGGCTTGGTCAGCGCTGGTGGCCAGCATTGGGCGGGGTGTTGCTGGTCGAGGCAGAGAAAAAGCTCTATGCTGCGGCTGGAAACACCAGTAAGCTTCGCCGCCGCCGTGCTGGTTCCGCACCAGCATTAGCAATTGCCGTGAATGGTCCGCGTAAAGGATGTATGTGAATGAGTGACAAGTTGCATGAATTACGTGACGCCATTGATCAAATAGATGCTGAAATTCTGCAACTGATTGCGCATCGTATGACCCTTTCAGACGAGGTGATTGCAGCGAAAAATGGCGAAGCTGCGTTTCGGCCGGGCCGCGAGGCGGCGTTGGTCCGGCGGTTGGCCGCGATGGATAGCGATATGGCACCTGCCGTATTGCTGGGGATTTGGCGGCAAATTATGGCGGCCAGCCTTACCAGACAAAACAAGGATGTAACATTTGCCGTGCATCAGGCCGCATTGCCGGCGGCGATCTGGCATATGGGCAGCGCACTAACGGCGCGGCATTGCGATGATTTTGACGCGGTGCTGGCCTTGCTTGATACGGCGCGTTGTCGTTATGGGCTTGTACCAGCAACAACAGATGATACCGCACTAGCACAGGCCATTTGTGCTACCCCAAAAATATATATCATGGCGCGCACCCCGCTATTTCCCATTCCAACAGTGACGCCAGCCTATATTTTGGCTGACTACTTGCCAGATGAATCCGGAGATGACATAAGCCTGTTTGCTGTGCCGCGGGCAGATGACGGTTTGCAGATTGTGGCTGTTGACGGATATTTTGATGACCATCTGCCAGAGGCCTGCGGCCCGGCGGCACGGTTGCTAGGTATTTATGCACGCTAAGGCTTCATCAAAGTGACAGGTAAGTGACGTTATGGCGGTAATTTATAACAAAATTGCGATTATCGGGATGGGGCTGATCGGGGCATCGATTGCGCTTGCTAGCCGTCGTGCGGGCCTTGCCGCGGTGATGGCTGGGTATGATGCCGATCCGGCGGCTATGGCGGATGTTGCCAGCTTGCAGCTTGTTGACGAAGTCGCAGACACCGCCGCCGCGGCAGTTGCCGATGCTGATCTAGTGATTATGGCGGTGCCGGTTGGCGCAGTGGGGGCGGTTGCCAAGACCATAGCGCCACATATGAAACTGGGGGCGGTGTTGACCGATACCGGGTCAACCAAACGGTCGGTATTGCGTGATGTCGCCCCGCATCTGAATGAATCCATCATCTGGTTGCCGTCGCATCCGCTGGCTGGTACCGAACATTCTGGGCCACAGGCTGGTATCGCGCATCTGTTTGATGGCCGCTATTGGATTATATTGCCATTAGACGCGCCCGAATCAGCGGTGTTGCAATTTGAATCATTTATCACCGGGCTGGGTTCCGTGGTTGAACGGATGGCCCCAGATTATCATGACAAGGTGCTGGCATTGACTTCGCATTTGCCGCATTTGATCGCCTATACCATTGTTGGCACGGCGGTTGATTTGGAACAGCAATTGAAAAATGATGTGATCCGGTTTTCTGCCTCTGGGTTTCGGGATTTCACCCGTATTGCCGCCTCGGACCCGGTGATGTGGCGCGATGTGTTTTTGAATAATGACGAAGCGGTGCTGGAGATGTTACAGCGCTTTTCCGAAGATTTATCTTACTTGCAACGGGCGATCCGCTGGCAGGAGGGTGATAAGCTGGAAGATTTATTTTCCCGCACGCGCGAAATTCGGCGCTCGATCATTGACGCTGGTCAGGATTGATCGCCCGGCTTGCTGTTACAGCCGGATAAATTCTGCCAGAAATTTTGCATATTCGCGGGCCAAAAGCCGAACTAGCCCCGGATCTTTCCACCAGCTATCAATGTGCAAATCATCTGGGCTGACTGGCCAATAGTGTAAATCGATATGCGGCATTTCATGTTCAAACGCCAATCTGGCACGTGGCATATGATAATTGGCCGTCACTAGAACCAGCGATGCAAGATTGTTGGTTTCAGCCCAGTGCCGCGCGGCCCGTGCATTGCCACGCGTATCATGCGCCGCAAATTCAAGTTCAGCACAACAGATCAGCAAATCACGCTGGGTCTGATCCAGCTGTAAATCATTGGCCAGAATCACTTTGCTCAGACCGGTGCCAACCCCCGATATTAATAATTTTGACGCGGTGCCAGTGGCCAATAGCGTCAGGCCAGCATCAAGACGTTGCTGGCCGCCAGTGATCACCACAATGCCATCGCTTTGACGGGCCGGGGATTCCATTTGCCGCGGTAAATTCAATACGAAATATTGCAAGCCAGATATGAAAATCGCCGCCAGCACAGCACAGCCAATGAGCATGGTTTTGGCCTGCTGCACCCGGGTTTTGGCGTTGTTTGTCATGCGTTGTGCCATGTATTTTGCATTATCCGGCCCCGGCGATCGATACCCTAACCCCTAGTTTACCAAGCAGATATGCCCGTTACCAGCCATGAACGACAATGATATTTGGCATGATCCATTGATCAGGGTAGATTCAATTAGACTATACTAATTTACCGGGGTGTTTGCATGCTTTTGACTTGCCCGCATTGTACGACAATTTTTCGGGTTGATGCCGATCTGATTCCGCAGGATGGCCAGACTGTGCGCTGTTCGATATGTCACCATGTCTGGATCGCATCGCCGGTGTTGCCGTCTGCCAATCAGCCTGATGAAAAATCGGCAGATGGCGGGGGTGCTGGGTCGCCCGGGTATGCTGTCACCCCGCTATCAATGGCCCGTGATCGGCTGAAACATCTGTGGAAACTATGTTTGGCGGCGCTGCTTGCGGCCAGCCTTGCCAGCGGTGTCATTATGAACCGGGGTATGATCACGGCCTATCTACCGTTTTTGATCAATGGGTTTGATCGAATCGGCTTGTCGATACGCCCGGCGGTGGCCCAGCTTCAGGTAGTGGGGCTTAATGCCAGCTATGTTGGCGATACGATGCGGTTATCTGGCGGGTTGCGAAATATCGGTATGTGGCGCACGCATGCGGCTGATCTGCGGGTGACGGTGCGCGGTGCAGATGGCATGATTATGCAGGAAACGGTGATCCGGCCAGATGATGATGTTATTGATGCCCAGGCTGAAAGCGGGTTTTTTGTGCAACTTGCTGTTGAGGCTGGCCGCGAGGCGCATGTGACGGTGACGCCGCTTGCCAATCGTTTATATCGCTAGGGAGCCTTGTTAAAAGCGCCCATTCAAAAGCGCTTAGTCAAAAACTGGAATGGTTTCTTCAGCGAGCAGGCTGTCAAATGACCGGGCCGGGCGTAACAAATGCGCCTTGCCATCATGTACCAGCACTTCGCCAGCTGGCGGACGGGTGTTATAGGAAGAGGCCATCACCGCGCCATAGGCACCGGCTGACAAAACCGCTAGCTTGTCACCGGCGGCAAGTGTCGGCATATCCCGGTCAAGCCCCAGATAATCACCTGTTTCACAAACTGGCCCAACAATATCGGCCTTGCCGATTGTGTTTTGGGGTGGGGCCAGCGTGACAATCGGGTGATAGGCGTCATAAAGTGTCGGGCGGATCAGGTCATTCATCGCCGCGTCGACAATGACGAATCTTTTGTTATCGCCTTGTTTGACATAGATGACTTCGGTCAATAACGCGCCGTTATTTGCCGCAATGGCCCGCCCCGGTTCAAAACCAAGGGCAAAACCACTATCTTTGAATAGCCGTGTCACCAGCGCGCCATAGGCGCTGAAATCTGTGTCGCTTGCCTGCTGGTAATCGACGCCAACGCCGCCGCCAAGATCAAGACAAGGCACATCTAGCCCGCTGGCACGCAATCCATTGGCGACATCAAGAAGTGCTGCATATGCCCGCTCAAATGGTGCCAGATCGCAAATTTGCGAACCGATATGAACGGCCAGCCCCATCGGTTTGATATGTGGGTCGGCATCAATGCTGGCATAGAGGCTGGCGGCCTCGCGCTGGTCGGTTGAAATGCCAAATTTGTTGCTGCGCTGGCCTGTTGAAATTTTTGCATGGGTGCCCGCATCAACATCCACATTCACCCGCAATGCCACCGGTGCGACAACCCCCATTGCCGCGGCGACAGCGCTGATTTGCGCCACCTCTTCAGCCGATTCGGCGTTAAGCTGGCCGATGCCAGCGGCCAGTGCCGCGCGGATATCTGCCGCGGTTTTTCCAACGCCAGAAAACACCACATCTCCGGCCGCGATACCAGCGGCCAATGCCCGTGCCAATTCGCCAGCCGAAACAATATCAGCCCCCGCCCCGCACCGGGCCAAAAGCGCAATCACACCAAGTGCAGAATTGGCTTTAAGCGCAAAATGCACCTTGCCGGAAACCGGCGCAACGGCGGCTTGAAATGCGGTAAAGGCACGTTCTAGCCCGGCACCTGAATAGACATATAGCGGGCTACCAAATTCTGCCATCAGCCCATCAAGCGATACGCCATCAATGGTCAGATGGTTGTGGGCATCGCGGTAGAATGCAGACATGTCAAAGATCCTTTATGCGGATAATGCGGGGCTGATGGGATTGGCCGGTCACGGCTAGCTGTTGGTCTGCTGGGTGGGGATTTCAGACGGGCGATAGGGGTCGCCGCGTTTGCCGCAACTGCTTAATCCGGCGATCACAAGCAAGGCGCATAAACTGGCCATCACTATTTTGCGTTGCATCATAAAATCTCCTTTACCGCCAGTGGCAATGCTGGCCTTTACCGGGCGCATAACTCATTTATTCCAGTCCAAAACGTTGTTTGGCATCGGCGATCCGGGCGCGCACTTCATCTGGTGCGGTGCCACCAAAGCTGGTACGGGCGGCCACCGCGCTTGCCACGGAAAGCTGTCCGATAATATCTGGTTTGATACGCGGCTCTACGGCCTGCAATTCTGCAAGGCTCAGCGCCTCTATATCAACGCCTTTTGCGGCGGCGGTGGCAACAATCGCGCCGCTGGCATGATGTGCCTCGCGAAATGGCATGCCAAGTTCGCGCACCATATAATCGGCCAGATCGGTGGCGGTTGGAAAGCCTTGTTGCAACGCCGCCAACATGGCATCTGGTTTGGCTGTCAAATCGCGGATCATGCCGGTGGTGGCGGCAATGGCAATGCCAAGCGAATCAGCGGCGTCAAAAACACCCTCCTTGTCTTCCTGCATATCTTTTCCATAGGCAAGTGGCAGGCCTTTTAAGACAATCAACAAGCCATTTAACGCACCGATAATGCGGCCGGGCTTGGCCCGGACAAGTTCGGCCGCATCCGGGTTACGCTTTTGCGGCATAATCGATGATCCGGTGGTAAAGGCATCAGACAGGCTGATAAACCCAAATCGATCTGACGACCAGATGACAAGTTCTTCGGCAAAACGTGATAGATGAACCGCACAGATGGCGGCGGCGGCCAGAAATTCAAGCGCAAAATCGCGATCGGATACTGCGTCCATGGCATTTGCCGCTGGCCGGTCAAAGCCAAGTGCCGCCGCGGTCATATGCCGATCGGTTGGAAATGATGTGCCAGCAAGGGCGGCCGCGCCAAGTGGACTTTCATTCAGACGGATGCGGGCGTCGGCAAAACGCCCCCGGTCTCGTCCCAACATTTCAACATAGGCCATCAGATGAAACCCAAATGTGACAGGTTGTGCGGTCTGCAAATGGGTAAATCCGGGCATGACCATATCGGCATGGTTGGTGGCCTTGTCGATCAGCGCAATCTGCATATCTGCCAGTGCGTGATCAATCGCATCGATGGCATCGCGCACCCATAATTTGAAATCTGTCGCCACTTGATCGTTACGCGACCGGGCGGTATGCAGACGGCGTGCTGGTTCGCCAATCAATTCGGCAAGACGTGATTCAATATTCATATGAATATCTTCAAGCGAATCTGAAAAGACAAATTTTCCCTGTTCAATCTCAATCGCAATCTGCCCAAGCCCCTTGTGAATCGCGTCACAATCTGCAGATGTAATGATGCCGCAAGCGGCCAGCATTGTCGCATGTGCCTTTGATCCGGCGATGTCCTGTTGGTATAGCCGCTGGTCATAGCTGATAGAGGCGTTGATATCCTGCATCAGCTGCGAGGGGCCAGATGCAAAACGGCCACCCCAGATGCTGGATTTTGTGGCATCATTTGATGTAGGTTTTTGTTTTGTCATCTTTGCAACCATATGGATTAGGACAGGCCTATGTTTTATACGCGGCTTTCGATGAATTTTCAGCCAAAAACCGCACAGCCGCCGCGGCGCTGGTTTTTATCGGCTGGCCTTGCCGCCTGGGCCGGCTGGTATGCGGGCAGCGTGATGTCGCCTTTGGCCAGCGCACGGGCGGCAACCCTTGCGGTGTCAACTGGGCAAAATATAAAAGCCGCACCGCCAATGACCCAACTGGTGACCGATGAAGATGGAAAATCATTTACGCTGGACAGTTTGCGGGGGCGGCCGTTTTTGATAAATTTTTGGGCCAGCTGGTGCGCCCCATGTATTGCCGAGATGCCGTCTTTGCAAATGGCCGCCGAACAATTGCATCCTGACGGGATTGATGTGGTGTTAATTTCGGTGGATCGTGGCGGCGTTAACAAGGCGTTGCCCGTATTGCAGGCAAATGGCGTGACGACACCGCGCCTTGGGTTTGATCCAAAAGCGGCATTATCACGCGAAATGGGCGTGACCGGCCTGCCAACAAGCTTTTTGCTTTCGGCTGACCAGCAAACCTGCGTGGTATATGTGGGGCCGCGTGAATGGCATGAAGACCAGATGCAGTCTGAAATCCGCGGGTTTGTCACAGCCGCAAGCATATCATCCAAGGCCAATTTATTTAAGGCCACATGATCTGAACCGAAACCGGCAAAAGCCAAATGATCTTAAAACGTCTCAGCCAACCGCGATATAGGCATATAAAAAAGGCAGCGCCAATGACGCCGCCTTTTCATACTGATCCTATACCCAGCCCATGCTGGCTATCAGATTAGCCAAGTTCCTTTTCAAGTTCTGGCACCGCTTCGAACAGATCGGCAACAAGCCCAAAATCCGCCACCTGAAAAATTGGTGCCTCGTCATCCTTATTGATGGCAACAATCACCTTGCTGTCCTTCATGCCAGCTAGATGCTGGATCGCACCCGAAATGCCAACGGCCACATAGAGGTCAGGGGCGACAACCTTGCCGGTCTGGCCGACTTGGTAATCATTTGGCACAAACCCGGCATCAACCGCCGCACGCGATGCACCAACGGCGGCACCAAGCTTGTCAGCCACTTTTTCAAGCATGGCAAAATTTGCCCCGTCCTGCATACCGCGCCCACCTGAAATAACAATTGGTGCCGAGGTCAATTCCGGACGTTCAGAGCTAGATAGTTCAGATTTGACATAGAATGACAAACCCGAATCGCCATTATTGCTAATGGTTTCGATCGCGGCTGATCCGCCTTCGGCGGCGGCGGCTTCAAATGCTGTGCTACGAACCGTGATGATCTTAATGGCTTCATCCGAACGGACGGTCGATAATGCGTTGCCCGCATAAATTGGCCGCTGGAACGTATTGGCATCATCAACTTTGATAATATCGGAAATCTGCATGACATCCAAAAGCGCGGCAACCCGTGGCATGATATTTTTGCCGGTTGTTGTCGCTGGTGCCAGAATATGGCTGTATTGGCTGGCCAAATTACAGATTAACGGTGCCAGATTTTCTGCCAGTCCATGCGCATATTCGGCACCATCAGCCACCAAAACCTTGGCCAAACCAGAAACCGCCGCTGCTTGTGCGGCGATTTTGCCTGACGCATCGCCAGCGACCAATAGATGAATATCACCACCAATTTTCTGGGCGGCGCTGACCGCGTTTAATGTCGCGGCACCAAACTGACCATTATCATGATCGCAAAAAACAAGAATGCTCATGATTATATCACCTTTGCTTCATTTTTGAGTTTTTCAACAAGCTCTTTTACGTCTGCTACTTTGATGCCGGCTTCGCGTGCGGCTGGTTCTTCGACCTTGACGATGGTCAGCCGCGGCTTGATATCAACACCAAGATCATCAACTGTCAGGCTATCAAGCGGCTTTTTCTTGGCTTTCATGATATTTGGCAGTGACGCATAGCGTGGCTCATTCAGTCGAAGATCGACAGACACAATCGCTGGCATCTTGATTTCCAGATGTTCAAGCCCGCCATCGACTTCGCGTACGATTTTTGCTTTGTCACCCGCCACGTCCAAGGCTGATACAAATGTACCTTGGGCCCAGCCAAGCAAGGCGGCCAGCATCTGTCCTGTTTGGTTGCAATCATCGTCAATGGCCTGTTTGCCAACCAATACAAGGCCCGGATTTTCCCGTTCGACAACAGCTTTCAACAGTTTGGCAACGGCCAGAGGTTCGATATCATGCGATGCTTCGATATGGATGCCGCGATCAGCCCCCATGGCCAAGCCGGTGCGGATGGTTTCTTGATTTTGCGCTGGGCCGATCGATACAACGATAACCTCTTCGGCACCACCAGCTTCTTTCAGACGCAGGGCCTGTTCAACAGCAATTTCATCAAACGGGTTCATCGCCATTTTCACATTGGCAAGTTCAACGCCGCTATTATCAGCTTTGACGCGCACCTTTACGTTATAGTCAATCACCCGTTTGACCGGGACCAAAACTTTCATGTCATTCTCCTCATATCGCCAAATGATTCAGAGCCAAACTGTCTATGGCCATGTTAAAGCAGGCCGTGCATATAAAAACCTGTCTAATTCTGCCCAGAATTTTCACCGGGACGCCATAAAATGTCGGTTTTGCCATTATTATTCAACCGCCGCGCTAGCACGAACAAATGATCTGATAGCCGGTTTACATAATGCATCGCCGCTTGATTGACCACTTCTTCTGCGGCCAGTTCGGTCATGTGGCGTTCGGCGCGGCGGATGACCGTGCGGGCCAGATGCAGCCATGCCGATGCGGCACTGCCGCCGGGCAGAATAAATGAATTTAGCGGTTCTAAATCATCATTCATCCGATCGATTTCTGCTTCAAGGCGGCTGACCTGCGATTCGGTGATTCGCAAAGCCGGCTTGTCGGTTTCCGGCGTGGCAATATCCGCGCCAAGATCAAACAGGTCATTTTGAATACGTGCCAGCATGTCATCAGCTTCAGCGTTGTCGGTGCAATGCAACCGGGCCAGACCGATGACTGAATTTGCCTCGTCAATTTCGCCAAATGCTGATGGGCGGCGGGCATGTTTTGACACCCGCATGCCATTGACCAGACTGGTTTCGCCTGAATCGCCTGTGCGCGTATAGATTTTGTTCAGTTTTACCATTGTTTTTGTTCCAGCTTTTTGTTTTTCAGCACGACCAAGCGGCCCGGTAAAAAGAGGGGTCTATGACCCGGTACGCCGCCACCACATTAACCCCAAAATGATGATCAGGGCGATGGCCTGAAAAATAATACGGTAACGCATGATGCGATTGGAATTTTTGATATTATAGTCGCCGCCACGCGCCATTGTCAGCACGCCCCAGCCCAAAATGCCAGCCACGGCAAGCAGCGCCACCATCAGGATGATTTGATCAAAGCTCATTTTTTTGCATTCCTTATTATCTGGCTTGCGGCATGTGGCAACACACCTCTTTTACCAAGCTTTGTTCAAAATTACAGCGCGTCATTCCGCCGCCGCTAGCCGGGCTAGCCAGACAAGCTGCTGATTAACAGATTGCGGATAAATTGCGCCGCCAGAAACAAGATAATCGGGCTGATATCGACCGGGCCTAGATCAGGTAAAAACCGCCGTACCTGACGCAGCAGCGGTTCATGAATACGGGCCAATAGATCGGTAATCATGCGCACAACGGGCTGCCATGGGTTAACGATGCGAAACGCAACAAGCCACCCAACGCCGATATAGATCAACAACGTCCAGATATAGATATTTATGATCTGGTCGATGAGGACGATGACTGCATACATATATTTGCCTAATTCATAATGTGGAGTGATGGCACCGTCCGCGATGCAACAACCGCGCACACGCACCAGATTAATCTGGGGTAATATAGGCAAAATAAAATATCAATGACAATGGCTGATTTTGTTGGTTTGGTTTGCCATTTGATCGATTTGATGCTTGTCATTGGCGGGCGTGATGGCGTAGACGAAACAGCATGAAACATAAAGATCAAAAAGCCGCCCGGCCGGGTCATCCCGCCGCGACCGGGCGACAGTCAAGCTGGATCAAATGGTCGGTGGCAGGTGCCGCCTTTCTGGCCGGGCTTGTCGCGGTATTTTTGCTGTCTAACCGCATGGCCGAAACAACAACAGTTGGATTTCCAAATTTTCAGGATAGCCAATTTGCCTTGCTTGACCAAAATGGTGCAACCCGACGTCCAAGTGATTTTGCTGGCAAGCCGATCGCGCTTTTTTTCGGATTTACCTATTGTCCTGATATTTGTCCGACAACATTGATGACGTTAACCGCGATTCAGGATCAACTGGCGGCTGAAGGCAAGGCCGTGGATCATTTGCAAATTCTGTTTGTGACGGTTGACCCGGAACGAGACACACCGGCGCAATTACATGCATATCTCGGCTTGTTTGATACCAGCGTCACCGGGTTAACCGGGGGGCGCGCAGATATTGAGTCGGCTTTGCGACATTTTGGTGTTTATGCCGAAAAAACTGGTGATGGCGATGATTATCTTTATGACCACAGCGCCGCAGTCTATCTATACCGGCAAGATGGCAGTTTTAAAGGCACCATTGTGCATAATGAGCCATCTGAATATATGGTCGAAAAAATAAAATCTATCTTATAGCCCGCTTATAGCTCGCTTATAACCCGGGCCGCGCGCCTGTGGTTACCCGCCAAAATTTGTTGCCAATAAGTGACGTCAAGCGTGACCGCCCAGGGGTGGCAATCGCCGATCGTGACAATGACTGGGGGTGATAACACCCCATTTGTTTGACGGTTGCGCCCCCTTTGAATCACAGCCAGCGCAAATTTTATTCCGGAAAAATCTTAATTTTATTTATCCTGCATTTGGATCAGGCCGTGACCTGAAAGTACTAATTTACCTGAATGTATTGGTGCGTAAACGTTCTGGCTTTTCATTTATGGTGACCGAGAATACATCATCACAACATGCCATGAGACGAATTGGAACACGCCCCCGCCGTTGGACAATGTTTTTGGCTGGCATTGGCGCAATCATCTTTATTGAACTGGCTGACGCATTGGAAAAACCGCACGTCCCCGAACGCCCTATGCCGCCGCTGACGGATGCGCGATCTGCCATCATCGGGCTGGTCAAGGCCAACCGTTTGGGCCAAGCCAACGAATTGGCATTACAATATATCGATGAACATCCAGCTGATATTGACACGCATTTTGCGATTGCCGATGCGTTCATGCGATCTGAAAATTGTCAACGCGCCCGGCCTTATTTTGATAAAATTTTGCGCCATTATCGGAGCACAAAATTATCTGGCAAAATTTTTGGCTTTAAGCGGGCCTGTTATCCCACTTGGCAACGTCAGGTGATGGTACAGTTGCAGGCCAAACAGCATATCTATCCCCATTTTGCACAAGGCTGGCAAATCAAACCTCAAAACGGGTCAAGAATCGACCAATATTGCAAATTTATCGGCATATCTTGCGCCGATACCTATTTTCAGATCGCGCCCCCGGCGGCGCGCAAACAAACGATTGTCAGCCTAGCGCTGGCGGCACAATTTGCACAGCATATCAACCAGACGTCTTTATATAATCTGGGGTTGACCTATTCCCGCCATATGGCTGGTTGGCCAACGTTGCCAGCTGAAACTTTAAGCGCAACAGCCTCGCTAACCCATCAAGCCCAGCGGCAAAGAGCGCTGTCATATGGGGTACGGCTTGGCGCTTATCGGAAATCTATAGGGGACTCGCTGCAATCTGACACAGGTTAATGGCTTGGTTTTGAAATTGGCGCGCATCATATTTTGCGGCAACGGCTGATGGTGCAGATCAAAACCACGCTTGATCAGCTTCAGTCAAATTATAGTTACGGCGTGGCTTTACAAACAACGGGTGAATTGTCTGGCTATGTCACCGCCAAACAGAATCTGAGCGTGGCAGTGGCAGGCATTAATAAACAATTGTCACGGCATAATAATTTTGAATATTCGCGCCAGAATACAGTTTATCTCACCTATAAAAACCGTCTGACCAAGCAGAATCTGCTGATTATGGGCATCGAGAAAAGTTATGAACAGCACAAGTTGCCAAAGCTGTATCTAGCCACACCACATAAGATTGATGGCCAGATGGTGAAAGTCGGTACCGAACTGACACCAAAACACTGGCCGTGGATACAGCTTGGCACCATGTTGAAATGGCAGAAATTTAAGTCCATTGACGCTGTATCACACCGGCGGATTTTCCAGCTTAATCTCTATGCGATGAGCCGTTTGTAATGCCTCTTTTGCATGATCAGTTCGGCGGGAAAAAAATCGCCATGATTGAAAATCTGGTCGTCTAGAAAACTCAGACTATCTGTTCTGTCGGGACGAGGCTGAGTAGCATTATACTCAAGTGTCTCATTTACCTGTTATGTTTGGAAGGATAGAGCGGTGAATATATTGATTGGGTATGCGAATAGTTTAAGCCGTGATTTTTCTCAAAATCATTTAGCATCAAGTGATACATCTATAAACGTTCTGACATGTGGAACGGTCAAAGAATGTCTAGATATACTACATGATAATTTGAATATCAGTATGATCGGGCTTGATATGGACATGCCCGATATGAATGGTCTTGCCGGGTTTGAAAGGGTGCGAGAAGCCTGCCTGCACCCGGTTCCAATCGCATTGATTGGCCCGATGGTCAAACGCCGAATTATCCGCGATATGTTGCTTGCAAAAGCATCTGGATATCTAACTTACTCGATGAGTTCAGATGCCATTTTGAATGCCATTAAGTTGATCGCGTCTGGCGAGATATTTGTTCCTGCAGATATGATGGATGAAGATATTTATGCACATAATCAGTTTTTAACACGGCGTGAGCATGATGTGTTATCCGGGCTTCTTGCAGGACGATCTAATAAAGAAATTGCGCGTAATTTGAATCTGAGTGAAGTGACAATCAAACATCATTTGAAAAGTCTGCGATCAAAATTAGGCGCGCGCAATCGCACACATGCTGTCTGCCGTGCGATTGAGCTTGGTATCAGTTAGCATTGGTATGGCCGGGCAAGCTGTTTGCACAACTGCAACAGCCGCCCATCTATGGCCTGATCAGCGATTTTGACGGTTCTCGACCAAATCATCAACAACAGCTGGATCAGTCAATGTTGAGGTGTCGCCAAGTTGGTCATATTCATTGGCCGCGATCTTGCGCAGGATTCGCCGCATGATTTTACCAGATCGTGTTTTTGGCAATTGCGGTGCCCATTGCAATAAATCAGGCGTGGCAATCGGCCCGATTTGGGTGCGCGTCCATTGCCGTAATTCCGTGGCAAGCGCATCATCTGCTGTTGCCCCAGCCACCAATGTGACATAGGCATAAATCCCCTGTCCCTTAATATCATGAGGGTACCCAACAACAGCCGCTTCAGCCACTTTTGGATGCGCCACTAGGGCGGACTCAACCTCGGCAGTCCCCATGCGGTGGCCAGATACATTCAGCACATCATCAACACGCCCAGTGATCCAATAATAGCCGTCTTCGTCGCGGCGGGCGCCATCCCCGGTAAAATACCGACCCGGAAAGGTGGTGAAATATGTTTCGATAAAGCGCTGATGATCGCCGTATACGCTGCGCATCTGCCCGGGCCATGAATGGGCAATGCATAAATTGCCGTCGGTGGCCCCGTCCAGTACGTTATTATCACCATCGACAAGAAGTGGTTTTACCCCAAAAAATGGCTTTGTTGCTGACCCCGGTTTGGTGGCGGTGGCACCGGGAAGCGGCGTTATCAAAATACCGCCCGTTTCGGTTTGCCACCATGTATCGACAATCGGGCACCGTTCTTCGCCAACAACTTTATGATACCACATCCAAGCTTCTGGGTTAATTGGTTCACCAACACTGCCAAGCAACCGCAAAGATGATCGATCACAAGAAGTCACTGGCCCGTCACCTTCGCGCATCAGCGCCCGAATGGCGGTAGGGGCGGTATAGAAAATATTCACCTTATGTTTTTCAACCACACGCCAAAACCGCGAACTATCGGGGTAGGTTGGCACGCCTTCAAACATAAGCGTGATCGCACCATTGGCGAGCGGCCCATAGATAATGTAGCTGTGCCCGGTGACCCAGCCAACATCGGCGGTACACCAATAAACATCGCCATCATGGTAATCAAACACATATTGATGCGTCATCGAGGCATACACCATATAACCGCCAGTGGTGTGCAACACCCCTTTTGGTTTGCCAGTTGACCCAGATGTATAAAGAATGAACATCGGGTCTTCGGCGTTCATCTCTTCAGCTGGGCAATCAGCCGAAGCGGTGCGCATGGCGTCTTCATACCAAACATCGCGCCCCTCAACCCAGTCAATGGCACCACCAGTGCGTTTCACAACAATCACCGTTTTGCAGTCCGGGCAGCTTTTCAAAGCGGCATCAGTATTGGCCTTTAGCGGGATCGGACGCCCCCCACGAACGCCTTCATCGGCGGTGATCACCATGGTCGAGTCACAGTCCTGAATGCGGCCAGCCAGCGCATCTGGCGAAAACCCACCAAATACCACCGAATGCACCGCACCAATGCGTACACAAGCCAGCATAGCCACCGCGGCTTCGGGGATCATCGGCATATAAAGTGTGATTCGATCGCCTTTTTTGGCACCATTGGCCTTTAGCACATTGGCAAATTTACACACTTCTTCATGTAATTCTGTATAGGTGATATGGCGCTGCTGGTCTGGTTCATCGCCTTCCCAAATAATGGCGGTTTGATCGCCGCGTTCTGCCAGATGCCTGTCAAGACAGTTCGCCGCCGCGTTCAAAGTGCCATCGGCGTACCATTTGATATGAAGATCACTGGCGTCATAGGACACATCGCTGATCTGGCTGTAGGGTTTTATCCAGTCGATCCGTTTGCCATGTTCCGCCCAAAACCCATCCGGGTCAGCCATTGATTCGGCAAAAAGGGCCTCATATCCTTTGGCATCAATATGTGCGTGTTTGGCAAGCGCTTGGCTTGGCTGAAAAATAGGCTCCTGATCCATTTACCCCCCCTAGACCCGTTTTTTTGCGGTCTTTTTTACATCTTCGACATTCGCCTTTATGTTGTTTTATCGCAGCTGTCGCAGATCGGCAAGTCCGGCTAATCCAACTGGTGCAGCAAGTCATCAATTGTGTCGGGGTCGTCATGATCAAGGACTTGTCTACAGGTGGCCATTGAAAACCCAGCCCGTGCCATGGCACCAAGATCGCGCTGTTTCCATTGATGGGCATCAAGACGCTGGTGATGCGCGCTATCGCGCTGGGCAAATGGCCCAAGGCGGCGGCGTTGGGCAAAGCGGATTGCCGCTTGCAGATCGCCATTGGCACGATCTTCATCAGCTTCGGCCAGCGCATCACTGATGGTATCATCATCCAGCGCATGCTGGCGAAGGCGCTGGCGGATCACCGTTTGTGACCGGCCAAGCCGCCGCTGGCTGCGCGCCATTGTCACGGCAAATTGTCGGTCGTCCAGATAGCCAAGATGGCTACATTGATCAATCGTTTGCTGGATGGCGGCGGCGATATCGTCGGCGTCATAATCTGTCAATTTCCGGCTGGCAAACCGTTGCAGGATCTGGCCTAATTTGTGGCGCGAGCTGGCATAGCGGCCAAGATAATCAACCGCTTTGTTCATTATGCGGACATGTGCCGGTTTTCGGGGCATGTTTGGTGTCCATCATTGTCTCTATGCCGGTGCCTCGCGCGCCATGCAGGCTGGCAGAATAGTGGCTTTGCATCAGAAACGCAAAAGCTGGCGGTAAGCCCATTGCAGTTCTGCCAAAGCCGGCCTATTTTGTGCCGATGAAACCTGCTGAAACATCCTCACAATCTGTCGGCTCACAATCTGCCGCCGCGCAATCTGTCGCCGCGCAATCGATAACGGCGGCATCTGACCATATGCCTACGCCGATTCGACCGATTTTTATTGGCCGGATCAATATGATCGGGGTGGCCACATTATATCGGCGTGAAGTCCAACGATTTATGACGGTGGCGCTGCAAACATTGGCCGCACCGGTGATTACCTCGGTATTATTTCTTTTGGTCTTTTCTGTGGCCATTGGCAACCGCGGCAATCTGGCTGGCGGTGTTGATTTTGTGGTATTTCTGGTGCCCGGGCTGATCATGATGAATGTGTTGCAAAACGCCTTTGCCAATACCTCGTCATCTTTGGTGATTTCCAAAGTACAGGGCAATATTATTGATTTATTGATGCCGCCTTTAGGGCCGGGCGAGTTGCTATTTGGTCTGGCAACGGCGGGCGTGACGCGCGGCTTTTGCGTTGGCATTGTGACCGCGGTCACGCTGGTAATTCTGGGGGGGCATGGCCTGCCAGTTTACCCGTTGATCGCGCTGGCCTATTTACTGCTTGGGTCGTTGGCGCTGTCTTTTGCAGGTATTTTGGCTGGTATTTGGGCCAATAAATTTGACGAAATGGCCGCCATTACCAATTTCATTGTGCAACCGCTGACATTTTTATCCGGCACGTTTTATTCGATAAACCGCTTGCCAGCGCCATTTGATATGATGGCCGCGCTCAATCCGGTGTTTTATGCTATCGATGGGTTCCGCTATGGCATGATTGGTGTGGCTGACCGGCCACTTTTAACTGGCTTTTTGTGTCTTTGTGCGGTCAATTTAGGGCTGGGATTGGTCTGTTACCGGGCGTTGTCGTCGGGTTACAGGCTCAAATCATAGGGCATGATCGCGTGCATACATAATCGGTGCATGAACAAATAATTATTTGATGGCGTCTGACGGACAGAATTTACAGGGTTATCATATGCAGGGACAACAGCCACAAAACGGCATTTTACCAGTACAGCATTTGCAACAGGCCATTCACGATGGCGCGATATCGGCAGACCAGCAGATCACCCCGGCACAATTGCAACCAGCCAGCCTTGATTTGCGGCTTGGCATTGATGCATGGCGTGTCCAAGCATCATTTTTGCCGGGAAGCAAGATGACAGTGGCAGATAAACTTGCCAAATTTGCCATGCATAAAATTGATCTCACTGATGGTGCGGTGCTTGAACGTGGCTGTGTCTATATTGTGAAACTACAAGAATCACTGGCCCTGCCGCACGGCGTATCGGCGATGGCCAACCCGAAAAGTTCAACCGGTCGTCTGGATATTTTTACCCGGCTGATTTGTGATTATGCCACTGAATTTGAATCAGTCGCTGATGGCTATAACGGCCCGCTTTATGCCGAAATTTCACCGCGTACATTTTCGGTTCTGGTGCGTGCCGGATCGCGCCTATCGCAATTGCGATTGCGTCAAGGACAAGCCACCGTTTCGGATGATGCCATGCAATCGCTGCATACAGATGTCGGACTTGTGCATGGGGACCAGGGGGCCAAGGTTGATATTCGGGACGGCGTTGGATTGACGGTAAATCTCGAACCTGACCAAAAAAGCGGCATGATTGGCTGGCGCGCGCGCAAACATGCGGGCTTGATTGATATCGATGCCCCAGCAAGTTGCCCGGTTGATGCGTTTTGGGAACGTGTTGCCCCATCTGATTTGGCGGCTGGCGGGTTGGTGTTGAATCCTGACGAATTTTATATTTTGGCAAGCCGTGAATTTGTCACCGTGCCGCGTGATCATGCGGCTGAAATGCGTGCCTATGACACCCGGGTCGGCGAATTCAGGGCGCATTATGCCGGGTTTTTTGACCCGGGATTTGGCATGGCAGAATTAGGGGCCAGCCAGACCCGCGCCGTGCTTGAGGTGCGCTCGCATGATGTGCCGTTTCTGATTGAACAGGGGCAAACAGTGTGCCGTCTTGTCTATGAACCGATGTTGGCGGTACCGGATGTGCTCTATGGCAGTGCCGGGTCAAATTATCAATCGCAAGGGTTGCGGCTGGCTAAACATTTCATTCAGGACTAGTCCCAGCCGGTAAAAAACGCTGATGCGCCGCAGCAGACGTCACGGCATGCGGATTTTCCAAATTGGCTGGCTGACTTGACAAATCGGTGAAAAAGGTGGCATTTCAAAAATGTATATCATGGCCGTTCGGCTATGTTGCGCCACCAGTGATAGAGGCATCGCTGGTGGTTTGATTTTTTGGACAAAATGACCGCAGAGCCATGTTTTTATGGATGATAGATATCATATGACAGATTACGCGGCTGATACCGCGGTGATGAATACCTACGGACGGGCTGAAATTGCCTTTGTGCGGGGCGATGGCTGCTGGCTGGAAAGTGAATCGCACGAGCGGTATTTGGACTGTGCCAGCGGTATTGCGGTTAACACGCTTGGTCATGCGCATCCGCGTCTGGTGGCGGCGCTTCAAGACCAAGCTGGCAAATTGTGGCATACGTCAAATCTCTACCGTATCCCGGGTCAGGAACAGGTGGCTAAAAGACTGGCATCATTATCTGGTCTTGATCAGGTGTTTTTCTGCAATTCTGGGGCTGAAGCCACTGAAGCGGCGGTGAAAATTGCGCGCCGGGCGGCCTATGAAAAAGGCATGGCTGATCGCACAACCATTTTATGTGCAAGCGGCGCGTTTCATGGGCGTACCCTTGGTATGTTGGCGGCAACAGACCGGCCGGCGTTTCGTACCGGATTTGGCCCAATGCCAGCTGGCTTTGCGCATGTGCCATTTGGCAATGTGAACGCGTTACGCGCGGCAATGGGGCCGCATGTGGCGGCGGTGATGATCGAATCGGTACAAGGTGAAGGCGGTGCAAAACAGGTGCCTGATAACTATCTGGCTGATGCCCGCGCCGCCGCCGATGAATTTGGCGCGCTTTTGATTGCCGATGAAGTACAGGCAGGCATTGGCCGAACCGGTCATTTATTTTCTTTTGAGCCAAGCGGCATCAAGCCGGATATTGTTGCACTAGCCAAAGGCCTTGCCGGAGGGTTTCCAGTTGGGGCGGTGATTGCATCGGCGGCGGTTGGGTCGGCAATGACGCCGGGCACGCATGGGTCTACCTTTGGTGGCAACCCGCTGGCTATGGCGGCGGCGGCGGTGGTTCTTGATGTGCTGACCGAAGATGGGTTTATGCAGGATGTACGCGAACGTGCCGCCTATTTAGAAACAGCTTTGACAGATTTGCAATCAGCCTTTCCCGCAGTGATTAGCGAAATTCGGGGGCGCGGGTTTTTGCGTGGCATTTGCCTTGCCGAAGGGGTTGATCTCATGGCCCTTGTGTCGGCGCTTTGCGGCGATCACATATTATGTGTGCCAGCGGCTGAAAATACCCTGCGCTTGTTGCCACCATTGATTATCAGCCGTGAAGAAATTGATATTTTGATGGCGGCACTTCACCGGCAGCTTGGCGCGGCATGACATTTACCTTGTCGGACAGGATTGACGCAGGATGCGGCATTTTATTGATCTAAGAGATTTTTCAGCAGATACGTTGCAAATGATGCTGGATCATGCACAGGCGATGAAGCAGGCCCAACGGGCTGGAACTGGCCATGAACAACCGCTGGCTGGTAAAACGGTGGCGATGATTTTTGAAAAGCCGTCGACGCGGACACGCGTGTCTTTCGAAGTTGGTATTGTGCAGCTGGGCGGCACGCCGCTGGTGATTTCGGCGAAGGATTTGCAGCTTGGGCGCGGCGAAAGCATCGAAGATACAGCGCGCGTCTTATCGCGTTATGTTGACGCCATTATGATCAGGTGTTTTGACCATAACACCATACTGCTTCTGGCCGAACATGCCACGGTACCGGTGATCAACGCGCTGACAAACCGCTCCCACCCCTGTCAGTTGATGGCTGATCTGCAAACCATGATTGAATATCACGGGCCGCTGATCGGGCAGAGCGTGGCATGGCTTGGTGATGGGAATAATGTGGCAACCAGCTGGGTTGAAGCGGCGTCACTGTTTGGCTTTCAGCTTCGTATGGCCTGTCCGCATGGCTATGCGCCACCAGCTGAATTATTGGCTTGGGCACGGGCAAATGGCGGCGATATCATCCTCACCGAAGATGTGGCCGAGGCTGTCGATCAAGCGCAAACCGTGGTTACTGATGTCTGGGTATCAATGGGGCAGGAAGGCGGCAATCAACAACGGGATCTGGCCGCCTATCAAGTCAATGATGATGTAATGAAGCAAGCGGCGGGTGACGCAATTTTTATGCATTGCTTGCCTGCCAAGCGCGGCCTAGAAGTATCCGCGGCGGTGATTGACGGCCCGCAATCTGCGGTATTTGACGAAGCTGAAAACCGGTTGCATGCACAAAAGGCTATTTTGGCTTGGTGCGTTGCTGGCCAATAGCACGATCTGCGCGCTCTGCTGCATCGCGGTGAAAAATTTTGATTCAGGATGGGGTGATGCTCAACGATAATGTACCGGCCGGGTCGCAGATTCTGCCATTTTATCTTGCGGATGGATCGAGTGATGCGGCGCTGATTCGCGGGCGTATGGCGTCTGTCGGCATGGCCGCCAGCACCATCATTGCCCGGCATAATTATCCAGATCTGGTCGGCCGCCTGCAAGCCGAAGCCTTGGCTTTGGCCGCCTGTTTATCAAGCACGTTAAAGTTTGATGGCGTGTTCACCTTGCAGGCCAAGGGCGATGGTTTGGTGCGGACATTATTTGCAGATATCACCCAGGCTGGTCATTTGCGCGGCTATTGCGCGCTGGATGAGGACCAAAGCCAGCTTGCCGCCATACAGCTGGCCCAACCAAATGATGACGCTGTCCAGATCGTACCGCTGATGGGGGGCGGCTATATTGCCTTTACGGTTGATGATGATGCCACTGGCGGGCGGTATCAGGGCATTGTTGAACTTGATGGCCCGCATTTAAGCGACGCCGCCATGCGCTGGTTTGAAAATTCGGAACAGACCGACACCATGGTGTTATGTGCCGCTGATACAGGGCCGTCAGGATGGCAGGCATCGGCATTGATGCTCCAGCGTATCGCCACCGAAGGCGGTGAAGCTGTATCGGCCGCAGGTGCCAAAGCCGCCAGTGATGATGCCTGGCATACGGCAAAAACATTACTGTCTTCGGTGACCCGCGCTGAACTTCTTGACTCGGCGCTTACCCCCGAGGAAATTATTTTTCGCTTGTTTAATTCCATGGCCCCGCATGTGGCACCAGCCCGCGCGGTGACCGATCAATGCCGGTGTGATGTGCAGAAAGTTGAGTCTATGCTGACCCAGTTAAGCGTTGATGATGTCAATGATCTGGCAGATGCCGATGGGGCGTTGCATATCACCTGTGAATTTTGCAAAACCGAACGTGTGTTTAACAAGAATGATCTGCCAGCATTTCAAAGCTGATGCCCTGTGGCTGATCAAAATTTTGCACTGTGAACCGAATTGGCAGTTGGCATTTTTGCCTAAATGACTGATGATGGGACAAGCTTGGGAAAAGAATATGGGGAAGAATTCGACCATGCAGATTTGGCGCTATGTTGTGATTGTCTTTGCGGTTTTAGCCGGGCTTGGTGGCTGTCAGACAACAGCACCAGTACCCCCCACCACAACGGCAGATGCATTTGTGCCACTCGCAATGAATGCGCGGCGTCTTGAAATCATTGATAATTGGCAAATGCCTGTTGAGCCGCCTTATATCGGACACCGGGCACAAACCTTGCCAAGCAATCTTTTGGCCAAATGGGCATCACAGGTCTTGCAACCAGCTGGTGGCAGTGGGGAACTTGTGTTTGATATTTCGCGTGCCTCGGTGACACGTATTGCCTTGCCATTAGAAGCTGGCATTAAAACCTTGCTGACCGACCAGCAGGAAAGCAAGATCAAGGCAGAATTTGACGTTAAAATTATGTGGTTGCAACCGGTTGGTGGCAGTCAGGCGTTGGTACAATTGCAGGCAGATCACAGTGTAACAATCCCTGAATCGGCCAGCACCGTTGATTTACAAAATGCCATGCAGACCGCGTTGATGGGGGCGTTGACGTCGCTTGATCGGCAAGCCCGCGCCGAATTTTTGCAAATTAATAACATCATTTTGCCGTAAGCATCGCTGGCGATGCCAGCAAATTTAACGTTGCCAGAACCCCGGATTCAGCATCACAAGAACCGTGAAAATTTCCAGTCGTCCAAGCAGCATGCCAAAGGACATCACCCATTTTGCTGAGTCAGGCAGGGATGAAAAATTGCCCTCTGCGCCAATGACCTCGCCAAGCCCCGGGCCCACATTGCTGATAGAGGTGGCCGCACCCGAAAGCGCGGTCACAAAATCCAGCCCCATTAAACCAAGCAGAGTGGCGATCAACACAAAGCCCAGAATATAAAGATAGAAAAATCCCATCACCGAGTCCATCACCTCTGGGGTCACGGGACGCCGGTTATAATAGGCGAGCACCACGGCATGCGGCCGCAACAGCCGGCTAATTTGCACGCGTGCGGTGGCGGCTAGAACCTGCAGGCGAAACACCTTAATGCCGCAGGTGGTTGACCCCCCGCACCCGCCAATAAACATCGCCATTAACAAAATTGTCGAGGCAAAGCCGCCCCATGCTGAATAATTTGCACTCACATAGCCGGTCCCGGTCATAATTGAAACGGCATTGAAGCTTGACTGGCGAAAGGCGTTGCCAAAGGCTTGGCCAGAGTGCGTTAAATACCAGCTCAGCAAAATAATTAACCCGGTCACCAATAGCAAAAATAAGCGCACTTGTGGGTCGTTAATTAGGCTGCGCCAACCGCCCCGCGTGACCGCGAGATAATGCGCAAAAGGCAAGCTGCCAACGATCATTCCCAAAATAACGATCCATTCAATTGCCACCGAATCGAACGCACCGATAGAGGCTGTGCGGGTAGAATATCCGCCGGTAGCAAGCGTTGTCATAGCATGGGTCACAGCATCAAACATATTCATGCCGGCAAGGGCTAGCATGATCGCCCAGATGGCTGTAAGGCCGGCATAGATCAAGCCGATCCCCCCAGCCAGTTGGGTGGCGCGTGGTACCACATTTTCGGCGCGTTCATATGATTCAGTTCGGAAAAGCTGCATTCCACCAACCGACAGCATCGGCAAAACCGCCATCGCCATCACCACAATACCAACCCCGCCAAGCCATTGAAGAAGCGCGCGCCACATTAAAATGCCGGGTGAGGCGATTTCAATAAATGGCAGGATTGTCGATCCGGTTGTGGTGATGCCAGACACTGATTCAAAAATGGAATCGGTCAGGCTCAGGTTTAATTCGCTGAACAAAAATGGCAGGGCGCCAAAGACGCCAATCAGAAACCACGCCCCGTTGGTCAACAAAAATGCTTGCCGTAGTCCAAGGTCGAGCGCTTCGCGGCGATTTGTTGCCAGCCAGACAGAGACGCCGAAAAAGGCTGTTAAAAGTGCAGAAAGCGCAAAAACTTGCCATTCACCCGAGCCTGAATACAAATCCACACACATGGGAATCAACATGGCGGCGGCTAGCACCGTTGTCAGCAATCCTAAAATATTTATGACAGGCGATAGCTGCATGCTGGTAATCTCAACTTTTTACGTTGATGTGGCAAGGTGCCATGCAACGGTCTAGCCAAGCCGTGCCTGCTCCAGAAACCGCCGTTGCAGATTTGTATCGGTCTGGAACACACCGGTAAAGCGGGTTGTGACCATCGATACATCTGGCTTACGCACACCCCTTGTCGTCATACATTGATGTTGGGCATCGATTAAAATGGCCACACCTTTTGGCTGCAGGACAGACTGGATGGTTTCAGCGACCTGTGCGGTAAGAGTTTCTTGGGTCTGCAGACGCCGTGCAAAGCTATCAATGACGCGTGCCAGTTTCGAAATGCCAACAACACGGCGATCCGGCATATAGGCGATATGGGCCGATCCTAAAATGGGGACAAGGTGATGTTCGCAATGGCTTTCCATCCGGATATTGCGCAGCATCACCATGTCGTCATAGCCTTCGACCTCTTCAAAGGTGCGCTGTAGCATGCTGGCTGGGTCTTCATTATAACCAACGCAAAATTCTTCCCATGCGCGGACCACGCGTTCATGCGTGCCGACCAAGCCTTCGCGGGCGGGGTCATCCCCAATCCAGCGCAACAGCAATTCAACTGCGGCTTCAGCCTCGCTTCGGCTTGGACGCCGGGTGGCGGTTGAAATTGAAGATGTTTGATCTTCTGGAATGTCTTTCGTCTCGCCAGTGTCGTAAGGTGTCATCATCGGCTCTGCCACATTGTCACAACGGTTAAAACCCCACACGGGATACGCCAATTTTATGAACAAAACTATGCCGAAATGCAACCGATATCGGGTTTTGCTGGCCCTAAGCTGATATCGGTGATGTCAAAGCACTGATTTTGGCGGCCACCAGATAGATTACCTCGCATTCTAGCCTAGCAGATATATTTTCAGCTTGTCGGCGATCGCGAAAATAGGCAGTATGCGCGCGATGCGGGTGTAGCTCAGTTGGTAGAGCACGAGCTTCCCAAGCTCGGGGTCGCGGGTTCGAACCCCGTTGCCCGCTCCAGTTTTTTTAAAAATAGGTGTCGATGCGGCCGATCTGTGAATGACACAGGGGCCATCAAAAAATCATAGAGGAATGATATGAGTGATCCTGTAATTGCGCAAAAAGCGCCAATGCCTGTTGAGGTTGAAGAAGGTAAAAATTATTTCTGGTGTTCGTGTGGAAAAAGCGCCAAACAACCGTTTTGCGATGGCAGTCATAAAGACACCGGCATGACGCCGATCAAATTTACCGCCCCAGCAAGCAAAAAAGTGTTTTTCTGCGGCTGTAAAAAATCGGCAAAATCGCCACTATGTGACGGCACCCATTCCAAGCTTTAGCCGGGTTATCCCCATAACGCGGTCAGAATAATCGAAAGGCGGCGTGACCCGACAGCAGATGCCAGCCATGTTGATCTAGTCCATCTGCTATTTTTTGCGTGAAAGCGTGGCGTCTAAGGCTTGAATTACAATGGCAGACAGGGTATGTCTGCGTCCAATTCAACAAATATACAGGTCAATTGCCGCAGCTTTGTGTCGCGCGGCCCTGACCTGCCAAGCGGCAGACACCAGCTTTATGGTGGGGTCTTTGATATCTGACATTAGGAGTATTTTTATGAAGCTTGCAAATCTCAGCGGAAAAACAATTGCCATCATGGTTGCCAGCGGTTTTGACGAAACCGGATTTATTGCGATCCAACGTGCGATGATGGAGGCCGGGGCAAAATTAAAAATTGTGTCGCGAGAAGCAGGCTTAACAAATGCGTGGAATGGCACTGGTTGGGGCATGTCCTATCCAGCAGATGCGACATTATCAACCGCATTGGCCATTGACTATGATGGGTTGATTGTCCCGGCTGGCAAACGCCATATCCCCACGCTGGAAAATGAAGCCCACGCCAAGCGGGTTTTGCGGGCTTTTCTCCGCGAAGATATGCCGGTATTGTTGCAGGGTGACGCAACCGCCTTGTTGCAACTGATCGATGGTGCGGCTGATCGTCCTCACGCGACGGCTGATGATGCCGGTGGGGCGCCAGTTGTTGATGGGCGTTTGGTTACCACAGCCGCGGCACGCGATGATCTAGCTGAACTTGAAGCCTTTGACGCGGCGGTTGGATCGGTTGTTGATGAAAGCTGTGCAGCCTGAGGGCATCAGGTCAATCAAGGCGAGGCGTAATGGCCACAATAAAACCACCATCTGCTGACCAAGCCCCGGCGAAATTGCCATCACCTTGCATATCGGTATGTCAGATGGACCCATCAGACGGGGTCTGTCTTGGCTGTTATCGCACGCGCGGCGAAATTGCGTCTTGGCGTAGCATGGATGAAGCAGATCAGCTAAAGTTACTGGATATTTTGAGCGAACGACGGGCCGCAGCGACAGGTGCCAAGCGGCGACGGCCACGTCGGCAGGTTCAACGATTGGTTTTGTGATCACCGCGCGGCGGCACCGGGTCCGGTCTGCCTTTTGGCATTGTAAAACCGCCGTCTCTAGCATTTTGAAAGGTGTCTGGTCATTATGTCTAACCCGCTTGCTAAAATTATTGCCACAAAAGGCTGGTGTGTTGCTGATGGTGCCACCGGCACTAATTTGTTCGGGCGCGGGCTGGAAACTGGCTATCCCCCAGAATTATGGTCAGTTGAACGGCCAGAAGATATTTTATGGCTACATAACAGTTTTATCGATGCAGGGTCAGACTTGATTTTGACCAATTCTTTTGGCGGTACCAGTTTTCGGTTGAAATTACATAACGCCCAAGACCGGGTCGCGGAACTTAATGAAGCGGCGGCTAAACTGGCGCGACAAGCGGCTGATGCACATACCAAAAGCACTGGCAGGCTGGTTGTTGTGGCCGGGTCAATCGGGCCAACAGGCGAGCTGTTTGAACCCTTAGGGGCCTTGACCCATAGCAGTGCCGTTGCGGCGTTTCGCGAACAGGCTAGCGCGCTAGCCAAGGGCGGTGTTGATGTATTATGGATTGAAACCATGTCATCAAATGAAGAGGTCGCAGCCGCGATCGAGGCGGCGAAAACAACTGGCCTGTCAATTTGCAGTACCATGACATTTGATACAGCAAGCCGGTCAATGATGGGCGTAACCCCGGCTGACTTTGCCAGTTTTGCCGCGGCGCAAGGTGCTGATTTCATTGGCGCCAATTGCGGTATTGGGCCAGCCGAACTGTTGCATTCAGTGCAGGGTATTTTAACAAAAGCCAATGACATCCCAGTTGTTGCCAAGGGCAATTGCGGCATTCCTGCCTATGTAGATGGTGCGATCCATTATCACGGCACACCTGAATTGATGGCTGAATATGCATTGTTCGCGCGTGATGCCGGTGCCAAGATTATTGGCGGATGTTGCGGCACCAGCCCAGCGCATGTTGCGGCCATGGTTACCGCGCTCAACAGCACCGCCAAGCGGCCATTTGACCCGGCGGCTATGACCGCGGCACTTGGTACCGCATGGGACGGCGTTGACACATCTGGTGGTGGCAATGCACCGCGTGGTGGTCGGCGCGGCCGGCGGCGTTAGCCGGTCATGTGGACTGGCATACGGACTGGCATGTGGACGGGCATGGGCATGGGGGTCAAGCGGCACACAGCTTTGTTGATCTTTGGTAATGCTGGTTGCACCAACCGCATATGTTTTGCATACTCGCGCGGTTTGCGCCCGCAGCCCAGTCGAACCCGGTCGTAACCAGCTGTTCGGCAGTTGACCGACGGAACGTATTTAGTTTTTTGGAGCCCTTGTTCAATGCATGCTTATCGTACTCATAATTGTGCCGCATTAACCGAATCAGATGTTGGTCAGGCCGTCAGATTATCTGGCTGGATTCATCGCAAACGGGATCATGGCCAATTGGTGTTTATTGATCTTCGCGATCATTTTGGCCTGACACAATGTGTTGTCGATTCATCGGATGCCAGTTTCGCGCTGGTTGAGGCAACAAGGCTAGAATCTGTTGTGACGATTACCGGTACGGTATTGCGGCGCAGTGATGACACCATTAACACCAGCTTGCCAACTGGGCATATTGAGGTGCGCATCGAAGATTTTGCCGTGCAATCCGCCGCTGATACATTGCCGCTTCAAGTCAATTCTGACGAGGATTCAGGCGAAGAAACCCGCTTGCGCTATCGCTATCTTGATTTGCGCCGCACCCGGCCACATCGCAACATCATGTTGCGCGCACAGATTATTCAATCGATACGCAACCGTATGGTGGCGCAGAATTTTAACGAATTCCAAACCCCTATTTTGACAGCATCGTCACCTGAAGGGGCGCGGGATTTTCTGGTGCCAGCAAGATTACATCCGGGTAAATTCTATGCGTTGCCACAGGCCCCCCAACAATTTAAGCAATTGATCATGGTCAGCGGGTTTGATCGCTATTTCCAGATTGCCGCTTGTTTTCGTGATGAAGATAGCCGTGCAGACCGAAGCCCGGGGGAATTTTATCAGCTTGACCTCGAGATGAGTTTTGTCGAACAGGCAGATGTGTTTGCCGCAGTTGAACCGGTGATCCGGGGTGTGTTTGAAGAATTTTCAGACAAAAAAGTTGATCAGGAATTTGTGCAAATCGCTTATGCCGATTCCATGCTGAAATATGGTAATGACAAGCCAGACTTGCGGATCCCTCTTGAAATTTGTGATGTTACCGATATTTTCCGGGGGTCCGATTTTGCCATTTTTGCCAAAAATATTGAAACAGGGGCTGTTGTTCGGGCCGTGCCCGGCCCGAAATGTGGAAGCCGGGCGATTGCCGATCGGATGAATAGCTGGGCACAGGAACAAGGCGCGCCCGGTATGGGCTATATTATTTATGGTGAAGGCGAAGCACGCGGGCCAGTGGCCAAAGCCCTTGGTGCCGAAAAAGCCGAGGCCATTCGCCTAGCGGCTGGTGCAGAAGATGGGGATGCGGTGTTTTTCGCATGTGCCGCCGCTGATGAGGCTGCCAGCCTTGCTGGGCGGGCGCGGGTCAAAATTGGTCAGGATCAAAATTTGATTGATAAAGACCAGTTCCGCTTTGCCTGGATTGTTGATTTTCCAATGTTTGAAGCCGATCCAATCACTGGAAAAATTGATTTCTCGCACAACCCATTTTCGATGCCACAAGGCGGTATGAAGGCGCTAGAGGAACAAGACCCGCTGACCATCAAAGCATGGCAATATGATCTGGTATGTAATGGGGTTGAATTGTCATCTGGGGCGATCCGAAACCATTTGCCCGATGTGATGTATAAGGCGTTTGAAATTGCTGGCTATCCAAACAGCGTTGTCGATGAAAAATTCCCAGCGATGATCAATGCGTTCCGTTTTGGCGCGCCGCCGCATGGCGGGATTGCCCCCGGTATTGATCGTATGGTGATGCTGATTGCGGACGAACCAAATATCCGCGAGGTTATTTTGTTCCCGATGAATGGCAAAGCCGAGGATTTGATGATGTCGGCACCATCTCAGGTCGATGAAACGGCTCTGGCTGAATTGCATATCCGGCGCGTACCACAGATAAAAAAGGCTGATTAAGATCCAGCCTGCCCGCGTTTCTGCCCGCGATATTGCGCGTGGGCAAGCGCTAGGGTTGTGCCAAGCAAGATCACCGCGCCAGCCTGATGCATGCCGCCAAGCGTAACCGGCACACCATGCAGCAAAGTGGCAATGCCCAGCAAGAATTGCAAACTGACCGCGCCAATCACAGCGCCGCCTAGCATCTTGTACCCGCCGCGCCGCGCCCGCATGCCAAGGGCAACTACCGCGCCGAATGTCAGCGCGGCGATCCAGCGATGATGGAATTGCGCCGATGCCGGATTTTCAAAGGCATCAAGATAGCCAGCTTCGCCATATTCAATCGGCACCAGCCCAGCGCCCATCAATGGATATTCATTATATAGCAAGCCAGCATCCATACCGGCGACCAACGCACCAGCAAGAATGGTAATGGCAATTAACACAAGGCTGCCCATGGTGTGGCCGCGTGGCCGCCGGCTTGGCTGATAAAACAGATCCAGCGCGGTCCAGATCAACAGGCTGAAAATCACCAATGCCATGCCAAGATGTACCGCGAGCCGATATTGCGAAACGGCGGCGTCTTCAGACAGGCCTGATTTCACCATCCACCAGCCGATAACCCCTTGAAACCCGCCAAGCAGTAACAATGTCGTCAAGCGACGGTTATATCCATTTGGTATGCGCCTTGTGAATAGCAAAAAAAGAAATGGCAGGCCAAAGGCAAGACCCAAAAGCCGCCCCCAGAGGCGATGAAAATATTCCCAAAAGAAAATGGTTTTGAACCCGCCAAGATCCATACCATGATTGAACTGTTCATATTCGGCTGAGGCGCGATACAGGTCAAAAACACGTTGCCATTCCGCCGCATTCAATGGCGGCAACGTTCCCATTAATGGGCGCCATTCAACCATCGATAAGCCGCTTCCGGTTAATCTGGTAACGCCGCCAATAACCACCATTATGGCCACCAGACTGGCCATGCCAAACAACCAGTAAGCGACCAATTTCTGGCTGTGTGCGGTGGCGTTGACCGACAAGGGGGTAGAGGCTGTAGCCATGTTGACAAACCCTTTTCTGACCAGTGAATGGCATGATGACTCATGCGCTATAGACAGGCAATCCAGCGTGCCGATGACGGCGTATATAGCAAGCCATCACGCGCGTTGTAAATTGATCGGATTGCCGCAGTCCAAACGGTTCTTGTACCCTTGCTTGGGGCTCGCTGTTCTAAAGACCGTCCCACAAACCCGCCACCAGTCGCGCCCCAGATCAAAATGATAAAAAATTTTTACCATTTTTTTTGGTCCATGCCTTGACAAATTGGGCGCGATATACCAGTTACCACTCATGGCAAATTGGCACTCCGGTCGTGTGAGTGCTAAAGGCTGTTAACTGACTTTTTAGGAGGAGATTAAAGGCATGAAATTCAGGCCTCTTCATGACCGCGTCGTTGTCGAGCGGATGGAATCAGAGCAAAAGACTGCAGGCGGGATCATCATTCCCGATACGGCCCAAGAAAAGCCGATGCAGGGCAAGGTGATCGCTGTTGGTGCAGGTGCCCGTGACGAGACTGGCAAAGTTCAGCCACTCGACGTCAAATCAGGTGATACCGTGCTGTTTGGTAAATGGTCAGGCACAGAAGTCAAGATCGATGGTCAAGAATATTTGATCATGAAAGAATCTGACATCATGGGTGTCATTGAATAAAGCAGATGGCTGGCCCTCGCCAGTAATCTGATGACCACAAACTCATTTAAATAAAAGGAAGAATTGAAAATGGCTGCTAAAGAAGTCAAATTCGGTGCTGATGCCAGAACCAAGATGCTCGAAGGCGTCGATATTCTGGCGAACGCTGTAAAAGTTACACTTGGCCCAAAGGGTCGTAACGTTGTGCTCGAAAAATCATTTGGCGCACCGCGCATCACCAAAGACGGTGTGACGGTTGCCAAGGATATCGAACTGAAAGACAAGTTTCAAAACATGGGCGCACAGATGGTGCGTGAAGTGGCATCAAAGGCAAATGACGTTGCTGGTGATGGCACAACAACCGCAACTGTTCTGGCACAGTGCATTGCCCAAGAAGGTGCAAAAGCTGTGGCATCTGGCATGAACCCGATGGATCTGAAGCGCGGTGTTGATATGGCTGTTGAAGCTGTTGTTGCCTCGCTGGTGTCACGGTCAAAGAAGATCTCGACATCTGACGAAGTTGCTCAGGTCGGTACCATTTCGGCAAACGGCGAAGAAGAAATCGGCAAGATGATTGCCGAAGCAATGGAGCGCGTTGGCAATGAAGGTGTGATCACTGTTGAAGAAGCCAAGAGCCTTGCAACAGAACTCGACGTTGTTGAGGGCATGCAGTTTGACCGCGGTTATTTGTCACCATATTTCGTGACAGACGCTGAAAAAATGCGCGCCACACTCGACGAGCCATATATCCTGTTGCATGAGAAGAAATTGTCAAATCTGCAGGACATGTTGCCAATCCTTGAAAAGGTTGTGCAATCAGGTCGTCCATTGTTGATCATCGCCGAAGACATCGAAGGCGAAGCCTTGGCAACTCTGGTTGTAAACCGTCTTCGTGGTGGCTTGAAAGTGGCTGCTGTAAAGGCACCAGGTTTTGGTGACCGCCGCAAAGCTATGCTCGAAGATATTGCCATTTTGACAAACGGCACCGTGGTGTCTGAAGAAGTGGGTATCGCGCTCGATAGCCTGACACTTGATATGCTGGGTTCTGCCAAGCGCGTTGAGATCACCAAAGACGAAACAACCATCGTCGATGGATCAGGTGCAAAAGCCGAAATCGAAGCACGTTGTAACCAAATTCGCGCCCAAGCCGAAGAAACAACATCTGATTATGACCGTGAAAAGCTGCAAGAACGTTTGGCCAAATTGGCTGGCGGTGTTGCCGTGATTAAGGTTGGCGGTGCAACTGAAGTTGAAGTGAAAGAGCGCAAAGACCGTGTTGATGATGCGATGCACGCAACCCGGGCAGCTGTTGAAGAAGGCATTGTCCCTGGTGGCGGTGTGGCCTTGGTTCGCTCGATCCAATCACTTGACAAGCTGAAGCCAGCGAACCGCGATCAGGAAGTTGGTATTGAAATCGTCCGTCGTGCGTTGCAGGCGCCAGCCCGCAATATTGCGCAAAATGCCGGTGCTGAAGGCTCGGTCATTGTTGGCAAGCTGATGGAAGGCAAAGATGACAATCTTGGCTACGATGCGAAAAACAACGAGTTCACCGACATGATCAAAGCTGGCGTGATCGACCCAACGAAAGTTGTGCGTTCTGCCCTGCAAAATGCGGCATCAGTTGCTGGTCTGCTGATCACAACCGAAGCCATGGTTGCAGAAAAGCCAGAAGCAAAAGAAGCGATGTCAGCCCCAGATATGGGCGGCATGGGCGGCATGGGCGGTATGGGTGGTATGGGCTTCTAATCTGCCCGCTATCGGACTTGTCCAAGACAAAAAGAACTGGAGGGTCAAAACTGACCTTCCGGTTTTTTGTTTGTTTATTTTGGCAGACCCGTTCTGTTAGTGTCTGTCTACCACACCATCATTTAAAAACGCTTTGGTTTTGGCGATGGCCTCGGCAAGGCCAATCCGTTCGATCACCACATCTGGCGGAAAGGCCGATGTGAGGCGTGTTGGCAAACGGCTATCCAGCATCACAAACACACCCCGATCGGTTTGCCGCCTGATCAAACGGCCAAAGGCCTGACGCAGTCTCAGCCGCGTTTGGCGTTCGGTCCAGTTATCGCGCCCCTGCCAGTCGGCGCGTGCGGCAAATAGAATATCGCTTCGCGGCCACGGCATCCGGTCAAACACAATCAGCCGCAACGCCGCCCCCGGTACATCAATGCCATCGCGCACCGCGTCGGTGCCAAGCAGGCATGATTCAGGGTCTTCGCGGAACATCGCCAGCAACGTTTGCAAATTCATCTGGTCAATATGCTGGGCATAAAGTGGCAACCCGGCGGCCTCGAGCCGTGCTGCCAGCGCTGGGTAAACCGCCCGCAAACGACGGATCGCGGTGAATAGCCCAAGGCCACCACCGCCAGCCGCGATCATCAGCCCAGCCATAGCACTTGCGGTGGTTTCTGGGCGGTCGCGTTCGAGGTCATTGACCACAAAGATACAGGTTTGGTTTGGGTAATCAAATGGCGAATCAAAGCTGACCCGCATCGCCGCATGATCGAGATGTGCCGCCCCGCTTAATGTGATTGCTGATTGCCAGCCATCAATTGGTGTCGATTGGCTTGCTGTGTCGCTGGATTTTGCCGCGGCATGGTCTTGCAATGTGGCCGAGGTGATCACCGCGCCATGGGCCTTTTCAAGAACGCTATGGGCAAAAGGAATGGTCGGGTCAAGCCAGTGGCGCGCCACACCAACATCACGGTCCTGTCCGTCTTGTCGGTCAATTTGCATCCAGTCAACAAAGCCATCGCGCGCACCGCCACTGATATCTGACAGCATTAATTGCCAGGCATTAAGCGGCCCAGATGCCCGTAATTCTATGCCTCTGATTGCCCCTTCAAGCCGTCCCCGCCCGGCGGTATCGAGCGAATCCGCATTGTCATCAAGCACCGTTTTGAGCGCGCTTGCCAGCCGCGTTAATGGCGTGGCAATGGCGGCCAATGCCGCGGCAAATGGCTGGGCCGCGGCCTGCAGCGTTTCGGGTGCCGGGTGCAGGCTGGTTTGCAAATCATATAGGCTTTCTGGATCGGCCACATTGTTATAAAGTGCGGCGCGCAAATGCATGAAAAATGTCTCGCCAGCACCAAGTGGCTGAAAGGCTGACAGGCGGTTTTGCCAGCCTTGACCGGGCAATTCACGGGCCGCCTCTAAAACCGTGTCGAGATCAGCCAAGGCCGCCGCATCATCGGCAAGTAAATCTTCAAGTCGGCGTTTTAAACCGCGCACACGGCCGCGTCTCCCATCTTCGGCCCCGCGGATCCAATGGCGCAATTCGCTGGCCTCACGGCCGCTCAGATAGGCTGAAAACGCGCTATCGGCGGCGTCAAAAACGTGATGCCCCTCGTCAAATATAAAGCGCGTTGGCTCGCGCCTGTCACTTTGCCCGGCATAGGCCGCCTGAATCATCACCAGCGCATGATTCGTGACAACAATATCGGCACGTTTTGCCGCGCGGATCGATTTTTCCACAAAACAGCGATTATAATGTGTACAGGCCGCATGAATACATTCGCCGCGCCGGTCGGCAAGCCCGGCTGTTTGCCCCCGCCCCAAAAGATCAAGAAGCCACGCCGGAAAACTGGCGCCGGTTAAATCACCGTCACTGCTTGCTCCTGCCCAGCGTGCCATCAGGCCAAGTGCGGTGGCCCGCCGAGGCTGTCCGGGCATTTGGCTCAAGGCTTCTTCCAAATTTAGCAGACAGAGGTAATTTTCGCGGCCCTTTCGTAACACCACTTTTGACGCCCGCTCGCGCGCATCTGGATAAAGCCGGGTTAATTCTGCCGCGATCTGATGCTGCAGTGTGCGCGTATAGGTGGAAATCCACACGGTGCCGCCATTTTTTTCTGCCCATAATGTGGCTGGCGAGAGATAGCCAAGCGTTTTGCCGGTGCCGGTACCAGCCTCGGCCAGCACCAAGGCAGGCGTGGGGCCAGCATCAGGCCGGTCAAAGCTCATCGCCACGGCGGCGGCATAATCGCTTTGTGATTGGCGCATTTCTGACGCGCCGCCCAGCATATCGTGAAGCCGTTGACGGGCAGCATCAGGCAAAACTGGCAGGATATCAGGTTCGGTTTGTGGGGTGTAATCAGTATAATCGGCAAGCCGGTGCCAAATCGCCGCTTGTCGTCCATCTGGTAGGGCAGCAGGTGATGGGGCAACACCAATATGCGAAAGAATAAAAGGCCCCCATGCCCAGCCCCCGGCCGCCATCATATCGGCAATTTTGGCCGCTTCTGTTTGCGCCTTGGCCGGTTGCGCGGCTAGCTCGTCAAGCAGTAAAAAGGCGATTTGCGGCAGCAGGCTTGCCATATCCTCGCCTGATTGAGGCCGTGCCAAACCAAGCTGCTGGGCCAATCCAGTTGGCGTTGGCAAGGCGAATCTGGCGGGCCTTATAAAGGCGTATAGTTCCATAATATCGAGATAATTGCTGATCTCAACGCCGGCGCGGGCTTCGCTCCAGCGGCGATGGCATAGCAACACCGGCCCCAGCGCCAGTTCAGCGGCAATAGCCTGCCGGTCAAGCTGGCAAATTTCGCCATCTTTACTGATCCATATCAGCCGGGTTCCGTGCGGATAAAACACCGGAATGTTATGCAGGTCAGGCTGTGTGGTGATAACATTGTCACGCATGGTTGCTATGATATAGCGGTTGCGTCACGTTGACGCCAGCATTGGCAGAGGAAAAGGGCCGATAATTTTATAACCCACTTGACCTCTACCGGGCCTTGGCACTAGCTTGTCGGCGATTTGACGCCTGCTGAACACAAGCATCACCCGGTGGGTGATGCCAGCATGGTCACAATAGAAAGCATAATGATGAATGACGTGATCGCACAGCTGCAGGATATTGCACAAGATGCAAAGGCATGGCCGTTTGCTGAAGCCCGTGCTTTGGCCGCCCGTATGGAAAAAATTGGTGCCAAAGATACGGTACTTTTTGAAACTGGCTATGGCCCGTCTGGGCTGCCCCATATTGGTACATTTGGCGAGGTTGTCCGCACCACCATGGTCAGGCATGCCTATGAAACCCTGACCGGGCAAGCCACCAAATTGGTGTGTTTTTCCGATGATATGGACGGGTTCAGAAAGGTGCCAACCAACATCCCTAATCAGGAAATGATGGCAAATTATATTGATATGCCATTGACCAAGGTGCCTGATCCGTTTGGCACGGCACCATCCTATGGCATGCACAATAATTTGCGGTTACAGGCATTTTTAGATGGGTTCGGCTTTGCCTATGAATTCAAAAGCGCAACAGAATGCTACACCAATGGTGATTTTGACACGACCTTGATTCGGGTGTTGGAACATTATGATGCCATTATGGCCATCATGCTGCCAACGCTGGGGCCGGAACGTCAGGCCACCTACAGCCCATTTTTCCCAATTTGCCCAGATACTGGCCGGGTGCTACAGGCCAAAGTTGTAGGGCAAAATCCAGCCGCTGGCACGATCAGCTATATTGACCCGGCAACTGGTGATGTCCGTGAAACCGAGGTCACGGGTGGCAAATGTAAATTGCAGTGGAAATGTGACTGGGCGATGCGGTGGGTGGCGCTTGGCGTTGATTATGAAATGAGCGGCAAAGACCTGATTGATTCGGTGACGCAATCCAGCAAAATTGCACGCGCATTAGGCAGTACGCCGCCAGCTGGCCTGTCTTATGAATTGTTCCTTGATGCGAATGGTGAAAAAATTTCAAAATCCAAAGGCAATGGTCTGTCGGTTGAAGACTGGTTGCGTTATGGCAGCCCGGAATCTTTGGCCTTGTTTATGTATGGCCAGCCAAAACGGGCCAAGCGCCTGCATTTTGACGTGATTCCCAAAACGGTTGATGAATATTATCAGCATCTTGATAAAATCAGCACACAGGAAGATGCCGCGCTTTTGGAAAATCCGGTGTGGCATATTCACAGCGGCGCGCCATCATTGTCTGTATTGCCAGTCAGCTTTACCCTGCTTCTCAATCTGGCGGCGGTCTGTCATGCCGAAGCACCAGATATCGTTTGGGGCTATGTCACCGATTATGCCCCCGATGTCAGCCCGGCAAGCCATCCAGAACTCGACCGGATGATCGGCTATGCGGTCAATTACTATCAAGATTTGGTGCGGCCACAAAAAATATACCGCTTGCCTAATGCAACAGAACAAAGCCATTTGCAGGCGTTGAAACACGCCCTTGGCGATTTACCAGACCATGCCAGCGGCGAAGAAATCCAATCTGCCGTCTATGCGGTGGGCAAAGCCGCTGAATATGAAAATTTACGCGATTGGTTTAAATGTCTATATGAAGTGCTGCTTGGCCAGACAGAAGGACCCCGTATGGGATCATTCTTTGCGCTATATGGCCGCGACAAATCAGTCCAGTTGATTGATGATGCGTTGGCTGGGCGATTGTCTGCAAACGCCAGTGCGGCCAGCTGATGTGGCAATTGCTGGCTAGGTTGGCACGGCAACTGCCTGGCGAGGCTGCCCATAAATTGGCCGTTGAAACATTGCGTTGGCAATTAGGGCCGCGCCCGGTAATTGATGCTGGGCGGCTTGATCTTGCGGTTACGCTTGGCGGGATAAAATTTCCGAATCCAATCGGGTTGGCGGCTGGATTTGATAAAAATGCCGCATGCTATCATGGGGCTTTGCGTCTTGGGTTTGGCCATGTCGAAGTCGGTACAATTACCCCATTGCCACAAGCTGGCAATCCAAAGCCGCGGGTGTTTCGCCTAGCTGAAGATCACGCTGTCATCAATCGCTATGGGTTTAATGGCAAGGGCATGGTGGCGGCCGCACAGAATTTGCAGCGCCGCCAGCTAGACGCGGGTGTCGTTGGGGTCAATGTTGGTGCTAACAAAACCAGCAAGGACCCGATTGCAGACTACCGCCATGCGGTGGCGGCACTTGCCGGGCTGGCGGATTATATCACCCTCAATATTTCGTCCCCAAACACACCGGGGTTGCGTGATTTACAAACAGCACAACATTTACAATCATTATTGTCAGCGGCACGGGCTGGGCTTGATGATGCCAAAGTGACGCGGCCGTTATTTTTGAAAATTGCGCCAGATCTGCACGATCAGGATCTTGCCGCCATTGTCGAGACAGCGGTCACGTCTGGCGTCTGTGCCATGATCGCGACAAATACAACGATTGCCAGGCCATCTGGTCTTACCAGCCCGCATGCTGGCGAAATTGGCGGTTTGTCAGGGGCGCCCTTATTTGCCCCGGCGACCGATATTCTGGCGCAGGTGGTAACGCATGCCAAGGGGCGTCTTGGTGTGGTCGGGGTTGGCGGCGTGGCTAGTGGATGGCAGGCCTATGCCAAAATTCTGGTTGGTGCCGATTTGGTGCAACTTTATACCGGGTTGGCGCTTAATGGGCCGGAATTTCCAGCACAAATCTTGCAAGAACTGTTAGCATTAATGCAGGCCGATGGGGTCAGTAACCTTGCCGACGCCAAAGGCCAGATACCACATGCCACAAAGGCTATTGAGCACGCGATTCGATTATCGCAAACTTCTGCAACGCAACCGGCAAAAGCGTAACAGCTATGGGCGCGGCATCTGGTTCGTGAAATTGCAAGGGGATATCTGTCCTATCGCTGGCAAAGATTTCATCATCTTCAAGGCGCACGCTTGCCAGGGTGCGAAAATAGATCAAAATCACAACCCTGACCGCAGATGACAAGCTTGAATTTTGGCGGTGCTGATCAACCAGCATGCAAAACTCATTCAGGGAAATTTGTTCATAGGCTAAAATAAGCTGCAGACATTCCCAGAAATAAACTTCTAGTGCCAGTGACGTGCGCCGGTACGCAATTATGATATTTTTTTTCAGCACATCACAGCCCTATTGCGCGCATGAATAGCGCGGACAGCTAGTCTATTTGGATTAACCAAAAAGATAATATGAAATTCTTTTCCGGCTTGCCTTGCGCGCCAGTGCGGGCGATCGCCAAAGCTGGTGATGATTGCCAATGATGATTGCCAGTTATACTGGGGTTTTCAGACTTGACCTTGGGCCGTGTCTGGCCTATACCCTGCCTTCAGTTTTACTGCGGCGCTGAAAGCGCTGCCACAGATGGAGCCTTGATCATGGCAAAACGTTGTCAATTAACAGGGAAAAGCGTGATGTCTGGCAATAATGTCAGCCACGCCAACAACCGTACACGTCGCCGGTTTTTGCCAAATTTGCAGAGCACTAGCATGCAGAGCGAAATTTTGGACCGTAAGGTAAGCTTGCGGGTGTCAACAAGCGCCATGCGCACGGTTGAAAAGCATGGTGGCCTCGATTCGTTTTTGTTGCAGGCACGTAATGCAGAATTGGCTGAAGAAGCCCAACAGCTAAAGCGTGAAATTGTTGCGGCACAGACAGACAATAACTAGGCCGCAATCGGCTGATACAGATTTGGGCCATCGGCCCACCTAATTAAAACCTCGGTCCTATGCGCTGGGGTTTTTTATTTGGGTGCATCGTGCCGGTTCGATTACGGTGGGGCTGAATGCAGCTTTGACTCAGGCGACACGGCGACGCTGTTTGTTGGCGTCTTCGTCAAATAAATCGGTCAATTGTCCAACAACCGCCCCGCCTAATTGTTCAACATCGGTAATGGTCACGGCGCGGCGGTAATACCGGGTGACGTCATGGCCAATACCAATCGCCAACAATTCGACAGGTGAACGTGTTTCGATATAGCTGATCACTTCGCGAAGATGCCGTTCAAGATAACTGCCACTATTCACTGAAAGTGTCGAATCATCGACCGGCGCGCCGTCCGAAATCACCATCATGATGCGGCGGTCTTCATTCCGGGCAAGAAGCCGGTCATGCGCCCATAACAGCGCTTCGCCATCAATATTTTCTTTTAAAATGCCTTCACGCAACATCAGCCCCAGTGATTTGCGCGCACGTCGCCATGGTGCATCTGCGGGTTTGTAAATAATATGGCGTAAATCATTTAATCTGCCCGGGTTGGCTGGCTTGCCAGCCTGTTGCCATAATTCGCGTGACTGGCCGCCTTTCCAAGCCCGTGTGGTAAATCCTAGAATTTCAACTTTAACGCCGCACCGTTCCAAGGTACGGGCCAGAATATCGGCAGTGACCGCGGCAATGGTGATGGGGCGGCCGCGCATGGACCCGGAATTGTCCAGCAATAGCGTCACAACGGTATCGCGGAATTTGGTGTCTTGTTCCTGTTTATAGGAAAGCGGGCTTAATGGCTGGGTGACCACACGGTGCAGTTTCGCCGCATCAAGAATGCCTTCTTCAAGGTCAAAATCCCATGAACGATTTTGATGCGCCATTAATTTACGTTGCAGCCGGTTTGCCAATTTGCCAACAATGCTGGCGACATTTTCCATATGCCGGTCAAGCATCACACGCAAACGGTCAAGTTCTTCGGGGTCGCATAAATCGGCTGCCGCGATCACCTCGTCAAATTTGGTGTCAAAGATACGGTAGATATCTTTATCTGCGGCATTGTTCCCATGTCTGCCGGTCATATCGGAATTTGGCGATTCACCGTCATCCATGCCATCGTCAGCACCATCGGCTTCCATCATTTCGCCGTCTTCAGATACGCCGGCTTCACCGGCATCATCCATTGCCTGGCTATCATCGCCATCGCTTTGGTCTTCGCCAACGGCTGATTGTTCGCCGTCCTGCTCGCTCTGGCTGTCGCCGCCATCATCCTGATCATCATCATTATCAGCATTGTCATCCTGATCGGATGCTGAATCGCCAAGGTCCGTTTCAAGCGCGCCAATTAGGCGGCGCGATAATTCAGCAAATTTTGCCTGATCATCAAGCGAGCCTTGCAGTTCTTGTAATAAATCTCCGGCCCGGCTCTGGATCCAGGGGCGCCATAAATCCATTACCATTGATAGGTTTTTAGGGGGTTTGGCCCCGCTCAGCTGTTCGCGCAATAGCAAGCGGACAACCTCTGATATACCGGCCTCATCGGCACTGCCCGGCGCGTCAATCTGACGGTTTTCATACCGCTGATTCAACGCGGCTTCTAGATTTTTGCCAACACCCTTCATATGCCGCGATCCAATGGCCTCTACCCGGGCACGCTCGGCGGCTTCAAAAATTGCCTTGGCGCCTTCTGGTGCCGGGCAATGTTTCTGATGGGTTTTTGGGTTATGATGGGCAAGCCATAAAGCCGCGCCATCTGCCGCCCCGCGCAGGCTATTGCGCTGGGCCGCTGTGGCGGTTGGCGGCAATGCTGGCAACCGGACATCATTATTCCCGACATGGGTATCAGTACCAGCATAGGTCACCTGATGATCCTTGCCACCCGCCAAGGCACGCATGGCCGCGGCGTTGGATTTTAAGAATTGCGAGTCCTTATCAAATTCAGGCATGCATCGTTCCTGTTACCTGTTGCCAGCGGCGGTGCGGGGATTAGCTAGCGTTGGCCTGACGGACCGGTGCTTCGGGAAGATCAATGCCAAAGCAACGCTGATAATATTCAGCCACTGTCGGGCGCTCTACTTCGTCGCATTTGTTCAAAAATGTCAGCCGGAACGCCAGCGTCATATCACCAAAGATCGCGGCATTTTCAGCCCATGTGATGACGGTCCGCGGCGACATCACAGTGGACAGATCGCCAGCCATGAATCCTTTGCGTGTCAAATCGGCCATGCGTACCATCGCCGCCAACTGTTCGGTGCCATTTTTATCGGCATATTGCGGCACTTTGGCGGTCACAATGCCGACTTCATCTTCATGCGGCAAATAATTCAATGTAGACACAATTGACCAGCGATCCATTTGGCCCTGATTGATTTGCTGGGTGCCATGATACAACCCGGTTGTATCGCCAAGACCAACGGTATTGGCCGTGGCAAAAAGCCGGAAGTGCGGGTTTGGATGGATCACTTTATTGCTGTCAAGCAGGGTTAATTTACCATCCACTTCAAGAACGCGCTGAATCACAAACATCACATCGGCGCGCCCCGCATCATATTCGTCAAATACCAATGCCACCGGGTTCTGCAAGGCCCATGGCAAAATACCCTCGCGGAATTCTGTTACCTGTTTGCCATCGCGCAATACGATGGCGTCTTTGCCAATCAGGTCAATACGGCTGATATGGCTATCAAGATTAACCCGGATACATGGCCAGTTCAGCCGTGCGGCCACCTGTTCGATATGCGTCGATTTGCCAGTGCCGTGATAGCCTTGAACCATCACCCGCCGGTTATGGGCAAAGCCCGCCAAAATGGCGATTGTGGTGTCATGGTCAAATTGATAATTCGGATCAAGCGTTGGCACATAATCAGACGCTTTGCTAAATGCCGGTATCATCATATCAACATCAATACCAAACACATCACGCGCATTCACCTCGGTATCAGGGGCAGAAAGCGAATGTGCGGGTGTCGGCACAAATTTAGCGTTATCGGACATAACAGATTAAACTCCACAAAAGAAATTTCAGATTAATGCGCGGCTGTTGTGCCGCTGGTGGCAAGGCTCTTTCGAATAAGTGAATAAGCAAGATTGATATCTTTTAGACGTTCTTCGGCGGCGGCGTCACCCCCATTTTTATCAGGATGATTCTGTTTGACCAGCCGCTTATATTGTTTTTTGACTATATCAATGTCCGTAACTGGCGACAATTCCAGTATTTGCCAAGCGCGCCGTTCTTCAGGGGGGACCTGACGCGCCGCTGGGCCGACGCCACGATTGTCAAAATCAAATAGGCCAAGCGGGTCGGCAAAGCTGTTTTCACTTGGCTTGCCAGTGGCAAATTTCCAGCTTGGTCGTTCCCATGTGGTGGCACGCCTGATTTCAGCTTCTAGCGCCGCGCCTTGCAAACCCTCATAATAATTCCAAGATTTGTTATATTCGCGCACATGTTCTAGGCAAAACCACAAATAGTCGCGCAGGGCAGACCGCGATTTTGGTGCTGGATAGCTGCCCTCTTGCAGGCACCCATCAGCGGCACAGCGGCGGTGTGAATGGGTTTCGTCTTCACCATTATTGTTAAGGTCTGGTGCGTTGGCGCGTCTCATCATATGATCCACTATAAATCACTGTTTATCGCAAAAACAAACCCCCCGAGCTGGAGATAGCACATGGCAACCGCAGATACCATAGCGCAAAAACTTAAAGATGCGTTGTCACCGCAGCATATAGAGGTAGAAGATGTCAGCCATCATCATGCTGGCCATGCGGGCTGGCGTGATGGTGGTGGCACACATTTCACCGTCACTATAAAGGCTGCAAGCTTTGCGGGCAAATCACGGGTGCAACAGCACCGGCTTGTGAATTCTATTCTGGCCGATGAATTATCTGGCGATATTCATGCATTGGAGTTGCATTTATCCAGCTAGCAAACGCCTATTTGGTCAATCATGGGTTTGATCATCGGCATAGCCAACACAGCTATTGGCCAATTGCGCGCGGCTTGATTGTTTGTCTTGATCTGTCATTGGGCCAAGCTGTCTTTTTTGCCGGGCTTCTTCACCATAAAGGGTTTGATAGGCAATTGTTGCCACCGGGCCTAACAGTTCGGTGATATGCGTACAGCCGTGACGACCGCCTATCGCGGCCTGAACTTTGCGCCGCCATCCGGGGCCAATTTGCAAACCGACCAGATTATGAAACACGTCATTCGCCGTTGGGCATATTGCATATGGGCCGGTAATGGTGATGGCTTCGGCATGCTGGATCACCCGTTCTTTATTGATGGTGACGCGCAGGATCATATGATGGACTGGCAGATCGGGTGTGACGGTGCCGCGAAAATCACTGGGAAAAGCATAGGTTTTGTGGTCGGTCAATTCAGCTTCAATATCATACAGCCCATCATTACGAACAAACCCATTGGAATTGATTTGCCGCTTATGCACAGCTTCGCGTGGCACTGGCCGGCTTAGGTGCGTCACATGCTTGTCGCCATAAGGGGTTGATGGCGACTGAACGGCTGGAATTTTGGGGTCTGGAAATGGCGGTGTTGTCATCAGCATGAGGCCCTTTTTAAGATGGTTATTTTGCCCATAATCTGAGCCGGGTCAGCCTGTTACCTTTGCGTTTCACGATCCGAAACCGGATATCATGAAAGCGAAATTCCTGACCGGGGCTGGGGATTGTCCGGCTTTCAAACAGCACCAGCCCCGCCACTGTCGATGCATCTTCATCCGGCAAATGCCAGCCCAAGGTGCGGTTTAGATCGCGAATGGTCACATTGCCATCAACCAACCATGAGCCATCTGCTTGCGGGGTGAGGCCAGCAAGGTCAATATCATGCTCGTCATCAATATCACCGACGATTTCTTCCAAAATATCTTCCAATGTGACGATGCCGCGAAAATCGCCATATTCATCAACCACAACAGCGAAATGTTCACGCCGTGACCGGAACGCCTGAAGCTGGTCAAATAGCAATGTTGTTTCTGGGATAAAATAGGCATCGCTGGCAATGTTTTGCACGGTTTCGGGCAGAATCATGCTGGTTTCTGCCTCGCCAACGGCGCGCAGCAAATCTTTTACATGAAGCACCCCGACAATGTTGTCTGATTTTCCCGAAAATACCGGGTGGCGTGTATGCGGCGAATTCAGCACATAGCGCAAAATATCTTCGACCTGATCATCGGCATTAATCATGCTGACGGTGCCGCGATGGGTCATGATGGCTTCGACCGAAATCTCGTTCAGATCAAGAATGGACGATAGCATGGCTTTGCGTTCACGGTCATCTGCATTGCCATCATTGCCCTGCAATTCAATCAACCCGCGCAATTCTTCTTCGCGGTTTTCGTTGGCATCTGGGTTGGGGCGGATAATTTGCGTGGCCAGTAACCTGATCCCCACCGATAATGGGCTAAGTGCGCGCACCACCACCTGCAAAACCGGGGCGATCCGCAGGGCATAGCTGTCAGCATAGGTAAAAGCATAGGTTTTTGGCATCACCTCGGCAAATACCACCAGTAACACGGTCATGCCAATGGTTGCCCAGACCAGACCCCCCTCGCCAAATAAGGCAATGGCAAAGCTGGTGGCAAGGGCCGATCCCAAAACATTCACCGCATTATTGCCAATCAGGATAGAGCCAATCAGCCCTTCCCGATCAGCCCGCAGTTTTTCCACAATTTTAGCGCGTTTATTGCCTTTATTGGCAAGCTGGCGCATGCGCGCATCTGACGCCGCGGTCAGCGCTGTTTCTGCACTTGAGAAAAAAGCCGAGGCCACGATCAGCAATCCGACAGTGAGCGCTAACAGCCACAGGCTAGACAGCATCGAACCTTCGCTCCAACAAATTTGTCACAACAGCTTCAGGCACATCCCCATGCACAAAAGCATCGCCAATGGCGCGTGCCAGCACGAAATGCATGACCCCATTGCGGGTCTTTTTGTCATGTTTCATATGGCCAAGCAAAATATCGGCTGGCGCGTTACCAGCTGGCAGGCTGGTCTGGCCAGATGGCAGGCCGCTTGCCTGAAGATGGGATTTACATCGATCAGCGGCCTGTTGGGCGCATAGACCCAATGCAACGGACAAATCAAATGCCAGCCCCATGCCAGCCGCCACCGCCTCGCCATGCAGCAATCGACCATCATAGTTGGCGACAGCTTCAAACGCGTGACCAAAAGTATGACCAAGATTTAACAAGGCGCGTTTGCCAGCTTCGCGCTCATCCGCTTCGACGATGCGGGCCTTGGCACAACATGATGTATGAATGGCGTGTTGCAAGGCCTCTGGTTCTAGGGCCAGCACCTGATCACCATGCTGTTCCAGCCAGTTAAAAAACCCTGCATCCCCCAGCAGGCCATATTTTACCACTTCAGCATAGCCAGCACGCAATTCGCGGGCTGGCAATGTTGCCAGCAGATTGGTATCGGCAAGCACGGCGCGCGGCTGATAAAAAGCGCCAATCAGATTTTTACCAGCTTTGGCATTGACGCCAGTTTTGCCACCGACCGAACTATCGACTTGTGCCAGCAGGCTGGTTGGTATTTGTACAAAATCAACGCCGCGTAACAAGGATGCGGCCGCAAACCCAGCCAGATCGCCAATCACCCCGCCGCCAAACGCCACCAGCAATACCGACCGGTCAATGCCGATGGCCAAAATATCATCAAGCAATTTTGCGAGCACTGTCATTGATTTGCTGGCTTCGCCAGCGGCCACAACAAATTGATCAAGTTTGCGGGCGACTGGCAACAAGCCATCGCGCAGACGCGGTAAATGTAGGCCGGCCACCTGATCATCGCTAACAATGATAATATGCCGACCAGCGGCAATCTCGCCAAGCATGGAACCGGCCTGATCAATCAGTCCCGGGCCAATGGTGATATCATAGGCGCGTTCGCCAAGACCAACTGTCAAACTCATCTGTGTCATAGTTTTATGACCTATTGTTTTGCCCGGTAGCTGTCAAGTGCGCTGACCAGTGCGGCCAGTGACTTTGGCATGGTCAGACCATCTGTATTGAGATGGATATGTGCCTTGCGGTAAAATGGCGCGCGGGCGGTTTGCAATTGTTGCAAAATCTCAAGAGGCGGCCCGGTTTGCAATAATGGACGGCTGGCGGTGTCGCCAATGCGTTTTAACAAGGTGTCTGGGCTGGCCTGAAGCCAAACAACGATCGCATTTTTGCAAAGCAGGGCGGTGGTTTCTGGTTCGCAAAATGCCCCGCCACCGGTGGCCAGCACATGTGGTGGCTCTTGCAACTGGCTTTGGATGGCACGAAATTCCATATCCCGAAATTTGGCCTCGCCAGCAAGGTCAAATATATCGGTGATACTGACCCCAGCCATTTTTGTAACAAGCTGGTCACTATCGGCAAATTTTAGCCCAAGCTGTTTTGCCAAACGCCGCCCAATTACCGATTTGCCACTGCCCATCAAACCGACAAGTGCAATCGGTTTGTCAAACACCGCCGGGGCGTTTCGGGCTGGGCTGGGCGCGCCAGCAGATATTTTTTGCGTGTTCATCGCGCTATCATAACGAGGGGTGGCGAACAGGCCAATAGCAGAACGTGATGGCGGCAAAATGGCGGTGCCAATTGGCGATTTGAATGAAATGACTCCGAGGACTGGTAACTTTGCCTAATTACCGACATAATCTGAACACAAAAGCCTGCTTTGTACGGCGGGGTGGATAATTGGATAGTTTACAGGATCGTTGGGGATCGAATGACACGTTTAGCCCTCTTTTTATTTCTTCTCGTTGGACTGTCAGTGGCCGGCGTTGTTTTGTTGTCAAGCTGGCATATACCGGCCCCAACAGTCGCGATTAATAAGGTGATTCCAGATGCCGAGTTATCAAAATAACCAGATAGGTATTGCCGCACTTGTTTGTTTATTGCTGTGGTCTACGCCAGTTGCGGCGCAACGGGCTGATACCGAACAGCCCTTGAATTTGATTGGTGATGCGGCGATATCGGACCCGGCAAACGCCGTGTCCGAAACCGACCAACCGCCGGTGCAGGCGAATGCCGATAGCGGTCAAACCGTTGCAAATGACGCTGATCAGGGTGCTGTGGCACCTGCCGCTGATAACAGCCTTGCCAATACCAGTGCGGCCTATGCGCAGGTAAATTTGGGTCGCCGCAAAATTTCTGAAGTGGGATTGGCCGCCATTGGTGTTGGTGATGGCGATGCAAATGAGCGTGGCTTGGATAGCATGATCTGGCGCGGCACAGCTGCATCTGATGCGGTGTTTTTACTGGAAAAAGCGGCGGTGGTCAGCCATTCGCAAGCTTTGACCAATCTATCTTACCAGGTGGTTGCCAAACAATCGGTGCCGCCAAGCGGTGCCAATCTGGTGGCTGGCGAATTGGTGGCGGCGCGTCTTGCCTGGTTGGCGCGGGCTGGGCGTTCGCACGATTTGGCGGTATTGGCCAACCAATTGCCAGATTCGCCGCGCTGGGCAAGCTGGAAACGCTGGCTTGTCGAACATGAGTTGATGATGCGTAATGACGCGGTGGCCTGTGATATTGTTGACGCGCAAGTGGCGGCAACAATGGAACCGTTCTGGCATAAGGCAAATGTGATTTGTCATGCGGTCAAGGGGAATGTTGTGGGCGCCAGATTTGCCGCTGATATTCTGGCGGCGAATGGTGTTGAAGACCCGGTTTTCTTTGCACTGACGAATGAAATGTTAACCGGGGTGCCTGCCGAAAATATTGACCCAAACACACTTGATACGATGCATATTGTATTGATGGATGTGGTGAACCGCTCTATCCCGCTTGAAAGTCTGGCGGTGTTGCCATCGCAGATGGCACAAAGTGTGGTGCAGTTGAAATTTCTTGGCGCTGATGCGCGCATGGTATCGACCTTTGATGGTCTTAGCCGCGGTTTGATCGATCATAATCAGGTCAGCAAATTATGGCGCAATGCTGGCCCGGTTGATAGTGACCCACAACTAGCGCTGGCCCAGCTTGATGGGGAAGCTACAGCGCTGACCACGGCAATGGCATGGCGGGCCATTGATGCCGATACATCGCCGCAACGTTTGGCCCGTATTGCGGCGGCTATGGCGGCTGAAATTGTTGATGGCAACGGCGCGTTGATGCTGCCGCTGTATGCCGAACTGATAGCTGATGAAATTTCTGATGCCAATGCCGCCGCGGATATGCGGTTTAATGAAGATGGCGTGGCCCCGAAAATTTCAATGTTGCTGGCCATTGCCAAGCCTGATGATATCGCCCTTATTGAGGGATTTACCGATAATGACGATGCGCTGCGCGCGGCAAAGCTGATGAAGATGATTGATCGGGGGGCGCTGCAATCGGGTGTGGTAAGCGAACTTGATATGTGGCCGTTGGTACCGGTGTTGCAGGCGGCTGGCGCGGTGATGCCCGACCAAGACTGGCTGGTGCTGGCCAAAGACGCGGCACTTACACAGCAACCCTTTATATCCTTGTCGCCAATCGTGCTAGCAGCGGTGACGCAGGCGGCAGATAATCGGCGGGTCGCTGAAACCATATTGCTGACAAATTGGCTGTTGCAGACCGGCCCGCTTGAAACCATCAACCCAAAAGATATGGCAAAGCTGGTTACCGCGTTGCGCAGCATTGGCCAAGAAGATGTGGCAAAGGAGCTGAGCAAAGAAATTTTGCGCGCCCATTTGCTCAGCCGCTTTGCCGTAGGTCGTGTGGATGGCACGGCAAGCTGATCCGGCCAAGGCGGGCACCGATCCGCTGATTATGATGTTTCTTGACGCTTTGGTTGCGATGCGCGCCGCCTCGGCAAATACATTGGTGGCCTATCGGCGCGATCTGGTTGACACCAGCCAGCTATTGCGCGCTGGCAAAACATCGCTAACAGATTGTAACGCTGATGATCTGCGCCGGGTGATATCTTTATGGCATCAACGCGGTTTGTCGGCGCGGTCGGTGGCACGCCGGCTGAGCGCGCTTCGCCAGTTTATGGGATGGGCTGTTGATGATCAGATCCGCACTGATAATCCATGCCGCTGGATTGATAACCCTTCGTTACCAGCGCCCTTGCCAAAAAGCCTGAGCGAGGATGAAGTCACAAAATTGCTTGCCGCGGCGGATGCTTTACAGCCGCCAGCCTTGTCATTACGTGCGGTGGCGATGCTTGAAATTCTTTATGCCACTGGTTTGCGGGTGTCGGAACTTGTACACCTGCAAGTATCGCAATTTCGCCGTCAGCCAGATTCTATTTTGGTCGTTGGCAAGGGGGGGCGGGAACGGCTTGTCCCATTGGGACTGGCCGCCAAACATGCCGCCGCTGACTGGCTGGCATTGCGTGATGCAACATCTGGCTATTTACTGTCTGAATACATGTTTCCGGGCGTGTCAGCCACCGCGGATGGCGGTGCCATGACGCGGCAACAATTTTCCCAGCTTCTCAAAACCATTGCGGTAGCGGCGCAAATTGACCCGCGCCGGGTTACCCCGCATAAAATCCGGCATTCTTTTGCCACGCATATGCTGAACCGCGGGGCGGATCTGCGCAGCCTGCAAACCATGCTTGGACATGCTGATATCGCGACGACGCAGATTTATACATCCAGCCGCCCGGATCGGCTGGCTGGGCTGGTTGCCGACGCGCACCCGCTTGCCAGTAAGCGGTAACAACGGTAAACTATAAACCAGCCAAGATTGCCGCAGGATAGGTGCCATGAGACATTTTCTTGATTTTGAAAAGCCAATCGCCAGCCTTGAAGGCAAGGTCGAAGAATTGCGGCATATGAGCACGGATGGCAGCATCAATATTGCTGACGAGATTGGCAAGCTGCAAACCCGCATTGAACGCGAATTGAAACAAACCTATGAAAAATTAGGGGCATGGGAAAAGGTGCAGGTTGCCCGCCATCCTGAACGCCCGAAAGTGAGCGCTATTTTTAACCGGCTTTTGACCGATTTTACGCCATTGGCTGGCGATCGCAATTATGCCGAAGATCATGCGGTGATTGCCGGTATGGCGCGGTTTCGCGGCCAGTCTGTTATGGTCATGGGAACTGAAAAAGGCAGCACAACTGAAGAGCGTATTAAACGAAATTTTGGTATGGCCCGGCCTGAGGGCTATCGCAAAGCCAGCAGATTGATGGATTTGGCCGGGCGGTTTGGGTTGCCGGTGTTAAGCTTTGTTGATACCGCAGGTGCCTATCCCGGGCGCGGTGCGGAAGAACGTGGCCAAGCTGAAGCGATTGCCAGTGCCATTCGCGGATGTTTGAACCTGCCAACACCGATGGTTGCCGCCATTATTGGCGAGGGCGGATCAGGTGGTGCGATTGCGCTTGCGACTGGCAACCGGGTGGTGATGTTTGAACATGCGGTGTATTGCGTGATTTCGCCTGAAGGATGTGCATCGATCCTGTGGCGCAGTGCCGAACATGCACAAGATGCTGCCGAAGCCGGGCGGATCACATCAGATTGGATGAAAAAGTTGGGCGTTGTTGATGCGGTTGTTGCTGAACCGCTTGGGGGGGCGCACCGCGACCCTAACGCCGCTATTGACGCGCTTGGTGATGCGTTTGAAGCACAGCTCAAATCATTAGCTGGCATGGATGGGGCGGCGCTGATTGCCGATCGTCACAATAAATATCTGACCATTGGTGAACGTGGTTTGGCGTGATGCAATTTCTGGCAATCGCCGGCTTTGGCTAGCGGCGATAAAATCTGGTTTTGCCAAATTCTGCTGCATTGTTGAGTGACGGGATGGCCCGCCGCGCCGTGGTGATTTTTGCTACATCAATGGGGGCGGTGATCACCGCATCGCCATCATCGGCTTCGGCCAAAATTTCACCCCAAGGACTGATAATCAAGGCATGACCATAAGTCTGGCGGCCATCGCTATGTGTGCCGCACTGGGCAGGTGCGATCACATAGCACCCGGTTTCAATGGCCCGCGCCCGCAGTAACACATGCCAATGGGCGGCACCGCTGACCGCGGTAAAGGCGGCTGGTACCGTCAAAATATGTGCGCCATCACGCGCCAATTGCCGATATAAATGTGCAAAGCGCAAATCATAGCAAATGCTCATGCCAAGCTGTATGTCACCAAGATCGGCAATGACAGGTGTGGTACCGGCGGCAAAGCTGTCTGACTCGCAATATTGTTGCCCGTCTCCGACATTGGCATCAAACATATGAATCTTATCATAGCTGGCGATGATCTGCCCATCTGGGGCAAAAAGCACGCCCCGGTTCACCAATTTATGATCTAGGCGCCGCCGCAAAAATAATGACCCGGCCAGCAGCCAGACATTATGTTGACGCGCCAGTGCCGCCAGCTTTTTTTGGCTGGTACTGTCATCTTCCCATTCGGCAAGTTCGGCGAGTTGCGCGCGGCTTGCCGCCAGAAAACTGGCCGCTTCGGGAAGACATATAAGCTGCGCGGTGCTTGCCGCTTTGGCGATTAACGGTTCGATATGGGCAAGCGTGGCGGCGGCATCGTCGCTGGCACAATATTGCAGGGCGGCAACTTTCAGAGCCATTACGGTGCGGGCCTGTTTAGCAACGCATCCAGATGACCGGCAGATTCAAGCGCCATTAAATCATCGCAGCCGCCAATATGTTCATCATCAATAAAGATTTGCGGCACAGATGTGCGGCCACCGGCACGGCTCCGCATGGTTTGCCGCAACGCGCCACTCATCGATACATCAATTTGTTCAAATGCGATATTCTTTGATTGCAACAGCCCCACAGCACGGCTGCAATAGGGACACATAATCGATGTGTAAATTTCAACTTTTGCCATAATACCACTCGCATGATCAGGGGCGCGGCCGGCGCCTGTTGGAGGCATCATACAACAACCGGCTCGCCGCGTGCCACTACTATCAACCGGTATGGCCGCATACAATCATCCACAAAGCCTAATCGGTGTTTTATAAAACACGGGCCAACACCAGACCATGAACCGGGCCGCTTCCTGCGGCCAGAAGACAAGTCGTCGCCGCGTTTAATGTGGCCCCGGTTGCCATGACATCATCGATTAACATCACCGGTCTGCCAGACAGCTTTGCCCGGCTTTCAGCTGCCACACTGAATACACCCGCGACATTCTTTTGGCGTTGGGCACGGCTAAGCCCGGCCTGACTTTTATTGTGATGGCGGCGTAGCAGAATATCTGGGGCAAAGTCATCCGCAGGTGCCAGCCAGCGCGCCAGCTCGGCAGATTGATTATAGCGCCTGGCCAAATAGCGATGGCGATGCAGGGGGATGGGAATGACCAAATTGCCGGGCTGGCACAACGCCGCAAAATGGCGGGCCAAAAACCGTCCCAAAACTGGCGTCAGATACAATCCATCAGCATGTTTAAACCGTAAAATCAGCGCGCGTGAAAAATCATTATAAGCAAATCCGGCGCGGATCGCCGCAAGTGGCGGTGGCGTCCGCCAGCATTGGCCGCATAATTGGTCTGGCAAGGCGTGGGGTAATGGCCGACCACAGCGATGACATAGCGGCGCGCTGATTGGCAAGGCACCAGCCCAACATGCCGCACAGACGCCGCGATCAACACAAAATTTGCCACATAACAAGCATTGGTGCGGCAACAGCTGATCAGCCGCCGCACCGATCAAAAAGCGAGTTGAAGCGAGAAAAGACATGATCGGTCGATGTGTGTAATCCATGGGTTTAGAGCCATAACCCTACCCCGCCTATGGTAAAGAAATGGTAAAATGACTGATAAATGCGAGGCGGTGCCGATTTTTTCACTTGCGGTTTTACCGGTCTGCTTTACATGATGACTGGCATGACCGTTCCCATTCTTTTTGATCAGCAGCTGATCCGACAGCATCGCCAGCGGGCGGCGCATAGCTATGCTGATTTTGCCTTTTTGAAAGACGCCGCTGCGGCACGTTTGGCAGACCGGCTGGAATTGATGCGGCGTGATTTTGATATATGTCTTGATGTCGGTGCGCATGACGGGCGTTTGGCGCAACATTTCGCCGGGCTTGGCAAGATTGGCCATATGATCCATACCGACCCGGCAGAAAAATTTGCCATTGCCACAAAACAGCATGGGCCGGGCGTGGTGCATGCGCTTGGCGAACTGCCCTATAAACCTGAAAGCTTTAATGCGGTGTTTTCCTGTTTGTCATTGCATTGGGTTGATGATTTGCCCGGGCTGATGGTGCAGGCACGCCAGTTGTTGAAACCAGATGGGTTGTTGTTGGTTAGCCTGCTTGGCGGCAATAGCCTGACCGAATTAAAACAGGTGCTGGCCGAGGCTGAAGAAGCTATTACCGGCGGCTTTAGCCCGCGCTGTGCGCCAATGGCCGATATCCGAGATATTGGTGGGTTGATGAGCCGGGCTGGGCTGGCTCTGCCTGTGGCTGACAGTGACCGGCTAACGGTGCATTACCCGCATATTTTTAAATTGATGGCAGATTTACGCGGTATGGGGGAACAAAACGCGCTGTTGGCGCGTCTAAAAACACCCACAAGGCGTCAGATATTTATGCGGGCCGCAGAGATTTACCAGCAACGGTTTGGTCGGGCGGATGGTCAAATTCCGGCCAGTTTTGAGATTGTGACCGTGACCGGTTGGGCACCGCATGAAAGCCAGCAAAAGCCGCTTCGCCCGGGCACCGCGGCGCATCGGTTGGCAACGATTCTTGAAACTGATGAACAAGACCCTGAAGCCGGGGCTTAGATCACAATAAATCCTGTAATGCGGCAATCAGTGGGATATCGGCATCTGGCATGGGATAGTCGCGCAATTGTTGCGGCCGCACCCATTTCAGCGCGCCGCCTTCAATGGGTTTAGGTCTACCTTGCCAGCGCCGGCAGACATAGAGCATCATCAACAGATGAAATGCCGCCCGGTTGTCGCTTGCGCCATAGCTGTGGCTGGCAAAGCTAAGCGGGGCCAGACAGGATGCGGCGGTATTAATGCCTAATTCTTCGTCAAGCTCTCTGATCAGGGCTGTTTCGGGTGTTTCCCCGGGTTCGATCTTGCCGCCGGGAAATTCCCATAATCCGGCCATTGGTTTGCCTTCTGGACGTTGGGCTAGCAGCACCCGGCCATCACGGTCAATAAGCGCAACGGCGCTGACCAACAGCATGTTTGTATCCGCAAGGTTGGTTGGTGCCGCCTCTGCCATGAGGGTCAGCTACGGTAGTCGGCATTGATTGAAATATAGCCATGCGTCAAATCACAGCTATAGACAGTTGCCACCCCCGCCCCGGCCCCAACCGACACGGCAATATCAATGGATGCGGTTTGCATATGCGCGGCAATTGGGGTTTCATCATAATCGGTAACGCGCATGCCATTCGCGGCAACTGGAAACCCGCCAATTTTTATGCCAATCGCCTGTTGGTCGATGCCAAAGCCAGATTTGCCAACGGCCATAACGATCCGTCCCCAATTTGCGTCTTCACCGGCAATGGCGGTTTTAACAAGTGGTGAGTTGGCAATAGCCAGACCAATATGCCGGGCCTGATGATCTGATTCGGCACCGCTAACACCGATGGTGATGAATTTGCTGGCCCCTTCGCCATCGCGCACAATTTGGGTTGCCAAATCCACCATCAATTTCGTCAACGCGTCACGAAATCCAGCAAGCTTTGGATCGTCAGCGCTGGTAATCATTGCGGTTTTGGCACGACCGGTTGCGATCAAAAATACCGTATCATTTGTTGATGTGTCGCTATCAACGGTGATCGCATTAAAACTGTGATCGGTGGCGGTGGTCAGCAACGCCTGTAATATATCGGTTGGCAATGCCGCATCGGTGGCGATATAGCCAAGCATGGTCGCCATATTTGGCGCGATCATGCCAGACCCTTTGGCGATGCCGCAAATATTGACAGCCACGCCGTCAATGTCGCAGCTCACATGCGCGCCTTTTGCAAATGTATCAGTTGTCAAAATGGCCCCGGCGGCCTGTTCCCAACTGGCACCTTGATTGGCAACAAGCTGGGGGAAATAAGCAGATAGCTTCGTAGATTCAAGCGGTTCACCAATGACCCCGGTTGATGCCAGCAAAATTTGATCAGCGCTAAAGCCAAGCGCGCCAGCCAGCGCCGTACTTGTTTGATGGACTGTATCCCGGCCGCGTTCGCCAGTAAACGCATTGGCGTTACCAGCATTGGTCAAAATCGCCCTAGCCCGGCCAGAGGCCACCACATCACGGCTCCAGATCACCGGTGCGGCGACGGTGTCAGACCGGGTAAATACGCCCGCCACAGTCGCTGTTTCGCATAGCGTCATCAGCAACAAATCATCCCGGTTTTTGTATTTCAGCCCGCTTGCCGCCACCGCAAGGCCAAGGCCATCAATGGCCGGTAAATTTGGAAATTTGTCTGGTGCAAGTGGAGACCGTATTGTCATAGTAAACCTCTTGGCAAACCTTTTGGCAAAGCTGCTTATTGCGTGGCGTCCATCGCATCTTTGCGCACATCGGCAAAGCTTCGCAATTGGATATCCTGACTGGCGCGCAGTTCCTCTAGCAAACGGCCAAGTGTCTGCGTTGACAGATTATTTGCCAATTGCGCCCGCATGGCTTCAAAATCTGGGGCCGGTGCGATGTCTTTGCCGTCTACTTTAATAACATGCCAGCCAAATTGTGTTTGTACCGGGGTGTCTGAAAAACTGCCAACAGCAAGGGTAAAAGCGGCTGTTTCAAACGCTGGCACCATCTGCCCACGCCCAAATGTGCCAAGCACCCCGCCATTTGGCCCGCTAGGGCCGGTTGATTTTTCTTTTGCCAATGCAGCAAAATCACCACCATCTTGCAACGCCGCAATGACGGCCTTGGCTTCATCCTCGGTCTCGACCAAAATATGTGACGCGGTCACCTGCTCGCGCGATGCTGTATCGGCAATAAATTTATCATAGGCATTTTGAATCGCTGTTTCGGTGATTTCGCCGCGCACTTTTTCGGCAAGCCAGCTTTCCGCCAGCACCCGATTTGCCGCCAATTGCATCGCGGCGACAATCTCTGGCTTTTTGTCATAGGCATCATTGCGTGCGGCGGTGGCGGCGAGCTGCGCATCAATGATATCGGCAACAAGCTGTGAATAATAATTTTCCAGCGGTGTCTGCTGAAATTCTTCAGGCAGACGTTCGGCCGCGCGCAAAACATCATCCAGCCATATATCTTTGCCATTCACCGTGCCAACTGATATCTGGTCATTTGCCTGTGCGAGCGTACTGGCCAAACAAACCGCCGCCAGCACACCGCATCCAACACGCCGCATAATGCGTCCGAAAGGAGGTTTCAAAGATGACTCAAAACAATAGAAACTGGCGATCATTACGGTGTCCTCTGCCCTCTTTATCATTGGCGTAAATTGGTTTTCTGGCGGCAACACTGCCACCTTATTGTGATATGCAGACGGGGCCTATTGATTAGCGGTGTCTGTCCAGCGGTGATATATAACCTGAAGCTAGCTGTCTTATCCAGTTTAATCCGGCCTTTGCCAGATGATCTTTGTGGCTTTTCATTGGAAACTGGATAATCTTATGAAAACCACGCCAATCAATTGACAAAATTGGCATCTATACCTATGTCCAATCAGGCGCAATGTGCAGGTGACAGGCCGCATGACCGCCAGCCTATATATCGCACGTCTTTATGCCGCCAGTCCGGGGAGCTTTCATGTTTGGGTCGTTAGCAAAAAGTCTGTTTGGCAGCTCCAATGATCGGGCTGTAAAGAACCTGCAGCCGCTGATCTCGAAAATCAATGGCCTTGAAGATGGGCTAAGCGGTAAGGATGATGCGGCCCTGCGCGCCATAACCGGACAGTTGCGCGACCGTCTGGCAAATGGCGAAACCAAAGATGATTTGCTTGCCGAAGCGTTTGCTCTGGTCCGCGAAGCGGCGAAACGGACACTTGGCCAGCGCCATTTTGATGTCCAGTTGATGGGCGGCATCGCGCTTCATAACGGGCAGATTGCTGAAATGAAAACCGGCGAAGGCAAAACGTTGGTGGCAACGCTGGCTGTGTTCTTAAATGCCCTTGACCAGCGCGGCGTTCATGTGGTGACGGTGAATGATTATCTGGCCCAGCGTGACGCCGGATGGATGGGCCGGGTCTATGAATTTTTAGGCCTCAGCGTTGGCTGCATCACCGCCGGGCTGGATGATGACGCCCGCCGGGCGGCCTATGGCTGTGATGTGACCTATGGCACCAACAATGAATTTGGCTTTGACTATCTGCGCGACAATTTGAAATTCCGTCTTGAAGATATGGTACAGCGCGATTTTCACTTTGCCATTGTCGATGAGGTTGATTCGATCCTGATTGACGAAGCCCGCACACCATTGATCATTTCCGGCCCAGCAGAAAGCAATTCGGCATTGTATCTGGTGGCAGATGCGGTAATCCCGCAATTAACCGCAGATGATTTTGATCTGGATGAAAAAGCCAATAGCGTCACGCTGACCGAAGCGGGCATTGAACATGCCGAAGATCTGTTGCGCACTGCTGGTGCAATCGATAGTGGTACATTGTATGATATTGATAATGTTGGTCTTTTGCATCATATCAATCAATCGCTCAAAGCGCATCATTTGTTCAAGCGTGACACCAATTACATGGTCAAAGATGGCCAGGTATTGATTATTGATGAATTTACTGGCCGGGCCATGCCGGGGCGGCGGTTTTCAGATGGCCTGCATCAGGCCATCGAAGCCAAGGAAAAAGTTGAAATTCAGGCAGAAAACCAGACGCTGGCGTCGGTAACTTTCCAAAATTATTTCCGTATGTATGACAAGCTGGCCGGTATGACTGGTACGGCGATGACCGAGGCTGGTGAATTTTCCGAAATCTATGGTCTTGAGGTGATGGCGATCCCGACCAACCGCGATGTGGCACGACAGGACCATGATGACGAGGTCTATCGCACCAGCGCCGAACGTGATGATGCGGTGATTGCGCTGGTCGAGGATTGCCAAAAACGCCAACAGCCCATTTTGGTTGGCACCGTCAGCATCGAAAAATCTGAAAAACTATCAGCACAGCTGACCAAACGTAAAATTGCTCACAAAGTGTTGAATGCCCGGGTTCACCATGAAGAAGCGATGATCATTGCCGAGGCTGGCGTGCCGGGCGCGGTGACAATTGCGACAAATATGGCGGGTCGCGGCACTGATATTCAGCTTGGTGGCAATCTTGACATGCGTCTTGAACAGGCCGCAGAAAAAAAGCCGCTTAGCGATGCGGCGCGTGATAAAATTTCCAGCGAAATTGCCGCCGCAAAAAAGGTGGCCCTTGATGCTGGCGGCCTCTATGTGATTGGCACAGAACGTCATGAATCGCGGCGTATCGACAATCAGTTGCGTGGCCGGACTGGGCGTCAAGGCGATCCGGGGGCATCAAAATTCTTTTTATCGCTTGAAGATGATCTGATGCGTATTTTTGGATCAGAAAAACTAGACGGCATGCTTGTCAAGCTGGGGCTTGAAAAAGGCGAAGCCATTATCCATCCATGGATCAATAAAGCTGTTGAAAAAGCCCAGACAAAAGTCGAAGCCCGTAATTTTGAAATTCGCAAACAGCTGTTGAAATATGACGATGTGATGAATGACCAGCGGCGGGTTATTTTTGATCAGCGCAAAGATATTATGCGGTCTGAAAATGTGCATGACACCGTTGTCGATATGCGGCACGAGGCGGCGGCGCTTATTGTTGAACGGGCCATTCCAGAAAATAGCTATCACGACCAGTGGCTTGCCGAACAATTGCGCAATGATGCCCAGCGTGTTTTAGGCGTTGATGCGCCAATTGCAGATTGGTTTGCTGAAGATGGCATTGCCGAAACAGAAATTGAAGAACGGCTGATCGCCGCGTCTGACCGGCGCATGGCTGAAAAGGCTGTACGGCTTGGCCCTGATATTATGCGGATGGCGGAAAAATCACTGTTGTTACAGGTTCTCGACCAGCAATGGAAAGAACATCTGCTCAGCCTTGATCAATTGCGTCAGGGTATTTCATTACGGGCTTATGCGCAAAAAGATCCGTTAAATGAATATAAGCGCGAAGCATTTATGATGTTTGAATCGATGCTGGCCAACATGCGTGAAACCACCACCATGGTGCTGTCGCATGTTGAATTGCGCAGTGAGTCCGCCGATGATGGTCAGGCCAAATCTGACAGCCCGGCAACGCCGCCGCCGCCGCAAAAAGTCACGCGCAATGCGCCATGCCCATGTGGGTCAGGCAAAAAATACAAACATTGCCACGGTGCGATTACAGCATAATTTGTTGATCGGGTTACAGCGATGATCAAATATCAATTAATTTGTGATCAAAATCATGAATTTGAAGGCTGGTTTCAGGGCAGTGCCGCCTATGATGAGCAAGCTGCAAATGGATTGCTTCGCTGTCCCTTATGCGACAGTGATCAGGTGAAACGGGCGTTAATGACGCCAAATCTCGCCAGCCCAAAGCGGCGCAAATCAACTGGCCCGTCAGCGGCTGAACAACTGCCAGCCACTGAACCTGCCGCATCTGTTCCGGCCCCGTCAGCGTCTGCCCCGCCAGCGTCTGCCCCGTTGCGTCCGACCATGGCTGGTCATGCCGCGGCGCCCGGCCGGGCCCCGGTGATGCAGGCTGAACAGGTTCAAGCCTTTGGTGCGGCGCTTGCCGAGCTACGACAATTGCGGCAAAAGATCATCAAAGACTGCCGTGATGTTGGCGATAATTTTGCTGAAGAGGCGCGCAAAATCCACTATGGCGAAGCGGAAGCCGAGGGCATTTATGGACAGGCCACAAAAGAAGAGCGTGAATCGCTCAAAGATGAGGGCATTGAAATATTTGATATGCCATGGGTGCCGTCCGACCATTGACCAAGCCCATCGGTGGCGCGCGGTCAGCCACGGTCAGATAAATCCGCCGCTTGCCGCGTAATTAATTGCCAGACTGCCGGTTTGTCTAAACCCGCCGCCCGGTCTAGGTGCCAGACCGGTCATATCATCAAGCATGATCCCCACCGCGGCAAATTCCCGGCGCAATTCATTTGGCCGTACAAATTTTCGGGGGTCATGGGTGCCAGCTGGTACCAGCCGGACCACATATTCTAGCGCAAATTTTGCCAGTAACAAAGCTGGCAGGCTGCGGTTGATTGTGGTCACAATGACCGCCCCCTTTGGATCCAGCATGTTGGCAATCGCCTTGATAAACAAGCCACGGTCAGCAACATGTTCAATCACTTCCGATGCATAAATAACGTCAAAAGTTACGCCAGTGCTAGCCAGGTCTTCGGCAGTGCAACAACGGTAATCAATATCCAGATCGGCCTGTTTGGCATGCGCGGTGGCGGCGATGATTGCCGCCTCGGTGACATCAATGCCGGTCACGCTCGCGCCAAGCCGGGCCATTGGTTCAGCAAGCAGACCGCCGCCGCATCCAATATCAAGAATGCGCAAACCAGTTAGCGGGCGTGATGCCGGGGCAACCGGGCGGGCTTTTTTCGGCCAAAACCTTTCAATATTGGCCAAAATATAATCGATTCTAATCGGCGTGAAAGCATGCAGCGGTGCCATGGGCCCGCGCATGTCCCACCATTGATCAGACAGGGCGGCAAAATTATCAATTTCTCTTTGATCTGCTGTCGTCACCATTGAACTTGCCCCGGCGCATTGTTATCGCTATTACGTGCGTGGAATTTACCTAGTGGATGTAACATACAGCAAATGGCACGAATTGTTCAAAAATTTGGTGGCACCTCAGTTGCCGACCTTGATCGTATACGCAATGTCGCCCAGCGCGTGAAAGCAGAGGTTGATGCCGGCCATGAAGTGGCGGTGGTGGTGTCTGCAATGTCGGGTACAACCAATCAGCTGGTTGAATGGGCGACAACTGTTGGCGCGGTGCATGATGCCCGAGAATATGACGCGATTGTCGCCACCGGTGAACAGGTGACAGTTGGCCTGCTGGCCATTGCCCTGCAAAATCTTGGGGTTGACGCGCGCTCATGGCTTGGATGGCAAGTGCCAATCCATACCGATGATGTGCATGGTGCCGCCCGTATCGATCATATTGATGCGGCAGTGATAGATCAGCGTCTTAGCCAAGGACAGGTGGCGGTAATTGCTGGCTTTCAGGGCATTGGACCGGACAACCGTATCACCACGCTTGGACGCGGTGGGTCTGATACCTCGGCGGTGGCAATGGCGGCGGCGTTGAATGCTGATCGATGTGATATTTATACAGATGTCGATGGTGTCTATACAACCGACCCCCGCATAGCGCCAAAGGCGCGCAAGCTTGACCGAATCACCTTTGAAGAAATGCTGGAAATGGCATCATCAGGGGCAAAAGTTCTGCAAACACGCTCGGTGGCGATGGCGATGCGGCATAATGTTAACCTTCAGGTAAGATCAAGTTTTACTGACGCGCCTGGCACTTTCGTTGTGAATGAGGATTCAATCATGGAACAGGAAACAATCAGCGGCATAGCTTACAGCCCGGACGAGGCCAAAATCACCATAGTTGGTTTGCCCGACCGCCCCGGTGTTGCTGCCGCTGTGTTTGGTCAGCTGGCCGATCACCATGTCAATGTCGATATGATTGTGCAATCAGCGTCAAGCACAACAAAAACCACCGATATTAGTTTTTCGGTTGGACGTCTTGATATAGAAAAAGCAGTTGATATCATTAAGAAAAGCCAAGATTCTTTGGAATTTGAAACAATTGCCGCTGATCCTAATGTTTCGAAAATTTCAGTCGTTGGTACCGCCATGCGGTCGCAACCCGGCGTGGCCAAGACCATGTTTGAAACTCTGGCGGCAAAGGGGGTGAATATTCAGGTGATTTCAACCTCTGAAATTAAAATATCAGTGTTAATTGATGCAGAATATACCGAGCTTGCGGTACGAAGTTTGCATACGGCATTTGGACTTGATGACGGCTGATCTGATCGCACAGCAAGGAATCTATGCGAAAAAGATCTGACGCATACGAGGCGATATGATTAGGCGATTGTTCGTCAAATCACTGAATGACTTGACAAAATGACCTAAAAAGTTACACCTTTTGCGTAATCCTAAAAATTGTTTTGAATTTGTTTGGGTCAGCATCGGGGGAAGACGCATTTGACACAAAAAATTCTGCCGAGTGTTGGTGAAGGCCAGACCATGAACGATAGCTTCAAACGAATTGGCAAGCAGTTGCAAGCGGCACGGAAAGAGCGCGGGTTGCGAACGGCTGATGTGGCACGTGAGCTTCGTATTTCGGCTGACTATTTAAGATGGCTTGAATCGGGCGATTTTGATCAATTGCCCGCCCCGACATATGTGTCTGGTTTTTTGCGTAGCTATGGCAAATTTTTAGGGCTAGACGGTGCAGATCTTGCTGGTCGGTTCTATACCATTAAGGGCGATGCCTCATCCACAATAAATTACAAACTGCCAGTAACAGCGGGCCCGCCGCAACGGTCTGCACCGGCGGTGGCGTCACTATTTGTCGTGCTGGCGCTGATTGGCTATGGCGGATGGTATTGGATCAGTGGCCCCACAACACCGGACGCCACTGCCGAAAGTGAATTAGCGGTTGTTGAAATCGATGCCAAACAACCGGGTCTGATGGAAAAAAATGCCATCGGGCAGCGCATGGAAACCGCCTCTCAAATAACATCTGGCACGGTGCCGGGTGACCAAGAAGCGCCCGTCATCATTGCCAAAGATGATGCAGCAGAAAAAATATCACCGGTGATGACAGCGGGGGCTGATGACAGCGCCGGTGCTGGTAGTGGCGCCGATAATGCCGCCGATAATGCTGTTGGCACAACCATCCTTGCCTCAGCGGTGCCTGATATTAACGAACCGGCGGCCAATGGTGCGGTTGCAGAGGCCGTGACGCCTGATATTGCCGCTGCGGTTTCGTCTCCGTCATCTGTGACAGATGGTGATGCGGCGATCCAACCCGTTACCAAGTTGGCGCGCCTTGAAAATGCAGATGATGCGGCGGTGACGTCTGATCCGGTCCAGCAATTAGTGCCGGGCCGAACCGCCGCCGTGGCGACATCGCGGGACCCGGATCAAGAAGTAACCATTCGTGCTACCGCTTCCAGCTGGGTAGAAATTGTCCGGGGTGACGGTACCGCCGTTCTTAAAAAATTAATGAAAGCGGGCGAAACCTATGTTGTAGATGATGGCAGTGCGCTCTATCTCAGCACCGGTAATGCAGGCGGGATTGAGCTTGTTACCGCTGGTAATGACATCATCACCATTGGTACGATTGGTGAAATTGTGCGGGATTTGCCGCTGGCGAAAAACCGGTTACGCGAACGCTTCTAGCACGATCACCCGTATCCAATCTTGTCTTATGATCCTGCAGCTATTTGCCGCGCGGGTAACCATGCCGGTGCGGGCTATTCATTGTCTGGTTTTTGCACTAGAAAATTGCCATAGTTGCTGGCGCTCTTGCCGCGAACAGGGTATATCAGGCGGTTGGGTAACGACACTGCGCGCCAGTCACCTGATGCCGATGGCGGCGCCGTGATGAGCAAGGCGCCATCTGGCGCGCAATTGGGGTAATATTTTGTCAAACGCCTATCGGTCTTATCGAACGATTGAACGACGCCGTTGTCGCCAGATTATGGTTGGCACGGTGCCAGTTGGTGGCGACGCGCCTATTTCTGTACAGACCATGACCAATAGCCTGACCAGTGATGTTGATGCCACAATGGCACAGATCAATGCGGCCGCGGCTGCCGGGGCTGATATCGTGCGGGTGTCGTGTCCTGATGAGGATAGCACCAAAGCATTGAAAGCCATTTGTGCCCAAAGCCCCGTGCCAATTGTTGCCGATATACATTTTCATTACCGCCGGGCCATTGAGGCCGCCGAAGCGGGGGCGGCTTGTTTGCGGATTAACCCCGGCAATATTGGCAATGCGTCTCGCGTTCGGGACGTTGTACAGGCTGCCCGTGATCATGGCTGTTCAATGCGTATTGGTGTCAATGCGGGTTCGCTGGAAAAGCATCTGCTTGAAAAATATGCTGAACCCTGCCCGGAAGCACTTGTTGAATCGGCGCTCGAACATGCACGTTTGCTACAAGATAATGATTTTCATGAATTTAAAATTTCGGTAAAGGCGTCTGATATATTTTTGGCGGTCGCCGCCTATCAACAGCTTGCTGATGTCATTGATTGCCCGTTGCATATCGGCATTACCGAGGCTGGCGGGTTGCGATCAGGTACGATTAAATCAGCGATAGGTCTTGGCAATCTTTTGTGGGCAGGCATTGGTGATACGATCCGCGTGTCGCTGTCTGCCGACCCGGTTGAAGAGGTGAAAGCCGGGTATGAAATGTTGAAATCGCTTGGCCTGCGCCGCCGCGGCGTGACGGTGATTTCCTGTCCATCTTGCGCGCGCCAGCAGTTTGACGTGATTAAAACGGTGCAGATTATAGAAGACCGTCTCGAACATATTGATGTACCCATTACCGTGTCGATTATCGGCTGTGTGGTAAATGGCCCGGGCGAGGCGCGCGAGACGGATATTGGTTTGACCGGCGGTGGCAAAGGCACGCACCAGATCTATCTTTCAGGCATGGCTGATCATCGGTTACAAAATGGTGCCATTGTTGAACATGTTGTCGATTTGGTGGAGAGGCGTGTGGCGGAAATAAAGGCGGCAGAGGCCGCTGCAGATATCAGTGAAAAGGCGTTGTAAATTATGTCTAAACTGCAGCCTGTTCGAGGCACTGCTGATCTTCTTCCTGATGTGATGGCGCAACACCGGCTGGTGATTGATACGGCGCGCCAAGCAACGGCGCGCTATGGCTTTCAGGAAATGGCCACACCCATTTTCGAATTTTCTGAAGTGTTCAGTCGCCCGCTTGGTGAGAGCAGCGATATTGTCACAAAAGAAAATTACAGTTTTGCCGATCGTGGCGGTGAACAGCTGACCTTGCGCCCGGAAAATACCGCTGGTGTGGTGCGCGCGATGATTTCAGGTGGGCTGACGCAAAGCTTGCCGCTTAAATATTTCTATGCCGGGCCGATGTTTCGGTATGAACGCCCCCAAAAGGGACGGATGCGCCAATTTCATCAAGTTGGTATTGAATATCTTGGCCCGAATGATGCCTTGGCAGATGCCGAAGTGATTAGTGCTGGCGCCCGATTTTTGGCCCAGCTTGGTGTTTTGCCGCATTGTGTGTTGCATTTAAACTCGCTTGGCGATGCCGAAAGCCGGGCGGCATATCGCGCGGCGCTGGTTTCGTTTTTACAAACGCATGAAAGTGCGTTGTCAGATGATAGCAAGCGGCGTTTAGTGGTGAATCCGCTGCGTATACTTGATTCAAAAGATACCGGTGATCGCGATATCCTGCAAACCGCACCGAAACTTCAAGATTATTTGAACGCAGTTTCAAAAGCCCATTTTCAAACACTCACCACGGCGCTTGATGCCGCTGGGGTGACATGGGTGTTTGACCCGTTATTGGTACGCGGCCTTGATTATTATTGCCATACCGCATTTGAATTTGTGACTGACGCGCTTGGCACGCAAGGCACGGTTCTTGGTGGTGGCCGTTATGATGGCTTGTCAGAAATGCTTGGCGGGCCAGCGGTGGCGGGTGTTGGCTGGGCCGCTGGGATTGAACGTCTTGCCATGCTGGCTGGTGATGCCGCCGTGGTAGTGCCAAAGGTGGCGATGTTGTCAACCGATCCAGAAACCGACCTAGCCGCCTTTCAATTGGCCGAAACATTGCGTGATACTGGGGTTGATATTGAGTTTCCAACAGCAGGCGCGATTGGCAAAAAGCTGAAAAAAGCCGCCCGTTCCAATATCAGGCTGGCGATTATTCTTGGCGGTGATGAATTGGCCAAAAACACGGTCCAGTTGCGCGATCTTACCACCGGTACACAGGCTGAAATTGCGATGGCCGATCTTGCGGATGCGGTTGCCGCGGCGTTGCTGGCCCCATAGCTGGCCCGGCAGTGTATCCCGTCTTTTTCCAAATCGTTTAACCAATAAGGAATCCCGGCATGAGCATCGACTCATCAATGGACAAAGTTTTAGAACGTCGGCAGGAAGTTGAAACCCAACTGTCTCGATCTGCCGAATTATCTAGCAAGGCACTGGCGGATTTTTCACGTGAATTATCCGAATTACGGCCTGTTTGCGAACAGATCGAATTGGTGCGCGCTTTGGAAAGTGAATTGAAAGACGCGATCATAATGGTTGCCGAAGCCGCTGGTGACGAAGAAATGCAGGCAATGGCAGAAGCCGAAGTCACCCTTCTCAAAGACAGGATTCCCGATGAAAAGCAGCGGCTTCAACTGTTGTTACTGCCAAAAGACAAAGATGATTCACGAAACGCAATTCTTGAGGTGCGCGCCGGGACAGGCGGTGATGAGGCGGCGCTGTTTGGCGCCAATTTATTTGGCATGTATCAGCGATTTGCCGCCAAAAATGGATGGCGTTTTGAAGTGATGGAAGTGTCGGAAACAGGCATTGGCGGCTACAAGGAAGCCACCGCCACCATTTCCGGCACCGATGTGTTTGCGCGTCTTAAATTTGAATCGGGGGTACACCGGGTGCAACGCGTCCCGGAAACCGAAGCTGGCGGACGAATTCATACATCTGCCGCGACGGTTGCGGTGCTTCCCGAAGCCGAAGAAGTTGATATTGATGTTGATGAAAATGATTTGCGGATTGACGTGTTTCGATCCTCTGGCCCGGGTGGGCAATCGGTCAATACAACCGATTCAGCGGTTCGGATTACCCACATTCCAACAGGCATTGTTGTCAGCCAGCAAGATGAAAAATCGCAACATAAGAACCGTGCCAAAGCCATGAAAATTTTACGGGCGCGGCTTTATGATGCCGAACGTGCGCGGGTGGAATCTGAACGGGCCGCGGCGCGAAAAGGACAGGTTGGATCTGGCGACCGATCAGAACGAATCCGCACGTATAATTTTCCACAAGGCCGGGTGACCGATCACCGGATTAATCTGACCTTATATAAGCTTGACCGGGTGATGACGGGTGAGGCCCTTGATGAGGTGATTGACGCGCTGGTTTCAGAAGACCAAGCACAAAGATTGGCTGAGGGAATCTGATAGCGCCATAGTTAACAAGCTAAATGGGCGGTCATAGACCATGTATCTTGATCCAGCCAATACATATACAGATATCGAGGCGCGCCATATTTTGCAGCCGCTTTTGGCGGTCTTGCAACAAGCTGGCATGGCCAATGCGACAAGTGATGCGCGCTGTATTTTGGGGCTGGTGCTTGGGCGTGACGACCCGGTTCTGCCACATGAAACCATTCCCCGCTGGACCCCGGACCACCAGCACCAGCTAGAGGCCTTGCGGCAGCGGCGCCAAACAGGCGAACCGATCAGCCGTATGCGGGGGTGGCGCGAATTTTGGTCAATGCGGTTTGATGTATCGCCAGCGACACTTGACCCCCGGCCAGATTCAGAAACGGTCATTGCGGCGGCGATTGGGTGGGCGCGTAATCACCGACCAGCGGCGCGGATTCTTGATCTTGGCACGGGTAGTGGCTGTTTGTTGCTGGCGTGCCTTGCAGAATTGCCGCAAGCAACAGGTATTGGCATTGATATCAGCACTGAAGCTGTCTCCGTGGCAACCGCTAATGCCGACCGGCATGGGCTTGGCGGGCGTGCGCGGTTTTGCCAAGCTGATTTTGCGGCGGATCTAACAGCGCATGGCCAGTTTGATTTGATTTTGTCAAACCCGCCCTATATCCCCACAGCCGATATTGAAAGGCTTGATGCGGATGTGCGACATTTCGACCCATTAGCCGCATTGGATGGCGGCCCGGATGGGCTGGATTGCTGGCGTATCTTATGCCCGCAGATCGCGACATTGCTTGCAGATGCCGGGGCGGCCTTTGTGGAAATTGGCGCTGGCCAAGGAAAAGCGGTGGGTAGGCTTGGGGTGGCTAACAAGTTATGTGTGGCTGGGTCTTTTGCCGATTTGTCTGGTCATGAACGCTGTTTACATTTGCAAAAAGAAATATGAATTCGGTGTATATTTTACTTGAAATTGTCCCAAACAGGTGGGAAAGTTAGGATGTTTTCCGGCGACTGTGATTGATCACTGAAATCGCCGATGCATTTTTCCAAGAGATAGACGAACGTGAGACACGGTGCAACGCCACCTAAATCGCGCAAGGCAAATGCGCAAAACGACATATTCATTTGTGATGAAAAAGTGTAATCAACCAAGTGGTATCAAACCTTATGAGACAGCCTCAAAACGCTAAACGCGGTCGCGGTCGCGGTCGTCGTGGTAATGGCAATAATCACCATAATCATGTGCCAAACCGAAACACGTCATATGAATCGAATGGGCCAGATGTGAAATTGCGCGGCAACGCCCAGCAATTGCATGAAAAATATATGGCCCTTGCGCATGATGCGGCGTCTGCTGGTGAACGTATCTCTGCCGAAGCCTATACGCAATTTGCCGACCATTATTTCCGGCTTCATCAGGCCGCTGTTGGCGTGGCTGAAACCAAACGTCAACAAGACCAAGCGGCAGCAGCTTTTTCAGCCGAAGCGGCGGCGGGTGAAGCTGAAAATGGCGAGGCTGGTGCAGGCGAGGTTTTATCTGGCGATATCCAGTCAGACGGCAATGATGTGGATGCAACACCGGCGGCGGTGCATGACACCGCTGATACCGCTGATGTTAAGCCAGCGCGGCGTCGTGGCCGCCAGAATGGTAAATCGGCCGCTGCCAGCGATGATGCAGATGCGGCAGCAAAGCCAGCTGTTGAACCTCTATCCCCGGCACAGCTTGCCGAGGCTGTTCAGGATAAAGCGGTGGCCTCATAGCGGCGTTGGTGGGGCGATGCCAGCTCATGAGCCAGTGGCTGGTTAACCAGTGATGGGTCAAATGGCCGTCATGATGTGCCACTAACTATTCACCCGTGATCATTGGTCGGTAATCATTGGCCGGTAATCATTAGTCGGTGATGCGGCTGACTTTATCACCACATTGCACGGTGCCGGGTGTGATCACCCGGCCAAATACACCAAGATAACTATGGCCGAAAGCGTGCCGCATGGTGGCCAAATGATCTGGCTGTCTGATGGCGCTTGCCGGGTCGACATTGATCGCCGCACAGCGTTCAACATCATCAATAATTTCGATAACGGCCGCCCCCATTTGCAGCTTGGCACCGCGCCACTGATTTTCGGTAAAAGCGGCGGTGGTCGCCACTATGACATTCAACCGAAATCGGCGGGCATCGATTTTGGTGTGTGTTGCCGTAGCAAAAGCCGCCAGCGAGGCGCTGCCCCCGATGCTGATCAGCGGCTCTGGCTGGTCGGTAAAGGCGCCTTTGTCGATTTGATGGATGCGCAGCATTGATGGGTCAGACAGCCGCAAAAAATTAGCGATAAAATGTTGGCATCTAGCGCGGTCATCTGGGATGGCGAGGTTACCCTCGAACCCATCGGTATCCGCACCGTGAATAGTCACCATATCGCCATCCAGCTGGCAACTGAGCGCGGCAAGCGATTCGGTTTGCATCAATTGCAGAAAATGGGCTTTTTGTAGCCACACACCGTCATCAGCTTGCGCCGCTTTCAGGCTGCCAGCCGACAGCGCATAGCGGCGGTCACCCAGCAGGCTTTGGCCCACCGATAGGGTGGTGCGGCGTATTGCATTGCCACCAACACCTTTGATCGGATATTGCCAAAGCGATTCGATCTGCACAGGGCTAGGGCGTGGCAGGGGCTGGTTCGGCGGCGGCAAAACGTTGCGTACCGCGTGCCAGAACTTCGGCTTCGACCATTTGCACCTGCTTTTTAAAATCATCTAGATGCACCGGGTCAATTTTTTTGCCGGTTGGCAGGCGAACGGTCATTGGGTTGACCTGGCGGTTATTAACAAGAATTTCATAATGTAAATGGGCACCGGTAGACCGGCCGGTTGATCCCACATATCCGATGATCTCGCCTTGCTTGACCCGGCTACCGGCTGTGATATGCGGGGCAATGCGGGTCATATGCGCATAGGCTGTGTCATAAGTGGCGTTATGTTTAATCCGGATATACCGTCCATAGCTGCCCTTCCATCCGGCCTCACGCACCACGCCAGAACCGGCGGCAATGATTGGGGTGCCTTTAGGCGCGGCAAAATCGACACCTTTATGCATCGCGTTAAACCCATTGACCGGGTGTCTGCGTGTGCCAAAGCTGGACGATAATCTGGCCCCGGTAATGGGGGTTCTGATCAGCGTACGGGCGGCTGAATTGCCATTTTCATCATACCAGCCAATGGCGCTGTCAGCACCGTCATAGCGGAAAAAACCAAGCTGATCGCCGGATAATGAAAGGCCGGCATATTGAAAATCGATGCCAACGACATCGCCGGACAGCGAATCACGATCCATGGCATACATCATTTCAAATTTGTCGCCGCGCCTGACTTCGCGCTGGAAATCAACAGAAAAGCCCATGACCCGCACATATTCATTAAAGGCGGCTTCATTTACCCCGGCGTCCAAGGCTGCCCGATAGATCGAATCGTCGATGCTGCCCTGAATAAAGGCAATATAGGTTTCAACCGGGCGGATGGCGTTTATCGCGATCCAGCCACTGTCTGGGTGTCGCAAAATATAGATATCCATGCCCGGCTTTACCGAAAACCGAAAGCCATGTTCGGCGATGGTAAATTCCATGCCAATCTGCAGGCGGCGCAAGCTGGCTTTGTTGGTGGCCGCCTCGATCGCGGCAGCTGTGTCAGCCGCGCTATAGCCAGCCCGCATCAATATCGCACCAACGCCCTCGCCAGCGCGTAGCTTATAGACCGACTCGCTGGTGGTATCATGCCCGGTTTGCGTTTTAATTGTCTCAGCCAATGTCGCGGTAGAGGTTGGCAAGATATCTTTCAACGCTGGTTTGGTGCGCGGCAATGTTATGTCAACGGCTTGCAGATCATAAGCAAGTGCCGGGTCCGGGCGGGGTTTTGGCAGGGCCGGTTCTGTTTGAATGACCGGTTGCATCGGGGCATAGGCCACAGCCAATGGCTGTACGTCTGCATGGCCGCTTTGCGAATCGAGTGTCAGCGCGGTACCAATCATCACCGCGCTTGCCGTCAATCCAGCAAGTGGTTTGATCAATGCGCGAAATTTTCGTTTTTTGAGAATCATCATCTAAACGCAGGTCTCATGTCGCCGCATAGCTGCCAAAGTTTTTGCGAAAATGGCGTAATTGCTGCCTCAAGTCAATCTTTTCTGATATATTGACGCCAGCAATTCTATTTTGAATCAGCATATTAATCACATTTCCTAACCAGTGAAGACAGGGACGTAGCGCAAATTTTCGAAATCAACAAAGCTGGCGTTTGTCTGTCGCGCCTGGTTGCATATTATATGCCAGATCAAAATACCAACGGGTTTTGCCGAAAAATTGGTTTTGTTGGTCGATTCATCTACCAATTACCAGGTAAAGCTGTTATACAGTCATCAAATGCAGAAAACATCGCGAGCTTGGTGACCTGTATCGCCTTTAAAGCCGAAGTGCCAAACCCAAAAAACAACAAAAAATGATGTTTTTTGAAAAAAGATAAAAAAGTCGCATTTTAGGGGTAGACAGCCTGCGAACACAGGCCTATAACCCGCCTCCGTTGCCCAAAGACGGGCACCGATACTGAACCGCTGGCGTTGGCCAGTTTGTTCAGGCGCTATTTGAAAAAGTTGGAAGCATTTTGGAAGAGATTC